>JACKGU010000003.1 GCA_020631855.1 Candidatus Nomurabacteria bacterium | reverse complement strand
TTACCTTAGGGGCAGGAAATTAAATTTGGTAAATTTGAAATGAAAAAATAAGGAAGCGGCATAAGACTATAATGAGTCATTTGTCATTAAGACAGTTCGGGATAGCCAGTCCCGCTTCCTTTTCTCTGTTTCACCTCGGACAGTTTGTTAGGCAAAAAGCCTGAGTAAGATAGATGAGGCATAACAGAAGTTATTTTATCAACACAAATTTACCGATTTAGTATGAAACAATCTGATCGTTTTGTAGGAATTGACATATCAAAAGATAGTTTTGATGTCTGCGTTTTATCACAAGGGGCTCTATTAGAAGAAAGCCGTTTTAATAATGATGCTCAAGGTTGGCAAAAGTTTGCTAAAAACCTTAGTGATCAGGACTTATGCATAATAGAAGCAACGGGATCTTATCATGTAGGGTTGGCATTATATTTAGTTGAGCATGATAAACGTGTTAGTGTAGTCAACCCTTTGCGTGTAAAGTATTTTTCTCGATTGAATCTCAAGAGGGCAAAAACAGATAGGGTAGATGCTTATGTTATTGCCCAGTATGGCCAAGTATTTAAGCCTGAAAGTTGGACAGCTCCACCGACACATTTAAGACAACTTCAACAGTTAATGACAGTTTCTGCACAATTAACAAAACAAAAGACGGCATTAATCAATCAACAAAAAAACTTTGAACTTGTACCAGACCCCAGTAAAGAAGCCCTTGAAATAATAAAGTGCCAAATAGTAAAATTAGAGAAACATTTACAAGAAATACAATGCCTTATCAATAATAGCATTAAAGAACATTACAAAGAATTAGAGGCTTCTTTACGATCAATTCCCGGTTTAGGTCCCAAAACGGTAGCCACCTTAATCCTAATAACTGGAGGCTTTACCAAGTTTGGATCATATAAAGCTTTGATAGCCTATGTGGGGTTAGCTCCTCGGACATACGAGTCAGGAGTAAGTGTTAAGGGAGCTTCACACATCTGCAAGTTAGGGTCATCCTATCTTCGAAAGTTACTTTATGAATGTGCTTTAAGTGCCAAAAGGTTTAACCCTGTATGTAAGGAACTATTTGAAAGACTCTATATTGCAAAGAAAAAACCATTTAAAGTAGCCATGATTGCGGTGGCCAATAAGTTGCTGAAAATCGCTTTCACTATAGCTATAACTGGACAAAAATTTGATCCGGAATACAGACTAAAACATTATTTTGCCAAATAAAATTTTCTGATTTTCCGAAAAAAATTTGGAGATGAACACAGTTCA
>JACKGU010000002.1 GCA_020631855.1 Candidatus Nomurabacteria bacterium | reverse complement strand
GCCCCCCCCCCCCCCCCCCCCCCCCCCCCACTCCAACCCAAAAACCACATATGCTATCATTTATTTATGTTATTCATCCTGTCTCAAAGACTAAAACTTTTTTTGAAATGGTATTTTCTTGATTCAACTAAATACTTATTTGTGGTGGGTGGGCGAGCTCTTAAAATATTGAATAACGATTTTTCGTTATTATTAAACCTACGACTTCTTTTCACTCCGCTATACGGCGATTACACAATTCAAGGGCGAATTTTTGGTTTTATGATCAGGCCTTTAGAAGTTATTCTTGGATTTTTAGCCTTGACCCTATTTCTTTGTCTGTATCTTGGTACTATAGTGCTTTGGCTCTGCGCACCAGTTTTTTTGTTTTGGATTTATAGGTGGGAGGCAATTATTCCCTCTATCTTACTTGTGCTTCTGTATCTTTTTAAATATAGAAAAACCCCTGTATCAAGAGTAGGCGCCGTAGATCAGGATAAGCTAGCTTACACCTTTCAACTTGATGCTTTGGACTTATGTTCCGAAATCCTTAAGGGGGCGAGTTGGAAAGACTCGTTGAAATCTTACAGAACCCACTATTTGATGAAAAAACTTGAAATAGATTATGAGTCATTTTTACTTCTCTTGAATCAATATGAACTCCAAGAAACAGACCTCATAAAATCTTCTTATGATATTGCGAGCCGGATGAAAACAAGATATGTTGAGTTTGAGCAAGCATTCTATGCCATTTTAGGCATGGTTGTGAAAAAAGAGAAGTTTTTATCTGAGTTCAATCTTCGTGATGAGCAGGTGTTGGAGTGTGTATCTTGGATTGTAGGTGAAAGAGAAAAACTTTCAGCAGCACATTTCTGGCAGCTCGATTATCGAATGAAGAGTTTGGGTGGGGTTGGAAAAGGCATGACGTACCGTGTTACGCCTTTTCTTGATTCTATTTCCTCCGATTTTACCAACATGGCCAGTAAAGGTTATTTTGACGATATTATTACGCGCGAGGATATAGTTAATGAAATAGCTAGTGTTCTTGACGGCTCGCGAGACAATGTTTTACTTGTTGGTCCAGCCGGATCAGGGAAAACCTCAATCATAAAAAGTTTGTCTTTAGAAGTTATGCGAGGTACAGAGTACAAGTCTTTGAGGAATAATAGGATTGTTTCTCTTGATGTCGGATCATTAATCGCCGGTACAAGCTCGGCAGGCGAAGTTGCTCAGAGAATAGATAGTGTTATGGCTGAGGTAAAGGGATCTCGGGAGGTAATACTTTTTATTGACGAGATTCATAATATAGTTTCCGGAGTTGGTGGTGACGCCGGTAGTAGCGTGTTAGCATTTTTAGAGCCGCACATTTCAACAAAAACAGTACGAATAATCGGAGCCACTGAGACCTTGAGTTATCGAAAATACATTGAACCGAACGCATCTTTTGAGCGTCAGTTTGAAGTAATCAGAATGGAAGAGGCTAGTGAAGCTACAGCCCTGGAGATTCTAAAGTCTCAGGCAAGAAAATTTGAGCTTGGGCGCGGGGTAACCATTACATTTCCTGCTTTGCTTGAGGCTATATCTTTATCTAAACAATATATAGGCGGCAGGGTTTTGCCTGATTCTGCCATCAATGTTCTAGAGAGAGGGGTCGTTAGCAGTCTTAGTACAGATAGGGTCGTGAATAGAGAGGTGATCAAGAAAGAAATTTCACGAGTTTCTAATGTTCCCGTGACTACAGTTTCGGATGACGAAAGCGACAAGCTGCTAAATTTAGAAGAAGTTCTCAAAAAAAGGGTTATTGGGCAAGATCAAGCAATTTCTATGATTGTAAAAGCTCTGCAGAGAGCTCGTGTTGGAATACGAAACAAGAACAAGCCTATTGCTAGCTTTTTGTTTGTAGGTACAACGGGCGTAGGAAAAACTGAAACAGCAAAAGCTCTAGCTACGGAGTATTTTGGGGATGAAGAGAGAATGATTAGATTGGACATGAGCGAATACCAGGAGGTAAGTAGTTTGGATAAACTCATAGGAACTTCTGATGGAACAAAACGTGGCTTGCTCACAGACGCAGTAAAGAACACTCCCTTCACGCTTGTGCTTCTTGATGAAATCGAAAAAGCCGAATCTTCGGTATTATTAACCTTTCTTCAGGTTTTAGACGATGGGAGACTCACAGATTCTATGGGCGACACAGTAAATTTTACAAACACAATCATAATAGCAACCAGCAACTCGGGCACCAAAAAGATACAAGACTTGGTTGCTCAACGTGCTTCTTTTGATGAGATTCAGGAAGCAGGATTAGGCGCTGTTCGAGATAAATTCGCCCCAGAATTTCTTAACAGGTTTAGTGGGATAATTGTATATAAACCTTTAGATAGGGAATCTTTGAGAAAAATAGCCCTTTTAAGTCTAAAAAGTGTAGAGCGTTTGGCTCAAAATAAAGGTATTAAAGTTCAATATGAAGATGGGCTGATCGACGCTCTTGTTGACAGAGGTACAAGCATTGAGTGGGGCGCTCGACCTCTCAACAGGCTTATTGAGGATACCGTAGAGACTTATTTAGCCAAAAAGATACTATCCAAGGAGTTATCTCAAGGCGACGAACTCGTTTTAAACTTGGAGGTATTAAATACCTAACGCTAACTAATAAAACACCTGATATAATTCAGATTATGGAAGAGCATAAAATTCAATTGGATAAATTAAAAGAAAGCCTGTTTTATGATGATAAGAAGTCTAAGATAGCAGAATTAGAGTTGCGACTTCAAGATGAAACTTTGTGGGCAGATTGGGAAGCCGGACAAAAAGTCTCTCAAGATCTGGCTGAGTTAAAAAGAGACGTTGAGGATATCGAGCTCTTGGAATTGTACCTAGAAGAGGAAGATTATATATCTTTTGAAAATGAGGTGAAAAGGGTCGAAATTAAAACCTACTTATCTGGCAAACACGACAAGGATAACGCTATTTTGTCAATTCATGCCGGGCAAGGTGGGACCGAAGCCATGGATTGGACAGAAATGCTCTATAGAATGTACACAAGATTTTCTGAGCGAAAGGGTTGGAAGACTTCCCTTTTAAGTTTGGTTAAGGGCGAAGAGGCGGGCTATAAAAGCGTTCAGCTTGAGCTTAGCGGTAAGTACGCATATGGCCTATTAAAACGAGAGTCTGGGGTACACAGGCTTGTCAGGCAATCTCCTTTTAATGCCGATAGTCTTAGGCAAACATCTTTTGCGTTAGTTGAAGTTATACCCTATATAGAAGAGGGGGAAGAGGTTGAATTGTCAGAATCTGATATAACCTTTGAATCTTTTAGGTCCGGCGGTTCCGGAGGTCAGAATGTGAATAAGGTTTCTACAGCGGTGCGGCTGAGGCATGTGCCCACTGGCATAGTGGTTGAATGTCAGGAAGAGCGTACTCAAGCGAAGAATCGGGAAAAAGCAATGAAAGTATTAAGATCGAAAGTATATGCCATAGAACTACAGCGAGTTGAAGATGAGAAAGCTAAACTTAAGGGTAACTATAAAACCCCGGGCTGGGGTAATCAGATACGAAATTATGTTCTGCATCCTTATAAGTTAGTCAAAGATGTTCGAACCGGCATTGAATCTACAAACCCCGACGCGGTATTAGACGGAGATTTGGACCTTTTTATACAAGAAGAGCTAGGGCTTTGAGCTCAATTGTATAATAATTTGCGGCAGACTTTGAAAATAACTAGACAAAAAATTTACTCAATACTATAATTCCATTATGGAGATCGATAATACACAGTTATATTCCTCAGGACTAGTTCAACCTCAACCTAAGAAGAAGATAGACAAAAAGAATTTGACTATTTTTATAATAGCTTTTGCCATACCTGTAATTTTAGGTCTTATAGGTTATTACGTTTACTCTGTAAAAGCTCGTAATCCGATTGATTTAAAAAGTCCTCTTTCGAGATCTCAAAATGACGGTTCTCAGAAGGCCGATGTCATGAATCCTCTAACCGGTGTGTTATATACTCCTTTTGCTGCACAGGAATGGTTGGACAATAGGCCCCTGGCAGTAATGGTAAACAATCATGTTGATGCCCGACCGCAGTCAGGCTTAATTTATACTGATGTTGTATATGAAATAGTCGCTGAAGGCGGTATAACAAGATTCATTGCATTTTTTTTAACTAATACTCCTGAAAAGATCGGGCCCGTGAGAAGCGCGCGACACTACTTTTTTATACCGGTTAAAGAATTAGGGGATGCGATGATAATGCATATAGGATGGTCTCCCCAGGCAATTGAAGCTATAGATACCTGGCCGGTACGAAGTCTTTTTAAAGGCGGGGCTGACTTTTGGCGGGATAATCCCAGAAATGTTGCCACCGAACATACCGCTTTTGTTAATGGGAAGTATCTCCGGGAAGTGGGCAATGAATTAGGTTGGGAAGGGAAAAGAGAAATTACCCCTTGGAAATTTAAGGATGAAACAATTCCCCCAGTTGCTAACGAAATAGGTTTGGTTGGGGAATTTGAACCCATTCAGGTAAATTTTTGGTACGAGGGCGACTATACGGCTATTTGGAAATATAATCGTGACACAAATTCATATCTTAGGTTTTCAGGATTTGACCTAGAAGGCAATCCTATTCCTTTGTTTGATCAGGAACAGACAACAACCCAAGTTAGTGCAAAAAATTTAATTGTGCTGTATGTAACAGAACTTTCTATAGATGGCGACGATAAGAACAGATTAGACTATGAGCTTGTAGGTAGTGGGCAGGGAGTTGTATTTATTGACGGTACCAGCATTCCTGTTACTTGGAGCAAGGCTTCTAGAGATGATCGAACTATGCTGTACGATGAGAGTGGCAACGAAGTTGTGTTTAACAGGGGAAATTTTTGGATCATGGTAGTTCCTGATAGAAATATAGACCAAGTAATTTATTAAAGTCGATAAGTATTTAGTTTAAATACTGCCCCCTAACTTATATGTTAAAAGATTTATTTGTATCTGAAGTAAGAGTAAAAATACTAGCATTAATGCTGCCAAATCCTGCAGAATCGTTGCATGTGCGAGCTATAGTAAGGGCAATAGACACCGAAATTAATGCTGTTCGTCGAGAGCTGTCAAACTTATACAACATAGGGCTTATGAAACGTAGACAAAGCAGTAACAGAATTTATTACACCGTAGACACCTCACACATTTTATACGCAGAACTTCTCTCTCTAGTTTCAAAAGAATACGGCTTGGGGGCTGACATTATAGCATCAAGGAAAAAGCTGGGAGATATTAGATTTGCAATATTGGCGAGGAGATTTTCTCGAAATGAGCCCTCAACCATGCTGGATATAGATTTATTCATAGTTGGGAGTATAAATCTTGAAGTTTTGGATGCTATTGTAAAGAACTATGAGCAGAGTCTAGGTAAAGAAATTCATTACTCGGTTATGGGGGCAGAAGAGTTTTTATTTAGAAAAAGACGTAACGATCAATTCATCTCAAAAGTATTAAGCCAAGGCCGGACAATGCTTGTGGGAGATGAAGAAGAATTGTGCTCGATATAAAATGAAAAGATGGCAAATTGCGCTAGAGCAAAGATCCGATGACATAATAAAAGATCTTCTTAAAATTCGTGATATCGGAGAAGACCTAGTAGAAAGCTTTTTGAACCCACCTAAATTACAAGAATATATCAGAAATTTCGATAGGAATTTTATTGAATCTCTGAGAAACGCTAAAAAAGCTATACTAGAAGCAGCAGATGCAAATGTTCCTATAATAATTCATGGAGATTATGACGCGGATGGTGTTTGTGCGACTGCTTTGATGCATAACGTTCTTAAAAAAGAACTCGGCTATTCTAGTGTTTATACATTTATCCCAAATCGCTTTGAGCACGGTTACGGGCTCTCAGAAAATTCTGTAGCCGCTGTTCTCGGGATGTTAATAAAAAACGGATATTCTCCTGATACAAAATTTGTGCTCATCACTGTTGATAGCGGTATAACGGCCTTTAATGAAACTGCACAACTAAAGAAGGCCGGCCATACGGTAATAATTACTGATCACCACCAAAAACCACAAAATCTTCCTGAGGCCGATGTAATAGTGTGGAATGATCAACTGGTTGGTGCTTCTATAGCTTGGGTGTTGGGCCTTGTTCTTGGGTCTAAAAATACATCCAATCTCGCTTTAGCAAGCATCGCAACTGTTACTGACCTCCAGCCCCTAATAGGTTTTAATAGGAGGCTTGTGCTAGATGGGCTTCACGTAATAAGTGCAAATTGCCCACTCGGCATAAAGAAATTACTTGAAGTATCAGGTAGAGATAGTAAAGACATTGATACTTACGCATTAGGCTGGGTACTTGGGCCTAGGCTCAATGCGGGAGGGCGCTTGAATGATGCCGCCCAGGCTTTAGAGCTTCTCACCACTGATGATAGTTTGGCGGCAGGTGAAATTGCCGGCATGCTAGCTGATGTGAATAAAGAAAGACAAGATATGACTTTTGAAATGTATGATCTCGCCAGTCTAAATTTCGATGAAGCCAGCATGCCTAAAATCATTGTCTCAGACGATGAACGTTACCATGAGGGTATCATAGGGCTTGTAGCTTCCAAGTTGGTGCAAAAGTACCACAGGCCGTCAATTGTTATAAGTACAGATGGGGACGTAGCTAAGGGCTCAGTAAGGTCCGTAAAGGGTATAAATATTATAGAAATCTTAAGAAACTTTGAGGACTTGTTTCTTTCGCTCGGTGGCCACCCTATGGCTGCGGGCTTTAGTATTAAAACTGAAAACATCAGTCTTTTAAGGCAAAAGCTTGCAGAATATACGGAAGAGCATATTCTAGACAGCCAGCTGGTACCTTCATTAGAGATTGATCTAGAATTAATGCCCGAAGAGATAAGTTTAAGTACAAACTCTCTGCTTCAAAGACTAAAGCCCTTCGGTATAGGAAATCCTGAGCCGATTTTTTTAACCAAAAATTTAGTTGTTGTATCAATTAATTCTTTTGGGAGAGAGCAAGCACACATTAGTTTGCAGCTTGCTACTGATGATATAAAGATTAAAGCGAAGATGTTTAACGGTGTCGAGCACGACATAATGAAACGGCTTGCTCTGGGTGATAAGATTGATATTGTGTTTAGAATGTCGGAAAATTTTTACAACGGCAGCACTTACCTAGAAGTTGTAATAGTAGATTTTAGATATAGTGTTTGAAAAGCATGTCTGATAAAAAAGTAATAAAAAACTCAAAAGTGTTACTTGCCATAAAAAAATTACTGTCGGAAAGCGGAGTTGAGTATAAAATGTTTGAGCATGAGCCTGTATGGACCTCCGAAGAAGCTTCAAAGATAAGAGGAACCCCTTTTGATTCCGGAGCTAAAGCATTAGTATTATATGTGGATGATGTTCCCTCGCTGTTTGTTCTTCCCGGAAGTTTAAAAGCAGATTTTAATAAGATAAAAAAATTGTTTATGGCAGAAAATGTTCGGTTGGCTACGCCCGTTGAGGTAGAAGATCTTACCGGCCTAGTTATAGGCAGCATACCTCCGTTTGGAAGTGTGATGGGGCTTCATAGTTATTTTGATTCTAAACTGCTGGAGCACGAAGTTGTAGCATTTAACATCGGAGCTCATACAGCATCGGTTATTATGAAGCCCGAGTCACTAATGGTCATAGAAAAGCCTAAAATTTTGGATTTTAGCATATAGCAATGTTTGAGCAGCTCATTATAATTCCAATACTTATAGTGCTTTCTACATTGAAATTTCTTGATTATAACTATTCTTCGAATACTACCTATAAATTCTCTCGATTTGGATTTTTACTTCTTGCAATTTTTTTTGCAGTTTTCGTTATCATTCCACTAGGCGGCTCCATAGGTCGTATCACGGATTACTTATTAGTTACTAATTATAACTCTGCCTACAATTACTCTTTTGGCGACAAACAACTCTTTCAATCTAGTTTGCCAAAAAGAATAAATAATGCGGCAGTGCCTGAAATCAGTGCTTTGGCGTACATAATTGTGGATAAGAACACCCAAACCATTCTTTCCGAAAAAAATTCAATGCAGAAGCTTCCTCCTGCATCCACTACCAAGATGATGACGGCTTTAACTGCATATGATTTATATGATCTTGATAGTATGTTGCTTGTGCCTGCTACCTGTACTCGCGGAGATAATCAGAAGGCCGGTTTTCAGGCCGGTGATTATGTTTCAGTCCGCGATCTATTTTTTAGTTTATTGGTAAGCTCTTCGGGAGACGCAGCATGTGCATTGGCTAGCGGTTTTGTAAATACTTTGGGAGGAGAGCAGTTAATAACCTACGATAAATTTATTGATTTAATGAATCTTAAAGCTGCCTCTTTAAACCTAGACGATACAGTTTTCTCTAATCCTATTGGTTTAGATGACGCCAATGGAAATCACGTTTCTTCAGCTTGGGATTTATATCTCCTTTCTGTTGAACTGACTAAAAACACTTTATTTAAACAGATAGTTCAAACAAAAGAATACGTTTTATACCTTTCCAACAAGAAGGTAATAATGACTAATACCAACAAGCTCCTTTTTGACGTGGAAGGTACGGTTGGCATCAAAACAGGAACGACGGCCGGGGCGGGAGAGGTTTTGGTGTATGAATATAATAAAGATAGCACCAACATTGTGATTGTCGTTATGGGAAGTTCAGATCGTTTTACTGACACAAAGAATCTTTTAGAATGGGTTATATCTAGTTACAAATTTTAACTAAACTCACAATTAGTCACTAAGTTCGATATAGTTCGAAGCAACGATGCTTGAGGGTTGTCAGTATTACTGTACGGGTGAGCTTGGCTGTGTTATTGGAGTCGGGGTGGTGGGAATTGCTTCCAACGGTTTTATATATTGTCCTTGTATTGCCGGGTAATAAATAGTTATTTCTCCGCCCGGCGCGTTTCCAATGTTATATTTTCCGTCAAAAACATATATCGGTTGAAGATATTGCTGTTTTTCGGGCGTTTCGTAGTAAGCCATGTATATATTTTCTATTAATGCTCTATCTACTCTTGGTGCCGTAGTAGAATCAAAAACGGACGATCCTTTTGGCGTTACATTTACTACTACTCCTTTACCCGACACCACGGCAGCCCAAGCCTCGTCTATAGGAATTATTGGATAGGTCGCTTCTGTGTTTGGGATGATTTCGTGCACATCTGCTGTCATGAAAGGGTAGTTCATTTCTGTGTTTTGGATTTTTGCAGCACTTAACGTAACGTTTATTAGACCGATTTTAGGATTTGGTCCTAGGATAGGTACTGTTTCAATTTGTCTAAAAAAGTCAACCCTAGCAAATTGGATCTCTGTATTATTTGTTGCCATAGTTAGGTTGTTTCCTTGTATTTTCCCGAATGTTACTGTGTTCGTGCCTTTTGAATATAAAGGGTCCGAGAATCTATTAATCTGGGTAAGGATGGATATTGCTCCTTGAGCCGCTGAACCGGAGCTTATAGTCTGGGCTTTGTACATAATATTTTTTCCAACTAATGGAGTTTTTAACTCAAGCGACTTTGTGTTTTTGTTTATATTAAGTGTTCCTCCGGATATTTTGCTTCTCCAAGAATACAAATCCCCCTTAAGATCTGTTATCAGCTCGTCGTCTGTGAAACCTAGCTTCTGAGCATTGTCTTGAGCAGCTCGCCCTGCTTCATATGAGAAATAATCCGGCGCAAATTCGTATACCTTCATTCTGGTCGGCATGCCGGCCGGAAGCCTTCCATTGCTGGTATTTAGTTCTATAGAGAAATTATTATTTGCTACCGGTTTCTCAACAAACTCAAGAGGATCGAGCATTCCAAAAATTGGATTCGGTAGATCTTTTGGCGGGAAGACATAATAAAAAGCACTAATAACTGCAGGTTTTGTAATAAGGAATAGAATGTATAGTACAAGCAGTATCGCTAGTATGACTGTGAGCCTTTTTCCAATTACAGAAGCCTTCACTAGATTCATTATAATAATATTATCACGGTATGCTTTATGTTAGAATGGTTCTATGAAAATGCGTACCAGAATAGCACCAAGTCCTACTGGGGAGTTTCAGTTAGGTAATTTTCGAACAGCCTTATATAACTATGCTTTGGCAAAAAACACCTCAGGAGCTTTTGTCGTTAGGGTTGAAGACACTGACAGAAATAGATATGTAGAGGGTTCTATGGAGCGAACCCTTGAGGTTTTAGAGAAGTACGGAATACCCGGAGATGAGAGCCCCCTGGTCGGAGGTCCTTACGAACCTTACATTCAATCTCAAAGATTAGAGTTGTACAAGGAATACGCAAAGAAGCTTCTTGATAGCGGACATGCTTACTATTGTTTTTGCTCAAAAGAACGTTTAGAAGAATTAAGAGATGGTCAGAGGAAGTCAGGTATGGCGGCTACCAGATATGATAAAAAATGTTTATCTCTAAGCAGTGAAGAAGTTCAAAAAAAGCTAGATCAGGGAGAGCCCTATGTTATTAGGCTCAACGTTCCAAAAGATGAACTTATTAAAGTCGATGATTTAGTTTATGGCGAAATTACTTTTGATTCTAATCAAATAGACGATCAGGTGTTGATAAAAGGAGACGGTTTTCCTACTTACCACTTTGCGGTAGTGGTCGATGATTATATTATGAACATAACCCATATTCTTAGAGGTAATGATTGGATTCCCTCAACCCCGAAACATATTTTACTGTATAGATTTTTTGGCTGGGAAGACAGGACTCCAAAATTCATTCACCTGCCTTTGCTGAAAGAGTTGGGATCTTCGAAAAAGCTCAGCAAGAGGTTCGGTGCTGTTGCTGCAATGGATTTTCTAAAGCAGGGATATTTGAGAGAAGCAGTATTGAATTTTGTAATGTTTTTGGGCTGGAACCCCGGAACCGAAAAAGAGATATATTCCCTCGATGAGTTTATTAAAGATTTTACAATAGAGAAAATAGGAAAGACCGACTTAGTTGTAATGGATAGAGAAAAGCTTTTGTGGTACAACGGCCATTATATTCGCTCCTTGTCCGTCGAGGATCTCATGCTCAGACTTGCTGCTTGGGCGCAAGAGCATGAGATTGAACTGCCCCAAGCCGATAAAAAATATCATCTAGAAGTACTTAGCTTGGTGCACGAACGAATGAAAACTTTGTCAGAGTTTGTGCCGCTTACGCACTATTTCTATGCGGATCCAAAAGTAGACCCTTCCTTAATTGTTTCTTTTGGAGGAGACGAATCAGCAAGGATAATTAAAGATCTATTATCTTTATACAAGGCCGTTGACCCAAAAAAATGGACCTCCGCCGATTTAGATGAATTGTCTCACTCATATGTGACGAATGGCGGTTACAAAACAAAGCAAGTTTTTATGTCTCTTCGGGCCGCAGTGACCTCGGAAACTGCAACTCCCCCGATTTTCGATACATTAGAACTTTTGGGTAAAGAGACAACCTTAAGGAGGTTAGATTCTGCTTTGGCCCGGCTCTAGTTTTGATAGATTTTAACGTACAATTAAAGTTCAATAAGTATACAATTAGTTTAATTAAATTAAAGGATAGTTATGCCAAAACAAAATACACAAACAGCCCAATCAACTGCAGATAAAAATAAAGATTCTGCTCTACAATCAGCTCTTGCTCAGATAGAAAAATCTTACGGGAAGGGTTCAATTATGAAGCTAGGTGAAAATAGTCCTCAAAGAAATATACAGGTTATACCTACAGGTTCAATCGCGTTAGATATAGCCTTAGGTCTCGGGGGCCTGCCTAAAGGACGAATTGTGGAAATCTATGGTCCGGAGTCCTCAGGTAAAACCACCTTAGTGCAGCATATAATCGCCGAGGTTCAAAAGGCGGGAGGCACAGCAGCTCTTATAGATGCTGAACATGCCTTCGACCCTGTCTATGCAGAGAGAACAGGTGTAGATGTAAATAATCTTCTTGTTTCTCAGCCTGATACCGGGGAGCAGGCCCTTGAAATAGCTGAAACCTTGATCCGCTCTAATGCTGTTGATGTTATTGCTATAGATTCGGTCGCAGCTTTAACTCCAAGAGCAGAGATAGAGGGTGAGATGGGAGATAGTTTTGTTGCACTTCAGGCCCGTTTGATGAGCCAAGCTTTGCGTAAAATTACATCGGCCGTAAGTAAGTCTAATTGTTTGGTTATCTTTACTAACCAGCTGAGAATGAAAATAGGCATTATGTTTGGTAACCCCGAAGTTACTCCAGGAGGAAAGGCGCTAAAGTTCTATTCTTCTGTAAGACTTGAGATAAGAAGAGTACAGGCATTGAAATCGGGAACTGAAGATATAGGTATCAAAGCAAAGGTTAAGGTTGTTAAAAATAAAGTTGCTCCCCCTTTTAGAACTGCAGAATTCGACATTATGTTTAATGAGGGCATAAGCAAAGAAGGTAATCTTGTTGATGTTGGAGTCGAGATGGATATTGTAAAAAAAAGCGGGTCTTGGTATGAGTACGCGGGTGAAAAATTAGGTCAAGGCCGAGAAGCCGCTAAACAATTTTTGAAGGAAAATACAAAGGTGAGAGACGAAATCGAAAAATCTATTCGAGCAAAAATGAAAGACTCTAAACCTCTTCCTTTAGAGCTTGTTTCCGGCGAAGAATCAGAAGAAAATGGAATCGAGGAGTAGATCTCTTGAAGCTAAAATTTTCAATAAGGCCGTAGCTTATTTAGCGCTACGGCCTCACAGCTCTTATGAGCTTGAAAAAAAACTTAGTGCTTATTGGGTCAAAATATCCGATGATGTCGAGTTTGATAAAAGTACTGTTGTTATAAAGCAGGCGATTGATCGGCTTAAAAATTTAAACTACTTAAACGACAGCATATACTTTAAAGATCTAGTGAATTCGGTCGCCAATTCCCCTAACCCTAAGAGTCCTCTTGAGCTTAAGCGTTATTTATACGATAGGGGTGTTTCTCTTGAAGTAATTGAATCTATATTAAGCGATCTTTATACCTCGGGTCTGCAAAAAAAAGCCATTTCAACTCTGATCTCAAAGCTTAGCGGTCGTTATTCGGAGAAGCAGAAGCTGGTGAATTATCTAACCGGCAAGGGGTACAATTACGCCCTAATAGCTGATTTAATTGACAGGTAAGGTATTCTGAACTAGAATCATACATGGGAAAGTTTACAAAAGTAGAGTAAACAGACCTATAGCATAAGAGTTTATCTATGACGGGCGCTAAGCCTAAATTTATAATCTAGTTTAATGCCATGAATATAATATCAGAATTATTAACTAAATCTAATAAAGCCTTTACCTATCGATTATTACATGTATCGACAGCGCCAGCTTTGCGCAGACTGGCTTAATTTTTAGAGCCTTTATCTATTTCTGATATATTGCATTAACTCGTTTATTTAGGAACCGTCACAGTGTTTTAAGGAGGCATAATGCAAAGTATTATATTAATTCTAGCTGTTTTATCGTCTTTTGGCCTTGGCATAAAGGCTTATCAGTATTACTCGGTAAAACAAAAAAAGCAGGGTATCGATGATTCCGCAGAGTCAAAAAAATTAGAGCCTGGTTTAGATAACCAGGATTCTTCTCAGGATTCCGACAAACCAAGTTTGGTGTCGGAAGCTCGTGCAAAGGCACGAGAAATAATTCTTGAGGCTAAAGATTCCTCACTTCAAATAAAAAAGGAAGCCCAAGATTATGCAATGAAGGTAAAGCAAGCCTTGGAGTTAAAGGAGCGCGAACTCGTTAAAAAAGAGGCTGCAGTAGAAGTTAAGGAAAAAGAGATTGAGAATAGGCAAAATGAGCTAAAGAGCGACAGAGAAGAGGTTCAGAAGAAGCTAGATAATTTAGCCTCTTTAGAGTCTGAACAGCAAAGCAAATTAGCTAAGATAGCTTCTTTAACTAGGGAAGAGGCAAGGGAGCAGCTATTAAAAGTATTCGATAAAGAATTGGCTGTAGAAAAAAGCAAAAGAATCCGTGAAGTAGAGGAAGAGATTAAGCGCGACTCTGTTGAGAAGGCGCAAGAAATTTTAGTAGATGCCATGAGATTTGGTGCAACAGATTATGTTGTAGCTCACACTACTTCTAAAGTTAAACTTCCTGACGAAGATATTAAAGGAAGGATAATTGGTAAAGAAGGAAGAAACATAAGAACTTTTGAAGAATACACCGGAGTCGAGTTGGATTTGGATTCTTCACCGGGTGAAATTATCGTATCGTCCTTTGATCCTATTAGAAGAGAGATTGCTAAGGTATCTCTTGAAAGGCTTATTGCCGATGGAAGAATTCAGCCCTCTCGCATAGAAGAGATTGTAGAGAAAACCACCAAAGAGATCGAGCATATTATGTATAAAGAAGGCGACAATCTCTGCCATAGAGTTGGCGTCTACAATATACCAAAAGATTTGGTACAGATGTTAGGTAGATTCAAGTACAGATTTTCATATGGACAGAACATGATTGAGCACACTCTTGAGGAAACAAGAATAGGTGTCGCTATTGCTAATGAGTTAAAGGTAGATGTTGAGGTTGTAAAGCTAGGATGTTTGTTTCACGACATAGGGAAAGTTGTAAATGATGAAGAAGGTACGCACGTACAGCTAGGAGTTGATCTTCTCAAGAAGCACAAAATTGACGAGAGAGTTATCAATTGTGTTGCTGAGCACCACGAAGACAGACCGTTCAGTTCAATCGAGTCGGCAATTGTAGCTTTGGCAGACCATGTTAGCGGTGCGAGGCCCGGCGCCAGATCAGAGGACTACGAGGCTTATGTACAACGAATGAAGGCTCTGGAAGAAGCAGCAATGTCTTTTGATGGGGTAGAGAAGTCCTTTGCTATTTCAGCAGGAAGAGAGCTTAGAATATTTGTTACCCCGTCCAAAGTAGACGACGATTCTACAGCTTTGTTGGCACGTGAGATTGCAAAAAAGATTGAGTTAGAACAATCTTACCCCGGCGTAGTTAAAGTTACCGTAATTCGAGAAACTCGTTTTACAGAAACAGCCAAGTAGAGATTGGTTTATTTTATGTTATTGGCCTTAGGGGGCGCAAGCATAGTGAAAAACGGTGCTTGCGCCGGAAAGGCAGAAAGTAAGTAATTTAAAAAGATAATATGTATTACGTTTATTTAATAATATTAGGTTTTATCGTTTTTGTTTTTATAGCAAAAATTTTGAAATCTATCATAAGAGGATGCATAACTGCAACGTTATTTGTTTTATTTATTGCAATTGTGTTGTATTATTTAGGTTATAGAGCCGATTTTTTATCTAGCCTCTACAACTTACTGCCGTGATTGGGATTCATGCTCACTTATTTTTGTAGCATGCAAAATTGAAAAATATGAGAATTTTATTTATAGGCGATATTGTAGCCAAGCCTGGCAGAGAAATAGTAAACAACATTCTGCCCGAGATTAAAGTAAAAGAAAGCATAGATCTTGTTATTGCAAATGTTGAGAATCTCTCTGGCGGTAAGGGTGTAACTAGAAGTACTCTTAAAGAGATGCAGGATGCAGGAGTAGATTTTTTTACCGGGGGCGATCATATTTTCTGGCAAAAAGAAGTCGAAGATTGTTTTCAGGAATTTCCATTAATAAGGCCGGCAAATTACCCAAGCACATGCTCAGGAGAAGGCTACAAGGTTTTAGATACAGGTAGGAACGGGTCGGTTTTAATTGCAAATCTCATTGGTAGAACCTCTTTTGGGGGAAATCAGGCATATACAGATGATCCTTTTACTTTAGCCGATAAAATACTTTCAGATACAGAAAACTTAGATATAGCATTTTCATTAATTGATTTTCACGCCGAGGCAACAAGTGAAAAGCAAGCATTCGCTTATTATTTAGATGGTCGCGTTGGCGCTGTTTGCGGTACTCACACCCATGTTCCGACTTGTGATGAAAGAGTTTTGCCTTCTGGTACGATGTATGTAACAGATGCGGGAATGACTGGAAACATTGATTCCGTTCTTGGTGTAAAGAAAGAGATTATTATTCAGCAATATCTTACTGCACAAAATCAGCGCTTTGAGTGGGAAAATACTGGAAAAAAAGCTTTTAGAAGTGTAATAATAGATACTGATAGCAAGGTGATTAGTCGATTAGATAGAATCAGCGACTAGCCTCTGTTAATTGAGAGCACAAGTCTCTTAGTAATTAGTTGATAATAACTTAGAAATTTGAAAGGGGGTGTAGCAAGATGTCAAAACAAGATATAGTAAATGCATTAGCACAACAAGGCATGACCAAAGTTGAAGCAGCTAGAGTTTTAGAAGCTTTAACAACAATCATAACCAAAGCACTTGCAAAAGGAGAAAAAGTAACTCTTACCGGATTCGGTACATTCGAAACAAGGAAGAGAGCTGCAAGAGCAGGTAGAAACCCACAGACTGGGGTTGTTATTCAAATACCAGCAACCAGAATAGCTGCATTCAAAGCCGGTAAAGCTTTGAGAGATGCTGTTAGAAAATAAGCTTAGTTTAATCTAGGTTTTTTAAGGCGGGCCATCAGGCCCGCCTTCTCGTTTCTATAAGCAAAAGCCGCTCTGAAGAAGAATTAATTGAGTTTAGAGTTTTAAATTACCTTATGCTAAGGCTGCTGGGTGCTCAAAGAAACCGCATCTTCCTGTTGTTTGGTTGTTGGTAAAGTAAACCAAAAAGTACTGCCTTTGTCGGGACCGCCTGAGAATACGCCCACCTCGCCGCCCATTTTAGACACGTATAGTTTTACAATGTATAGGCCCAGTCCTGTGCCTCCGGCCTCAGCAACCGTCTTGTAAGAGTTTTCTAGTCGTTGGAATTTTTTGAAGAGCATTTGTGTGTCTGTTGAAGAAATTCCTTTTCCGGTATCAATTATAGAAAATTTAACGTGCCTTGCATTTTTAAGTCTCTCTATTTTCACAGTTATTCCTCCGGTTTGTGTGAATTTTATGGCATTACCGACAAGGTTTACAAAAATCTCTCTAATTTTTTGCCTGTCTCCATAAACATATCTCACGTTTGTTTTGTTTTCCAGCTTTAAATAAAGATCTTTTTCGGCGGTTTTAATTTCTAACTCTTCAATAATATCGGGTAAAATTAGATCTAGGTTAAGCCTTTTTTCTTCGATCTTAACTCTGCCCTCTTCTATACGTGAAATGTTTAGCATGTCATTAATAAGCGCAATCATTCTATCTGTGCTTTTCATCGATTTTTCTACATAAATAGCCTGTTTTTTAGATAATTTCCCTCCTTTTCCTGCAGAAAGCATCCACAGGTAGCTTTTTATTATTGACATTGGTGTTCTAAGCTCATGTGAGGCAATGGATACGAAGTCATCCTTTGTTTTTTCCAATTCCTTCTCTTTTGTGATATCACTCATTGTAACAAGGTGCTCTATGTTGTTTTCGCCTGTTTTAATAACAGACACTTTGATATGCACATAGTATTTTTTCCCTTCGGGCGATAACAGAATGGCGGTATCAGGAATCCCAAAATTTTCAGTCATTCTATAAAATGATGTTATATCGATCGCCTCCCCCTTCTCTGTTGTTATTGAAATTATGTCAGAAGCTTTTTTCCCAATTACTTCAGCAGATGTTGTGTTTAGCATTTTCTCCAGCGTGTGGTTGAAGAGAGTGATTTTGCCTTTAGGGTCTGTTGCGTAGATCGCCTCGGACACTTTATATAGTAGAAGCTCGGCCCTCTTTCGCTCATTGTAGAGTTCGAGATTTTTCTTATATATTTCCTGAGCAACCTTTTGGAATTGATCCGTTTTATTTGATCTCATTTTTTAGACCAGGAGAGTTTGAGGTATAACAGTTCGAAAATCATTAGGAAAGTTTTCCCGTAGAATATTTACACACACATCTACGGAAGCTTGGCCGAATATCTCTCTGTAGGACTCAATTAATCTAGTTACTACTTCGTTATCGGCACCGGAAAAATGAATCTGCTCTATAGTCAGATTTCTCGCATCTTTAGACGAAATCTGAATTAAACCTGTGTTTACGGCACGTTCGAGAGCAAGATTCTCTCCTATTATCTGTGTCTGTTTCTTAATAATAGCTAGAACTAGCCTTTTCAGCTGCTCATCGGTCATTCGCGTTCTCCTCTAGTAGTTGATATAAGTTCAGCATTAATCATCATGCCTGCTAATGAAACTAGGGAAGTTGCTATGTAAAATAGAAAATCCGGCATGCTGGCGCTGTATGCTTGTCCAAGAGGTTCGAGCAAAGAGTAGGAGATGTCCCCAATATACTGGAATACAAATCCTGCTAAAAGGCAGTATAAGCCTACTTTCATTTTACCTCCCAGACGGCTGAACATAATATTTATTGCAACTAAGGATATTACGACAATGCTGCCGAATGAATATAGAAGGTCTACCGCTATAGCAAGGTCAAAAGTTTCGAAATAAGAAAGGTCGTTGAAAAGAAGATAGAGTGTAGTGAATGTTAATGCCACAATTGTGGTTGTTAGAAGTGATACATTAAGGACTAAGCTCTTTTTAATGTTAGAGACAATTCCTCCGACTAAGATTAGGTTAAACATTGCAAAAGAGTAGAAAGGATCGATGAATATAAAGAAGATGTCTGGCAGCCCGGGGTAAGGTACTTCTTCAACAAAGAAAGAAATAATTGTGTAAGCGAGCTGCCCAAGTGACCAAGCAAACAGCCCTAATGATATTAAAATTAAAATTCTACCGACCGCACTTTTGCGCCCGTTCCATTTTTTTGAATTTATTGCAGCTTTTACGCTTCCATAAAGAGGCTGTGCAAATAGCACTATT
Source organism: Candidatus Nomurabacteria bacterium (assembly GCA_020631855.1). Lineage (GTDB taxonomy): Bacteria > Patescibacteriota > WWE3 > UBA101185 > UBA10185 > JACKGU01. The sequence continues at coordinate 345,412 of JACKGU010000002.1, read as the reverse complement.
GCAAATATGTCATAAAAATATCTGCTTTCCGGACTAAAAAATTGTAGTGCTATCCAGTAGATTATCCAAAATATAGTTAATATGATATAGATTTTAGGCAGAGGCAGAGATTTCATTGATTAATTATCCCATTTTTGTTTTTTATTAGTCAAGTTATTTGTGGTAGCATAGGGTGTGCATTTCTTTAATATTAATAAAAAATACGCACAATATAAAGGATCAAAGGCTTGTATCATTAGCATACCTTATGAGCACACCGTGTCTTTTATGGCCGGGTGCGATCTTGGGCCCTCGGCAGTTTTGCATGCCTCCGCCAATGTCGAGCTATATGACGAAGAACTTCAGTTCAAGCCCCATATATATGGTATTAGCCACGTTGATGTCGCGGATTTTTCAGAAGACCATGACGCAAATCTAAAATATATAGGTAAAGAGTTCCTAAAACATTATAAATCCGGTAAATTTATAGTTTCTGTTGGAGGAGAGCATTCTATTACGATTGGCTTGCTTGAGGGTTTAAAGCAGGTGGAAGAAGACGTAAGTATCATTCAATTTGACGCCCACGCGGATTTGAGGTCTTTTTATCCTCCTTCAAAAAAAAGCCACGCATGTGTTATGAGAAGGGCAAGTGAGATGTTTCCTAATACTTTGGCATTAGGCATTAGGAGCATGGGGGAGGACGCGGCGTCCTATATAAAGAAAAATGACTACCCGATTTTATATGCAAAAGATTTATTTGAAATGAGCGATAAAGAAGTTCAGGAATATTTGTCGAAAGTGATTAGAAACAAAAAAGTTTATATAACATTTGACGTCGATGTATTTGATGCCAGCGTTGTATCGTTAACGGGAACTCCTGAACCGGGAGGTTTAGGGTGGTATCAAACTTTACGCATATTAAAGCATATATTTAAAAAGTACGACGTAATAGCCGTGGATGTGGTTGAATTGATAGGCAGAGAGTCTCCGACAAAATGCGCCTTTAACACCGCTCTACTAATTAGAAAAATGCTAGGTTATAAATTTCTTAGCTTTCAAAATTAAAAGGATTTTCGTTTTAATTCAGAGAGATATATTTGACACAACGGCTGTTTCTTGTCATTCTTAATATAAATATATAAAGCTACTAACGTGCTAGCTTTAGGAGTTAAGTTAACTGTGCCGTATAGTAAAAAAGATCTGCTCGCAAAACCCATCGAACACATAGACATCACTAAGCTAGAACCTACGTCTTTTGTTGATTCTATGGGATCTATGGGATTCACGTCACGGGAAGTTTCAAACGCCGCACAGATATTTGTTGACATGATAAATGACGAATCTTGTACTGTAATCTTAACTATAGCCGGAAGTACAAGTGCCGCGGGCTGTATGAAAATCTATTCTGATCTGATCAAGTACAATTTGGTTGATGTTGTTGTAGCAACGGGTGCAAGCATAGTTGATATGGATTTTTTTGAGGCTTTAGGTTTTAGGCATTACGTTCGAGAATTTGAGGTACCTGATGATACTCTAAGAGATTTGTATATAGATAGAATCTACGATACATATATCGACGAAGAACAACTTCAGGTATGCGATAGCGTTGTGCGTGATATTGCAAACTCCATTGGAGAAGGAGTTTTATCTTCAAGGGAGTTTATAGTCGAAATGGGAAGATATTTGGAAAAATCCGGAAAAAAGGAAGATTCATTAGTGCTGCAGGCATATAAAAATCAAGTGCCTGTGTTTTGTCCCGCATTTTCCGACAGCAGCGCCGGGTTTGGTCTTGTTTTACATCAAGCAGAGCGTCCTGAAAAACACGTCTCAATAGATTCCGTAAAAGATCTACGTGAGCTTACGGCAGTAAAGATTGCCTCGGAAAACTCCGGTTTAATGATGATTGGTGGCGGGGCACCGAAAAACTTTGCTCAGGATACCGTTATATGTGCTGAAACCCAGGGAATAGAGGTTCCCATGCACAAATACGCTGTTCAAATAACTGTCGCTGATGTCAGAGATGGGGCCTGTTCAAGCTCGACGCTTTCAGAGGCTCAGTCTTGGGGCAAGGTATCTCTTTCTCATCAACAAATGGTTTTCGCTGAGGCAACCTCCGTTCTTCCCTTGATAGCGAGCTACGCCTACCATAATACTTCTTGGTCGAGCAGAAAAAGAAAGAGGCTTTCAGCAATACTCTAAATTAGTTTAGCTGAGTTTTTTTGTTTCGCAGCCTATTCCGTGCTTATTTTATGTTGCGAGTAAAGTACGTTGTGAAGAATACACCATTTATTTATATATGTTCTGCTTGGGGTATTTAAGTCCTCGATCCAGTTTTATTACATCAACATCTCTAGGCTGTAGGGTTTTTTTAAGGTACTCTACAGCACTTTCAGGTTCAAAGTTTTTGCATGAGTACAGGTCTACAGTAGCAAAACCTCTTTTCGCGAAAGTATGTATACTAATATGAGATTCTTGGATAATAACGAATCCACTAAATCCTCCCGGATCTTTTCCTCCCATAAATTCGTTGCTTGTAGCTTTTATTACATAGGGCTCTGTCATTTTTTTCATACCAGCAAGATCGGCAAGATCGGATAGTATTCCAAAACATAGCTCCATGTTACTTAGAGTTTTATAAGGACATCCATAGGCGTCAAAAATTAAGTGGGGCCCAAAAGTAGTCGTCTCAATGTTTTTATAGGCAGTCATACCAGGAATATATCAGAGTCTTTTTCTTTTTGCAATTGTGGTTATATAATTGATGTGTGGACTTTCTCTGGCCTATCACATTTATAGCTTCATTTTCAGTAATATCTCTTATTGAAACCGAATTCTACACTCTTTTTGGTTTGAAAAAGGTAGATATAGCGGAGGTCGTTGTGGGGGCTTTAGCTACAGCACTTTATTTTATAAGCCTTTCGTTAATGAGGCATTCAAGTTTTACGGTAAGTATTTTAGTGCTTATTATTGGTTGGACTGTTGGAAACATTGTATTATCAACCATTTTCTTATATGTGATGGGGAGTATTAATCACGATTCTAAAGTTTTTTATGAGGTAATTTTTTGGATAGTTTTAATGATAGCCGCAATAGTTCGAATGAATCTGATTCTTGGAGAATAAAATATGGGAAGCAAAGTTAGCAAAAGTTTTAAACACCATTTTTTGCCGCATCCTTCCGGAAAGCAGCGTGCCACTCTTTTAACTGAGGCTGCAATTTTTACATACTGTATCGTACTGGTCTTGTCTTTTTTAATTATAAGAGCAACTCCTCAGTTGGCTCCTGGAGTTTTGGGTTATGCTTCGAACATTAATTCCGAAGACTTACTTAGATATACAAACCAAATAAGGTTGCAGCACGGATTGGGAGAACTAACAATAAACCAAGCTCTAAATAGAGCGGCTGACAAGAAAGCTCAGGATATGTTTACAAATAACTATTGGGCCCATATCTCTCCCACAAACGTAAAGCCTTGGGATTTTATTCTCTCTGAGCAATACGACTATGCTTATGCCGGAGAAAATTTGGCAAAAAATTTTGATAACTCTAAAGCTGTAGTTGATGCTTGGTATAAATCTCCAAGCCACAGAGAAAATCTTCTAAGCCCGAATTATTCCGAAATTGGCTTTGCCGTAAGAAATGGGGAGCTGGAGGGATATCAGACTACGCTTGTCGTGCAGATGTTTGGAACTCTACGTAATCCTTCTTATTCAGCTCAGAATCAAAATCAGGATTTTCCTGGTACTTCTGCTGTCGCAGAAGTACCGTCCTCAAGTTCAGGGAAAAGCGCCGAAAATATTTCTCAAGTAAATGCGCAAAACGAACTAACATTGGCGACATTAAACCAAGAAAATATTGTGGCAAAAAATGCTTCAGAAAGTCCTCTTGAGCCGTTAGTTTTTAAGAGCTCGATGTCCGGAACCGATGGGCAGGAGAAAGTTGTTTTGTCTTTAGACCTATCCCTAACAGCTAAGCTGCTGTTTGGAATTTTCGGATCTTTTATACTTTCATTGTTGTTTTTGGACATCTGGTATTCTTCTAAGAAGGGTATTTCGAGAGTCTCCGGGCACGCTCTCGCCCATATAATATTTTTAATTGTTGTATTAGTAGGGGTTTCTTTTGTACTAAGTTCAGGCACTGTCCTTTGATATATCATGCATATTATAGGTAAAAGCAACTCTCATCATTTTATACATTTTACAGTTCTCATAGTTGGGCTCTTACTTACCGTTTTCTTTTTTGATTATTTCTCTTACAGTTTTGTTATAAGCTCTTTTGTTCTATTTTTAGGTTCGCTATTTTATTTTGTTTGGGGTATAGTACATCATGCAATTGAGGATCGGGTTACTGCTAAAATAGTTTTGGAGTACTTCTCGTTTTCCGTCTTTGTCTTTGTTCTCGTTATGATGACAATGGCTTTATAAAAAATGAAAATTGTAATTGTAGTCCCGACTTATAATGAGGTAGAAAATGTAGGAAATTTAATTCCGGCGATTTGGCAGGAAACTAAAGAACTTTCTCACGATGTAAGGGTTCTTTTTGTGGATGGAAATTCTCCAGACGGTACTGCGGAAAAAGTTAAAGAAATGAGCGCGCTCTACCCTTTTGTGAGCGTAATACTTGAACCCGAGAAACGAGGTCTGGGGGCGGCTTACATTTATGCTTTTAAATATGCTATGTCTGAAATGTCAGCTGATGTAGTAGTAGAGATGGACGCTGATTTTCAGCACAATCCCGCCGACATCCCAAGATTAATTGCTGCACTTGATGCCGGGGCGGATTACGCAATAGGTTCAAGATTCGCAAAGGGGGGCTCTATCCCATCTGATTGGGCCTTGTACAGAAAGCTATTAAGTATAGGCGGTAGTTATTTTTCCAAGATAGTTTTAGGAATTTTTAATGTTAATGACTTTACGTCGGGTTTTAGGGCTTCACGTGTTCGTGGCTTTGTAGACAAAATAGATCTGGATAGTATCCTTTCTAAAGGTTTTGCATATAAAATAGACCTTTTATATAAAATGCATAAACTCGGTGCAAAGATAACTGAAGTTCCTATCGCCTTTGGCTTAAGAGATAGAGGGGATTCGAAAATGGAAAAAGATAATTTCCAAGACTCTCTAAAAACGGTTTTAACTCTAAGATACAGACAAAACGAATCGTTCTTTAAATTTCTTGGAGTCGGATTAATTGGCCTGTTTACTGATTCAGCACTGTTTAATATTCTTTATGCGGTTAGTTTACACGATCTCTTGCACATGAGCTCCTCTGTAGAAAGTTTAGTGTCGGGATTTATTGCAATGTTTGTTACATTCACCCTGAATAATTTTTGGTCGTTTTCAGCTCGAAAAATAGGTTCTAAGATTGAGCTTGCGGCTAAGCTAGGTTTTTACTACGCAACATCATATTTACCAATTGTCTTTAGAAGTTTCTTAATTCATTTTTCTGAGCAGACCTTTGGCGAGTCATTTTTTGTTAGAAACGGCGCTTTTTTTATAGGTATATTTATTGGATTAGTGTGGAACTTTACAATTTATAGCAAGGTCATTTGGAAGAAAAAATAGTGTATAATTATTGATCATATGGAATACACCATTGTTATACCCGTTTACAACGAGTCAGATAAAATCGCCAATACAATAAACCAAGTCATAACTTTTATGAGAACTTTTTCAGAGAAATTTGAGGTTATTGTGGTTGACGATGGCAGCTCCGACAATACTGTACAGATACTGGAAAACCTCACTTCTTCTTATAAAGAACTTGTAATAATAAAAAACAAGCATAAAGGTAAAAGCGCTGCCGTCTGGTCCGGGATGTATCAGGCCAAAGGCGATTATATTTATATGTGCGATGCAGACCTTGCTACTCCTATAGAGGAGTTGAAAAAGCTAGCTTCGTGGATTACAGAGCATAACTACGACATAGTGATTGCTTCGCGAGAAGGCGCGGGCGCTGTTCGTATTAACGAGCCTCTTACAAGACATTTAGCGGGAAGAATTTTTAATGCGTGGGTTCAAGCTTTCGCACTTCCGGGCATTAAAGACTCTCAATGCGGATTCAAATTATTTAGAAGAGAGCCGGCAAAGGTGATCTTCTCAAAGCTGCAGGTTTATGGGGAAAATGCGCCTGAAATAAATCGCCCGCAGTTCGGAGCATTTGATGTCGAAGTTTTATATCTAGCAAAAAAATTCAAGTATAAAGTTAAAGAATTACCTGTTATTTGGAAATACGTTAAAACAACCAGATTAAATTTTTTTGAAAACACATTTAGAATGTCGACCGATGTTCTAAAAGTAAGAATAAATGACCTTCTTGGAAGGTATAAGTAATAAATTTAGGGCCCGCTTTGATAAAGAGGCTTTTCTTAAAAAATCGCCGGTGTAAAGGTCCTAACTAAAGGAGAGTTTAATGAAAAAAGTATGTGTTATAGGTACAGGATATGTAGGTTTAGTTGGTGCTGCTGTGTTCGCTGACTGGGGCAACAGCGTTGTTGGAGTTGATATAGATGAAAAAAAGATAGCTAAGATTGAAGAGGGTATTATGCCTATTTATGAGCCTGGTCTTGACGAGGTGGTGCTGAGAAATATCAAAACGGGCAAACTTTCGTTTACAACCTCTTTAGCTGAAGGCATGAAGGACGCAGACATGATTTTGATATGCGTAGGTACTCCTATGTCCGACACCGGAGCTGCCGATTTATCCTATGTGTGGGCTGTGGCAAAAGAAATCGGTCAAAATCTTAAGAAAGGTGATAAATACGTTGTTATTATAACTAAAAGTACCGTTCCTGTAGGTACTAATGAGCGTGTTAAACAAATAGTTCGAGAGTACGCTGAGGAAGGCGTTGAGTTTGATGTAGCCTCAAACCCCGAATTCTTAGCGGAAGGCAGAGCTTTGGAGGACATGAAGGAGACTGATCGAACTGTTGTGGGAACAGAAAATGAGCGTGCTTTAACTGTTTTACGTGAATTTTATGGTCATTTAGATGCTCCTATGGTTGAGTGCGACCTTAGAACCGCTGAGATGATTAAGTATGCATCAAACGCTATTTTAGCCACTAAAATCTCTTTTATTAATGAAATCGGCCAGCTTTGCGAGCGCGCAGGAGCAGACGTTGGTCTTGTTGCTAAGGGCATGGGTTACGATAAAAGAATAGGAAGACACTTTTTAAATGTAAGCATTGGTTATGGAGGAAGTTGCTTCCCGAAAGATGTTGCTGCATTGTATAAAACTTCTACAGAGGAGGCATACGATTTCAAATTATTGAGAAGTGTTATGGAAGTTAATGACTCGCAAATGCACCATTTTGTTAGAAAAATAAGAAAAGTGTTTGGAATTAATATGGAAGGTAAAAAGATAGCTTGCCTTGGTCTCGCATTCAAAGCAGATACAGACGACATTAGAGATTCTAAGGCAATAAAAATTGTTCGAGAGCTTCGAGGTCATGGAGCAACTGTTTCGGTTTATGACCCGCAGGCAATGGAAAACTCAAGGCGCGAACTTGGGGATAAAGACATTACCTATGCCGAAGACATGTACTCAGCTGTAAAAGATGTTGATGCTGTTTGTATACTAACGGAATGGGGTGAGTTTAAAAATATAGACATAGAGAAGTTGTGGCGTGCAATGGGCTCATCAAAGAGAAAATTTGTTTTCGATGGTCGTAACCTTTTGGATCAAAAGAAAGTCGAAGCTCAGGGCTTTACATATTTTGCTGTAGGAAAGAGAACAAACGGATACAACGAATTTTTACTTGAGGACGAAGAGAAGAGAGGATTTGTTACAACCGCTTTATTAAAGAGCCAGAATGGGAAAAAATAGTTCTTATGAGTAAAGATCAAAAGAAGAAAATTCTATATTTCGTTCCGCAGTTTCCGATGCTGTCTCAGACTTTCATTAGTCGTGAGATTGGAAAGCTTGTTGAATGGGATAATCTTGATATTTCTGTTCTCTCAATGTCTAGAGGTACAGGTTTTGCTTCGCAGAAAGTTTTGGCAAAAACTCACTATCAAAGATTGTCGGTGAAGATTTGCTTTGAGGCGCTGATAAAATATATTCTGTTACGCCCCAGAAAAACCTGGCAAGCCCATAGACTGATCTCAGGTGAAGATTCTGTGCCTTATTTGTTGCAACTAAAAAGAAAAAATTTTGATCCGGCGGCGGATAACAGCGTCTTAAAAAGATTCCATCGTGCAAGATTAGTCCATTTTTTTAAGGGAGTGGCTTTTGCGCGAATGTTTGAGGTTTACAAGCCGGAGCACATCCATTGTCACTTTCTGTCAGATCAGTCGACAATTGTAATGGTTGCCGCAAAGTTATTGGGGGTGCCCTTTAGTGTTTCTGCTCACGCGAAAGACGTGTTTGTTGAAGGGTCGCTAATTCCAGTAAAAGCAAGGGAGGCAAAATTTATTGTTGTTTGCAACGGAAACACATGGCGAAAAACCATCGAGTTCGCAAATCTCTCGGCCTCTAGCGGTAATGTTCATCTGCTGTTTCACGGCTTTGACTATAAAGACGCTTATTCTAAACCATTGTCCGTAGAAAAGCCTGCAATAACGTCTATATTTTTAGGCGGTACTCGATTTACTAAAAAAAAGGGAATTATTTACATGGTTGAGGCTTCCAAGATATTGAGGGATGAAGGTTTTGCTCATGTTGTAAATCTGGTAGGGCCTGCAGATGATCTTTCTACCTACAACGAGATTAAGGATAAAATTAAAGAATACGGTCTCGAAGAGACCGTAATAATTCACGGTGACGGCAAAGGCATGCCAAATGAAAAAGTTCTGGAATTTTACAGAATTTCGGATATATTTGTATTTCCTGGCATTGAGACAAAAGAAGGCGATGTAGATGGCGTACCGACTGTGTTGATAGAGGCGGCACTTGCAAAGTTGCCTATAATTTCCACAGATGTAGGAAGCGTTGGAGATTTAATTGACTCAACAAACAGCATTATTATTCCTCAAAAGGATGTCGGTGCAATAGTTGACGGGGTGAAAAAGCTAACAGCAGATACTGCATTGTCTAAGAAACTGGGTGAGGCGGTTTATATTAAAGCAGAGAAACTCTTTAACATAGATATAAATGTAAGACAGCTTGAGCAGATGCTTTTGGATTAGTATTTTGGCCACAAGCTATTTTTTTTAAGTCCAAAGCCCGGAACCGATAACGGTAGAAGCAAAGGATCCTTATAGCCGAGATCCAAAAATATCAACCGGGGTAAATTAAGAGTGCAAAATCTTAGACCCTGCTTCAATTTTCTTTTGAGGGCTCTTCTAATTTTTTAAGAAGATTTTTTGCCTGCAATTTTCGATTAGCCAGTACGCCGGCTGCATCGGGACAGTTTATTACTGCCGATAGGTAAATTCTGGCTGTAGTATTTTTATTGGTCTTTATGTGCAGAAGAGCCATTTGTAGTGCTATTCCCGTTGTCCATACCGATAGAACCATGTCGGCTTGTTTATTCTTATTTTGTTCTTCTTCGTAGCCATAGTAAATACAAGACTCCGCTTCTTGAAGCACTTTCAATGCTTTGTCGTAAAGTTTGAGCTCTATGAGTATTTTAGCTTTTATAGGCAGTGGCCAAGCTCTGTGTGCTTGTGATCCGGGCAAGGTTTTTAAAGCCTCGTCTACCATTTTTAGCGCTGTTTTAAGTTTTTTCTCTTTAGATTTAGTGTCGTGAAGTAAAGCCAGGTCGTAATTTAATGAAGCTTGATGAACTTTCAAAATTGATATGCTCTCACCTTCCGTTGCTTTTAAAGCCTCTTCAAGACATTTACTAGCTTCTGTTAGATATTTTAGCTTGCCTTTGTTTGTTTTTTCTCTGTCGGCAAGAAGTGTGTAGGCTATTTTTTTATGATCGTTTGTCTCTCTAATACCTTTAGCGTATTTATTGGCGATATCCCATGCCTGAACCGCGTCTAGCATTGTGAGTGCAACCATAATGAAGCCCTGTTCTCTTATAGTTACAGACTGCTTTAGGTAGTTGTCTCTGGTTTCTTTCTTTGCATTTGTGAAAAGTCGTAGTGTTGAGTCTGCGGATGTCATTTTGGTAATAATTTTAGCTACATCTTCGGGGGAAAGTTCCAGTTTTTTAATTGTTGCGGGGCTAAGCCCTGTTTTTTGAAGATATAAATTATAGACTTCAAGCTCTTTTTTTCTTATTTCGTTATTATTTAAGGCCATAGTACTTTGATTTTACACTAACAGGCCTTATTTTTAAAGATTACTCGGCGGTGTTAGTGCTTGAGCCTCTTTGTCACATGGGAATGATAGCAATTAGTTCGTATTTTTTGATAGAATTAACATATGCATATAGCAGTCTTTACCAAAAAAACCACTTTCCATAAGGGATATGGAGGTTTAGAGACCCAAAATAAATTACTTGTTGAGGAATTGGTTAGGCGAGGAAATTCCGTTATTGTTTTTTCACCGAAAGCCGAGATTGAGACTGACGGCACTGTTGATTCAGGGGTTACTTATGTTTTTATTCCTGCCGTGTATCGTATGGGCATATTCTTTCAAAATATTGAAGATGATGTCGCAAGGTTTTTTGAGAAATTTTTACCATTTATAAATGTAAGCGGGCTGTTCTCCAAAAAAGGAAAAGAAGATTGGAAAGAGAAATCATTAGCCTATTTTTCTAAGTACCATGCTGAGAATAGATTTGATGTGGTTATATGTCAGAGTTCTGTAGGCTTGGGAATCATAAATGCTAAAAAACAGCTTGGAATAAAAATAGTGTCAATTTCGCACGGATCGATTTTGAGTGAATATGTCACAAGAGTTAAGGAGCTTGAGATTAAATCTTATTTTTCACCCGTCGCGCTGCTTTCTTTATTTAGAGATACCGCTTATGTTTTAGTAAATTATTTTACAAACCAGCGGCGTTTTATTTTTGGTTCCGATAAAATTATTGCTGTATCGAATAGCGTAAAAAAATCAGTAATTGACGAGACTTTTATTCCTGAAGATAGGGTAGTTGTAATACACAATGGGGTAGAGGCCGGCTTATTTGATAAAAGTTTGCCCGCCAAAAACAGCTCTCTTTATTCGAAATCTGCTAATAAAGATATTTCGAGCTTGGCAGAATATGATGGCTATGTGAACCTTGTTTTTAATGGCAGAATTGAAAAAACAAAGGGGGTTTTTTTATTGTTACCCTTTGTCGAAGAATTGATAAACGATAGCGAAATTAATGTTCAACTAAAAATGCATGTAATTGGAGACGGCAAGGATCTAGCTGCTTTAAAAGATAAGATTCAAAAATATGATTTACAGGATATTTTTGTTTTGCATGGCAAACTTCAATACGAACAGGTAGTCAGCTTACTTAAAAACATGTCAATATTTATTTTTCCGACATTGCGTAAAGAGGGATTCCCGATGGTTTTAGTTGAAGCCATGATGTGCGGCCTGCCTTGTATAGCTAGCGATATTGGAGGTAATTCAGATGCTGTGGTGTCGGGTGAAACAGGTTTTTTGGTTAGCCCCGGAAACATTTCCGAGCTTGTAGAAGCTTGCAAAGCCTTACTTTTAGACAAGTCTTTATCCGCAAAATTTTCAGATCGTGCTTTGACAAAGGCAAGGTCTGAGTTTACATTGAATAACATGGTTGACGGGTATCTGAAAGTCATCGAGGAGGTTCTTCAATGAAGATTCTAAGAATCATATATGATTGGCCACCGCCTTCTGACGGCTTGGCGCCACATCCCTATGAATTGTCAAAAGCCCAAATTGATCTGGGTCACGAGGTGTCGGTATTTTCCGCACGATGGCCACGGCAAGGCCCTCCTGCCGATTACAGCGGTAAGATAAAACTCATCCACTTTTTAGGTAATTCTTCATTACCTTTCCGCACACCGGCTCAAGGACTAATGCTAGTTACTGTCGCTCCTCTGTTGTTTTTTAGATATTGGTTTTGGCGTTTGAAAAAGTCCAATTCTGTAGATGTTATTCATAGTCACGGACATTTTGCACTGTGGATTTACCTGTATAGATATTTCTTACGAAAATTTTATAAAAGAGCAAAAGAACTAAGAACTCCTCTTGTAGTTCATTTCCATAACACAGTGGCCGGCAGGTTCGAGGCTATGAATAAAAGCGGCAAAGAGCTTAAATATTTGACAGAGAAAATTGACTGGCCGTTAGCACGTTTGTCTGATGAAACGGCTGTTAAGATAGCAGATGCATGTATCTTTGTAAGCCTAGATGTTTTTAATGAGGCCAAAAAGCATTACAATGTCGACGCAAAAAAATGTTTTATTTTAGAGTCAGGAGTAAATCCGGATTTATTTAAACCGACCACTATTGAAGAAAAGGATAAGACTAGAAAAGATTTAGGTTTAGATCCAAAAGATGTAGTTATTTTGCACCATGGGGCAATGATAGATCGGAAAAACACTCATTGTGTTGTTGAGGCATTAAAGTACCTGCCTCCCCACTACAAGCTTTTACTGGTAGGGCCCTGGCCCGATTCTAAGTATCGGCAAACGGTCGATTTGATTATTGAAGAAAACAGGCTTTCAAAAAGAATTGTATTTGTTGGGTATACTCCAAATGAAGAGGTTCCTATAGCTTACCAGGCTTCGGATATTTTTGTGCTCCCGTCGTCTTGGGAAGGTTTGCCAAAAGTTGCTGTGCAAGGCCTTGCGTGCGGCATTCCTGTCCTTGGCTCGGCTTTTAAAATTGACGATTCTGTCTCAGGAGTTTTTTACTTACACGATACCAAGCCTGAGACCATTGCAAGACAAATCAAAGAGATTATTGAAGGCAGGCCTTTTGTGGACGTGGATTTAGTGTCTCGCATTTATTCTTGGAGACAGAGGGCTTTACAACTTAATAAGGTGTACGATTTTGTTTCAACCGCAAGAAGTAAAAATACTCGTATATGAATATGAAAAAACTACCTTTTATAGTTTTGGCTTTCGTCATACTTATACGAGCCTTATTTACCAACGTAAACGCGGCAGAATGGGGCGATAGCTATCGAATTTTGCGAGCAGCGGAGTATTTAAGAAATTATCAATACCCTTCAGACGAAAAAAGAGCCCCGTTATTTTCACTTATTTTAGCTGCTCGCCCTTCTAAAGTTGACCCTGTGCAATGGGGGCGGGCGGAAATGTTAGTTATTACAGCTTTGCTCTTAACAGTTTTTACGTACTATGTTCGTTATTTTATTTCGAGTCCGGTTTATCAATCTCTATCCATCGCTTTATTAGGTTTTAATCCTGTGTTTTTTTATTGGTCTCTTAGAATAATGGCCGATGTGCCTTTTTTACTCCTAGTTTTATGCTCTTTTTATTTACTAAAGCGGCAATCAACGCTTGGAAGGTTTTATTGGCAAAAATCTTTTATTTTGGGGATTTTAGGCGCATTAGGCGTTTTAGTTCGTTTTGAGGGCTACATTCTTATTTGCGCATTGTTTATTGGCATCATATTTTTGGAACGCGGATTTTATTCTTGGGAAGAGACTATTTTACAACGAAAAAATTTACAGAAAACACCTAGTGCAGGTAAAAAGAGGCGCACTTCAAAAATTCCAGCCACTGTGACAAATTTGAAAAATATTATAAGATTTGTTTTTTCTCAGCTTAATCTCATTTTTAATCTTTTGAGAAAGAAAAATAGAGAGATTCTTGCTTTTGTAACGGCACAGCTTTTTATACTGGTGCCCTACTGGTATTATAGAAATCCCCTATCTTCGTCATATTTTGAAGAACCTTCAGGAAGAAGCTATGATTTGAATACCTTTTTGATTTATTTTGCTTCGCTGTTTTTTATATCTGGATTTGTTCCTTTTTTTAGCTATATTTTCTTTAGACCTGCCGCAGGAAGTCTAAGCTCAAGCACGACTTTTGTTGAGAAAGATTCTAAGTCGAGCAGCACTTTATCATTTTCGGCTGAGGCTCGTGCAACTATAAAGAAGAACCTTAAAGATGTTATCTCAATAGGTAACGAAAACTTAGGGGTCTCGGCTTTTGTTATTGCCGAACTATTGTTAGTTTTAATTTGGCCCGCAGCAATACCAAGAATATTTACGCCGGTTCTCCCATTTCTGATTATATTGCTGACAATAAATTTACATAATGGTCTTGAGAATTTTAGATCGGTTATGAAAGATAGTAAGAAAATGTTTTTATTTTTTCTTTCATCTCAGTTTTTTTTACTTTTTTTATATGTTGTTTTGCAGTTTAAATACCGTTTACAGTTTCTGCTTCCTATAAAGGAAGTTTTTATCGTAATGCTTGTATTACAGGTATTGCTTGTTTTTTTACAATTGCTAAAAAATAAAAATGTGTTTCTGGTGTCTTTGGCATTTGTTGTCTTTGGGTGGTCTCTCTCTACTGTTTTTCTTCATAAAGATATTTTTAAAGTTGTGCGGCAGGCAAATGTGTATGCGACGTCTAATCTAAAAGGTACGGTAGGTTATAATGACGTAAGCAGTGTCAGTGATTGGTATTTAAATCAGGCCGGCTTGAATAAGTCTATCTCGGGTAGATTTTTTGATTTAACTAAGAAGAGTAATAGAGAGTATGACGTATTACTTGAGCAAGGATTTGACTATTTTCTTGTCACTAACGAGCATAATACAGATTTAACTATTGACTTATCGTCTTGGCCACATTTAAAGGTTATAAAAAGTTTTTCAAGTAATATAAACGGCAAAACATTCTTCACTAACATTATTGAGTTCGAAAAGTGACATTAGATGCGCTGACTTGCTTTTCTTATTTGGCATCGGGGGTGGAGGTAGGTTTTCCTTCGTAATGCTCGGAAACAAAATGGTAAAATTGATCAATGAGTAGGTATAGAGAATATCCTAAAATTTCAATAATAACTCCAAGCTATAACCAAGGCCGCTTTATTAAAGAAACAATTGAAAGTGTGTTAAGTCAAAACTACCCTAATCTTGAGTATATTGTCGTGGACGGTGCTTCAACTGACAGCACACTGGATATTTTAAGAGGCTATGGTGAGAGGATATTGTGGGTATCTGAAAAGGACAATGGCCAGACTGAGGCTATAAACAAGGGCATAGCTAAATCCACCGGCGACATAGTGGCTTACCTAAACTCTGATGATTTATTACTTCCCGGTTCCTTGTTTTTAGTAGCACAAATTTTCTTGGATAATCCAAAGATAATGTGGTTGAGCGGTGATGGCTGGATAATAAATGCTAATGGCAAAAAGATACAGCTCGAAATAAAGTTATTCAAAAATATGCTGCGCCTTTTCCCTGTAATGACTGTTTTAGCAATAGCAAATTACATTATTCAGCCAAGTACTTTTTGGAGAAGAACCTTACACGACGATATAGGTTTTTTTAATGAAGATTTAAATTATGTAATGGACTTTGATTTTTGGATGCGTGCGATAAAAAAATACCCGCTTAAAGTTGTATACAAAAACCTTTCTTCATTCAGAATTCATGATAGCTCCAAGTGCGGAACAGCATTTGAGAAAGTATTTAGGGAACAACAGGAGATTGTTTATAAGCATACTAGTAATTTTTTTATTCGTAAGCTTAGTGATCTGCATTATATGCTGGCAAGATTTTTTTATAAATTACTAAAGAGATACTAATGAAAAAGGGTGAGAAGAGGAGAGTTTCTATAAAAAAGGTAGGTTTGAATCTGCTTTACGTGGTTCCGAACAAGGTTGGCGGTACGCAGACCTATGCGGAGGGCATTTTGCGAAGTTTAAGTGAAGATAGCTCCGGCTTAGAAGTTCATGTTTTTTGTTCAAGCAGATATTACGAACTACTAAAAAAAACGAATACGGTTTCATTTTTCACACTGTTGGTTTTGATACTAAAAACCGCACTCTAAGATTTTTATATGAAAATTTTATTCTGCCTTTTATTATGAGGAAACATGGGGTGGATGTATTACATTCATTAGGTTACACATCACCTTTTTTTATACCAGGAAAAAACATTGTAACTATATACGATCTCAACTGGTACTATCAAAAAGATTCCTTCTCCAGAATCAATCGTCTCTTTTGGAAATTTTTAGTAACTTTTTCAGCTCGAGTAGCGGATGTTATCATAACCTCATCTCAGGCTTCGCGAGATTCGCTTATTGAGGTGTTAAATATTCCTGAGAATAAGGTATTAGCTTTTTATCCCGGCTACACAAAATATTCAAGCGTCGACAAGAATATCAAGAGCATCGTTCCAGAAATAGAAGGTGAGTTTATTCTAACCGTATCTTCATTTTTACCACACAAAAATATCATGAGGTTGTTAGAGGCATTCAAATATGTAAGTGTTGCAACAAACCTCCAACTTGTGATTGTCGGTTCTGGAGGAAAGTATGGCGAAGCAGTCTCGGAATATCTTCTCAAAAATTATGAAAAAGGCAGGGTGGTGTTAACCGGCTGGGTTTCAAACGAGGAGTTGGCCACATTGTATAAGAAAGCGAAGGCTTTTGTATTTGTTTCTTTGTATGAGGGATTCGGGTTCCCTGTTCTGGAGGCTTTTGTTTACGGTACTCCGGTAATTTCTTCTTCCTGCTATTCATTAAAGGAGGTTTTAGGGGATGCCGCAGAGATAGTAGATCCTTATTCGTCGGAAAGTATAAGTAAAGGTATATTGAAAGTTGTTTCGAGTAGTACTTTAAGTAAGAAATTGGTAAAAAAAGGACACATTCAATGTAAGAAATTTGAGTGGCCCGCTGTTTCAAAAGAACTTAAAAGAATATATTATGCATAAAGTACAGATTAATATAATCTACACATAATCTATCCTGTTGGTTACAAAGAATATTGAATAACTTTCGCGTTGTTACTTATCCTACCGAGTCTTTTACTTTTTGGGGTCGGCAACTTGTAAAGACATTTCTGCGGATAATTTATACTAAAAACATTACTAAGATCTCAGGGCTAGTGAGTCTGCCGCTAAACATGGGGCTTCTTTTTGAAAGGTTTTATTACTAGGGCGCTGTAGTGTTAGAAGTGTTTTCGCTAAATCTTTTGTTGGTTAGTGCGCGTAAAAAATGTATAATTATGTAATGAAACTTTCCGTTGTTGTGCCCGCTTACAATGAAAAAAGCACTCTTGAGTCAATTTTGGCCCGTGTTAAAGAAGTTGATTTTTCTGACACTCCCGAGTTACCAGATATCGAGAAGGAGATTATCATAATAGATGATTGTTCTACAGATGGTACTACCCAAATTCTTCAAGAACTGCAGAAATCCGATCCTGATATTGTTGTGATTTTTAAAAAAACTAACGAGGGTAAAGGGTTTGCTCTGAGAGACGGGTTTCGAAAAACAACAGGTGATTATGTTATTGTTCAAGATGCTGATTTGGAATACGACCCGAACGATTTCAAAAAATTACTTAGGGCGGTTGTTGAAGACGGTGCAGACGTAGTTTATGGATCCCGATTCTCTGGAACATATAAAGACATGAGTAATTTACACTATTACGGTAACAAAATTTTAACTATCATAACTAACATTTTTTTTGGAGTATTGCTTACTGATATGGAAACCTGCTACAAGCTCATGCCTGGAAAGTTCGCAAGGCAGGTTGAGATTAAGTCGGCGCGTTTTAACTTTGAACCTGAGATTACAGCAAAGATACTTAAATCAGGCCTGAAAATAGTTGAAGTTCCAATAAGCTATCAAGGACGTTCTCATAATGAGGGTAAAAAAATAACTTGGAGAGACGGTCTCTCGGCACTGTTCACCTTAATTAAGTTCAGATTCACGAATTAACATGTTTAATCGTAAAGAGACTATCAAAAAATCATTTCAGCAAGCCCCTATAATATTTCTTGTGGTTTTTTGTATTGGGGCGTTTTTAATAACAGTCAGAATCAATATATTTAGATATAACAATTTTGATTTAGGTAAATTTGATCTTGGAAATATGGCGCAAATGGCTTGGTACACATTGTATGGAGGAAAATTTATGTGGCTAACAGATTTATTTGGAGCAAATGTTCCGCGATGGGCCATGAGCCATGTAGATCCCATTTTAGTTATTTTTTTACCCCTTTTTGCTGCTATCCCACATCCCCTTACTTTGGCTTTAGCGCAAGCGGCAATGGTTCTTTTTTCAAGTATAACAGTCTATAAAATCGCCGAGCTACATCTAAGGTCAAAACTGGCCGCACTTTTTTTTGGTCTTGCTTTCACTTTCTATCCTGCTATAGGTTTTTTAAATGCCTGGACCGGTTATCATGGGGTAACAGCAGCTATTCCTTTTATGTTTCTGGCTTTTTACGTATATGAACGTATGTACAAAGCCGATAAGTATAGTGTTTATGGATTGTCTGTGTTTTGGCTGTTTCTCATATTAACTATGATGGGAAAAGAGCAGATCCCTTTATATATTGTTTTGTACGGTATGTTTATTGTACTTTTTCGTATCCCTATATCTTTAAAAATTAGCTTTTTTGACTTGATTAGAGCAAAACAGTTCAAGAAAATTTATTCAAGCATTAATGTACGAGTGGGTTCTGCGATGGCGCTGGTCGGATCTTTATGGTTTATAGTAGCTTTTTTTATTATAATCCCTCACTATTCCAGCTATAGAATTGAGGGGTTTAATAATTTCGCGTTGATGCTGTCTATAGACCCGAATTCAGCAACTAATGTCGACGAAGATAATTATTTTCTAAGCAGATACGAAGGTTTTGGAGATTCTTATACAGATATCGTTCTGGGTATGCTTAAGAACCCCAGATATTTAGTTAGCGTGCTCTTTGGGGGCGACAAGAGTGAAAACCTAAGACAGACTCTTGAGCCGATGGGTTATACCTCTCTTCTTTACGCACCGCTTTTTATTCTGGCTCTTCCTGATTTATTAATTAATTATTCTACTACTGCAGGGGGAATAGGTACGTCAGAAATAATTAACCATCGCATTTCGATGATTATACCTATTCTTTTTATTTCAAGCATTTACGGTGTTCGATATCTTAGTGACACCGTGATTTTTTTATTTTCGAAATCAAAAAAACAGAAGATACTTTCTTCGTACTTGCCTGCCGCGTTGGCTTTTTTTGTTATGTACATGAATATTTCCACCTCATTTAGTTATCAAAACCCGGTTTATATATGGTTCCAACAGGCTGTGGCTAAGAGAATAAATATAGGATTTTTCCAAGAAGTTCAGGCAAAAACCGATCTAGAAACCATCAAGCTCTCTGATATTAAAATTGGTGATGTTCTGCGACTTTCGGAATTGGAAAACAAAGATCGTGAGTGTGCGCAGAAAATTATTTCACAAATTCCTGATGAAGCTTCTGTTAGTGGGCCTGACTATTTAGGTGCTCACTTATCTTTGCGACCCACCTATGCTATATTCCCCGCGCTATACAAGGAAGCGGACTACGTGATTGTCGATGTTTTTGCACAGAAAATTTTACGAATCTTAGACCTTGACGTGACTATAGTAAGGGACGTTGTTGCTGATGTAATAAAAAGCGAAGATTACCAGCAGGTATTCGGATGCGGAAACTTATTTGTGTTCAAAAATGTCGGCCCTCACGATAAAAATCGTCTCCTGCCTCTTCAAGAAAGATATGAGTATACTGAGACTTCTTCTATTGAAATATTTAAGGGCTTGACGATTGTCGACTATATGCTTCCTTCGGTGTTGAAAAGAGATTCAAACGAGCAGGCTTACTTCACTTATGTTAAAAGAACTCAAGAAGGTTTGGATGATTATGTTTTATTTATGACTTTCATCAATAAAGATAACGGGGAGATTTACCAAGTTGCAAATTTGCCGTCATTTTCGCTGAAGCAGCTAAGAGAGTGGGATAAGGGTATGTATTATACTGAAAATATAGAGCTGACTATTCCGTCTTTTGTGTCCCCAGGCGAGTATCTTTCTTTTATGGGGATGACGAATAATATTCGAACAAGAAGTGTTTATTTGGGGGACGTAGTAGTAAAATAGCTTTCGTAGGAGTCAATGATGGGTGCAAATAAAAATAATCTAGAAAAATTACAAATATTGAGCTTGGCATCGAGGCTTTCGGCTATGTTTGTGGGCTTACTGCAGAGCTTCTTTCTGTTCAGGCTTTTTTCTGTTCATGATTACGGCGTAGTTCAAATAGCTGTTGCTGTAGGTAGCGCACTAGGCATCTATCAGCACCTTGGTCTCGCTTCCGGAAGTACAAGAGAAATAGCCGCTTCCAAAGATAAAAACGAGGTTTTCAAAATCTTTATAACAGCACTTTCAATCAGGTATATTATAACTTTTCCTCTGGCTATAGGGCTTTTTCATTATGCCGAATACATAGCTCTTGATAAATACAATAACGCAGCGCTCATTCTGCCACTAAAGATATACGCACTGACACTTATTGTTCAGGGTGTTCAGAGCATGCTCAACTCTGTACTTTCAGGAACAAAAAGATTTAACGCCCTTTTCACATATCAAGTCGCTATCGCTGTTGCTAGTCTAGTTCTTTATCTCCCACTTGTGCATTTTTATGGTATAAACGGCTATTTTTATGCTATGTTTGCTCATAATTTTCTTGGATCTGTCGCTCTAGCTTTTATAGCTTTGGGGCCTTTGAGGGAAAATTTGGCTTTGCCAAATTTTCGCGAATTTAAATACTTCTTTAGAGAACTTTTCACTATTAGCCTTTCAATTTATTTGGTAAAGATCATTTATACTCTCTGGGAGCGCTCGGGAACGTTAATCCTTGGTTTAACTATTTCTCCCGAGGCTGTGGCGGTTTTTTCTGCAGCATTTTTGTTTTCAAAGAAGATCATTCATATATCTGATGCAATTACCGATGTTAATCTCCCGTATTTATCGGAGAAATATGTAAATAATATTGCAGAGTTTCAAAAAGCTTTCAGTGACAATTTCAACAAAGTTTTTGTACTTATACTATTTATAGGAGTTAGCGCAGTTTTTTGGTCAAAGCAGCTGGTTTTGTTATTTGCGAGCTCGAAGTACTCAGATGCTCTGCCTTTAATACTGCCTTTTATGTTCACATTTATCTTTTACTCTTATTTAAACATCATAAAATCCAGCATCTTAGTACCGGCAAAATTAGTAACTCAAATGATCGCAACTTTTGTAATATTAATTGGTTTTGGAATCGGCTCTTACTATGGATTTTTGGCATTCACGGACTTTTCTCATGTAAGCTCAATGACGCTCGGGTTATTGGTGGGCTCAACTTTAGCTTTGCTTTTTGCTATCTATGCTATATATCTAAGGTTGAAATTTAAGATTTTTACACACGATCACTACCTTTTAATTTTTCAAGCCTTTCTTATAGGAGCTTCTCAAAATGCTTTTAACAATAACTTTTTGTATAAGGTAATCTTATATCTATTATATGTTTTGCTTGCAGTAATTGGGATAAATGCGACGAAGTTCTTTACGGTCTCGCAAGCATTTTTGGTCTATAAAAAAATTTTAGCAAAATTTCAATCACAGAAAGTTGGTAATTAATATAAAATGAAGCTTCTTAAGCACCCTGCAATAAAGATACTTTTTAGTTTGGTTCTAATAACCGTCATTGTTTTGAAAGTAGATCGAGAAGAATTAGTTTCCAACATCAGGCTTATGGATTATCGATTTATTCCCCTGATCGTGCTCTTATTGGTGCTTAATTACGTCGTTAGCTCTTATAGGTGGAAGGCTTTGCTGGTCTTTAAAAATCTCAAGCCCGTCAACGTGGCTTTTTTGACAAGACTTTATTTTATAGGTGCTTTTTTCAATAATTTTATGCCCACTAGTATGGGCGGCGATGTTTATAAGGTATTGAGGTTAGGAAAAAAGATTGGTAACAACGCTCATGCTTTTACAGCGACATTTATGGAGAGATTTACAGGCTTTGTTGCCCTCATTCTTATTTCTTATTTTGGTTTAATACGGACTTGGGGTTTTTGGGTTGAAATGATACCTGAGTCCTTAAGTATAAACCCGATACTACTTAAACTTTTTGAAACGGGCGTAATTTTAGGCTTCTGGATAGCTTCATTTGCTGGTTTTATTGCTCTTAAAGTTATTTCATCTAAAATTCCTTTCCTATCTAAGATTTATAATTCTTTACTTGAGTATAGGTCAAATCGCAGAACATTATTTTTTGCCGTTTTAACTTCATTTGTCGTTCAATTTATTGCTATTTTTACTCAATATTTTATTTTTATATCTCTGGGAGCAGATTTAAAAATTTCGTATGCCCTGTTTACCTTGCCGATTGTGACTTTGGCGAGTTTCTTTATCCCATCATTAAATGGGGTTGGTGTCCAAGATGCTCTGTATATTCAACTCTTTTCTTTAGTGGGAATATCTACCGAAGCCGCGCTTAGCGCTTCAATAATTTATCATTTAAGCAGATTGGGCGTAAGTTTAATAGGCGGCGTGTTATATGCAAGTGATAAAGAATAACCTCATTCTGGTTTTAGCAGTAATTTTTTTTGTATTGTTTTTACTAACTCGACTGCCGTATTTAGGGCATGACGCTATAAACCCCGACGGCGTGAATTGGTATTTTAGATCCGAGCAATTTTATGTTGGAATTAAAACTTTCGACTTTGCAAAAACTTATCAGCACTATCATCCTGGGGTTAGCTTAATGTGGGTTGTGGGATTTGTAATTGAAGCAATAAAGCAAATTTTTCCTTCTGAGGCAGTGAGAAACCATGTTAACTTTTACCTATACCATGTGAGCATAAAATGGGCGTTGGTATTCGTGCAGCTTGTACTATCTGCCTTTGTGGCTTTTATATTATGCAGAGTGTTAGAAAATTACTATCGAGACTCGAAGGAGCCCGTGTTAAGGCAATGCGGGATAGTTGCAGTTCTTTCTGTTTCTCTTTTTTCGCTTGAGCCCTTCTTTATAGGGAACTCTAGGCTTTTGCATATGGATGTTTTGTTTTCTCTTTTTGTTTTTTTATCTTTACTGTTTGCATTTTACTCTGTAGAACTAAGCAGAAAACTTCTAAATGTATCTCAAGTAGAAATAAAAACAGGCAAGGAAGTCAAAAATCCTCTCTATAAAAAGCAGCTTAAAGGTTTGCTATTTTCTCTATTTTTATCGGGACTATTTTCAGCATTATCTTTTTTGACTAAGAGTATAGGAATAGGTGTGTTATTTTTTATCTCTGCCTATATGGCAGCACACTCTGCATACCGGCTACTTAATAGTGGGATCTTTAGCTGTGCGATCTCTTTGAGATCTTATTCTAAGGCAGAATATAGAAAATTTCTTTATGCGATGTCGCCTGTTATCGGGTATTTGGTTGTCTCTGTTTTCTTTATTTTTATATTATTTCCTGCTATGTGGGTTGAGCCGATTCACACGCTATCCGAGATTTTTACAGAGGCAGAAAGAGTAGGAGGACGAAAGGGCCATGAACAAATTTTTTTTGGCATGGAGACAACTAATCCGGGATTTCTCTTTTATCCTCTTATTATATTGCTTAAAATCTCGCCCTTTACTCTATTGGGCGTGTTTCTATACAAAATAAACCTCATTAAAACTTTCCTAAAAGAGAAATCCCACAGCAAGATTTCTTTTGGTATGCTGAGGTCAGGCCTTTTTGCTTTTTGCAATTTTCTCTTTTCAGAAAAGGCTCTAATTTTATACCTCAGTATATTCTACTTAGGATACTTTATAGTTATGTCTTTTTTATCTAAGAAAATAGATAGATATATGCTCCCGCTCTATCCCTATCTTGCCTTGCTGGCAGTTCTGGGTTACGCGAAGTTATTAGTTTCATTGAAAAACAACTTTTTGCAACTTGGGAGGCTTGTTTTAGGTGCTTTTTTAACATTTTTTATTTTTTGGCCCATGTATTATTACTCTCCTTATTATTTTACCTATACCAGCCCTCTTTTTGGCTCGGCTCAGTCAGCCGAGCAAGTCATCGCCCAAAAACCATTCGGTATTGCAGTTCCTGAACTTAAAGAATTAATAATTTCACGTTATGCATCTTATTATGTAGATAGCCGTAGCGACTCAGATGCCTACCCTAAGATAGGTATGTTAGACATAAAGCCCATGAGTATGATTTATCCTAATTCAAGGCTACGGGATATTAGAGTTTCTGGGGCCGGCTCCTATGACCTTATTATACTAGCCTCGGACGAAGATTTGCCCGAAGAAACTATTCAATCGGCAAAGAGGTCCGGTTTTTATTTCGAAAAAGACAGCTCTTTATATGTAAATGGGTTAGAATACTGGAGAGTATATGTTAAAAAGTATTAAGGCATCTATTACAAATAATAAAGAGCTTGTAGCAATATTTTTATTTGCTCTTGTAATAAGGCTTGTGGGCATACTGCATGGCTTTCCAGAAATACTTCATCCCGATGAGCCTACAATAGTCCGATCGGCCCTTGGAGTAAGGTTTTACTTAAACCCTAAGCATTTCGATTGGCCTCATTTATATATCTATACTAACTATTTTGTGTATATGGTCTTTGCTTTTTTTAGAAACGCAATAGATTTTCTAAACCTGAGTAGTCTAGTAAAGAATGTTTTACCCTTATTTTATGACGACAACCTTGTATTTTACGCGTTAACCAGAGCCCTTACTGCTTTCTTTGGCGCGCTGACAGTATTCCCGGTTTATTTATCCGGACAAAAGCTATACAGCAAAAAAGTTGGCTTGGCTTCGGCCCTAACCATCGGTGTTTTGCCATATCACGTCTGGACCTCTCAATATACTATGCCTGATATCCCAATGGTTTTTCTATTTGCTTGGTCGTTATACTTCAGCTCATCAATCTTGGTAGATGGCATAAATAGAAAATCAAACTTTATACTTGCCGGACTATTTGCAGGCCTCTCAGCTTCTACAAAGTACAACGGAGCTTTGGTACTCTTAGCATTTTTTACCGCGGTTGGTATCAGAACTTTACTAAAAGATAAAAAACACAGTCCGATTGTTTGGCTTAAAGATTTATTATTACCTTCTATCTATGCCGGCTTCTCTGCAATTGCAGGGTTTATCCTCGGCACACCGTTTGCTCTTTTCGATTTTGACACTTTTATTAGGACAGACGGTCCGACCGGCGCGTTGTGGCAATTTACAAATGTTGGAAGTGTAAATTTTATTGAACAGAGTTCGAACTTTTTTTCATTTTTCATTACTAAATTTCCCGATGACTTTGGATTTACGCCTTTGGTTGGATATTTTTTTATTTTTGCACTATCTCTAGTAGGGGTTGTAAAGAAGAAAGTCGATCTTAATGCTCTATATTTATACATTGTATCGTTTGTTTACTTTTTTTATATTGCCGGATTTGATAAGACGCGTTCGCACTATTATCTTATTGTTTATCCTTTAGTAGCAATTATTTCAGGATGCTGTTCAAGCTATTTTTTAACCAAATTTGCCAATGCTAAAGGTTCTAAAATTCTATTCAACATTATTTACTTTGGAATTCCAATATTTTTTGTTGCCGTTAATGATTTAGTGAGACTTGGAGTTCTCTATAGATGACAGTGTTAATTTTACGTAAAGTAAAAAACAAGATCGTCGAGGTTTTATCTGATTTGCGTTACGAAATGTTCGCTTTTCTGTTGTTTGTTTTAACGCGACTTAATAATTTAGGCTATGACATGTTTAACACAGATGTATGGAAGTGGAAATCCAGAATATACGATTTTGGTGAAGGTATCTTTACTCTTTCTTTTGAGAAAACTTTGCAGCGTTATCATCCTGGAGTAACTTTAATGTGGTTGGGCGCATTAGGCGTTAAACTTCAGAGCTTTTATTATAAAGTAGTTCTAGGATTTTCTCCGCCGGACAATGATATACAGACAGTCTTTATTTTGCATTTTTTTCAAAAAATTGTAATTGTGTTAGCTTTGGGTTTGGCGGTTGCGGCAATTTTTTTTGCTCTAAAAAAAATTGCCGGAATAAGCCTGGCAGTAATTTTTGTTTTGCTGTTGAATTTCGAACCTTTCTACATAGCGCTAACCAGAGTAGTTCATCTTGAAGGTCTTCTGGCTACCTTCATGCTGGCTGCCTTTCTGTGGTTTTATTTAGCTTTCATACATCAAAGTGATGTTGCCCCGCAAAATAAAAAATTCTACCACAACAAAAGCTTTCTATTCGCTTCTTTTTTTGCCGCATGTGCTGTTCTAACAAAAACATCGGCTTTAATTATACTGCCGACTTTTGGTTTAATGCTGTACTTTAATTCCAAAAATATAATCTCGTCACTTAAATATTACATTCCGTGGTTAGTTTTAGTATCAGTATTTTTCATTTTATTATGGCCTGCTATGTGGGTACAGCCCGTCTCTGTTTTGAATGAGCTTTCAAAGGGGATATTTGATACCGGAGTCGAGGAGGGACACATCCAGTTATATTTTGGAGAACTAGTTGATGATCCCGGGCCAACTTTTTATTTTGTCGTTTTGCTGCTGCGATCCTCGTTATACATGATTCCGGGCTTTTTGCTTACTTTATTTTCATATAAGAAGCTTTCGAATAGCAAAAAAAAATTTATTAAGTACACGCTGTTCTTCTCGGCCATGTATTTTATAGAAATGACTATTCCAACAAAGAAGTTGGATAGGTATATTCTTCCTGCGCTGGTTCTGCAGCTTATGACATCTGCAGTGGGGCTCGAGTATTTTTTTCGTGAGTTATTTGTCACAAAAATTAAAGCTGTGTATAAATATCTTGTCGCTATATGTTTTATACTGCCTGCATTTTTTACTTACCTTTATTTAAACGGCGATTATTTTTCTTACTATAGTCCGTATTTCGGCGGTCTTCGTGTCGGAATTAAAGTTCTTGAGCCGAAGTGGTTGATTGGGCAAAAGCAGATTAAAGGCTTCTTTTCTGATCCTGTTGTGTGGGCTGACTTTGAACCATTTGCAAAAGAAGAGTCACTCGACGGCCTTCTCTACAAATCAACTATAAACGAAAGGTTGCTTGTTGGATTCCCCGAAAAATATTATACGCAGGTCTGGCCTTTTATTAGGGAAGTTGGGGCATGGGCTACTATAAAAACCTTAACCCCACAAGCGGTTAAAACTGCCTATTTTGTTTATCCGGTGTGGGATGATACTTCTGCCGATGAGGACAGGTTTGAAATTGAGTACCTAGGAAGTATATCTGAAAGGGGAGTAAAGTTATATAATGTTTATAGATCTTGTAGAATTTTTGACTGCGGAAGAGAAAACTAACCTATGATGTTACAAAAAATCGGAAGACTAAGAGATAGTCAGCTCTTGTATGGGACAGTGGTAGTGAGTGCCGGAACACTTTTAGGTAGTGTTTTTTCATATTTATTGCAGGTTTTATTAGGTAGGTTTCTGTCGGTTGAGGATTACGGTACATTCAATGCATTACTGTCTCTGTCTGTTATTTTTGGCGTTCCTATTGGTGCTTTGGTAACAGCACTTATTAAGAAAGTAACTGAACTTCGTGTTGCAAACAGATTTGATGTTCTAACCTTGCTTTTCAAGAAATTTAGCCTCTTCTCGCTTTTAGCAGGATTCTATTCTTTTCTTTTAATAGTAGTTTCCAGGTATACTCTGAGCAGTTATTTAAAAATTGATCACGAATTACTTGTTTTTATATTCGGCGTTTTTACATGTTTGACCTTTATAATAATGGCCCCGTCTTCTTACCTTCAGGGCTTGTTGAGATTCAAAGCTTTTGCTTTTTTTACTTCTTTTAGCAGCTTTCTCAGGCTTTTACTTGCGTTGTTGTTTGTCGTCGTTTTAAAAACCGGACTTAGCGGGGCGTTTACGGGAATGTCTATTGCTATTGTGGCGAGCTATGGAATATCTCTCTTATTATTAAAGAAAAATTTTACTTCTCATGAGGTTAAAATAGCTGATGAGCACTTTAAGGAAGTTTTTAAGTTTGCTATCACTACTGTTTTTGTCACTTTGGGCCTCAACCTTTTAAATAATGTCGATGTACTTTTAGTTAAGCATCACTTTGATCCTCAGGACGCAGGTATTTATTCTGGTATTGTGACTGTGGGAAAGGTTTTTTTATTTGGAGCAAGCATCATAACCGTTGTCATGTACCCGCAAATCTCTCAATTGTATGCATCCGGCGGAGATTATATGAGAAGATTTAGACATTTTTTTGTACTGCAGGCGTCGGTGGTTTCTTTAGGTCTTGGGTTTTTTTATTTTTTCTCGCCTCTTGTTATTAAAACTCTTTTCGGTAATCATTTTTCTGAGGCAGCCGAATATTTACCGCACTTTGCCATTTTTGTGGCTTTGTACATATTGACGTATTTTATGATTATGTTTTTTCTTGCAACAGATAAAACCAAGGTATATTGGTTTTTATTGCCTGCATCTTTTGCTCAGTTTGTGCTCATTGAACTTTTCCACGACTCTTTGACCGAGGTAATAAATGTTAATGTTTTCGTTAGCCTTGCTCTGTTTTTAGCTGTTACGGTTTATTTTTTCAGCTCGGGCCGCTTTGTTTATTCAGCTAGTAAGCAGTAGTTAATTTTTGGAAATGTTTCTTATTTCAATTTTATAATTTCGTTACTTAAAACTACCTATGTAAGCTAGTAGATGTACTTTACCCAATATGTTAGGCTTTGCAACGCAAAGAAATTACAGTAAACAACCTGCGTAAGCTGGTGGTGGTTGGTTTGCTGGTTGTCATCTAAACTCAAATATCCTCTTCAGTAATCTAATAGAACTTTTCATAGAAATCTCTTGATCGTATTCTTTGAGGCGGAAAGCGTATTTTAAACCACTCACAAGACCCCTCATTTTTGCTTTAATAAGTTCAGTGTCGCCTTTTGTGTTGTAAAAGAACAATGCTGATCGAAAAACAGTTAAAAACGGCAAATATGAATAAAAAATAATTGGATTGAAATTTCTTCTATAAGCCCTTATTCTGTTGGTTTCGCACATCTCAATCGCTTTAGCCTTCGGGCTTTTGCTGCCGCCACCATAATGGATAACATAGGTACTGTTTGTCGCATATATTTCGTAACCGAGCCTTAGCGTTTTCCATGAAATACTGACATCTTCGTAGAACATGAAATAATCATCAAGTCCCCCTACTGCTTCAAAAACCTCTCTTTTAATAGCCATGCAGCACCCGCTTGCCCAGGCGCATTTATATATGTTGTTGCCCCTCTTAAACATTCTGCCGTTTTTATAGCCAAATGTAGTGCCTGTAATGAAGTTGTATTTTCCTCCTATTGAATCTATCTTATTATTTGAGTCTAGGACCGCAGGTATCACAATCCCCGCATCTTTTTTCATGAAGAAGATGCGATTTATCTCTTTAATAGCCTCGTGGTCAAGAATTGTATCAATGTTTAAAAGAAGGTAGGTATCGTATTTGCTTTTTTTATTTATTACTTCAATGCCTTTGTTATAAGTGCCCGTATATCCTAAGTTTGGAAATGAGAGCACCTCAACTTCGGGATACTTGCTTTTTACATATTCTAGAGAGTTGTCTGTGGAACCGGAATCAAAAAAGTAGGTTTTAAAATCATTTCCCGTTTGTTTATTAAGACTTTTTAGACAGCCATCAACGTATTTAGCGCCGTTATGATTAATCACAAGTACAGCTACATTTGACATGTGTCTATTGTATATTGTGTCGGTAGATATTACAATTTAACCATGGGTTCCGTTGATAATTCTAAATATGCGCATATTAATACTGCTGTTTTTGACTTTGTTCTTCCTGATTCCAGTGTGCTTGATGTCGGGTGCTGGACAGGAGATTTAGGCAGGAAGTTGGTAGACGCAAAAAAATGTACGGTAGACGGTGTTGATGTTTATCCGGAAGTTCTGAAAGAGGCTAAATCTTCTGGATATCGCAATACTTATTGTTTTAACCTTAACGATCCCGTAAACGAGCTAGTAATTGATACAAAGTATGATTTCATAATTTTTGCTGATGTTCTCGAACATATTCTACAGCCCGGAGAGATTGTCGACTTTTTTAAAGATCGACTGAAAGAAAACGGAAAGATAATAGTTAGTCTTCCTAATATAGCCTTTATTTTATATCGACTTAAGCATCTTTTTGGTAATTTTGATTATAAAGATGTTGGGGTCATGGACTCTACGCACTTAAGGTTTTATACACTTAAAACAATGAATAAGTTTTTTGAAGAGCGCGGTTTAAGAGTGGTCTCTCGTGTATGCTATAACGAAGTAGCCCCCCAGCATTCCTTTTTACAGATTTTAAAGCACCTATGGCCTACTCTGTTTACTCTGCAGTTTGTTTTCTTGTTGGAGACAGTAAATGGGCGGTAAAAGCTCTGCGAAAACTGATCGCACATTAATATCTGTTGTATCCCCTGCCCATAATGAGGAGAAAAACCTTCCTCTGATGTATAGTGAAATCGCGGCTGTCTTTGCAAAAGAAACAAAGTACGACTTTGAATACATCATAGTCAACGATGGTAGCACTGACGATACTTGGGAAATTATTAAAGACCTTTGCTCAAAATGCGGTAATATAAGGGGCATAAATTTGTCGAGAAATTTTGGTCACCAGATAGCTCTTACGGCAGGATTGGATCGTGCATCCGGAGCTGCTGTAATTTACTGCGATTCCGATTTACAGCACCCCCCGTCAATTTTCCCCGAACTTATTAGAAAATGGGAAGACGGCTACAAAATAGTCCACACATTTAGAAAATATACAAAGGGGGAACCCATTTTGAAAAAGCTTTTTTCAGAGTTTTTTTACAAAGTTCTAAACATCTTTACTGAATACCCTGTCAAAAAAGGCTTTGCTGATTTCAAACTTCTTGATAATTCGGTATTAAAAGAGTTAAAAAGTATGCGTGAGCATAACAGGTTTTTGAGGGGCCTTGTTCCTTGGATGGGATATAGGAGTGCCGTTGTTTCTTTTGTTGCTCGAGAGCGGGTATATGGTAAGCCGTGGTACAATTTCAGGCGTAACTTAACATTTGCAAAACTTGGGATATTAAGTCTCTCGAGCAAACCATTAAAATTTATTGGCTATATCGGCATCGCTCTTATTGGATTCTCTTTGTTGCTGCTGTCTTATAATTTTATTTATTTTATTAGAAGTAAAGAATGGCTATTCTCTCCAACCTTTGCGTTGAGTGTATTCAACACCTTGCTAAATGGAATTTTATTATCTTCTTTAGGTATAGTAGCTTTGTATCTAAGCTGTATTTACGTTGAAGTTATAGATCGGCCGATTTATATTGTTGATGAAGAGGTATAGTTTTTAAGAGTTTAGCATATATAGATGGGTAAAACACTTTTATCAAAAAAACAAAAGCTCTCTAAGGCTAGGATTAGTGTCGTAATGCCGGTTTATAATTCTGTAAAGTACGTGGATAAAGCAGTCAAAAGTATTTTATCTCAATCATTTGAGGATTTCGAATTTATTATTATCGATGATTGCTGTACTGACGGCACTAGCAAGCTTTTGCAAGATTTTGCAAAAGCAGACGGTCGCATAATTTATGAAAGAAATTCTAAGAACATGAAGATAGCGTATTCAAGAAACAGAGGAATTGAGTTATCGACTTCCGCTTATATTGCAACCATGGATGCAGATGACATAGCACTGCCTCATAGACTTGGACAACAATATGAGTTTTTACAAAACAATCCTGACGTAGGTGTTTGTATGGGCAATCTAAATGTTATAGATGAGAATGGTGCCTTCAAGTATACAAGAGAATACCCTGTGAGCGACAAGGATATAAGAAAAGCATTCTTTTTATTCAACCCAATACCTAACCCGACTGTAATGTGTCGAAAAGAAATTTATGAAACAGTTGATGGTTATGACGAGGCTTTTCATCCGATAGACGATCTTGATTTTTGGATTAGAGTTGGTGTTGAATATAAGTTTGGCAATGTGGGCGTGGCTGTAATTGACTACAGAGTGCACCACGAGGGTTCCAGCCATGCATTTCCAAGAGATGTAGAGAGGTTGACATTTAAATTAAGGTTCAAAGCCCTAAAGCTCGGTTATAGGCCAAGTGCTAAAGCCACTATTTTAAATATTGTTCAACTTGGGTTATTGTATATTATGCCGGAGAAATTTAAAATCCCATTATTTAACATGCTTCGGCGGAAAGGCTTGTTATAATGTAACCATGGATCGATTTTTGGCTAGAGGTCTGACCCTTCGTTAGGATCAGATTTTCATGGTTACAAGTATTGTATGATTGTTCTGGCATCTCACGCATATTTAGTCGACGATCAGGTTTTTGATGTGCTTTTTGAGCGTACTTTAGAATTGCTGATTAAAAAAAATCACTCGTTTGTGTTTGTAAGAAATTACATATACGGCGAGCGCCGAAGTGAGGTTTTAACTTACAAAAACGGTGTTTTAGTGGAGACCGCAACCCTTGCTACCATGACAGGAAACTTACCGCTTGCGTACTTCTCTCAAGTTTTAGTGCTGCTCAAAGTGTTGAGCAAGTATCGTGCGGGGGCAAGGTTTATTGCCGCGAACCCTTTAAACGCATTTTCTGGAATTTTGTTTAAAATATTCAGCCCAAGTTCAAAAGTTGTTTTTTACAACACGGATTACTCAGATAGGCGGTTTGACTCCTGGATACTTAACTTTTTTTTCAGGTTTATTGAGAGAGTGTGCGTGATGTTCTCTGATTATATATGGTGTGTTTCATCGAGAATATTTGATAAGAGACTTTCACAAGGAGTTCCGGCAGACAGGTTAGTTTTTGTACCGAATGTTCCGGATATCCAAGTTGAAATATCAGCCAAGAAAAAGTTAAATCATGTCTTAATAACCTCGGGTATTCTATCAGATCAGCAGGACTATTTTGGCCTCTTTGATGCCGTAAAGGTTTTAAAAGTAAAATACCCATCAATACTACTTAAAATATATGGTAATGGGGATAAAGAAGAAATGTACAAAAATTACGTAAAATCTCTCGAACTGGAGGAAACTGTTCTGTTTCACGATTTTATACCTCACAAAGAGTATCTCTTAGCCGCAATGGGTGCCGGTATAGGAATCGCATTGTATAACGGAAGTTGGGGATTTAATTATTATGGAGATAGCACTAAGTGCAGGGAATTCTTTGCTTTTGGTGTCCCGGTAATTACAACAGACACCCACTCCACAGTTAAAGAGATTGTAGATTACGAATGTGGTGTTGTCTGTGATGTAAATTCGACACAGTACGTTGAGGCCTATGATGAAATAATGTCTCGATACGAGTATTATAGTAGTAATTGTTTAAGATTAGCAAAGACACATGAAAATATTCTTGGAAAAAGCATCCTCAGTTTTATATCAGAATAGAGATAAGTTTGTCTTTCCAATTTTCTTTATTTTTACATTTTTTCAGTATGGTTTGGTCAACATCAGCAGATTGGGTTTGATTTCTGACGATTGGGATACGTTCAGGGCCGTTTTTTTATTGAATTCAAAGTCTGTTTCTGATGCTTTTGATTTTTTTCTTTGGCAAAGCGGTCCGTATTTAATTCAGCGGCCGTTCTGGTTAACAATAATGCCTTTGCAGATAGGGTTTTTCCAGGGAAATATCGCGTTGTACTTTATAGTGAATGTGTTTATTTTTTCTCTTGCTTGTTGGTTTTTCTATAACTTTTTTACGGCAGTTCTAGGTAGCAAGGAGGTTGCTTTCTTTGCGATTCTTCTGTTCATTTGCGCCCCTTTCCATACCGCAAGCCTTTACTGGATATCTGCCCAGATGTCTCTTTTCTCTTTGTTATTTATATCTATAGCAATGTACTTCAGTATTAAATATAGTATCTTTTATAGTACATTTTTATCCTATTTATTCGCATTTATTTCTATTCTCGTATATGAGAATTCTATTGCTTTGATGCCGCTGATAGTGTTGGTAATTTTATTCTCCAAAGAGAGTTTTTACAAAAAGGTCATCTACGTATTACCTTATCCCCTAGGACTTTTTAGTTATTTACTGTTCAAGAGGACTGCGCTTGTTTTTATTAATGCTACAGAGTTTGTAAAAGAGGCCTCTCTAATAAGGTCCGATAGTTTAAAACTCATGCTGGAGCAGATTACGTTGTTTAGTAATTTCTTCTTTGGGCCAGATGCCTTGAAGTTTGTTTCTGATATCTTGAGGAATTACCGCGATCTGATTGTCTTAGAATATTTCTCTTCTGTGCTCTTGTTGTTGGTCGCCTTTCTTTATCTTTTGTATACGCTTTACGTCTATGTGAGAAAGAAATATCACAGCAGTAAATATTTGTGCGATGTGCCACCAATTTCTCGGTGGATTTTGTATTTCTCATTTATTTTGTCATTTTTTGTCCCGGTAATAGGTAACTACAGCACAAGCTCTGCGCCTATGGGAGATAGAATAAACCTCCCGCACCTTCTTTTGCTAGCGACATTAGGTTCTGCTATTATCTTGGATAAGGCAAGAGTTTTAGGTCTTAAAGTTATTTTTCTCTTTTTACTGTTTTTTACTATTATGAATAACATTTCTCTTGCGCACTATATACGAGCGTCTGAGCTGCAACTAGAGTTCGCAGAATTTATTAAGCATACGGAAATTTCAGAAAATACCCTGATCAATCTAAGCACAGATATTAGAACTTACAAAGGCATTCCTGTGCTTGACAACATATGGACAAGAACTTATATAATCTCTAATTATAAAAATCTTTATAATGTTGAAACTGATATCGATTATGATCGTTTTTCGACAGACGGGTCAACTATTAAGTACCAGTCTATACTTTCTCCTACTCGCTTTTTCTCGGATCCGGCAATTATAGATATTACATATTTTAGGAATCAATAGTGTTATTACTTGGAGTGCTCGAAGATAATGTTTATCACATAGCCCTGGGCAACCTTTATAGGATTTTTGGCTCTAACAGCATAAAATTTTTCCCGATGTATAGATCTTATCCTGTTGTTCCGTATGAAAATTCTCAGCCTTTGAGCTTCGATTTATTTTTTTTTCTATCGAGATTTGCACCTTCAATCGCGGTTTATAATATCTTTACACTGACCGCAGCTATTATGGGTCTTATCGTGGGCTATAAATTTTACAAGGCCTTTATTAGAAATTCTTATCTTTCGTTATTACTTTCAGTAATTCTTCTTGGCAGTCCGTATTTTTATTATCATGCGCGAAGTCACCACGACCTTAGCCAATACTGGCTGTTGCTTATAGGCATGTATGCGACAATATTTTATAACGAAAGATTAGAACAAAAAGGTTGGGGGTTTAGATCTTTAATATTAGGGGCCCTGTTTGGGCTAGTAACTGTTTTTAGTAATTACTATGGATTTTTTTTGCTCATGTTTCACGCTATTTACATATCGATCTATTCCTTATTGTATAAGCGTTATAAATCACGGCTTCTCTTATTATTCAAAAGTTCTTTGATATCTTTAGTACCTTTTTTTCTTCTGGGTGTATTTTTTTTACGGAATTATTTACTTCTATTAAGGACCTCTCTAACGGATTTTACAACTCCGGCCAGAACGTTGGAGGATTTTTTTTACTTCACTTCAAGACCTTGGTACTTTTTACTTCCACCAATAGACAACCCCTTATTGGGAAAGTTGTCTTCGAGCGCTCTTTCTTATCTGCAAGATGATTGGGGATATTGGTTAACAGGAAATTTTTTCAAACAGGAACATTCCGCAAGTTATATAGGATATTCCGTCCTATTCCTATCGCTTCTGGGAGTGTGTAGGACTTTATTTCCTCGTGGTCGTCTTAGTTTTGTTGCTTGTCGTAAGGTTTTTTCTTTGTTTAGCAGAACCAGTAAGGCTTATACCAGTCAGGCCCGAGCTCGCCCTGTTTATCGTAAGGAGGTTTATCTGATGCACAAAAATATTCTTATTTCGCTTGCACTTTCTACAGTTGTGTTATTTTCTCTCACTATGCCTCCGTATTTCACTATCGCACTACATAAAATTTATACACCAAGTTACGTGTCGTATCTCATGTTTCCGATGTTTAGGTCTCTGGTTAGACTCTCTGAACTAATAAACATCATAGTTTTAATATTTGCAGGCTATGGCCTTCTTTTTTTTAATTCATGGGCAGATTTTACTATAGCGGCAAAGTTTCCAAAAATGAGTGAAAGAACCAGAGCCTTTATAATTTCACTATTCGTTTTTGTGATTACCGTTTTTGCGGTCTCCGAAAAATACATTCCATTAAAGGTTACAAAATACTCATATCCCCCGAGCATCCTTTCTTATATTAAGGAAAATTTACCGAAAGATTCAGTTATAGCTGTATACCCCTTTAGCAATGTTAATGAATATATGTTTTGGATTTCATACACCCAGAGGCCCATAATTAACCCCCGAGGTTTCGGGCAAGGTAGTTTTGGGTTTGAGTCTGATAAGTTCACGGAAAATCTAGTTTCCTGTGAAGGAATGCAGGAGGCCATTGATTTGGGCGTGGGGTATGTTTTGGTTTACAACATTTCGTCGTTGTCTTCGCGCATCGTCGATTTTATTACTCATAATCAATTTCTAAAACAGCTTTATGTTTATAAAACAAACATTTCTGGAGAAGATAGTTTTTCCCAAGAAATAATTCTCTACAAAATAGAAAAAGATAGTTTTCTTGTCAGTAGTTGTTATAATTAAGGTATGTGTTCCTTTACTCAGCTGTTAGAGGGAAAATCTTTTTTTTACCTTTTTTTAACTTTTTTACCTTTTTTTATATTAATACGCTCTTTAGATATGCGTCGAAGTATCGTGCAGCTCGCAAACTATATTATATCGGGATACATCGGTGTTATATTTTACATTTCGGTTTGCAATCTTATTCGCTTTGACTTTGTAAATATTTTACTAATTGCGGCTCTTATTTTCGTACTTTCTTTATTTCTCTTGTTTTTGTTTTTTGTGGATATGTGGTATTTAAATTTTGTTCTATATTTTGTTGCATTTGCACTGCCTCTTGTTTGGATAACAGGCTCTTTTTCTTTATTCAGATTGCTGGCGCTGGTGTTTGTGCTTGTTTCTACCTGTCTATTTATTAGAAATTATCTAAGGGGGAAAATATGATTAGGGCAATTTTCGCCTACTTTATAGTATGGTTTTTATTAGTAGGATCCATAAGTGCCGGCGGGGATCCTTATGAGTATTATGTTGATTACTTCAGCAATGTTGGTCTGGATATAAATGAAACAAATGTTCTCGAAAACTCTCAGAATAGCCGGCAAAATCGAAATTCTTCAAAAGACAGCTATGTTGTATTACTAACTTCTATGATAGATGACGACGACTTATGGCAAGCGGTGCGCCGTCCTGTTAGCGACACTATTATAGTTTGTGATGATGAAGCTTCGATTGAAGATCTTTTCTCTTGCAATCGTCAGAACGTTTTTTCTGAAGAATTCGTTGTCTCTGTCCCGGTTAAAAATTTCGCATCTCTCGTTTCAGTTAATTTGGTGGAGATTGATTCAGGTAAGTATCTGGCCACAATAATACCTGAATCTTTTCTGATAGCCCCGAAATTACGTGAGTCCCTCTCGCTCTATCTGCAGGCAAGGGAAGTTGCGAGAGCAAATGGTTTTGAGAAAACAAACGTAGATCTTATCGAGAAGAACCCTCCTTTGTTCAATGTCGACTATCTCTTCGGTCTCGAAGTCGCAGCGACAGGAGCACTTCTCTCCTTTGTTTATCTAGCTTTGGGCAGTACGATTAAGAGATATTTAATTTCTCCCAAACTCTTTCTTGATCCCTTGCTTTATAAAAAAGCTTTGCTGTCGATAATCTCATACATAGAGCGCGTAAGAGATTACATAACACTCAGCAATATTGGAATATTGTTTGTTTTGCTGTCATTAGTGTTGTTAATTTCATTAAAAGATGTTGGCACGGTAAGCCTGCCCTATATGTTTCAGCTTTTATACAGGGCCCCGTCTTTTAACTCTTTCTCAGCCTCACTTTCTTTTATACTCTCTATGCTTATATTGTGTTGGTTGTTTACCTCGCTATTATTGCAGCTCCCCGCCGCCATCTCGTTTTTCTTATCCGGAAAATCTAAATTAATTTTATTACCAATAAAATTTAACAAATCAAAGGTATTCTCTATGATTTTATTCCTGCTTCCTGTGCCGATCGTCGGACTCTTTTCTCTTGCCCACATTTATTTTGAATTGTATTTTTTTTCTGTCTTGTTCTCGCTATGCCTCATTTCTCTGCTAGTTATTGAATCAAAATATAATATAACTAAATCACTGTCTCCGGTGCACAAAATTTCTCTGACAGCGCTGTCCGTATTATCTATGTCGGTCGTTTTGTTTTTTGTAGGATATCTCGATCGCCCCAGCAGTGATTGGAAATATGAGCAGTTTATTGGTTTGCGCGATCCTGTTGTCATGCTCCCGTACTATAAACAGCTCGGAAAACGCGTTCTGGTGGAGCCTTTAAACATTGAAGCTCCGGAAAACGTTTTTATGGCAGATAATTTTGTTATACATTACCCTGGTTTTAAAAAACTCGTGCACAAAAACATAAGAGATCTCTCTACAGAAAGTGCGTATGTCTTTTACTACACCAAAGCTAGTTCTATGGCCAAAAAGCTACTAGAAGATAGTGTTGACGTATCGAAAGTTAAGGGCAAAGAGTATTCCTCATTATTTCTTTTTGACCCTCCCTCTCTCATTAGACCGGAAGGCACAGAATTAAAAATAACCTTAGATTGTAATGACTTGGATCCGGGCGATGATGTTTCAGCAACAATTTTTTATCTTGGCAGCGATGGTAAATTAAAGTCTCATACGAACAAGTTAGTTTATTTTCCCGGCTGTTCGGCCATAGACGATAAGCAGGGAATTTATGATGTTTCAATGACCCCAGAAGAGTTTTCCGCAGTGCCGTCTAACATTAGTCGTGAGTATGTTGTGCCTTTTGATTTCCCCCTCGAAATTGACGGCAAATTTGTAGTTTATTTGACCGGTGTTGGCGGTAGCTATGGTACAAAATTGATTACCGAGTTCGGGGCCAATGTTCTGACGGGTACCGGTATTGTTGTTCCGGGAAAGCTGAGTAGTGTATTTAATGTTGAACCCTCTAAAGAAATACTCGTGATATTTGGTGATTACAAGGAAGACGTAGAAATAGAATCGAAGATAAAAAACGGTAGGTTAGATGTCAGCGAGCCTATCAATGAGCTAATAAAAAAGAGATTAATAGTGGGAGGTTTTAATCTTTGGATTCCACATCCCAGTGGCCCGGTGTTTATTAGAAATCGCTGATTTTATATGTGTGTTGTTAAAAATAGCTAAACCGACGATCGGGCAGAGGTTTGAATTTTCTGTTGCTTTAGGATGCATGAGAATGCACGTGCGATTCGTCTGAAAACATTGTAGAATAAGCTAATGAGGTTTATAAAGTCTTTTCTTTTATATACTTTGCTTTTTTTCGCTCCGTGGGTATTACTTTATAGAACAGGCATAAATCCAATGCCAATTCAATCTGAAGATACTCTTCCCTCTATTTTCACTGCTGTTGCAATTTCAAAAGAGAGAACTTTATATCTAGATTCATATTACGACATGCTGGTTGATTCGTACCCCCAGCCCGACGACAAGCAGCAAGAGCTTGGATTAACTCCTTTTTATTTAAAAAAAGCTCTCGATAATCAATCCGGTCAAACTCATTATTTATCGGCTTTTCCAATAACCCCCGCGATCACGGCATTGCCCGTTTTTATGCCCCCACTGCTGCTTGGCATGCCGGTAAGTTGGCATAATTTATACGTTCTTTCACACCTTTCAAGCGCTTTAACTATGGCGGCGGCAGGAGTTGTTTTTTTATATTTGATCGAAAGATATTATTTGCCGGGCATGCGTAAAAAAGCTGTTTTTTTAACATTTATTTATTTGTTTTGTACTATTAATTTTGCAGTTGTTTCTCAGGCAATGTGGCAGTTTGGAACTTTGCAACTTTTTTCTTTGCTCGCTTTGCTATTTTTTAACAGGGCATTAGAGATTGAAGCTCCGAATCTTAGTGCTAAGGGTGCGAGCTCATATTTTTTTAACATCTTTATGTCCGGAATGTTTTTCGGATTAGCTTTTATTACCAGGCCTACAGCTGTTCTTCCGTGGTTCGTGCTTCTTATAGTTATTTATTTTTCTAAGTACAAAAATCTTGGAATGTTGCTGGGATCGATGTTTACATTTGTTTTTGGTTTATTTCCTGCTCTAGGATTTCTTATATTTTACACCGGGAAATTTTATAGATCGTTTGCTAATCAAGGTTACGTAGAGCAAATTGATGTGGGCTGGAAGTCTCAAGTTGTAAACGGGTTTTTTGGGTTGTGGGTATCTCCAAGTAAGGGTATTCTTGTCTATTCTCCTGTTTTTTTATTTATTTTCGTGTCAATATTCTTTCTAGTTAGGAAAATAAAAAATAGAAACTTTTCGGGAATGGACTATCAGTATGTTGCTTTTATTTCAATTGTTTTTATGCACACAATAGTTTTAGGTAAATGGAAACATTGGTATGGGGGGTGGTCTTTTGGTTATAGAATGGCGTCTGACGTCATGCCTTACATGGTTTTGGCTTTAATACCTTTTTTAACTTCTACAGCCAAGGAGAAATTTCGTAAGCCGTTCTATCTTTTAGTTTGTGTTTCATTTGCAGTACAGCTTATGGGATTGGTATTTTTTGATGGAATATGGCATGCCGCTTATGATAAAGGTTACTCCGACACCTCCTGGTTGTGGTCAATTAGAGACAGCGAGGCGGCATTTAACATAAGAAGAATGCTAGTAAAGATAGGTTATCTGGAAAGGGCGTGCGAGGTTTGCGAGCCGTCTGTCTTTGAATAGCTATGTCTTCTGATGAAAAATATTTAATAATATGTCTGTCCAATCAATTTTTTGATATACCTTATAAAACTAATAAGCACTTGGTAATGACAAAGGCAGCATCTTTAGGGCATAAGGTTATTTTTATAGATCCTCCTGCTCGTTTTAAATTCTTAAAACAGATGTTGAAAAATAGAAAATGGATTTTTTCAAAAATTAACTCTAATTTGACTGTGTATTCCCCTGTAAATCAATTTAACTTCTCGCCGTTTTTGTTTTTGCAAAATAAAATTCATTGCTGGCTATTAAGTAGATACATAAAGAAACAGGGGCTGGAAAATATGAAAAGGGTATTGTGGGTTTATCATTTTGATTTTCCTAGGTTATGGGATTTAGATAAAAATTTAAAACCCGATGTGTTGATTTATGATGTTGTTGATGCGTACGAATTTTTTCCGGAATATGCAAGAAAAGATGTTACAAATAAAGGCGTTGTAAAATTAATTCAACTTGCAGACCGCTGGTTGAAAGAGCACATTGAACAGCACGGTTTGGGCGGAAAAGAGTGGGTTCGTTTTCGTGAAAATGAGTTAGCAAAGCGTGCTGATTTGATGTTTGCCTCGCATCCTTTGCTTTACAAAAACTTTGCAGAAAAAACAAAACGTATTATATACACCCCAAATGCAGGTGATTTTGAAATATATTCTAAAAAACCAGAATCTCTTCCTTCTGAACTAAATAATGTGAGCCGTCCTCTTGTAGGATATAGCGGAGCAATAGATGCATATAAATTTGACTCTGATCTTTTTATATACTTGGCTGAACAAACTCCCGAAATAACGTATTACTTAATTGGAAATTTTTACATTTCAGATTCAAACCCCGCCGTTGTTAAGATTAAATCTTTAAAGAATGTTATGTGTGTTGGATCTAGACCATTTGAAGTTACGGCGGAGTTAACCCACTATTTTGACGCATACATAATTCCTTATGTGATAAACGAATATACATATAACGGATGTTTTCCGGTAAAGGTTTTTAATTCTCTTTCCACGGGGTGTCCTGTTGTAGTTTCTGATCTTCCGGCTTACGAAGGTTTGGAGAATGTTTTGTATGTTGCTAAAGATAAAGAAGAGTTCGTGGACAAGGTGAGGCAGGCAGTTTTAGACAAGGATCCCGTAAAAGCTAAAACGAGGGTGGCTGTAGCAGAAAATAATACTTGGGATATAAAAGTATCTAAACAGTTAAAAGCAATATCAGATTTTCTATCTGGTAAAGACTCTGCCCGGTAAGTTTAGCCTTCGGTCTCGAAATTGTGACATTTTATAAGAAGTAATTAACTATCAGGTATAATAAATAAATGAAAATTTTATACACATTGGATTCAGCAAATATAGGTGGGATGGAGAAATACGTCCTGGACTTAGCCGAGGGAATGATGTCTAGAGGCCATGAGGTGCACATATGGTGTCGACAGGGACCTCTAGCTAAGATATACCAGAATGCCGGAGCAGTCGTCGTTCCGGTAGAAGTAAAATACGACATAGATCCGTTATATATTTACAGGCAGATAAAATACATAAAAAAACATAACATTCAGGTTGTTCATTGCAATGAGTTGAGGGCTGTAGCAAATACTCTTATTGCCTCCAGGCTTGCAGGAGTCCGATGTCGTATCTCTCACATTCATACTCCATATTCCCAGTGGCAAGTGCCTGTCTATAAAAGAAAGATATATAGCATTTGTTATGCCATGGCTGTAAGACTACTTTCTTCTTCTGAAATTGCACTGACAAATGAGACTTTAAAAGTAAAGCTTGAGGAGGGAATTCCTCTGTCGAAGTTAAAGATTATAGGTAATTCCGTTAATTTTGATGCGCTGAAGCTAAATGAATCCCAGAAAAATAAATACAGGGCTGAGATTTTAAAGAAACATGGGCTTCCTGAGGATATTTTTATTATTGGTAATATAAGCCGTCTTACGGAAGAGAAAGGTCATAGGTTTTTAGTGTCGGCTTTTGCGAATTTGTTGGAGTCACATCCTGAGCTCTCAAAGTCACATCTGCTGGTTGCGGGCGGAGGTTATTTACAAGAGTCTCTAGAGCAGCAGGCAAAAGATCTAGGTATTTCTAACAAAGTTACTTTTACAGGACGATTCATTGAAGAAGATAAAATTAAATATTTAGCTTCTTTCGATATGTTTATTTTCCCGACTTTAGCAGAAGGTTTCGGTATTGTTCTTATAGAGGCAATGTACATGTATATTCCTCTCATATGTTCTGACCTACCCGTCTTGAAAGAAGTTTCTAAAGGTACGGTTAAGTATTTTGAATCTGGGAACAGCGAGGATTTATGTGTAAAAATGTATGAGCTTTTTCATAGCCTTGACGGACTAAACACAAAAGAGAGAGTTGTTGCCGCTCATACTGTGGTAAGGAAAAATTACAGCTTAGAAGATTTCGTGAGTAGCTATGAAGATTTGTATAAAAAATGTGTAAGAAAGAAAGAATCAGAATGAAAGTTTTAATGCAGGCGCGTGTAGAGCTTTTTGATACGGGCGGCGGAGATAAAATTCAAATTGAGAATACGGCCCGAGAGCTGAAAAAGCTAGGTATTGACGTTGAAATCGTAGCCGGCAATGTTAGTAATTATAATTCTTACGATCTTGTCCATCTTTTTCAGCTCGACTGGACCCCCGACCCGAGTATGTACGCCGAGACGATAAAGTCGTCTGGTAAGCCGCTGGTGTTTTCACCAATTCACCACTCAATTTCTGAGGTAAAATTATTTGACGAAACATACGCCTTTGATTTTAGA
Source organism: Candidatus Nomurabacteria bacterium (assembly GCA_020631855.1). Taxonomy (GTDB): domain Bacteria; phylum Patescibacteriota; class WWE3; order UBA101185; family UBA10185; genus JACKGU01. The sequence goes on along the minus strand of JACKGU010000002.1, from coordinate 301,902 downwards.
AGACTCTCTAAGGCTGTATTTAAAGATCAGTTTAAAAGAGATACATTGAAAAATGTTTATAAATCACTTTTCATGCCAAAGAAAATTTATCCCACTGTTCAAAGTTTACGATTCGGTTTATTTAATATTCAGAAAAAAGCTTTGTCTTTATCGGATTATATTTTAGTACAGACCGAGCTGGAGGCCCATGATCTAAAAACCTCTTACGGCGTAGATTTTAAATGGAAAAAAATACCTAATGGAGTTTCTGATCTATTCATAGACTCTGCTGGCTACGATAAAGAACAAATTATGCCAAAGGCGTTGCAGGATATGGAAGACTATATTCTGTGCGTTGGGCGAGTTGAAGCAAGGAAAAATCAACTAAGTATAATTGATGCTGTAAAATCAGCAAGAGAAGAGACAGGCAAGGATCTGAGACTGGTTTTTGTCGGGAAAAAAAGTAAACTCAAGCACCAGGAATATATTATAAGATTTAACCTCGCTCTAAAAAGATATAGCTGGATAACCTTTGTTAATCAGGTTCCTTATGAGCAAATGCCTGCGGTTTATAGAAAAGCGAAGGTGTGTGTTTCAGCAAGTTGGTTTGAGACTACAGGGCTCACAAGTATCGAAGCTCTTTTCTGCGGTTCTAATGCAGTAGCTTCGGGCGAAAGAGCTAGAGAGTATCTTGGCGATCTTGTGTCTTACTGCAGCCCAAATGATATTAGATCGATAAAGAACGCTGTAGTTGAACAGTATTTTGCGGATAGACCAAAGGTGCCGTCTTTTATGCTGCGCGAGTACACTTGGCAAAACGCGGCTCATAAAATTTTCGACGTGTATAATGAATTACTGAAATAATATGTCTATTGAACTTCTTTCTTTATTCGGAATAACCTTGCTATCCTTACTTCTTTTTAAACTGGATATTGAAAAGGGAATGAAGATAATTCTGCTATGCTCGGTCTTACTTCACAAAGAGCTTTTTAGTTTTTACAGCTGGAATTTATTGCCTATAAGATTTGTGATGTTAGCTTTTTCTGCTTATGCTACTTTATATTTTATTAAAAATTATAAAAAATTAGCCGCTCTTATTTCTGACCCCTTTGTTTTATCTTTAGGACTCTTGTTTTTAGCCAGACTTATTTCTATTTCAAACACAAAAAATTTAGGTGCCAGTGTATCTTTATTGGCATTTTTTGCTACCGCCTGTGCTTTTGTGATATTTACTTACAGTGTTTATAAAGATAAGCCGGACAAAATCCTAGAATTTATTAAATACTATATTAACGTCGCCTTTTACCTTTGTGTTTTTGGATTTATCCAAGTGCTTGTTTACAGTAGATTCGATTTTATTATGGGGGCTTTGTGGAATATTCCCGGCCATACTCCTAGAGTAGGCTCTCTTTTCTGGGACACAAATCACTTTGGAGGCTTTTTAACAGGGTTACTTCCTGTTACCGGAGTTCTTTTTCTTTTTGCTGAAACCTACAAAGAGAGATTAAAATATTTTATTTATCTTGTTTCTATGTCGGCTATATTGCTACTTACAAGTTCTCGAACCGCTTGGATTGCAGGTTTTGTTTCGCTACTTATTTTTGGCATGCTTCTTATTTACAGAAAGCTACACTTAAGAGGTGTTCTTGCGTTAGTTTTTACTCTTTTTCTTTTGACTATCCCGCTGGTTAGAGAATACAACATTAAGTCGAGCCCTTTTAGAGCAAAGGTTAAAGACTATTTCCATTACAGGATAGATTCTTTTGATTCTCACGTACTTTTATTGAAGGGGAGCGTGGAGATATTCGAGAAATACCCCTTAATAGGTGGCGGCTATGGTGGGTTTTTTGAGCATTTCAGCAAGACAGAGATTGCTTCTGAATTTTTTGGACGTGACCCGGCTGCATTTAACACCCGCGTTCCTCCTCACACAATTTGGGGTGAATTGTTGTCCGAAACAGGCGCTCTAGGTTTAGCAGCTTTTGTTGCGGTTATTGGTTTGATGTTGAGCGCAATGCTCTATGCAAGCCAGAAGTTAAAAAATGCAAAAACATATTTTACAGTTTCAGCCATGGTCGGGGCTATTGTCGGCTGGTTAACTGCGGGTATTTTTTATTCTTACAATAATGAATTTTTTTGGATTATTTTAGCTTTTTACTTTGTTTACACCATCGGAGTTTTAGGAAAAGATTTTACATTTTCAAAGGCTGTTAATTACGTTTTTGATTCTTCTCGAAGTCAGTTTTTTGGGCTTTTTGTTTTAGGCGTTGTTGTATTTTTTACAAAGCTAGGCTCTAATCATCTAATCCCTTGGGATGAGGCAATTTATGCAAAAATAGCTAAAAACATTTATCAGACCGGGGATTACATTTTCTTAAAATGGAGTTCTAGCGAGCTGTGGCTTGAAAAGCCCCCTTTGTATATGTGGCTCATGGCTTTGAGCATGAAAATATTCTCGATAACAAGTTTTGCGGTGCGTTTACCTTCGGCATTGTTTGGTCTCGGTACAGTTTTGTTAACATATGTTTTTGGCACAAAACTTTATGGAAGGCTTGCCGGGTTTTTTAGTGCGCTGGTATTACTTACAAATGTATCTTTTATTTATTATGGGCGTGCTTCTATGCTTGATGTTACAACAACATTTTTTATCACCGCATCCCTCCTGTTTTATTATTTATTTTGCAGCAGCTTTTTTGTTGGTTTGTTTGACCGTGTTCCCATTGCAGGTACGAGTAAAAGTATTTCTTCTGAAGCCAAGATTCTCAGTTTAATTCTAATTCCCTTACAGAAACTGTATAGAGCCCTGACCTCTACAGAAGCCCTCATGTTTTATGCAGGTTTGTGTGTAGGCCTAGCCGTTATGACAAAAGGTATTGTCGGTTTGTTACCCTTGCCGATAGTTGCTCTGCACTTAACATATTTGATCGCGTTTAAAAAACAGCTTTATCGTTTAAGGCCTGTTATTATTCATTTTTTCATACTGATTGGTGCGGCTGTGGCCGTCTTTGGTCCTTGGCACTTTTATATGTTTTCTCGCTTGGGGAGAGAATTTTATGATGTATATATTCAATATCATGTTCTTGACAGGGCTACGCAAGCTATAGAAGACAAAGGGCAGCCGTTCCATTGGTATTTGCTGGTCATGAAAGTAAGCATGCGGATTTGGTTTATAGTTTTATTCGGCGCACTCTCTCATAAGATTTTATGCAGACTGTCCCAAAACAGACGTGTCGGTTTTATAATTGACGCCCTTTCTCCAAAGCTCGCTAATCTATTTTCTATAAAAAAGTTTCTTTCCATTGCTCCTTCGAATAAAGATAAGCTATTGTTTCTAATTTCAGGCTTCATCTTTTTCTTTTTTTCAGCTTCTCGTTCGAAGCTTGTTTGGTATATTATTCCCATCTATCCCTTTTTATCCATTATAGTCGGGAGCTTTATAGCACAAGTAATCCACTCATTCCGAATCGGTGTAGTGGCACGGGCTGTAATAGTATATTCAATTCTGACACTAAGTTTATTTTATTTTTATACTCAAAGAGATTTAGTCTATACGTATGATTTCACCGGAAAACAGGCTTCGTTGATGGAGTTAAAGAATATAAGCTATGGCGAAAAAGAAAAGCTATATATTGACGCATCGGTGGAATTACCTTTGGCTTTGTACTATGTAGACGGCCCTTTTGAAATTTTGGAATACAAACCATTGCGGCAAAAAGTTGCAGATACTAAGTATGATGAAGACGTTATATTTTTAACTAAAGAGAGCAGATATAGAAATTTCAACAACGAGAATCCAACCCTCACAATTGTTGAAAGGATTGATGAGTGGGTTTTAGGGTATAAACCTTCGCAACGTAGCTTGGACAGAAAAGCGTTAAAGGATGCTCAAAGGGAACTTACTGAGTTAAATGAAGACATGGGCAGACGTACCGCTGCCGGAGAAAAGATAAGCCTTGAGCAAAGCTCGAGACGCCAGGAGCTTACTGACCTGGTAAACAATTTGACTTTAACGATAGATAAAAACGGAGATAGTAATTAAAGCTACGGTAGATGCTGATATTTGCGCAATAGCTAAGCCTGTGAGTCCGTAAGTACCCATTAGAGAAAAAGCCACCGCTACAAAGACAGTAAGTTTTAACAGCGATATGGCAGCAAGTTTGTGCGTGGCTTGTTCCACAAAAAAATAATTTTCAAGAAAATTATGTATAGCAGTAAAAGACGCAGCAATTATCAGAATGTCCAGAAGGTTTATTGAGTCTGCAAATTTATCGCCAAAAACTATTGGGAATAGAACTCTTGTAGCCCCTACAGTTAGCAGGCCCATGGTAGCTGTTAATATACATAAGACGCCTAACTTTTTTTTGTTTATACGTTTATTATCGAGCTTAGATTGAGCCAGGTTTGGTAGCAGAACCGTAGAGATGGAGACGGAAACCAGTGTGAAAACGTTCGCAATCTTATCTGCTATAGAGTATATGCCGGCACTTGAGAAAGTGCCAAAAACCTTTGCTATAAAAGCCGCAATTGCCGACCACGAAGATCCGATTAGACCTGAAACACCCGCCGGAGCTGCTGTGCGAAGTAGCTCAAAAGTTTTTTTGGAAGGAAAGCTGTAAAGTGTGTGTTTCTCAGGCAATTTGGTGTATAGGATTAAACTGGTACAAATAGATAAGCTAAATACTGCAAAAGCGGAGAAAAGGCTTAGGTTGAAGAATCCGAAAAAAAGCATGATCGCAATCAGCCCCTTAATTAGTGCAGGCAGTGTATTTAACGCGACCGCGTAAATATAGAGTTTTTCTTTTTGAAACAAAGCAAAAAGAGAAAAATTTACGCTATAGCCAACTACTCCTATGATAAATAAAATCAGCAGAGAGTATTCCCTGTACCCTGCAGAAAAGATAAATAGGCAGCCAATAAATATTGCTAGGACAAGTAGTGTGATTTTCGCACCGCCGAATTGATGTCGGAGTTTTTCTATAGCATCGGTTTGTGTAATACTTTTTGCAACAAAAACATTATTAACACCAAAATCCGTTAATTTTGCTATTCCCACAAGCGTAGCAGATAGTATGCTGTATTTTCCGAAGTCCTCGAGGGTTAGTGCCTTTGCCACTGCAGCAATATAAAAGAATCCCAGCGCAGCATTAAAAAAATTTCCAAATGCTACTGTGGATATGTTATACAAAAACTTTCTCATATTTGAATGTTATCATTGTATAATTAATTTACATATGAAAATAGGTATTGATTGTAGAATGTGGAATGAAACCGGCATAGGAAGATTTACTCGAAACATAGTTGAAGGGCTTGTTGAAAGTTCCCCAGAGAGTGAGTTTGTATTATTTGTATTGAAAAGAGATTACGATCAAGTCTTGGCCGCCCCGAACGTAAAAAAAGTCATAGTGGATATTAGGTGGTACACCTTCAAGGAGCAGCTTGTTTTACCAATGTATCTTTATAGAGAAGGTCTTGATGTATTTTTAAGTACAAATTTAAATGTTCCGGTGTTATATTTTAAGCCTACGGTAGTGACACTCCATGACCTTACAATACTGAAGGTAAAAACAGGCAGAGCCTCTACCCATTTTTATTTGTTTTATTTGTTAAAGCGTCTTGGAGCTCGGATTGCAATTTTATTTTCAATTTTCTTTGCAAAGAGAATCTTGACCGTCTCTAATTTTGTGAAGAAAGAATTAGTTAGCGATTATAAAATTAACTCAAATAAGATCGAAGTAATCTATAATGCTGTATCTGAAAGTTTCTTCCCTCAGGAAGAAAGTAAAATTGACAAAGTGTTAGAAAAATATGATATCAAAAAACCGTATTTATTTTATGTCGGCAACGCACACCCTCATAAGAATATCTGTGCTCTCATTGAAGGCTATTTAATTGCGAAGAAAAACTATCCCGACCTTAGTCTTGTGCTTGCAGGGAAAAAAGACTTTTTTTATGAACGTCTGGAGAGTAATTATTCGGAAGAAGGTATAAAATACACCGGGTTTGTGGAGGATACGGATTTACCTTCTTTGTATTCAGGCAGTGAGGCTTTTATAACAGCTTCAACGCACGAAGGTTTTGGATTACAGCTTCTTGAGGCTTTTGCCTGTGGAACTAAGGTAATTTGTTCAAATACTACATCTCTGCCTGAGGTTGGGCAGGACATTCCATTTTATGTAGACCCTTATAACAGTAATGATGTGGCGCGAGGTATAGAGGGGGCTCTCTCTGCCAATGGACGTGATCTTCGGCTTCGTGGTTTCGAGCGAGTCAAGAATTTTTCATGGAAAATTTCTGCTGAGAAAGTTTTAAAAGTATTGAATGAAGTCGCATAATTCTCCTACACCAAAGATAGCACTAGTATTTGATGACCTTGTTCAGTTTGGCGGGGCTGAAAGATTACTTCTCGCGTTCTTTGAGATCTGGCCCGATGCGGAACTTTTTACAAGTGTTATATCGCACAGGTGGAGAAAACGTCTTAAGGGCCTAGGCATTAAGTATCATTTGTCCTTTATGCAAAGTCTGCCTTTTTGTTGCAGGCTTAATAAATTTTATTCAATATTGGGCCTCCACTGTATTGCATTTGAAAACTTTCATTTAAATGATTTCGATCTGGTAATTTCAATTTCTGCTCGTTATGCGCATGGAGTTATTACTAAACCGCAAACTTTGCATATATCCTATTGTAATAGCCCCGGAAGAATGTTCTGGGAGCCCGAGTATTATTTTAAAAATAAATCTTGGCTGAGAAAAATTCTTGGTTTGAGTTTAAGCTATTTGCGTTTGTGGGACCGTAGTGTTTCAGCGAGAGCCGATGTAGTCATTGCTAACTCCCGAACCGTGCGAGACAGGTTACAAAAATATAATGGAATATATGCGGATAAAGTAATTTACCCATTTGTAGATTTCACAGAGATTAGAAGAATTATATCTAAAAATGAGGAAAGTGTGGTTGCCGGAAAGCCGTATTTTTTGGTCGTTTCAAGGCTGGTTTCATGGAAAAGGGTAGATACTGTTGTCGAAGCTTTTAATTCTCTTGGGATTAATCTTGTAGTAGTTGGTGAGGGCCCTGATTTTTCTCGACTTAAATCTCTCGCCTGTCAAAACGTAACTTTTTTAGGCTATGTTCCTGAAGATCGAAAAATTATTCTTATGAAAAACGCCGAAGCCGTAATAATTCCTCAGATTGAAGATTTTGGAATCGTCCCTCTTGAGAGCATGGCTTGCGGCACGCCTGTAATAGCATATAATTCGGGAGGTTCTACCGAAACAGTTGTACCCGGCATTTCGGGGATTCTTTACAAAGAACAATCCGCTGATGCCATAAAAGAGGTGATAAATAGATATTCAAAGAATAAGTTTAATCCAGATCTCTGTATTGTTAGAGCGGAGAATTTCAGTAAAGAAATTTTTTCGAGGATAGTAAAAGACTATGTAGATAGTGTATACTCAGATGGCCATGTATTTTCGAATTAAACGGCTTACAGATATTGTTTGTGCAATTATAGGGATCGTTGTTTTTTCCCCGGTAATATTAATAGCTAGCCTTTTTATTAAAAGCGTTTCTCCTGAAGGCTCAATATTCGTTGATAGTAAGCCAAGAGTCGGAAAAGACGGAAAAGAGTTTAAGATGTATAAGCTTAGAACTATGCGCCCGAACGCACAGAAATGGCTGGAAACACAGCCCGAACTCTACAAAAGATATCAGGAAAACGGTTACAAACTAGATCCCGACCCTCGTTTATTGAAAGGCGGTAAATTTATTAGAAAATACAGCATAGACGAAATGCCCCAATTCTTTAACGTTCTCAAAGGCGAGATGAGTGTTGTTGGTCCTAGGGCGTATTTTAAATATGAGCTTGAGGAGCAGGAGGGCAGATATCCCCACACTAAAGACTACATAAAACAAGCCCTAACAACAAAGCCCGGATTAACAGGTCCTTGGCAAATAGGCGGAAGATCTAACGTCAACTTTGAAGAAAGAATAAAAATGGATTCAGAGTATGCAAGTAGGCACTCTGTGTTGTATGATTTAATAATATTATTAAAAACCCCATACGTTGTAATAACCGGAAGTGGGGCGGTTTAATTTTAGGAGATTAATATGGATTCAAAATTTTTTGCTTCGAGTAAAACAGGCCTTAAGCCGGCCTCTGCAAAAGGCACCCAGCTTTATGGTAATAAAAACAATAAGAAAATACTAAAGGGCGCTGGGTTGGCCGCAGGAATAGCAGCAGTGGTTTTTCTGATACTTTTTGCTGTAACGTACTTTGTTGCACTAAGGCCAACACTTGCACTAATGTCAAAAGTAAACGAGGTTAAGGCCGATATTTCTGAGATATCAAAGTCCGCTACTAACAGAGACCTTGTTGAGCTTTCTGCAAACTTAGATAAGCTAGAGATGGATATTGCTGAACTAAGGGCTGCAAGAGATGAGAATATTGGTTGGATGGAGAATTTTGGCCTCACAAAAGAGTACTACGCGGACTCGAATCATTTCATGGACGCAGGCTTGCAAATGATTGAAGCCGGTCGTGAGGCTATAAAGCTAATTGAGCCTTTTGCGGATGCAGGTGGTTTTAGAATCTCTGCAGAGCAAGAGATTGAAATAGTTGACCCTGCCCAAGGATCAGGTTTGGCGGAAGCTTTTTCAAATTGGATAGCGATAATGCCCGAAATAGCTGGTGACATAGATGTTGTCCTAAACAGGCTCACTCTAGCAGGAGAAGAGTTAAATAAGGTTGATGCGTCAAAATATCCTGAAAGTTTTAGAGGTACAGATTTAAGGCAGTCAATAATTAAAGCTCAAAACACCTTAACTCTTTTAAATGATTCCGCTCCAGATATTAAAGAAGCGTTGAACATTATCCCTCCCCTTCTTGGCGTAGGTACGACCGAAAAGAGATACATGATACTAATGGAGAATGATAAAGAGTTACGAGCAACGGGAGGTTTTTGGACATACATCTCGACATTCAAGATAGCAAACGCGCAACTTTCTTCAGATTTTACGTCACAAGGTACATACAATATAGACTTTGCTCTTGAGGTTATAGATCCGTATTACACTTTCCCCACGGTTCCCGATGCTTACAGAAATCATTTGAAGGTTGAAAGAATGTTTTCTCGCGACGCAAATATTTCTCCTGATTTTCCCACATCGGTTGATCAGTTTATGTTGTTTTGGGATTTAGCCGGACCGCATTCTCCAAATGTTAAACCTGTTGATGGTGTAATAACAATTAATACCCAAGTTCTTGAAGAATTGCTTCAAGTAACAGGGCCGGTAACACTAAATGGTATTACTTATGACTCCGAAACAGTCACGTTAGAGTTAGAGAAAATAGCAAGCCTTGCTTTGAGAGAGCAGGCAAACCGAAAGAAAATTCTTGGAGATTTGATGGAAGCCATGTTAAAGAACGTTTTTGAATCAGATAAGAATTTGTGGCCTCAGCTTGTAGATAAGGGGCTTGATCTTGCAGCAAGAAAGCACATAAAAGCTTTTATGTTCGACCCGCAGGCACAGGCATTGTTGGAAAAGTACAACTATGCAGGCAGAATAGCTGATCCTATTCCTGGATCTGGAGATTATGCCCATCTTGTTTCCACGAATCTTGGCGGGGGGAAAACAAACACTTGGTTTGTAAATAAATCCGTTGAGCATTCTTTAACCAGAGAAGGTGATAGGTATGTTAGAACTGTGGCCGCAACATTCACCTATGGCGATAAGGGTCCTGAATACGATGTGTTTAAAACAAGGTATCAAGATTGGCTTAGATTGTATGTTCCATTAGGTTCAGAACTAATTAGTATTGAAAATTCGGATGATCCCGCTGGTACAGGAGAAGAGAGGAATAAAACATATTTCCATGGTTACGTGACACTGTCTCCGGGAGAAACTAAGACCGTTACATTTAAATACTATCTTCCCGAGGATGTTGTAAAAGGGGACACGTATAATTTATATCTACAGAAGCAGTCAGGTATAAATTCAGAACCTCACACTATAACTATTGGAAATAAGTCAGAAACAGTAGAGCTTGAGAAAGACCAACTATATTCAACAAAGTTATAGCTTGGGTTTAATCGATTATGATTTGAAAGTTGTGGGGGCTTTTTGTAAAACAAAAAGCCCCCCAAACCCAATCCATTCCAATGAAAAAACATAACCTAACTTGTATTGTTCTAAAATCATTTAACTATAAAGACACCGATAAAATATATACCCTCTTTTCAGAGGAGCGGGGGAAAATCTCTGTTACTGCAAAGGGGGTTCGAAAAATAACATCCAAAAGAGCAGGAAGTTTAGACACTTTAAATTTAATTCACGCATCTATATCGGAAGCTAAAAGCGGACAGCTGTACCTTAGTGAGCTTGAGGTTATTGATCCGTTTAAGAATATTAAAAATGCATACGATCTATCTAATAAGGCCTACTACCTTATTGAGATTGTAGATAAATTTTTATTTGATCAGCAAGAACATCGAAATCTCTTTTTGGCTTTGCTGAGATCCCTGTCTCTTTTAGATAAAAATCCCTCAACGTCAGATTTTAGTGTATGTTACTTTGAACTCCGGATTATGGAATATTTAGGCTATGGTATTTCTTTGGACAAATGCGTCGTTTGCATGAAGCCCTACTCGGATGATTGGGACGTATATAAATTAAACACCTCGTCCGGAGGTTTAATTTGCGGTAGCTGTAGTGTTTCCGGCTTACATATAGATCTCACTAAGGCTCGCCAACTCCACTCTCTTGCAAAGGGAAAGTATTTATCTGATGTTTCTTATAGGGCAGTTGGCGATCTTCTAAAAACTTATGTAAGATCCGTACTTGATCAAAATCCAAAAACCCTTCAGATATTTGGTAATGTTTAATCGTAGCTGATAAAACTACTTGTTTTGCCTTGTACTTCGCCAGCATGAATTTCAGTGCCAAAAAAAATAGTTTTAGTACCCCAGACATTGTTCAGGCTGTCCAGCAATTTACTTAGAGCCTCCTTTCTATCGTATTTAATTTGCTGTAAAGTATTTTCCTGACTCCTTGCGCTAGTGTTTCTGTTGGAGTTTGGCTTTGGCAACTCATTCCTTGTTTCTTCTTCGAACAGGCCCAGCACGGAATACCTTGCAGACTCCAGTTTGTAGGCTCGAATGCCTATAAACCTCACTCTTTGTTCAACGTTGAGGCCCAAGTACAGCTGGTGCAGAATTTCAAATAAAATTTGTCCGGAATCCACTCCTTTTGTAAAGCTTTGTTTCGCTTCGCGCCCTAACCCCCTTTCATCTTTGATATAGAGGCTTAAACCTGTGCATCTCATTTTGTATTTTCTTAAACGTCGTGCCAAAAGCTCGGTTAGGCCTTTTATTGTTGCCCTAATAATCAGTTTATCTTTTGTGCTGGAAGATAGCGTATGTTGGTGGCCCATCGATTTAGGTACTCGTTTAAAATCAATTGAACTGACCCCCGAGCTCTCTGTGCCCTTAACAATGTCCGTTAAAAAATTTGCTAAGGAGTTTCCAAAATTTAATTTAAGAATCGCGTAGTTTGTTTTAGCTAGATCTTCAAGATTATTTATATCTAAATCCCTTAGTTTTTTGGCTGTTGCCTTACCTATCCCACAAACATCTGTAAGTTCAATTTCTTTATAAACTTCTTCCATGTTATTTCTAGTTAGTTTAAAAATCCCATTAGGTTTATTTATTTCTGAGGCTATTTTTGCCATGCTTTTATTTGGCCCTATGCCTATGGAGCATGTAATAAGCGTCCCTATAGTTTTTCTAAGTTCTGACTTAATCTCTAGTGCTACGTTTTCGGGCGTGCCGAAAAATTTGCAGGTTTGCGTTATATCAAGAAATGCCTCATCTATACTAAATGGCTCTATCTTATCGGTATATTTAGCAAAAATTTTTAAGCTTTCTTTTTGAACATGCGTATATTTTACAAAATCACTTTTAACCAAGATTATGTTTTTATATAAAGCACGTGCTTTAAAAACAGGCATGCCTGTTTTGATGCCAACTCTTTTAGCTTGTATTGAGGGGGCAACAATTATGCCCTTGTTCGAATTTGCACTTGTTACTCCAACAACTTTATTTCTTAGAAACGGATTTGCCTGTTGCTCTACGGAAGCGAAGAAAGAGTCATAATCAACATGTAATATTATTCTGTCTCGCATAAGTTATAGTTATTCTTTCTTTTACTGCAGAAACGCCGTTCTCCGGTTGCAGCGTATCATATACCTCCATAAGTAACCATCTCAGGCTCTCGGTTTCAAAACATAGCTTATACGCCGCAGAGTCATCAGAGACCATAAAGTAGTGAATTGTTTCATTTCCTCTTTTTTCTTTATATATAAAATTTAATTCTTGGATGTAGTATTCCTTCTTTTTCCATATGAAACTTGTCGGTATGGGGCCATTTTTGGTAAAGGAAATCAATACTTCTATAGGTTGATTTAGCGCCTCGTACATATACCGAATATAACCCGAAGGGGGCTATTATGTCAAGTGCTTTTATAGTTTAGTTATTCAAAACCACTTGCATAGGCTAGAAGATGTACTTTGCCCGAAATGTTGGCTTTGAAGCGTAATGAGACTACAGTAACCCGCCTGAGTGAGCTAGCGGCAGTTGATTATTTTGTAAAAGCACGTTTTTTACTCTTATCTTATGGGTCCGGGTCTCAAAAAATCAACAAAGTACTCAAACACCTTTTGAGATGGGTAAAACCCGCTGCTGATTGTATTTAAAATGGGATTTAATACTGCTTATGGTTATGGTAGGATAGTTCCATGGACGCGGTTCAAAAAATAACAAGTTTATGCAAACGAAGAGGTTTTGTTTTTCAATCCTCAGAAATCTATGGTGGGTGGGAAGCCGCTTACGACTTTGGTCCTCTAGGAGCTGAAATGCTAAGAAACATCAGAAATTTATGGTGGAAAGAGTTTGTGCATAAACAACCAAACATAGTGGGGCTAGATAGTGCAATTATATCTCACCCGAGGGTATGGGAGGCTAGCGGGCACGTTGAATCCTTTGCCGATGCAATGGTTGAAGATATAAAAAACAATAAAAGATATCGAGCCGACCACATTATTGGGGAATACTTTGAGAAAAAAAACGGAGAGGAGTTTAATGCTGACGGCATGAGTCTTGAGGAGCTGGATATTTTAATTGCTGAAAATAACATTTTAAGCCCCGATGGAAATAAGCTTTCAAAAGCAAGAAAATTCAATAGTTTAGTTGAGGTCTCAATAGGTACACTAGAAGACGCTAAAGCAACCGCTTATTTAAGAGGAGAAACATGTCAGCCCATTTTTTATAACTACGCTTTAGTTCGAGATTCCATGAGAATGAAAATACCTTTTGGAATAGCTCAAATAGGCAAGGCGTTTAGAAATGAGATAAAGGTCGGCCCTTTCTTTTTTAGAACGCGGGAATTTGAACAAATGGAAATGGAACTGTATGTGCATCCTTCAGATGCCGAAAATCAAATGGCGAAATTGAAATCTTGGGCTATAGACTGGTTAGTAAGTTTGGGAATTCCTGAAGATAAGCTCAGGCTGCGCGACCAAGACTTTAAGGAGCGGGCTCATTACAATAAGATAGCTACAGACGTTGAGTATAGATTTCCTTTTGGTTGGAAAGAATTTCAAGGCCTTCACTACAGAAGCGACTGGGACTTAAGTCGCCATGCGGAATTTTCGGGAACTAATCTAGATTACACCGACCCTGTAACAGGGGAGAAATATGTTCCCCATGTCGTTGAGTACTCCATAGGGCTTAATAGACTTATGTTGGTGTTGTTGTTTGATGCTTATGTTGAGGAAGAAGAACGAGTAGTTCTGAAACTGCACCCAGATATAGCACCCTATAGGTATGCTGTTTTCCCGCTTTTAAAGAATAAACCCGAGCTTGTGGATAAAGCTCGGCTAATATACAACACTCTAGTTACCAAAGGCTATAATGTGGCTTGGGATGATCGAGGAAATATTGGAAAAAGGTACTATAGCCAAGACGAAATAGGGACTCCCTATTGCATTACAGTCGATTTTCAGACCTTAGAGGATGAAACTGTGACTATCAGAGATCGCGATACAGCTTCACAAAGACGCTTAAGAATCGACGAGCTCGGGTAACCTCCCCCCCCCCGTAAAGGACCTATAATATTTACAAAACGCTTCATTAGGCGTATAATTAACCTATAACATTATAAGAAACCTTTTTTTGCTGCCTGTTTTTCTTAATTCTCAGCATCAAAAAAGTTGAATTGCCGACCAAAACATTATTTGTTCGATAACTCAACTTCTTTGATCCCACTAATCAAAGATTTTAGCAACAGTGGCGCCAAGGAGACGCGATAGATCTCTGGTGCGTTAAGGAGCACCGCCCCCAGGGCAGTTATCTGAACGCCCCTGCGGCGTAAAGGTAGGTGAGGGAAGTTTCCGGCGCAATGAAGCGTAGGAAAGCCCAAGAGCAGAAAACCCCATCGAGAGGGATAGCTGTGAGAAAACAGCTATGGGTTACCCTGACGTGCAGCAAAGATGCTTGCATCTGCCGATGGTCTACGTTAACGACCAGGGAAAGACCTTACACCCAGGGACCGGTGCGGTGTAACCCGCATCTTTGGATGTCCCGACCCCCTATAGGGTGTAAGGAGCGTGGCGCCAGCCACCAAATTCCCAAAAGGGACCTATCCCTGCCAATCTTTTCCTCGGCAAAATAGGCAGGCTACATTAAAGCCTGGCTCCGACATTAAGGCTTCGGCCGAAATGTCTCCTCGGAGCGAATTTCCCTGGAGGGAAAAATGAAAAAACTTATAGGGTCGGTAGCGACCCTACTTATACCCATGGCCATTTGTGCCGTGGGTGTGTTTTTGGTGGCGCAGCCGCCGAAAACCAAAGTTGCCCAGCCCACCACTACGGTGGCTGAGCAAATTACTCCGACCACAGCGCCCGCTGTGGTCGAGGAAAAGGACGAGGGTCTCCTCGTCTGGGCAGGCAATGCCTTTGTCCTAGCGTTTGCGCTAGGCATAGCTGCATTGCTTGTCATAGTTGCGCTCCGGCGATCTGGCTGGAGCATGGAAGATATAATACCGCCGTCACCCGGCGACGATGGCAACGGTTGTTGCCTGTTTGTCGTTGTGGTAATGGGGGTCTTGGCAGCAGGTGGTATTTACTACCTGCTGAACTATTTTTTCTAAGGGGGGGCGGAGGGAAGGCCTTGCATTACAGGTTTTCCTGAATCCCCTCCTTTTTCATTACTTATAGTTCCGTTACTTGAAACTGCTTGCGTAAGCTAGTAGATGTAGTTTACCCAACATGTTGTGCTTCGCAGCGCAAAGAAATTACAGAAAAACACATGCATAAGCCGGTGCGGTTGACGTTCTTCAGCTTTTAGCTTATCGGCGAAGGCTGAAAGGAGTAAAAGTGTAGATGCGCCAACATTCTAAAAGCATCAGCAGGAAAAAGTTCCGAGAACAGAGTTTTAAAATTTCACTTTCAAGTCATCTCCTTTCAATCTTCGGGTAATCTTTGTATTGACCTTGGGATAAAATTGGTGCATATTGGATGTACATGGTGAATGCTGGTGAATATCTATAGATTTCACAAGCATTTTGTCTGCTCATTAAAGTCTAATATTTATGAAAATGTTTTTAGGGGAGTATCAACCGAATATTACTGAGGGTTCAAGGCTCGCCCTGCCTAAAAAACTACGTGACCAGATTTTAGGAGATGAGGTTGTTCTCTCTAGAGGTTTTGAGCAGTGCGTTTTTATTTACGATAAAAATGACTGGCTCGAAGAATCTCAAAAACAGCTTTCGGGTTCAATAACCGAGGCTAGAACCAGAGACCTTAAAAGATATATGTATGCCGGTGCCGCTGAAGCTGCAATTGATTCGCAAGGTCGGATTGTTTTACCTTCTAATCTAAAGGTCTATGCTCAGCTTGACAAAGAAACAACAGTAATTGGAGCAGGAGATCACATTGAAATATGGAACACTTCCATCTGGGAAGCGTACCTTGAAAATTTATCGAAGAACTTGCCGAGTTAGGTTGAAATGTATCACACACCTGTATTTGAGAGTGAAATTTTAACTTATATGGCGCCCATAAAAGGCGGAAAGTACATTGATTGTACTCTTGGAGATGCTGGGCATGCCTCTAAATTGCTTGAAAAAGGATGTTTTGTCCTTGGTATTGATTGTAATGAATTCTCTCTAAGTAGAGCCGAAGAGCGCCTTAAGGAGGAGAGGCTGGATAAGAATTTTATTGGGGTAAAGGGAAATTTTAAAGATATACTCGCTATTGCTCTTGAGAATGGTTTTACAGATGTTGATGGGATAATTTATGATCTCGGTTTTAGTTCTTCTCAGGTTGAGTCGGGAGAGTCGGGAATTAGTTTTACAAATGAACTAGATGCTCCGCTGGACATGAGGCTAGATAAAAATTTGGGTGTAACAGCGGCTGATCTTCTGAATACTCTTTCGGAACAGCAGTTGGCGCAGATGTTTTACGTCTTTGGGGGTGAGCGCATGGCGAAAAAGTTCGCTGTTGCCATAGTTAGGTTTCGTGGATCGAAGAAGTTTAATGTAATTAGAGATCTTGTTGATCTTTTGGTTAGTGAAGCTCCTTCGGGCTATGAAAAGGGCAGAATTCATCCTGCCACTAGAGTATTTCAAGCCCTGCGAATAGTTGTCAATGATGAATTGGCAAATCTTGAAAATTCACTGCCTCAGGCCGCATGTTTATTAAAACTGCCTAGGGGGCGAATGGCTGTAATTAGTTTTCATTCGCTCGAAGATAAGGTCGTCAAAGATTTTGGTCGACAATACATGCGGCCTGCTAGTGAAATACGGCTTGATAGTTTAACTAAAAAGCCTTTAGTCCCTTCCGACGGGGAAGTGAGAAACAACAGACGCGCAAGAAGCGCCAAATTAAGAGTTTTTGAAAGAGTAGCTTAGTATGGATTATAGATATAAAAAAACAAACAAAAGCACATTCGATTTCTGCAAAGCTATGCTTGCTGTTTGTGTTTTGATTTTTACGCTAAGTTTAATATTTCAGCTTAGCATATCCAATAATTTAGCTGTAAAGGGTAAAGAGATGTCCGCACTAATGAGAGAAAAAACTTCTTTGTTGTCGGAAATATCGGAGCTGGAACTTGAATCCGCTAAGTATTCGTCTTTGTCATACATTGAAAAACAAGCCCAGGAGCAAGGATTTCAGAGAAATACCGCTTATGTGTATGCCCTTAGCCCTGTTGTACAAACTGCATCTTTGACTCAATAGTTTGATATTATAGAGTTACATGAGAAGACCGATTTCGCCCACAAGCAACAATAGCAGAATCTATATTTTACAGTTGACCGCTTCTCTAGGCGTTTTAGTTCTTATTGTTAGGCTTTTTTTCATACAAGTTTTGGGGCACGAAAAGTATAAAGCTTTAGCTCAGGATCAGTATTGGAATTTGCAAGAAATACCCGCCAAAAGGGGAGATATTTTAAGTAGTGACTCCTATAAATTAGCCACAACCCAAGTTTCATTTTTATTGTATGCTCAGCCAAAGGTATTGCTTAATATAAACGATGCAGCCCAGCGCCTATCCGAAACTTTAACAAGCTTTGTTGTCTTTGAAGATGAACGCAGTCGCCTTGAATATAAAGAAAAAACTTATGCAAAAATCTATGACTCCTTAAATTTAGATTTATATTGGGTAAGGTTAGCGAGCGGCTTGGATCCTGATCAGAAGGCCGCAATAGAGAGCTTGGGAATTACAGGCATTGGTTTTGAAGAACAGCCCGCAAGGTACTACCCGGAAGGTTCTTTAGCTTCTCATGTTTTGGGTTTTGTAGCTAGTAATGAAGAAGGGAACCCTCAGGGTTACTTTGGAATAGAAGGTGCGCTGAACGGAGATTTACAAGGTCGCCCCGGTAGAATAGTAGAGGAACGCGATGCTCTTGGGAACCCTATTTTGGTTGGAGGTTATAAACGAATAGACTCTATAGATGGCAGGGATATATCGCTTTCAATTAATCGCGCGGTGCAGTACATGGTGGAAAGCAGATTGAAGGAGGGGGTTGAAACATACGGCGCAATTTCCGGCAGTGTTATTGTTATGGACCCTTTTACCGGAGATGTTATTGCTATGGCTAATTATCCAACGTACGATCCGACTGATTTCAGTGATTTCGGTATGTCCGAAGAAGAAAATCTTGAAGGTGGCAAGAAGAAGATTGAACGAACCAATTTAGCAATATCTCAGACCTATGAGCCGGGATCTGTAATTAAATCTTTGACGGTTTCTGCGGGCATTGATCTGGGAAAGATCGTTCCAGAATCTACTTTTGTTGATGCAGGCCCTGTTGTTTATTCTGATTACACTATAAATAACTGGGATGGAAGGCATCACGGTGTTCAAACAATAGTTCAGCTCTTGCAAAAGTCAAATAACATTGGCGCGGCATGGGTGGGCCATTTGGTTGGAGCTAGCAGCATAGTGGAGTATTTTAGAAACTTCGGTTTAGGAAATGTAACCGGCATTGAGCTTGAGGGAGAGGACACCGGTTTAATAAAGGATGCGGATACTTTGACCGACATCGATTTAGCTACAATGTCGTTTGGCCAAGGCATGTCTGCGACGCCTCTGCAGGTTCTTAATGCCTTTAATTCAATTGTTAACGGAGGTAATCTAATGCGCCCCCGAATTGTTCAGAAAATTATAGAAAGCGACAGAGTAATTGATATTCCCGCCCAAGTTTTACGCAGAGTTATATCCAAAGAAGCTTCAGCGACAATGACCGGCATGTTGACTCAGGCCGTCAGCGGCGGTGAATCCAGGTACTTCAATTTAAAGGGATACGATATTGCCGGAAAGACCGGTACAGCCCAAATTCCGGTTAATGGAAAATACGATCCTTCAAAAACTAACGCCACTTTTATCGGTTATTTACCAACCTCTAAAAAGTTTACAATGCTTGTGAAATTACAAGAACCCAGCTCCAGTACATATGCATCTGAGACAGCTGTTCCTTTGTGGATGCAAATAGCAAACGACCTTGTTAATTACTATGGTATAGCCCCCGATGATCCTTCTGCCGTAGAGCCGTTAAAGTCCCCCCAGTTGATATCTGAAGACCCCGAGGCTCCAAAGGAAGAATCGGCTGTCGGCGTTGTTGAAGATGTACCTGAAGATTCTATTTTAGAGCAATAGTTATGCCCGCTTAATCTATTTTTACTAGCATTCTCCCGTCATTTATTCTCACTCTTTTAATAAAATTTTTATATGCACAAAACAAGAAAAATAGGTCGTGGCGCAGAGTCTAAGGTGTGCGACCATTTAAGTTCTTTGGGCTTTTCCTTACTGGATAAGAACTGGACTTGCAGGTGGGGAGAATTGGATGTGGTTGCGAAGAAAAGAGACCTTATAGCTTTTGTGGAGGTTAAGTATAGACGGGATTGCGAAACTGATGTAGAAAGGCTCATTAATTACAGAAAGAGGCAGGCCATGTCTCGAGCTATAAGATACTATTTGTATTCAAATCGCATTGCTTATTCCGACTATAAACTAAAGTGTTACTTGTTTTTTGTATCGCCAACATATCTTTACTGTTATACACTCCCGCTATTGCAATAGTGCTATATTGCGAGTAGATAAGTTTTTCAGACGAACTTTTTCGAATAGAGGTTTTAGTTTAGGTGAATTTTGCTCATTTTTTAGATAGGGTTTGCTATTAACCTTTATGCCTAGGGCTTTAGTTGTTGAGTGTTTGCGCTTCGTCGCTCGCCCGATCTAGTTCTTGGATCTCAGTATTGTTAATTTTATTTTCCAGTTCCTGGTGAAAATTAACAAAAGAGTCACCTATTGGAGCAAGTACCCAAGCTCCCCCATAGTCTTCGGCTAGAGGAGTGTATAAATAGTTGTAGTCCATGTACAAAGATTCCACTTTGTAGTCGTTTTTATCTACATACAGGTCTTTTGCGTACACCAGGTCTTTTAGTGTTAGGTTGGTTTCCATCCTGCCTGTAGTAGCGAGCTCAAAGCCCTTTTTCAAGGTTTCCGTATTAAGGTTTAAAAAGCAGGACCCGTCGGTTATTTTTAGATTTCCTATTTTACATATGAAACTATCCGCATTAAACATGTTTTCGCCTAGACTTTTAAGCAAGAGATGCTGTCTTTTCATTCTGCCCCAGTCACCGTTGTCGTTATCTCCTTTTCTAGATCTTGCAAAAATAAGTGCACGGTCGCCGGACATTTTTTCTTGACCTTGGATAAAAGTTATTGTTTGATACTCTTTTGTTGCATCGACCGGATACTGAGAGTCTGTAAAGGTGGTCTCTATCGTTACCGGAAGGCCTCCTATTTGATCCACGATCCACGAGAAATCCTCAAAATCAGTCAAAATGTATGCATCGGGCTTCTGGCCTGTAATTTCTAAAAAAGCGTTTTGTGTTTCTTCCCAGCTACTTTGTATAAAAAAGGCGTTGACTCTACCTCCTCCATACCAAAGATCTCTGGGGATAGAGGTTAGGACTATTTTATTTTTAGCTTTATTGATTGTTAGTAAGATCATTATATCGGTTCTGTAGCCGTATTCTTCTTTACTTCGCCTGTCAATTCCAAGCAGAAGTATGTTAATAATGTCCGAATTTTCGTATTTTGAACCCTCAATGTTTTTTGAAGAATCAACTTTTTCTTCAACCGCGTTTATAATGGGAGAAATTATGCTGTTTTCGGGATTTATTTTGTTGTCTAGTGCTAAAAAATCGTAGGTTATATAAAGTCCTGTGGCCAGCAATATTAGAAGTGTTGTTGATACTAAGGCTTTTTTAAACATACTAAATAAGCATAGAGTAAATGTTATTGTTTGTGAAGTGTGTGCTGTGTTATATTTTACATATGGCTAAAAACATACTTATAATCGAAGACGACTTAGATATTTATAACTTATATAAAACCCAACTTGAACTCAGCGGCTACTCTGTAATGAACGTTTCTGCAGGAGATAAAGCCATAGACGCGGTAAGAGAACATAAGCCGGACCTGGTATTGCTCGACCTTGTTTTACCGGGTAAAAACGGCCTTGAAATCCTGCAAGAAATAAAAGAAGATAGCGAGCTCAGAAGCCAGCGCGTTGTTATGCTGACAAATTTCGGTAATGAAGATAACATTAGCAAAGCTATTGAGCTTGGTGCAGAAGATTATATTATGAAATATAACATTGTTCCTGAGGAGCTTGCTGCCAAAGTATCCACCTTGCTGGGTGATGCCTCTGACTCGGTAGTTAAGTTAATGTCTTGAAATGGATATTTTGCTAATTCTGCCCCCATTTTTAATTGCTTTAGTTTCTATATTTTATATACATTTCACAAATCAAAAGGCCACGAGGCTTAAAAAGCTTCAAAACGAATTCACCGCAATGATGATCCACGAATTAAGGTCTCCTTTGTCGGTCATTAGAAGTTCTGCCGACATGATTCTTAAAGAAAAAGATCGTTTAGGAGAGGAAAAAGTTTCCTTGATGATTAAACAGATCGAAGATTCCTCGTCTAACCTTTTATCTATAGTGAATGACTTGTTGGATGTTGCTAAAATAGAAGCTAGTAAGATTGAGCTTTTTAAGCACCCGGTTAATTTAAATGAGCTTTTGGAATCTGTAATGGAAGGCTACAGCCTTTTGGCTAAGGAAAAGGGTCTTACAGCTGTTGTTGAGCTCGATCCTACGATTTCTTATGTAAGCTGCGACCCCGAACAATTAAAGCACGTTTTGAGTAATTTACTATCCAATGCAGTAAAATACACTGCTAAGGGGCACATTTGCCTTCGATCAAAGCAATCTCATGGTTTTGTTCAGATAGAGGTTTGCGATACAGGAGTCGGAATTACTCCTAAGATGCGGCAGCAGATATTCAAGAAATTCGTTCAGGCCAGAGAATTGCCTGTGTCTCGAGAACACGGGACAGGTCTAGGCTTGGTTATTGCAAAAGGAATTGTCGAGGCACACGGCGGTAAGATATGGGTTGAGGACAATCTACCCTCAGGATCAAAATTTATTTTCACAATCCCGCTTTCTTAATTCGGTGTCCTTTTAAAGCTCTGCACTATTTCTTTATTCTTTACGTTCGTATTGCCGCATCGTGTACTTTAAACATTTAATATTCCCTGATAATATTACGTATAGCATGTTAGCAAATGACAATATTTTTCGTACATACGATATAAGGGGCATTGTAGATAAAGATCTTGATGTAAAGGGCGCTTACTTAATAGGGTGTGCGGTTGGAACTTTACTGTTTGAAAAACTAGCAAAAGAAAATGTTACAGTTGTCGTTGGAAGAGATTCTCGACCCAGCTCGGGTTCTTTGCAAAGTTTTTTTATTGAAGGTTTGGTTGCGGTTGGCGCTGATGTTATAGATATTGGAGTCTCATTAACCCCAATAGTGCATTTTTTAACTTGTACTCAAGATTTTGATGCTGGAATAGAAATAACAGCAAGCCATAACCCCTTATCGTACAATGGGTTTCGCCTTGACTACAGAAATGCAGTTCCTTTTAGTTCTGCTGACATCCAGGAGATTAGAGACAAGGTACGTGCACGAAATTTTGAATTTAATAAAGGGACAAAGAGAAAAGAAGACTTAAATCAGCAATATTTTTCTTACATAAGAGATTATTTTGTATTTAACAAAAAACATAAAGTTATATTAAATTGCGGACACTCAACCATTTCAGAATATGCGACTGAAACTTATGGTGCGCTTAACCTTGACTTGACTGTTATAAACAACGAGCCTGAGTACGGTGTCGATTCAGTGACCCCGAATCCTGAAAACAAGTTTTATATGAACTCCTTTAAAGAAGTTGCACTTTCTTATGATTCTTCTTTTGAGCTCGGAATTGCTTTAGATCCTGATTGCGATCGTATGGGCTTAATTGACGAAAAGGGCAATAGCTACTCTACAGACAGACTTGTCCAAGCAATGCTGCCTTACTACTTGGAGGGCCGCTCCGGAAAATCTTTAGTGGTTTATGATCCTAAGTGCTCCAGTTATTTGCACGAACGCGTTCTTAGTCTTGGGGGATCTCCGCGCATGATAAAAACCGGTCACACATTTTTTTCGGATGCGATGCACTCCGGTGCAGTTTTAGGCTGCGAAAACTCAGGGCATATATATTTAGACATAAATTATGGGTATGACGATGGTATTTTTAATTCCTTATATTTTTTAAAGATGCTGGAAGATCTGGACATCAGCTTATTTGAGTTAATGAAGGGCGTGCAAAAAAGTTACACTTCGGGAGAAATAAAAATACCTGTAAGTGACGAAAAAAAGTTCTCGGTAATTTCCGGTATAGTCCAAAATGTAAAGGAGCAAGAGGCAAATTTTTATCGAGTAAGCTATGTTGATGGTGTTAGAGTTAGTTTAAGTGAACATTCTTGGTTTTTAATTCGCGTATCCAATACGACTCCAAACTTAACAATCCTTATCGAGCTAGATAATATCGATCTTTTAAATGAGGTGCATTTAATGATTTTAAGTCTTTTGGCTTCTCAAGGGGTTGATTTTATACCTTTAGGAGAAGTTGAATTAAAGCAAGGCTAGTCATTTATAATTTCGTTACTTAAAACTCTACTCGCGTAAGCTAATAAATGTAGTTTGCCCAGTATGTTGGTCTTTGCAGAGCAAAGAAATTACAGCAAAACACCTGCGTAAGCTGGCGGAGGTTGATTTCCACAGCGGGAAGACCTCGTGCTTTAGCTCGGGGATGAAGGCGTGGGCTTTCAACCGCGGAGAAAGAAGAGACTGGGGACTTTAGTCCACGGAGCCTTCATTTAGAGAATATTTTCTTTTTGTACCTATTTTTTCCTAGACTAATAAATCGGTATGTATTACCATTAGTGTATGAATAAAAATACTGCCCATACTCTTTGGTTCAACCAAATTAGAAAAAATGATATAGCTTTAGTTGGAGGAAAAGGTGCAAATCTTGGTGAAATGTACCACGCTGAAATACCTGTTCCTAATGGTTTTGTGGTAACAGCAAAAGCTTATTTTGATTTTTTAAAAAAAACTTCGCTTAAAGACAAAATACTTACAGAGTTATCGGGCTTGAACGTTGAGGATTCAAATAAATTGATTGAGGCTTCGAAGCATATTAAAACAGCTATTATGAGCGCGGCGATGCCTGAGGATATTCAGCAGGAGATTAAAAAGAGCTATCATGAGTTGTGTGGAGAATTTGATAAAAGAGTTGCTGTGAGATCTTCTGCTACAGCAGAAGATCTCCCCGACGCCTCCTTCGCGGGTCAGCAAGAGACGTATTTAAACGTTGAAGGCTATAAAGATGTAATAAAGCACGTACAGATGTGCTGGGCATCGCTCTTTGAGTCGAGGGCAATTTTTTATAGAACCGATAAAAATTACGACCATCTAAAGGTTGGGATAGCTGTTCCTGTGCAGTTAATGGTTCAGTCGGAAATATCCGGCATAATGTTTACTGTGAATCCCCTCACAAACAGTAGAAAAGAAGTTTCGATAGAAGCCGCCTTTGGATTGGGCCAGCCTATTGTGTCGGGGGAGTTAACTCCGGACCAGTTTTTGATAGATAAAAAGACTAATAAAATAACATATCGTCACATTGCAAAGCAGACTTGGCAATTCACCCTGGCGGGTAAAACTCCTGTCTCTAAAGCCTACCAAGAGAAACAGAAATTGTCTGACAAATATGTAAAAGAATTAGCGCAGCTTGGGATGAGGATAGAGGACCATTACGGCAGGCCCCAGGATATAGAGTGGGCCTTGGAAGGTAAAAAGCTGTTTATAGTTCAATCAAGACCCGTAACCACACTAAACGATGTGAAAGCAGACTCTCTACATTCTCATGTTGATGAGAAAAAAGCAGGAAAGTTTATTTTAGAGGGACTGGCGGCATCTCCAGGGGTAGCAAGCGGTCCGGTAGTTATAGTTCGTTCTCCAAAGGAGATATCAAGAGTAAAAGAAGGAGATATACTCGTTGCGGTTATGACTGATCCTGATTATGTTCCGGCCATGAAGCGTGCTTCTGCAATCGTCACCGATGAGGGGGGCCGTACTTCGCACGCAGCAATTGTAAGCCGGGAGTTAGGCATTCCCGCTGTAGTAGGTTCGGAACACGCAACAAAAATTTTAAAGCAGGGAGAGGTAGTCACTGTTGATGGGTCTACCGGAAAGGTATTCGAAGGAGATTTTGTGGTAAAGGAAGAGGTGAAGTCGGAGGCTAAGGCTGATTTTAAAACCGCCACTAAAATTTATGTGAATTTGGCCGAGCCTGAGTTGGCAGAAGATATGGCTGCGCGCAATGTAGATGGTGTTGGACTTCTACGTGCTGAGTTTATTGTTGCTCAGATTGGAAAACACCCCCGCAAATTTATTGAGGATGGAAAACAGGATGAGTTTGTAATAAAGCTCGCTGAAGGTATGGGAAAATTTGCTAAGGCCTTCCATCCTAGACCGGTAGTTTATAGAGCCACAGACTTTAGAACAAACGAGTTTCGTAATCTGGTTGGAGGAGCAAAGTACGAAAAAGATGAAAGAAATCCAATGATCGGATTTAGGGGAGCGTCTCGTTATCTTGAAGATGATGATGTTTTTCGTCTAGAGATTGAAGCGATGAAGATTGTTAGAAATAAACAGGGCCTGAAAAATCTTCACATGATGATTCCTTTTGTAAGGACTGTTGATCAGCTCGTTGGGGTAAAAAAGATTATGTCTGCAAACGGGCTTCGCCGTAGCGGTTCATTTATGATATGGATGATGGTTGAAATTCCTTCTAACGTTATACTGCTCGAAGATTTCTTAAATGAAGGCATAGATGGTGTATCGATAGGTACTAATGATCTGACCATGTTAATTCTTGGAGTTGATAGAGATAATCCAAAGGTGGCAAATGTATATAACGAGCTTGACCCTGCGGTAATGGCCGCATTAGAAAAAGTTGTTACTGTAAGTAAAAAGATGAAAGTGACATGTTCTATGTGCGGGCAGGCCCCTTCTCAATACCCAGAGTTGGTAGAGAAGCTAGTTGAGTGGGGTATTACATCAGTTTCTTTAAGTCCTGATGTTGTGGAAAAAACAAGAAAGATAGTATACGAAGCTGAGAAAAAACTGCTTGCAAAAAAGCACAGTCAAAAGAGCGTTTCTAAAGAAGCGAAGAGGAAAAGATTTACTATTTAAGGTCTTGAG
Source organism: Candidatus Nomurabacteria bacterium (assembly GCA_020631855.1). Classification (GTDB taxonomy): domain Bacteria; phylum Patescibacteriota; class WWE3; order UBA101185; family UBA10185; genus JACKGU01. Next base: position 275,706 of record JACKGU010000002.1, on the reverse strand, counting down.
TATGCCGAAAATTAAAGACATCACTTGTCACAAAGTCCTAAACTCCAGGTCAGAGTGGACTATTGAAACTCGGGTAGAGCTCGATGATGGTGCTGTGGGAACCCAAACTGTTCCGGACGGAGCCTCGACCGGAGAGAATGAGGCCTTGCATTTAGAAGCACAAAAGGCTGCTGCGGTAGTCAATGACCCCTTAAAAGACTTACTTGTTAGTAAAAACCCATTTAATCAACTCGAAATTGACACTTTAATGATAGACATGGACGGCACTCCCAATAAAAGAGTGTTAGGCGGAAACAGCATTTTATCTGTTTCTCTGGCAGTCTCAAATGCTGCTGCAAAAAGCTTGAATCTTCAACTGTTTGAGTATTTGCATGTATTGTATAAAAACAATTCTGTATTTAAACCGGCATACTCTAAAATGGGCTCAATAAATTTTCCTACTCCGGTTTTTAATATATTAAATGGGGGTAAGCACGCAGACAACGATCTATCTTTTCAAGAATTTATGGTGATTCCTGCAAAAACAACCCCTTACCCTAAACAGTTAGAAATGGGTGTATTTGTTTATAATTCATTGCACAAGCTTTTAGTTTCTCAGGGATATGAGTCGGGGGTGGGAGATGAGGGAGGCTTTGCTCCTCAAGGTTTTACGACAAAAAAAGCTCTAACGACCATAAAACAGGCTGTAGAAGAGGTTAGGGTAGACGGTGAGAAAAACAACCGTTTAGTTCTAGGCAAAGACCTGTTTTTAGGCATGGATGTTGCCGCTGAGTCTTTTCATGTGGGCGATCGTTACGAGATAAAAGAAGAATCTTTGAAACTCGATCATGCCCAATTATCTTCTTATTATGGCGATCTTCTTCAACAATATCCGATTATTTATTTAGAAGATCCTTTCTATGAGAACGATATTGAAGGGTGGGAGCACTTTTATCAAAATTACAAACAAAAGGTAATGATAGTAGCTGATGACTTAGTTGTAACCAATGCAAAATATTTGAAGGCAGCTATTAAAAAGAATCTTGCCTCTGCTGTGATTATTAAACCTAATCAAGTGGGCACGGTATCAGAGACCTTAGATTTTATAAGACTTGCCAAATCCGCCGACATGTCCACAATAGTTTCTCATCGAAGCGGAGATACCCCCGAAGATACGTTCATATCAGATTTAGCAGTAGCTGTAGAGGCTGATTTTATTAAATCCGGCTCTCCCGCTCGTGGTGAAAGAGTCGCGAAGTATAATCGTTTGCTTGACATTTTTGATAATTTTTTTGGCTCTTAGGCTGATCCAGAACCCTTTGTTTTATTTTTTAGGTCCGTGAAAAAGACGAACGAGTCGTTGGTAATTTGATCGCGGTTACCCTACATAGTAAGCAGCGTAATCTTCTCCCAGTATCGTTTCAATGTGAGCGGCCTGTTCGTTTGTTAGTCCTTCGTATTTTTTTCTTATTGCTCTTATTGAATTTCCGTGACAAGATAGCGCAACATTGACATTGTGCTTTCTCATAAGAGGGAGTATCTCTCTTAGAAATGCAAGCACTCGCCCTTCGACCATTGCCATGCTCTCCCCATTTGGAGGTACGAAGTCAAAGTCTCTGCGCTGTTCTTTACTCTCAGGGTGAGTTAGAAGCATTTTTAATTTACTTTGCCCCTCCCAATCTCCGTATCGCCTTTCTTTAATTCTAGGCTCTTTTATAATTTCCAAATTCTTACCTTTAGTGTTTTTTGACATCGCAAGTTTCATTGTTTCTATAGATCTAATTTGATCCGAACAAATTAACATATCTATATCCTTCTTAGCCAGCTTATTAGCTAGTGCAAGCGCCTGCTTTTTACCTTTTTCTGTTATATTCACATCTCTCCACCCGCTAAAGAGCATATTGAAGTTATCCGAGGTTTCTCCGTGCCTAAAAACATATAGTATTGGTTTTCCCTTCTTCTCATTTTTTGGTAACGGGGTTGGGTTGCGGTAATGAAGATATTTCACGGCCTCCTCGACTTCATCTTTACCAAAATTTTCAATCAATTCAAGCATCAAATCTTCTGTTTTTTGTTTGGGTGTTAAATTTTGATCATGGCTGACCAAGGACATGGTCTGGGGGGCAGTTACGCTCATATATTAAAAATAGCACAAATGATTTTTTCTTGCTACAATTCTTCCATGTCAATTTTAGATAAACTCACTAATATGCTTCTTAATGTCGCGAACCACGTCCCGGTTGGTCTTTTTACATTTATCGCCTCTTTTGTAGAAGAAGTAATTGCTCCAATACCCTCCCCTATTGTTATGACGGCTGCAGGATCCATTGCAGGGGCTCAAAATAAAGCCTTTATATTTTTATTCTGGTTAGCTTTTTTGGGCGGTATGGGCAAACTTATTGGCGCTGCTATACTTTATGTCGCTTCTGCAAAAGCTGAAGATTTTGTTTTGACAAGGTTCGGTAAATTTATAGGTGTTTCCAGATCAGAGGTCGAAGCTTTTGGCCAACACTTCGGAAAAGGAAAAAAGGACTTTATTGTTATTATGTTTTCAAGATTAATTCCTATTGTCCCCACAGCCCCGGTTTCAATTTTGGCCGGTTTGTCAAAACTTGATTTCAAAAATTATATGGTTTCGTCTTTTGTGGGCTATTTAGGTAGAAATATGATCTATCTTTATATAGGGTATGTTGGAGCAGAGTCATACGTTAATGGTTTTGACAGTATGGAATCTATTGTTCAACTCATGATAGCTCTGGTGCTAGGTGTTATAGTGTTGTTCTATTTTTACAAGCGGAAAAAGAAGGGAAGCGCAAGTTTTTTGTCTAAGTTTAGTGGTGTAGGAAAAGAATCCGCGACAAAAGATAGTTCCAAAAAGTAGTTACATAATCCCTATGATAAAAATTTATAGCTAGGTGCTGGCTACTGATATTGTTGCAGCAGCATGCTCACGAGAATTTTCTTATAACTCCCGTAACTTTGCCTTGAATTTGAACATCTTCTTCGTCTACTATAATTGGTTCCATGGAATCGTTAGCAGGCTGTAGTCTTATTTTTCCGTTCTTTTCTCTATAAAAGGTTTTTAATGTCGCAAAATTACCTTCTATTAGAGCTACAACGTTATCTCCGTTTTGAGCTACATTTTGTTGTTGAACTACAACATAATCTCCGTCAAAAATGCCAATGCCGATCATCGAGTCTCCTTTTACTTGGAGTACATAACATCTTTTTACTTTTGAAACCAGATCCGAAGATACTAGCACAGTGTCAAGGGGGTTCTCTATGGCTTCAATCGGTTCCCCGGCCGCTATATAGCCTATTAACGGCAGCTCTAGCGCTTGTGGAGTGGAGTTTACCGACAGGTCAAGTACCTCTATGCCTCTCACGGAGCCGTCAAATCTTTTAATTACACCCTTTTTTTCTAGGGTTTGAAGATGTTCGTGCACTGTGGCTAGAGAAGAAAGACCCATGGCATCAGCTATTTCTGATAGGGTGGGGGAGGTTCCGTTAATTTGAATATACTGAGAAATATAATCTAAGATTTCTTTTTGTCTTTTATAAAGTGTTACTGGGCTCATATTTAAATATTACCGAAAACAAACCGAAGATGTCAAGAAACTTGCCCAAAAATTACCCGAACATATGTTATAATTTGTTCTATGTTTAAGCTGAATTCATCCTACAAGCCCTCAGGGGATCAGCCAAAAGCAATAGATTTTTTGCTTGGCGGGCTTGAGGAAGGTTGCCGAGATCAGGTTTTATTGGGAGTGACCGGAAGCGGCAAGACTTTCACTGTTGCAAACATTATTCAAGAGATTCAACGTCCCACACTTATACTTTCGCATAATAAAACTCTTGCTGGGCAGCTTTACCAAGAATTTAAAGATTTTTTTCCTGAAAATGCAGTTGAATATTTTGTAAGCTACTATGACTACTATCAGCCTGAAAGCTACATTCCTCGTACGGACACGTATATAGAAAAAGACGCTGACATAAATGAAAACATAGATAGAATGAGGCTCTCAGCAACCATGTCTTTAATGACCAGAAAAGACGTTATCGTTGTAGCCTCCGTCTCTTGCATATACAACCTTGGTTCTCCAGCTGAATATTCCAAGGTCGCAATTGAACTCAAGCAAGGAATGAAGATCAGATTAGAGGATTTATTACTTAGACTTAATCAAATCTTTTATGAAAGAAATGAGTTCGAGTTTAAAAGAGGCACTTACAGAATTAGAGGTAGCACTGTCGATATCTACCCGGCTTACGAGGAAGTAGGAGTTAGGGTTGAATTATTTGACGATCGTGTTGAGAGTATAACCAGATTCAATCCTCTCACGGGGGATCCGATAGACAGGTCTCAGCTGGTTTCTGAGAGAAGGGGAAGCCATACCAAGAGTATTACGCAAGATGAATCTGATTTTAATAGTCATAGAGCTAAAGAAGGAGACTTTTTGATGATTTACCCTGCTAAACATTACGTTACCGCAGAGGAGCGACGAGAAAAAGCCTATGAGGAAATTGAGCTCGACCTAAAGAAACGCGTAGCTTTCTTGAAAGCGGAAGGAAAGGCCATCGAGGCTTATAGGTTAGAACAAAAGACCATGTATGATTTAGAGATGATACGGGAGATTGGCTATTGTAAAGGAATAGAGAATTACTCAAGATATTTTGATGGTCGGGGCCCGGGGGATGCCCCCTATACTTTGTTGGACTTTTTCCCCAAAGACTATTTACTTGTTGTTGATGAGTCTCACATCACAATTCCTCAGGTACGTGGTATGTACAATGGGGATTATGCAAGGAAGAAAAACTTAATTGATTACGGTTTTAGATTGCCTTCAGCATTCGATAACCGACCTCTAAACTTTGACGAGTTTCGCGAGCGTATGGGGTATACAGTATATACAAGTGCAACGCCGTCCGCTTGGGAGATTGAGGCATCTAAGGATAGAATAGTAGAGCAAATTATTAGGCCCACCGGATTGATTGATCCCAGAATCACTGTTTTGAACACAGAAGGGCAGATCGAAGATCTATTTAGTAGGATACTAGAAAAAACTTCTTTAGGAGAAAGAGTTTTAGTTACAACTTTAACTAAGAGGATGGCTGAAGAGTTGGCAACCTACCTCGTTGATAAAGGCATAAAAGTAACATACTTACATTCGGATATTGAGACTTTGGAAAGATCCAACATTTTAGACGACCTACGAAAGGGTAATTACGATGTTTTAGTTGGTATCAACTTATTACGAGAAGGTTTGGACTTGCCGGAAGTTTCTTTGGTGGCAATATTAGATGCTGATAAAGAAGGTTTTTTGAGATCAGAAAGCGCACTGATTCAGACCATGGGCCGTGCCGCAAGGCATATAAACGGTGAGGTAGTGATGTATGCAGATAATGTCACGAAAAGCATGGAGCGTGCTATCGGAGAAGTAAACAGAAGAAGGGCCATCCAAGAAAAATATAATATTGAGCATAACATCACGCCTGTTTCAATCTCAAAGCCAATAAGGGCAAAGCTATACGAAGAGGTCATAGATGTTACAGAGTCAGACAGAAAAAAAACGCTATCGGATATTGATTATTTACAACTGCCACCAAAATTCTTAAAAAAAGAGCTTTTAAAACTCACAAAAGAGATGCAGTACGAGGCCGATAGCTTAAATTTTGAAAAGGCGGCTGTCATTCGTGACCAAATACGAAAGATAAAAAAACAGGCTAATTTGACATAACCTGTAGTTGCAATTTATAATACGCGAGTACCATCTTAAGATGATTAATTTAAGCAGTAATACCGGTACAAGTTACAGGACAGGTACTTAATGGCCAAAAAAGAAAAAATAGAAAAAACCGACTTAATAACTCATATACTAATTGGAATCATCGAACTTTTGGTTATTATTGGTTACGTTTTTCTATGGCCTATTGAAAGATCGATTTGTTTTATCGCTAAGATTTTTAACTCGATAAAAAAAACCTCATTAAAAACAGCTAAAAACTTTATATCAATACCTAAGACCCTAACCAAGCCTTTATTTTTGATATTCTCTGTCTTTGGCCGTGTCCGTCGCACAATAACAAGGATAGTTGTTTTTTCTTTTCGTGCAGATCTGCTTGGGCCCGCACGTTCAGAACTTAGCAGGTACAGAAGCATTTTTGTAAAAGCTTCTTTTTCTAGAATTGTTGGTAAAATACTGTTCACAAAACATAAATCTAAAAGATCCTCAAAAACAAATAAGCCGACTCAGGCTGCTAAAACTAAAAAAGAGCCCGCAGGTTCCAAGAATATCCCCCTCGACAAGAGTCTGAAAAAGAAGAGTGTTAAAGTCAGTCACCCAAAACGTACTGCTTTGAGAAAATTTCTTCTAAGCCCGTTCGCAACATTTTTCTATGGAGGACTATTTGTGCTTTTGTTTATTGTTGCTCCAGCAATGACTTATTTATGGTATAAGCAACTTCCTCAGCCTGTTTTACTGGAGCAGCGGGCGTATAATAGCTCGACGCGCATATTAGATCGTAAGGGCCGTCTGTTATACGAAATTTATGTAGATAAAAACTATGCCCCCGTGAGACTTGAAGATATTCCTCAAGTTGTAATTGATTCCACATTAGCTATAGAGGATTCTGAGTTTTATAGCCACCACGGATTTAGAGTAACCAGTATAGTGAGGGCCGCAAAGGCCACCTTACTTGAAGACGATCTCCAGGGAGCTTCCACAATTACCCAACAGCTGGTTAAAAATGTTTTATTAACTCCCGAAAGAACAATTTCAAGAAAAGTTAAAGAGTTGGTATTGTCCATTCTTGTTGAACAGAAGTATTCAAAGAATGAAATACTTGAATTTTACCTAAACAATATTCCCTATGGGGGCACGGCTTATGGGGTGCAGGCTGCAGCGAACAAATATTTTGGCAAAGATGTTTCTGATCTTGACTTGGCTGAGGCAAGCCTGCTTGCAGGCTTGCCTTCAGCTCCGTCTGTTTACTCTCCGGTTTCCGGAAATTACGATTTGGCTAAAGAAAGGCAAAAACAAGTACTAGATAGGATGGTAGAGCTGGGGTTTATTAGAAGTGCCGATGCGGAGGTCGCCTACGCCCAAGAGCTTGTTTTTGCCTCACAGCAAGAATACATTAGGGCTCCACATTTTGTAGAGTTTGTCAGAAAGTCACTCTATGAAATATTTGGGCAGCGCATGGTTGACTTCGGAGGTTTATCTGTAACCACAACTCTTGATCTTGATCTTCAAGATCAAGTTCAAGAAATAGTTAGAGAAGAAGTTGATGCCGGGGCACGTTTCGGCTTTTCAAATGCTGCGGCCGTAGTGGTCGACGTTCGCACAGGCGGGATACTGGCACATGTCGGCTCGTATGATTACTTTTTAGGAAGCGATGGTAAGTTTGATGTCGCTACAGCCTATCGACAGCCCGGATCCTCTGTTAAGCCGATTACATATGCTTTGGCCCTTGAAAATGGCATGACGGCTGCAAGCACTGTTGTGGATGCCCCAATAACGTATCAGTCATACGGTCAAAAATATTCTCCAAAGAACTATGACAACACATATCACGGGGTTGTGACTTTGCGTACCGCCTTGGCTAATTCTTATAATATACCGGCAGTAAAACTAGTTAGTCAGCTGGGCCCAGATAATATGGTTCAACTTGGGCACGATATGGGTTTAAGCAACTGGAAGGTAGATAATACATATGGCTTAGCCGTAACTTTGGGAGGCAAGGAAGTGCGTCTGGTAGACCTAGTTGGCGCATTCTCTACTTTTGCCAGAAGCGGGCGACAAAGGCCCATAAGCCCCTTCGCCTCTATAAAAGATTCAAACGGATTTGAGATCTATAATATTACAAGAAATTACGAGAAGCAGGTTTTGTCCCCGCAAACATCATATATAATTTCAAACATTTTATCTGACAATAACGCTCGTACTCCTGCTTTTGGCCCTAGAAGTCAGCTAGTTGTTCCCGGGCATGTAGTTTCAGTTAAAACCGGAACAACGAATGATATTAGAGACAACTGGACCATCGGCTATACTCCGACCTATGCTGTAGGAGTTTGGGTCGGAAATAATGATAATCGGGCCATGAACCGCAACCTTGCATCAGGCCTTAGCGGGGCAGCACCTATATGGAATAGGGTTATGGGCTCGGTTTTAAAAGATATTCCTGATGAACCTTTCATTATACCTGACGGAATAGTAGTTAAAACGGACCCAAGTTGCGGAGCAATAGAGGTGTTTGATGAAAAAAACCCGATACCTTCTAGAATTTGCCCAGCTCCTAAAGAAAAAGATTCTGATAAAGATAAGGATAAAGAAAACAAAAAAGATTAGCTTTTATCTTAAAAGCGTTTTTAATAACCGATCTTTGATTATTACAATCGATTTTGGTGTATAAACTTTTATGGTCGAGTTTAAATCTTGAATATTAAAGAAAATCATATATTATTATAGTAAATTAAGGAGGTGAGTACTAATGAAAAAAGTTAATTTTAACGATACAAAGAAAAAAATAATGACTTCTTTTGCACAGGTTAAAAAAGATATCCCTAACGCTGAATGGAGGCATTTAGTAACAGGAGTAGTAATATTCGCTCTTGTGGTTGTTTTTAGTGTTTCCTATTTCTCAAAAGGCAACACCCCAATAGATTTAAGCGATCTTACCGATTCCGAAATTATGATAGAGAATGAAGCCACCGAAGTTACAGCCGGCGAAGAGTCTATGGTTGATGAAACAACAACTGACACAACAATGGCAAAGGTCGAAGCTGGAGAAGGCGAGACTGTAGTACAGAAAGGTGAAGGTTTGTGGCACGTTGCTAAGAGAGTGTGTGGTGCAGGTGAAAAATATAACAAACTGGCTGAAGCTAATGGCATGACCATTTATTCAGAGGTCGCTGAAGGTCAAGTGCTAAAAGTAGTTTGTGAGTAATTATTATATTGCAATAGAATAATAACACTAGGTTGTTATTACGTTACCCCTATACCCCTGCCCAAGGGGTATATTTTTTGTCTCGTACCCGTTCTCAACTTTATAATTTCGTTACTCAAACCTATTTACGTGGGCTAGTAGATTTAGTTTGCCCAACATTTTGGGTTTTGCAGTGCAAAGAAATTACATTAAACCGCCAGCGTAAGCTGGCGGTGGTTGATTTCTGCAGCGGGAAGGCCCCTTGCTTTAGTTCGCGGTGAAAGTTTATGCGTGGAGCAGTAGGGGCGAGGCTACGGACTTATGTCCGTAGTCTCTTCATTGTAAAACTCAAAATACAGAGTGTTGAAATACACTCAATTGTTTCGTATAATCTTTGGGTATGTCTTCAGCTCTAGATAGCATTATTGTTAGAGGTGCCCGAGAACACAATCTAAAAAATATCGATCTCAGCGTTCCTAAAAATAAGTTAGTAGTATTTACCGGTGTTTCTGGTTCCGGTAAGTCTTCTATGGCCATGGACACAATTTATGCTGAAGGGCAGAGGAGATATGTCGAAAGCCTATCGGCCTATGCCAGACAGTTCTTGGGGGTTATGGGAAAGCCTGACCTGGACAGTATTGAAGGCTTGTCTCCTGCAATTGCAATTGATCAAAAGACAACCTCTAAGAATCCAAGATCTACTGTAGGTACCATAACCGAAGTATATGACTTTATGCGTTTGTTGTACGCTCGTGTCGGCCACCCTCATTGCCCTTCTTGTAGCCGTGAAATAAGCAGGCAGAGCATTGATCAAATTTCTACTCAAATAGTAGATATATTATCTTCCGACAAAGACTTTAAAACTTCAAAGGGTGTTAGATATTTTATCTTTGCCCCTGTTGTTAAAGATCGCAAAGGAGAGTTCAACTCTTTGTTTGCAAATTTGAAAAAGCAAGGTTTGTCTAAAGCTAGAATCGATAATACCTTATATGACCTTAGTTCGGATATTCATTTAATTAAGACAAATAAGCATTCTATTGAAGCTGTGGTTTTGAGAAACATTATCAATAAAGAACGTTTGAGTACAGCTGAACAGAAAAAAGATTTTCAAAGTCGCCTTCATCAAACTCTTGAGACTGCGCTGAGGCTCGCAAATGGTTTGGTTGAACTCTCAATCGTTAAAGATAGTTCTTTTGATTTCCCCGAGCAGCCGAAAGAATATGAAGACCATTTATTTTCTGAAAATTTTGCTTGCCCCCACTGTAATATATCTTTGCCCGAAATTGAGCCAAGAAGTTTTTCTTTTAACTCTCCGCATGGTGCGTGTCCTTCGTGCGACGGTTTAGGAACTCAGCTAAGTGTTGATGAAAAATCTGTATTAAACGGCAATCTCTCTATCGCAGAGGGAGGAATATTTCCCTGGACAAAACTATTCGAGCATAATTCCTGGACCTCTATGGTCATTAAATCAGTTGCCGAAGCTTATAATTTTTCTCTCAACACGCCAATAAAAGATTTACCTAAAGATATTCTGGAGCTTGTTCTTTTTGGACCAAAAGAAGAACGTAAATTTACTGTAAACTATAGAACCAAAAATAATGACTCAGGCACCTTTCAGGCTCGATACGAAGGGGTCATTCCTAATTTAATAAGGAGACATAAAGAAACCTCCTCGGATTTTATTAGAAATGAGATAGAAAAGTATATGGTTAAAGAACCATGCCCAAATTGCAAAGGCACAAGATTAAAAGATGAGATTCTCTCTATCGTTATTGATGGTAAAAATATTGCGAACGCCTCAGACATGTCGATAAAAGATTTCTCGGGCTGGACAAAACAACTCGAGTCCAAATTTAATGAGCGGGAGAGAAAAATTTCACAGCCAATTTTAAAAGAAATAAACTACAGGATTAAATTCCTTTTGGACGTAGGCTTGGGGTATCTGACATTGAGTCGGTCTTCTGCACATTTGTCGGGAGGGGAGGCTCAGAGGATTCGTCTTGCTTCCCAAATAGGTACAGGGCTTTCCGGCGTGCTGTATGTACTTGACGAGCCTTCCATTGGCTTACACGCACGTGATCAAGGAAAACTTATTAAGACCCTGAAACACTTAAGAGATCTTGGTAACACAGTTTTAGTTGTTGAACACGACACGGACACAATGCTGAATAGTGATTATATTATCGATTTTGGTCCTGGAGCGGGATCGAGAGGAGGCGAGGTTATTGCTTATGGTACGCCCGAAGAGATCATGAAAAATAAAAACTCAATAACCGGAGCCTATATCTCAGGTAAGAAGAAAGTTGGGCAGACAAAAATCCATAATCTTAGTGGTACAGAGGAGGCAGTTGAGAAAAAATATAAAACTTTAAGTTTGAAAGGAGCATCGGGTAGAAATCTAAAAAATATTGATTTTGAAATCCCATTAAATAAGTTTGTTTGTGTTACCGGTGTGTCAGGGTCTGGGAAATCGACTCTAATTATGGACACTTTGTACACTGCGCTAAGGCAATACTACGGACTTAAGGTTGAGGAAAGGCCGGAAACCTTTAAAACACTATCCGGGCAGGAGAACATAGATAAGGTAGTAGCCATCGACCAGTCACCCATCGGAAGAACTCCTAAGTCTAATCCTGCTACTTATACAAAAGTTTTTGACGAAATAAGAAATTTATTTGCTCAAACTCCGGAAGCAAAGGTTCGAGGATATAAGCCCGGACGTTTCAGCTTTAATGTTAAAGGTGGGAGGTGTGAAGCGTGCAGAGGTGAGGGCCAGATTAAAATTGAGATGCAATTCATGCCCGACGTGTATGTTAATTGCGAGGTTTGCGAGGGACGAAGGTATAATCGCGAGGCTCTTGAGATCTATTATAAAGAAAAAAATATTAGTGAAGTTCTGGAGATGACTGTTGAAGAAGCTTACGAGTTTTTCAAAAATATTCCTCAAATTAGACGAAGGCTAGAGGTTTTACATGATGTTGGGCTCGGCTATATCCAACTGGGCCAGCCCGCGCCAACACTTTCCGGGGGTGAGGCACAGAGAGTTAAATTATCCTTAGAGCTTTCAAAAAAGGCTCGCGGCAATACTTTGTATATACTCGACGAGCCTACTACCGGACTTCACTTCAAAGATCTTGAACGGCTTGTAAGTATTATGAAGATACTCATATCCCGAGGACATTCAATTTTAGTTATAGAACATAATCTGGACATTATTTCGAACGCCGAGTGGGTAATAGATTTAGGACCTGATGGAGGAGATAAGGGCGGCGAGGTAGTTTTTTCCGGTTCTTTACAAGACTTACTAAAAGATAAGAAATCATACACAGCGGAAGCGCTAAGAAAAGCAATAGGACAACCAGGTCTTTAGCTAATAGCGCGTAAGAGACTTTTGGTGCATAACTCAAAGATATTATTTTCCCGGTCGGCTCTCGAAGCGTGATACTTGAGTATCCTTTTTTAATATAAATCGTTTTGGTCTGATTTTGTAAGATGGTCGTGTTTTTTTGTTTGGAAATCACATCTAAAGGATGCAGAGCCACGTTTCCTGTGTTTGAAAGATAAGCTATTCTCTCGGATCCTAAAGTGAAAGGATTAAAGAGAATAGATTTGTATACAACAAAATTCGGTTCAAACGTGCCTTTAGTTCTTATAGGTTCTGTAGTTTTTGTAGATACCTCGGATTCAGTATCAAAAAAGATCTTAGAGGCTTGCTCGGTATATCCTTGGTTTAGATTGCTAGGCATCTTTGGAAGAGAGAGGTTTAAATTATAGTCTTTTCTTATTATCGCGAAGTGATCCGCATTTAACCTTGCAAAGCTGTCTATCGAAGTGGTTTTTGCAAGTGCCGTATCTACTTGAACCCATCCAAGTTTTGGGTCAAATATTTCCGCCCAAGTATGTGGTCCGGTGTGGGCTTCCCCTTTAGCATCCGAGGTCAGCACCAGGCCGACAACCTCTCTTGCCGGAATGCCTGCCGAACGGCATAGAGCAATAAAAAGGTCATTTAGGTCAGTGGCGGTGCCTGCTTCCCCTTCTTTTAATGTTAGAGCGGCTCCTTTTCGTGGTTTTATTTCGGTTTCGGAGTATTCATATGAAATATTGGTCAGAATGTATTTATAAATCTCGTACGCGTTCTTCACAACTGATTGCGAGGTGTTTAGAATCTGCTCCGCTGTCTCGGAAAGTTCCATGTCTTTTGTTTGCCAGTTCTCATTTTGTTTAGTGTATTTTTTTGTGCTTTTTCTGATTTCAGAAAAAGCACCTCCTTGAGTTAAATCAAGTTTTCGACTTATTATTTGGGCACTTCCTTGGAGTATAATATTAAGCTCCTCCCCTGATTTAAGGCTATATTCACCATAAGAATTGCCGTGTTCATCCAGAGCTACTCTTTTAGGTTCCGGGTCTATACTAGCAATCGCTATCTGCTGCGCGTCGATAATATCTGAGGGAATGACGATACTTTTTTTAGTATCAAATTTGGAGTCATTCTTTATACTATAAACCAGTGTGAAGTTTATTAACTGAGTGTTTCCAAAAGTTCCTCCTATCCCAAAGTTCTGCAATTGCGCTAGTGAGTATTTATATAAAGTGCTGTTTTCTTTGTATATAATGCTTTCCGGTGCAGGCGATATAAATATCTCCTTACCATAGGAAGAGGGAATCTCTAAAGTAGTTTGATATTCTGCTGTTTCACTTGGAAGATTCACCCTAGGTACACTTATGTGCCATATAGAGCCGATTTTTTCTGCCATGCTGGTTGTCTTGTATTGAACTATGAGTTTATTCTCTTTCCCTTCTCCTATAAGAAAGTTTTTTAGTTCGATTTTTATTCTATTTTCCTGCCCGACTTTTTCAACTTCGGTCTTCAATTCATCTTTGTTTTGATCAAATGCCTCAACTTGCGCTACCTCAATATCCCGAACAATTATTGTGTAGGTTTTTGGTATTACACTGTCTTGCATATTTATTATGGATATCTCTTGTTTTACTGACGTTTCGCCTGTTTCTTCAAAAATGTATGATGTGTTGAATTTAAGTGCGAATTCTTGAATTGAGGTGTTTTGCGCATGTACATTCTTAAACGAAAGAACACCTAAAAATATGCAGGAGAAGATAAGTGAAAAAAATAATTTTTTCATTACTTCAATGTTAGAATAAATAGGTGCAGACAGCAAATTTAACTGAAAAGCTCGAGAGGTTGCCTAAGAGTCCTGGGGTGTATCTTTTTTTAAATAATAAATCAAAAGTAATATATGTGGGAAAAGCAAAATATCTCCCGACCAGAGTAAAAAGCTATTTCCAGCAAGATGTTACTTTGGGCACGAAAACGCAAAGACTTGTAGCAAGCATTTATGACCTCGATTATATTGAAACAAGAACCGAGCTCGATGCTCTTCTTCTCGAGGCAGAGTTAATAAAAAGATATAAACCCAGATATAATATTGCGCTAAAGGACGATAAGTCATACGTGTATATCGTTATAAGGAACGAGAGTGTTGCAGTCCAAGCTCGTTCGAGGCCTGTCAATATTCCAAAAATTCTTGTTCTTAGAGCACAAGAAATAGAAAAAAAAGACACCGTATTCGGTCCATTTCCTGAAGCCAGGGTAGTTAGAAATACTGTTAGAAGATTAAGGAGGATCTTTCCTTTTAGAGACTGCTCCATATCAAAATTTAATAAATATTCAAAAATGCAAAAACCTTGTCTATATGGGCATATCGGTGTTTGTCCTGCGCCGTGCTTACATGCTGGGGGTTTGGTAGCGCACCAAAAAAGCATTGTTGCAATGAAAAAAATTCTCTCAGGGCAAAGTAACCGACTTTTGATTGAGTACAAAAATCTAATGCAGAAAGCTTCTTCTGAACAAAGATTTGAGGAAGCTATAGAATACAGAAACACTGTTTCCCGCCTAGAGTATGTTTCAAAAAATCCTTCTTCGGCGACCGACTACATACAAAACCCAACTTTGGCTGAAGATTCAAGGCAGTTGGCATTAAAAAGCATTGCTTTGAACATTCCTCTACTGAACAGTCCTCCTGTACGTATTGAATGCTATGATATCTCTAATATTTCGGGGAAAAATGCTGTGGGGTCGATGGTAGTTGCTATTGATGGGCGTATAGATAAATCCGAATATAGAAAATTTAAAATACAAACAAAAACAACGCCTGACGATTTTTACATGATGTCCGAAGTTCTTTACAGGAGGCTAAAAAGAGAGATTTCAACACAAGCTAGCTCGACCAAGTGGGGCATGCCGGATTTGATAGTCTTGGATGGGGGAAAAGGTCAGGTTTCGGCTGTATTGGAAGTTTTTACAAAATTAAACATCGATATTCCGCTTATTGGAATTGCAAAAAAATTTGAAACACTGGTTTATTTTAAAGACGGTAAGTTTAACGAGCTTTCCTTGCAAAAGGACGATGAGGGTTTAAAATTAATTCAACAACTTAGAGATGAGGCTCATAGGTTTGCGCAGAGCTATTTTCATAAATTGCGCCTTAAAGAGTTGAAATCATGATAAAAAAATTTATTACATTCTTTATTTATTGCTCCATTGGTTATTACGTCGCGAGCAGTACTATAGGGGGAATATTTATATCAGGTAATAGAGTAATCACGTCTTTTTTTGTTGTTTTTGTGCTAACTTTTGCTAACATGCTTGCGCCTCATGTATTTGCTATTTTACCGCTTCCAAAAAAAGGGTTCTCTGCTATATTTTTGTCTTTAATTCTTAATGTAGCTGTTTTTCAAGTTTTTATTGTATTTTTGCCTAACTTCAGAATCGTTGCTTCTTTTTTGCCTGAGTTGATTATTTTTGGCTTTGTGTTACCATCTAAGCACCTAAATGGAATAGAGTCTTTGTTGTGTACTGCTCTGGTTTTTACAATAACGGTCAAAACATTTTTATGGTTAGGCAAGGAAAGATAGTATTATTATAAAATATGTTAAATGTATTAAAAGCACTTCAATTATTTTTATCTGTTTTTATAATATTTGTTGTAGTTATACAAACAAAAACAGGCGGTCTTTCCAGCAGCATTAGTGGTGCAGTAAGTGCCTACAGGTCAAAAAGAGGCTTAGAGAGACTTATACTCATATTAACTATAATTTCTGCACTCTTTTTAGTCGTTAACTCTCTAGCAATAGTAATTTTAAGTTAAAACATGAAACCCTCAGTTGACATCCAAGGCGGAAATCCTCTAAAAGGAAGTATAAAGATTTCCGGTTCTCATATTGCTGCATCTAAAATCATATATGCCAGTTTATTTGTTTCCGAAGATGTGGTGTTAGAAAATGTTCCAAATGTTGATACAGTAAAAAGTGATCTAAGCTTAATTAAAGCCTTAGGTGCAAGCTACGAGTGGATAGGGAAAAACTCTTTACTTATTAATGCCGCAAACCTAACCTCTTTTGAAGTTCCCTTTGAAATCGGTTCTCAATTACGTACAACAATGTTGGTGGTGGGTCCTCTGTTGCACAAGTTCGGTAAAGCCTGTGTACCTTTACCTTTAAACATCAAGGCCGGCTTTAGGCCTATAAACAGGTGGTTCGATGTTTGGGACGCTTTTGGTGTAAAAATAAGAGAAAAAGATGGCATTGTGACTTTTGATAGTTCCGAGGTTAGGGCAGCCGATATAAAGTTTAAGGGTATAACTAATTCCGGAACCGACAATGCTATTTTAACTGCGTCATTTATCAACGGAGAATCAACGATCTCGAACGCATCCCAATCTCCGGAAACAGACAATTTAATAGATTTTGTGAATAGCATAGGTGCAAAAGTTGAAAGAGTAGAGCCGGACGTTATTAAAGTCACAGGCACAAGCACTTTCAGTAGCGCCAAGCACAGAATTATATTTGATAAGAATGAGGCCGTTTTATTTATGCTGCTCGCATTGATTACAAACGGAAACCTTATTTTGAAGGGTACCGAAAGAGGTCCCCTTTTATCTTTTTTGAGTTCTCTACCTAAAATTGGAGCCACGTTTGAGTTCGCAAATGATGAAATCAGGATTTGGCGAATTGGCGAAGAGCTTCAGCCGATAAATATTACCTCGGCCCCTTCCCCGGCCTACCTCACTGATTGGATTAGCCCTATGTGCGCACTTATGACGCAGGTAGAGGGCACAAGCGTGTTTCATGACACAGTGTATGTTGACAACTTCGGCTACGTTACGCAATTAAATAGTATGGGAGCAAATATCGAGCTCAAAAGACCTTCAGAAGTAGGTTTGGAGTGTGTTATCAGCAACGATGCTTATAATTTAAAAGTAGAGGGCGAGCCTTTTACAGTGGCCCACGTTACAGGAAAGACAAAACTAAAAGGAAGATCATTGCATATAGAAGGTTATAACTCAGGACTTGCTTTGGTGTCTGCCGCGTTATGCGCGGAGGGGAAAAGTACTGTTATTGGCATTGAAAAGGTTGAGCAATATACTGAGGATTTTATTGAAAAGCTTTTGTCTTTAGGCGCTTCTATAGAGAGATAAATTAGTGCTATACTCTTAATATGCTTAATCAGATTTTATACTTGATTTTCGCAATGATGATATCTTTTGCTCTTTATCCGGTTTGGATAAGTTTTGTATACAAGTATCAAATGGGAGAGGATGTTCGAGAAGATGGACCACAATCTCATTTAAAGAAAAAAGGCACTCCCACAATGGGAGGTTTGGTTTTTCTTGTTACTGTTTCTTTAGTTACTTTTATATTCAATAAATCTCGTACTCAAACCCTTTTTCCTCTATTAGTGGCTGCCATGGCAGGACTTTTTGGTATTGTAGAGGATTTATCAAAACTTTACAGGACTTCGGGCTTGAGGCAGCTTCTTATGATTGATGGTGCGTTTAATTATAAAAAAGGCGATCTGGCCTCAAATATTGCAAAAAAAACAGTCTTTAAACCTTTTATTAAGGTTTGGAGGTTCTTTTTTGAGTTCACAAGAATTATTGGGAGCACTGCAAACATTGGTTTACAGACATATCAAAAACTTCTAATTCAGGGATTTATTGGTGGTTTTGTAGCCTATTGGGCCTACGTAAAATTAGGTTGGGACTATATTTGGTTTCCGTTGATTGGCGACGTACACATAGGTATTCTGTATCCTATTTTTATTTTCTTTTTATTTATTGCGGTTTTGAATTTTGTTGCTTTTACAGACGGCTTGGATGGCTTAGCAGGAGGCCTAGGTATAATTGCTTTCGCAGCTTTTTGGGTTTTAGCTTCTCGTCTCGGCTACAATTCTTTGGGAACCTTAGCCGCCACTTTTATTGGAGCAATGTTGCCCTTTTTGTATTTCAATGTCTACCCCGCAAGAATTTTCATGGGAAATGTAGGATCGCATGTTCTGGGGTCCGTACTTGCCGTATTCGCCGTTGTACTTCACAGGGAAGTAGCGCTGTTTTTTATTTTAGGCGTTTATTTAATGGATGGAATATCAAGTCCTCTTCAGCAGTTTTCAAACAAGCTAACAGGAAAAAGGATTTTCAGAATGGCTCCTATGCATCACCACTTTGAGCTTCTAGGCTGGCCTGAAACAAAGGTAGTATTAAGGTTCTGGATAGTATCTGTTATGTTGACATTTGTCGGCATACTCATTGCACTTCTGTAATTGCTTCGCAATGTTTATATGAGTTCATAAAATGACAGTAATCGGATACCCTCATTATGAGTACATTGCCCGTAAATTATAAATCGAAATATAGACTTAAGGTCAGAAATCCTAAGAGGTTTCCTGATAAGATTTTATCCTTTTGTATCGTTTTCTTGTTATCATTCGGTATTATAGCGATCTACGACTCAACCGGAATTTTATCTCAACAAATATATAAAACTCCCTATAAGTTTGTTCTTCTTCAGTTATCGTGGTTAGCAGTCGGGGCAGTAGGCTTTATTATTTTTTATAATTTAGAGCTTTCGTACATAAAACGCGTTGCTCGTCCGCTCTTTTACGTAACTGCCTCTTTGCTGGCTTTGTTAGCAATTTTTGGCGTTTTGCCTTGTTCTTTGAATTTTATATTTACCCCTTGTGTTAATGGTGCTAATAGATGGCTCTATTTCAATCCTCATCCATTGCCTCCCTTACCCGTTCTGGGCGTTTTAGGTTTTCAGCCCAGCGAGCTGGCGAAGTTCAGTGCGGTTTTATTTTTTGCATCCTTCTTAAGCGACATGAAAACTTCGATCAAAGACGAAACAATAAAATTTTTTATTTTCCTAGGGAGCGTATCTCTTCTTATTGTGCTGCAGCCCAACATGTCGACGGCCGCTCTAATTTTTGCTATCGGTTTATCCATGTATTTTGCCTCCGGTTTTAGCATTAAGCCTTTTCTGTTGGCCCTTCCCCCGTTTACATTATTAGGCCTGTTGGCCATGCTGGCTTCTCCTCATAGCAGGGCTAGAATTGAGCGCTTTACTGCCGCTTTTAGTGGAAATGCCGATGCGAATGTGGTTGGATATCACGTTAAGCAAATTTTAATCGCTCTAGGTTCAGGAGGAATTTTTGGTGTAGGGTTCGGACAATCAAGGCAAAAATTTAATTACTTGCCTGAGGTTTTTGCAGACTCAATTTTTGCAATCATTGGCGAGGAGTTAGGGTTTGTTGGTACAGTATCTTTAGTTTTTGTTTTTGGTCTGCTGATCTATAAAGGATACTCTGTTGCTTTAAAATCCAAAGATATGTATGCCAGACTTTTAGCTGTAGGCATAACGTCTTGGATTGCAATACAGTTTTTCGTTAATATTAGCGCGATGACCCAATTAATACCTCTAACCGGTATGCCGCTCCCGTTAATCTCTTATGGAGGGTCGTCGCTTGTTTTTATGCTCATGGGCATAGGAGTACTTAGCAATATTTCACGAATGAAGTCCTAAAATGATAAAATCAACCATATGAAAATTGTTTTGATCGGCGGGCACCACTCTTCGGCAATACCGGTAATTAAGGAGCTGCAAAAATCGGACTCATCTCTTGAATTGGTTTGGTTTGGACACAGGAACTCAACACGCTCTAATAAGAGGGAGTCTCTGGAGCATAAAGAAATAACTGCATTGGGATTGAAGTTTTACTCGCTTCGGGCGGGAAAGTTTTACCGAACTTATAACCCTATCTCTTTATTAATGATTCCTCTTGGTTTTGTTCATGCGCTGCTACTTCTAATAAAAGAACGGCCGGATGCAATTTTGACATTTGGCGGGTATCTATCTGTTCCGGTTGTAACTGTCGGATGGTTTTTGAGAATCCCATCTGTTTTACACGAGCAGACGGTTGTAGTGGGTTACGCAAACAAATTCTCCTCTTTTTTTGCAAAAAGAGTTTTACTATCTTGGCCGGATTCGATTAAATTTTTTAACAAAAAGAAAGTACAGGTTGTAGGTATACCCATTAGATCAGAAATTTTTGAAGCCAGCTCAGCTTCGTTTATTTGTGAGCCCTCTCTGCCTGTTATGTATATCACGGCCGGTAAAAGCGGTTCTAATAAAATTAATCTACTAATTAACTCTATTCTTGAGCATCTTCTTGATGAAGTAAATATAATTCATCAGTGCGGTGATCACTCTCAGTTTAATGACTACGACAAGCTCCTAAATACCTATAACAATGTAAAAGATAAGGTTAGGGGGAAGTATTTCTTACGAAAGTTTGTGTTTGTCGACGAGATTGGCGAGGCCTACTCCCGTGCTGATTTTGTTCTATGTAGAGCAGGCGCACATACTGTTGCGGAGCTTTTAGCTCTTCGTAAGCCTGCAATACTTATTCCCATTCCGTGGGTCTCGCATAACGAGCAGTATGAAAATGCTCGATATGTTCAAAAATTCGGTCTTGGAGTAATTCTTGATGAGCGTAATATCAGCCCTCCGGTTTTACTACAAGAGATAAAAAAATTCTCCGAAAATATAAAATCATATAAATATAACGACGAGAGCGACCTTCACATAAAATTAAGCTCTAATGCGGCCATTGATATTGCCGGGGTTATTTTAGAGGTCGCTAAGGCACAAAAACGAAAAGACGTTAAAAATGTCTGATATTTATCTGCCAAAAAAAATGCGAAAAAAAAGAGAAAGCAGCGCTGCGCAGCGTCGAAACAACTCTTTTATATACGCGAAGAGAAAAGCATTTATGCTTTTCAGGAGGTTTACTGCAGTTTTAGTATCTCTTACTGTAATTTGTGCTTTTGCTGTTGGTGTAAAGAAAAGTATTCTGGATGAAAAGTTTTTCAATGTTTCGTCCTATATTGTTGTAGGGGCAGGGAACTATGTAAATAAAGACGATGTTGAGCAGTTGGTTCGTGCCAATTCCTTCGATCAACTTATTTTTAGAGTCGATGTTTCAGGCATCGAGTCTCGTCTCTTAGAAATATTTAAAGGTGGCAGAAAATTTACAATAACTAAAGAATATCCCGATAAATTAAAGATCGAGGTAGTCGAGAGAAAGCCCATAGCCATTATTAGCAATCCCGGCAGTGAAGATTTTTTTATTGTTGATGACGAAGGGTATTTACTTGGGCAGGTCGATCGAAGAGCCTATGATCTTCCTATTATTTCTTACAATGGAGAGCTACAAGTAGGATATACCCTTGATGCAAAAGTAGTTCCCGTATACCTTGAATTGCTAAAGGCTCTCGAGGAGAAAAAAGTTAAAGCCACAAGTTTAAGCATAACAAACGATTACGTTCGTTTTTATTCGGAGAACAATGTAGAAGTCCTTGTTTCTATTGAAAAAAACATTAGAACCTCTGTGGGCATACTCACGGCATTAATTCGTCAGTTGTCGTTAGGGGGAGAGTCGTTTAACAAAATTGATTTGAGATATGATAAAGTAATAGTAAAATAATTACCATATGCCTAAAGAAAGAATTATTACAGGAATAGACATCGGATCCTCAAAAGTGAGTACAATTATCGCCTCACTCAATAACGGCAGGTTGTCAGTAATCGGGGTTTCAGGATCCGTGCCTTCAAAAGGTATTACTAAGGGTAATGTTTCGGACATTGATGACACAGTTGAGTCAATTTCAAAAAGCATAGAACGTGCCGAGAGGATGGCGGGTGTTTCAATATCTTCTGCTTTTATAACACTAAACGGAAGTCACATTAAAACTCAGAATTCACATGGGGTGGTTGCTATTTCAAATCCAAACTCTGAGATTAATGAATACGATATCGCACGAGTAACCGATGCGGCCAGAGCAGTAACGCTCCCTTCGTCTGAGGAGATAATCCATGTTATTCCTAGAGATTTCAAAGTTGACTCTCAGGAAGGCGTAAAAAACCCCGAAAGAATGTCGGGGGTACGGCTTGAGGTAGAAACTCATATCATTTATGGTTTGGCATCGGCTATAAAAAATCTCACCAAATGTGTTCAGCAGGTTAGTATAGATGTTACGGCTCTTGTATTTACGGCACTAGCCGCATCGGAGGCCACGCTCACTGACACTGAAAGAGAATTGGGAACTTTGTTAATAGATATTGGAGGAGGCACAACCTCAGTCATAGCATTTAATGACGGAAGTCCGATTTTCTCTTCTGTACTTCCAATAGGCGCAAAACACATAACCCATGATTTAGCCATAGGCCTTAGAACCCGACTGGAAGAGGCAGAAAAAATTAAACTAAAACTTAGTGGTCCGGATAACTCTCAGATGTCGATCAGTTCATCGGAAGAATCCGACTATTTGGACGTTTCAGAATTTGGCCTTGACGAGCATTCAATACCTAAAAAGTTTTTATATGAGGTTATTGACGCGAGATTAAACGAAATTTTTAAATTGATTGCACTCGAGATAGAAAAAGCCGGCCTGACCGCAAGATTGCCGGCAGGAGCTGTGCTTACCGGAGGCGGAGCATTAACCGCAAACATAGAAAAAACAGCAAAAAAAGCATTACGCATGCCTGTAAGAATTGGAGTGCCTCGAGGATTGACCGGTCTTATCGAAGAGATACAGGGCCCTGCGTTTTCTGCTTCGGTAGGGTCAGTTCTGTACGGACTTTCAATGCTAAACAATAAAGATGGCTTTTCACCCGAACCCTCAAGAGGGGGCTTCGCTGCTCCTGCTAAAGGATTCATTGAGAAGCTAAAATCCTTTCTGCCCTAAAAATAGTATGTCATTACGTTGTATTTTGTGAAAACTTGCACGAGATAAAATGTGCGTTTCCAGTATAATGTAATGACAATATAAAATTTGATAGAATAAAAAACTATGTTGATTAAACCTGAAATAGAGAGATTTGCGAAAATAAAAGTTGTTGGAGTTGGAGGTGCGGGAGGAAACGTTCTAAACACCTTAATTGAGTCTCAGCAAATAGTCGGCGTAGAGTATGTGGCCGTTAATACAGATGCTCAAGATTTATCGAAAAATAAAGCCTTTGTGAAACTTCCGATTGGACAAGAAATTACAAACGGTTTAGGTTCAGGAGCAAACCCTGAGATAGGAAGAAAAGCAGCAGAAGAATCTAGAGATCTAATTCAAAGTAATCTTGAAAATTCTGACATGGTTTTTATTACTGCAGGTATGGGCGGAGGGACAGGTACCGGAGCAGCACCTGTTGTTGCATCTATTGCAAGGGAGCTGGGCGCATTAACTGTTGCGGTTGTAACAAAACCTTTTAATTTTGAAGGGTCTCAGAGGAGAGAGAATGCCGAGAACGGCCTGGTTCAATTAAAGAGAGAGGTAGATGCTTTAATAATTATTCCGAATCAAAAATTATTAGAAATAGCAGACGAGGGCATGTCGGTAATTGATGCTTTTAGGGTTTCCGACAGTGTGCTCAGTCAGGGAGTTCAAGGAATTTCTGATTTGATCATGATGCCCGGAACAATAAATGTAGATTTTGCGGATGTTAAAACAGTTATGAAGAACGCCGGTTCTGCGCTAATGGGCATTGGCGTTGGAACAGGAGAGGGGCGCGCGGTCTTAGCCGCGAGGGCGGCAATATCCTCTCCTTTATTGGAGAACAACATCGATGGTGCTAAGGGTATACTTTTCAACGTTGTGGGAGGTTCAGATCTGGGAATGCGGGAAGTTGACGATGCCGCTAGGGTTATTAATACGTCCGCAAGTCCAGATGCTAATATTATTTTTGGATACAGAGTTGACCCATCTCTTAATGATCAAGTAAAAATCACTGTTATTGCAACCGGCTTTGAGCAGGAAGATGAGCTTATTCGTAGCAGAATGAACCTTGATGCACTTAAGCGTAAAGATCCAGAAGGATTGCAGGAGCTAAGGCCAAAAACAAATAAGAACGAAGAAGTTTCCACAGATAAAGAAAAAAAGCAAAACCAGAATATTGATGACGACAGCGAGCTCTACGACATACCGGCATTTCTTCGAGAGAACTAGTTAGCGGGTCTAGTAGCCCTCCTTGATAAAACACCATAAAAAATTGGCGCATTCCCACTTTATTTTATAATTTCGTTACTTAAAACGACTCGTGTAGGCTTGTAGATGTAGTTTACCCAATATGTTGGGCTTTGCAGAGCAAAGAAATTACAGCAAATCACCTGCGTCAGCTGGTGGTTGCTTAGAGTTATTAAGAGCTTTCAAACCCTTTAGCAGTAATAGAAAATCATAAATGTTAAAATTTAGAATGTTGCAATATAGGATCGGTTAAAAAAAATACCTGTTTATTGATTTTTAATTTCCACAGTAGTTCAAAATAGTTCAAGTATTAATCGGCATTAGTGGTATTGTTTTTTTGATTATGAAAAGATAAGACTTGAAACAAAAAAGTATAAAATTCCTGACCGGATTCCATAAACCTGTAGTCTTTCAGGCAGTTTAAGCCTACCGGTTTCTGAAATCCTCTTTAATATGAAGTGGATTAATGTTGCCTCTAACGCTTTTAAACCTAGTATACTCAGTTCATTGAAAGTTAATACAACTTTTATTAAAGATTACGGTCTGCAAAAAAAGGAAGACATAGAACTCAGCCCAAACTCCCAAAATATACTGGAGAGAAGGTATTTAAGAAAAAATCCCGACGGAACTTATGCCGAAAATATACAGCAACTATTTGAACGCGTTGCTTCCACAGTTGCAAAGCCCGATGCTCCTTACCGAGATGTACAGAAATCTACGGTTGAATACTATAACCTTTTGGCGACAAAGCGTTTCTTTCCAAATTCCCCTACTTTTACCGGTGCCGGAACCCCGCTTGGCCAGTTGGCCGCTTGTTTCGTTTTGCCGGTCTCTGACGATCTTGGGATTGGTGAAGATAGCATTTTTTCTACGCTAAGAACTGCGGCACTAATTCAGCAGTCTGGAGGTGGAAACGGCTTTTCATTTTCAAAGCTTAGACCAAAGGGCAGTATTGTAAAATCTAGTAACGGCAAGGCTAGCGGCCCGGTTGGGTTCATGTCCGTGTATGATGGTGCGTTCGGTGAGGTAGCTCAGGGAGGAGCTCGTCGGGGTGCTAACATGGGTGTATTAAAGGTTGATCATCCGGATATAAGGGAATTTATTATGTGTAAAGCCCAGGAAGGTAAAATGGCGAATTTCAACATCTCCGTGGCTATTACCGACAGATTCATGGAGGCGGTTAGAAACGATACAGCTTACGAATTAATAGATCCTAATACTAAAGAGGTTACCGAGACACCAATGGCTCGTGAAATATTTGATTTAATAGTTAAACACGCACACAAAAATGGTGAGCCCGGAGTGTTATTTATCGACGAGGCAAATAGAACCAACCCCGTGCCCCATCTTTATGATCTGGAGGCAACAAATCCTTGCGGCGAGCAGTGGCTTGGACCTTATGAGAACTGTTGTTTGGGGTCGCTCAACCTTGAGGCGCATCTTAACGAAGATGGCACGCTTAATTGGGAGTTCTTAGAGGAAAGTGTAGAGTTAGCAACAAGATTTTTAGATAACGTAGTATCTGAAAATACTTATGTGCCGTCTATTCCTCAGCTCAGAGAGGCGGCCTTAAATGCCAGGAGAATTGGGCTAGGTTTTATGGGTTTGGCGGACGTGATGTATGCAATGGGAGTAAGGTACGGAAGTCTCGAGGGGCAAGAGCTGGCAGCGCAGATAACTGAATTTATTAGATATCACTCTATGAAGATTTCAATAGCGTTGGCAAAGGAAAGAGGCCCTTTCTTAAAGATTAAAGGTAGTATTTACGACCCTGAAAATCTAACATGGCAGCCCCCCAAACCGCTGACCCCCTACTCAAAAGATTTTGGTAGGCCGGCGCTGGATTGGGCATACGTGGTGGAGGGTATCAGGACTCACGGTATTAGAAATGCTGCTCAAACAACTGTTGCCCCAACCGGTACAATCTCAACTGTTGCAGGAATTGAGGGTTACGGCTGTGAGCCTGTTTTTGCTCTGGCTTATTTAAGAAACGTTTATCAGGCTGCAGGAGATTCTGAAAAGCTAACCCTCACCTATGTTAGTCCAATGTTTGAGAAGGCCCTTGATATGTTAGATCTTTCTCCGGAAACGCGTCAGAATATTATTTCTTCAGTTGCAAACACCGGTTCCTGTACTGACATAGAAGATCTTCCTAGAGAGATTCGTGATGTTTTTGTTGTTTCCTCTGATATTACTGCCGAAGAGCATATAATGACTCAGGCCGCAATACAGGCTTTCATAGATAACTCAATATCTAAAACATGTAATTTCCCTGAGGGCGCGACCCTGGAAGATGTCTCTAAAGCTTATATGCTAGGTTGGGAGATGAAGTGTAAAGGATTAACGGTTTATGTCACCGGAAGTAGGACAGAAGTAGTTTTGGAAACTAAGGCAGTAAAAGACTCTAAAGAGGCCGGCTCTTATACCGGTCCCGAGGAAGTTAAAAACGTTAATCCCGAGCCGATAATGGATAGAGGGTATGTGTTGAACGGAAATACTTACAAAGTTCAAACTCCCCAGGGAAAGGCTTTTATTACTGTAAACAGAGATGCGAACGGCGATCCTTTCGAGGTTTTTGTAGGAGTAGGTAAAGCGGGTAGCGACGTATCGGCTCTCTCTGAGGCTCTTGGAAGGTCTTTATCGGGCTGGTTGAGAACAAGTTATAATCCTTTGACGACAGCAAAAGAAATAGTATCGCAACTAATAGGCATCGGCGGCGCGCGTTCTGTAGGTTTTGGTAAGAGCAGGGTAAGTTCCATTCCTGATGCTATAGCTAAAGTATTGGCAGACGATTTAAAGATAAAAGTAAAGGCGAATGGTTCGAATATAATTGAAGAAAACTCAAATAATATAAGTGTTAATGCCCACTTAGATATGTGTCCGGATTGCGGCAACTCTTCGCTTATAAGAGAAGAGGGTTGTTTAAAGTGTCATGATTGTGGCTATAGTGTCTGTTAATTAGGCGCTTATGTCCGGGCTTGATTGTTTGTTATTAAGAAGGAGGCAGGGAGAAAATCTCCCTGCCTCCTTCAATAAATAGGCCTTGTAGCACCCCTATTTTTATAGCAGAATAAATTATGAAAATTTACACAAAAAAAGGCGACTCCGGCAAATCCTCAATCATAAACGGCGGAATTCTTTCGAAAAAAGAATATGTTTTTGAAGTATTAGGCACTATGGACGAGCTTAATGCTGCTTTGGCTTTAGCTGTTGTTGATAATAAATCAAAAATATCAAGAACAATCCTAGGACTGCAGGAAGATCTTTTTAGCCTCGGTGCTGTGATAGCTTCTTATGAATCTTCAGGCGATGGTGATGTTTCAGAATCAAAAAAAAGAGCAGGTACAGCTTTAGCCAAATCAGTCAAATGGACAAGAACCTCTTCATTAGGGCCAGATGTTCGCGCGATGGTTTTGAAGTCGGAACGTTTGATTGACGAGCTGTCCTCAGATTTACCGGAATTAAAAAACTTTATTTTACCTGGCGGCAGTATACAAGCCAAAAATTTACATATTTCCAGAGCAGTGTGCAGGAGACTTGAGCGGAGTTTTGTATCTTTTGTTTCTCAGAAAGACTTTGTTATAGATGATGTTTCCAGAGACATGCTAATTTATTTTAATAGATTGTCTGATTTATTGTTTGTTTTAGCAAGGTATGCAAACCACGTTCAGCAGATTGAAGATACTATTTGGTTGCCCAAAAAGTTTAATGAAAAAGTAAAATGAAGTGTTGCGGACCCAGAGCAGAAGACCTTTCTTTACTTCTACGTACATAAGTTTTCATACGTGAACTAGGTTGGCTGCCTTACTGCAGTAAATATAATTATTGCGTATCCGCTAGCACTTTAGAGTCACAAGCTTTACCTAGAGAAAAAAATGTTTATTTGCATTAAAGAAATATTTTTTGTATAGTCAAGTGTAGGTTATGAATACAAAAGTTTCAAAAACAATAATTATTATTTAGATCGCGGGCCGTATTTCGGTTTGGCTCGCTTTAACCCTTTATTAGTAAAGGGTTTTTCTTTTTTAGGGGGTTTTTATGAAGAAAAAATTTAAAGATTTGACTACAAGTCCTGATTTTCCCGATCTTGAGAAGCAAAAGCTAGAGTTATGGAAATCTCTAAAAGCTGTAGAGAGTTTGAAGGAGTTGAGAAAAGATTCAGTCGAAAAAGTTTATTATGACGGGCCTATAACTGCAAACGGCATGCCTCACTATGGTCATGCTATAACCTGGACCATGAAAGACGTTATTCCAAGATATTGGTCTATGAAAAATTACCTAGTTTCAAGAAATATTGGTTGGGATTGCCAAGGAATTCCGGTTGAGTTTGAAATAGAAAAAGAGATGGGCTTTGAACACAAAGACGATATTGAAGAGTTTGGTGTCGCTAAATTTAACGAGATGTGCAGACAATCTGTTCTAAAGCACCGTGACGCCATGTTTGCTTATGAAAGTCGTTTGGGACGTTGGTTTGATGAATCCGACATGTATTACACAATGGACGCAAGCTATATCGAAAGCATGTGGTGGGCTCTAAAAGAACTTTACAACAAAGGCTTTCTTTATCAAGGATATAAGGTTGTTGCTTATTCAACACGTGCTGGCACGAGCTTATCAACTCATGAAGTTCAAGATGGTGGCTACAAAGAGCTTGAAGATCCTTCAGTCACATTAAAGTTCAAACTTATAGATGAAGACGCTTTTGTATTGGCATGGACTACAACCCCGTGGACCCTGCCTTCTAATTTAATGCTGGCGGTAGGGAAAAAGGTTGTTTATGCAAAAGTGCAGTATGAAGGTGAAACATATTATGTTGCTGAGGCTAGATTAGAAGACGTTTTTAAGAATAATTCATATAAAGTATTAGAAAAACTTTCAAGTTCTGATCTTGAAGGCCGTGAGTACGAGCCTTTGTTTGATTACTACTTGAGTAAAAGAGCTGAGGGTTGTTTTAGAATCGTTATTGCTGATCATGCAAGCGATGAGGACGGCACGGGCATTGTTCATCTTGCCCCCTACGGCGCTGAGGATTTTGATGTTTTTATGGCTTTAGGAATACAACTTTTTGATTACCTGGACGAGAGCGCGCGGTTTACTGATGAAATCCCAGAGCTTAAAGGCAAATTTTATAAAGACGCAAATCCGATAATTCTGGAATCTTTAGAGAAAAAAGGCCTGCTGTTTGATTCCTCAACTATTCTACACAGAATGCCGATATGCTGGAGAACCGGAACCCCTTTGATTTATAAGCCAATAAGAAGCTGGTACTTAGCAACCACAAAACTAAAAGAAAGAATGCTTGAGGAAAACCAAAAAGTGAACTGGAAGCCTGAACATACAAAAAACGGTGCTTCGAAGATTTGGTTGGAAAATGTCCGTGACTGGGCGCTGAGCAGAAGTAGGTATTGGGGTACACCCTTGCCGGTTTGGATTAACGACAAGACAGGAGATATACATGTTATTGGCTCATTCCAAGAGTTAGAAGAGCTTTCCGGTGTTAAACTCGAAGATCCTCACAAGCCTTATGTGGACGAAGTGACTTGGGACGATAAGTCTAGTGGAGGCACTTTTAGAAGAGTACCTGATGTTGTCGATGTTTGGTTTGATTCAGGAGCTGTGCCTTTTGCCAAACTGCACTACCCATTTGAGAATCAAGATCGTTTTAAAGAGACCTTCCCTGCCGAGTATATTTCGGAGAGTGATGATCAGGTAAGGCTCTGGTTCTACACAATGCACGTTCTCGGTGTTGCACTATTTGATAAGGTTCCTTACAAAAATGTTGTAGTTTCAGGTATGTTGCTTGACGAAAAGGGTAAGAAGTTAAGCAAAAGCAAAAAAAATTATCAGCCGCTTGATACAGTATTAGACAAGTACGGCGGAGATGTTTTACGATACTTTTTATTGAATTCGCCTATTGTGCAGGGAGAAAGTCCAAGATTTTATGAGCAGGTTTTGATCGACGCCCGCAAAGAGTTTTTTTTACCGTTGTGGAATTGCGTAAAATATTTTGTAACATATGCGAATAAGGCCGAATTCGAACCTGATTTAAATGTTCCGAAAAGCGATAATGTTTTGGATAAATGGGTGTTGGCAAGATTGCAGGAGACGATCAATGTTGTTGTGGAGAAAATGGATGACTATACAGTTATGGAGGCGGCACGGCAGCTTGCCCCCCTCGTCAATGATTTATCTACCTGGTATGTAAGACGTTCTAGAGACCGCATAAATTCAGGAGATGCTGAATCCCTACATGTATTATTTTTTGTTTTGAGCTCCTTAAGTAAGCTAATTGCACCCTTTGTGCCTTTCATGGCAGAGGAGATTTACCAGACCCTTAATTTACCCGACTATACAGAATTCGGTTCCGTGCATTTTGATTTTTTCCCTTCTTACAAAGAGCTGGAGCAATCCGAGATTGAGATACTTCAGAGAATGGCTAATACGCGTGAGGTTGTTTCGCTGGCGCTTTCTGTAAGAGTTTCGGAAGCAATAAAGATAAGGCAGCCTTTAGCAGGACTTTATGTTACAAGTGAATCTTTGAACTTATTTTCGGATTTAATAGAGGATGAGGTTAATGTTAAGGTTGTACATGTCGGTTCGGAAATACCTTCTCAAATATCTGCAATGCCTTTTTCTGAGTCAAAAGAGTACAAAGTTTATCTTGATACAACACTTACTCGCGAGCTAGAGCTTGAAGGAGCGGCGCGCGACTTAATAAGAAAAATACAAGATATGCGAAAAGAAGAAAATCTAGACGTCTCGGACAGGGTTAAAGTATTTTTAATGGACGAGGCTGACAATGCCGAGATACTAAAGATGTTTGGTGATTACATTAAAGATAAAGTCGG
Source organism: Candidatus Nomurabacteria bacterium (assembly GCA_020631855.1). Lineage (GTDB taxonomy): Bacteria > Patescibacteriota > WWE3 > UBA101185 > UBA10185 > JACKGU01. The sequence goes on along the minus strand of JACKGU010000002.1, from coordinate 244,592 downwards.
GGCTGAAGAAATTGAATTTTCTACTGAATATAGGGTTCAAAATTTGGCTTAGTTTGATTTCTTAAATTAGTGCAATACGTAGTTTTAGGAACCATTTTTATGGTATATTTTATGTATGCCCGATTTAATTTTATCAGTAAGTAATAATATTTTAAAAGCTAGCGTATTATCTAAAGAAGGACTTTTACAGTCTTCTGTTGATGTTTCGCCTGAAATTGTTGATCAAGACGGATCGATTAATAACACGCAGGAGCTTGCTCAAGCAATATTTAAGGTAGTTGAAGGTTTTACAGCTGTCAAAAAAAGGCATTTGCAACTAGTGTATTTGTTGCAACCTTCTCAATCGGAGCTGTTTTTTGTAACATCTAGTAAAAATCAGGACTCGCTCGATACTTTTATCATCGAGGAAGCTAAAAACAAGCTAACCGAAGACATTGATAGCTATTATTTTGCTTATAAAAAAATAGCCCCTTTTGTATACCAGTTCATTGCTGTCAAAAAACAGCTCCTAGACTCTATACTAGGCCTATCTCTAGAACTTAAAATGCCTCTGAAAGCCGTTCTGCCTTGGGTTTTGCTTCTGCCTAAGTTTATGCAAAGCAACGACCCCGCAGTGTTTATATCCACAAACGGCACGTCCGACGAAAAAATGCTGGCTCTTGCGGAACTAAACGGAATCTACCATGTTGAGGAAAAATATACTTTCAAAGATGCTGCTGCAATGAACGCCTACATAGATGAACTTCGTGTATTTAAAAAAGCCTCCCCAATAAACCGGCTTTATCTGGTTGATGGAGAAGACGACAGCAAGCTTGAGTCTTCTTTCGAAGTTTCGAGACTGCTTGAGCTTGACGAAGATTTTGCCCAGGCCAAGGGTTATGAAGTACATTTGATGGCCGAATCGATGCTAAAAGACAACCCTGAACTGCTCCAAACACAAGTAAATGCTTTAAATCTATTGCCCCTGCCGGCTGTCTCCAGAAGTTTGGTTCCCGTGTATGCGGGAGTTGCTATGTCGGCGGCTGTGGTTCTATTGGTTGTAAGCGGATATGTGTTCTTGTACCGACCACGTTTGGAAGCAAGCCGTCTTGCTGCATCAAACACCGACAATGCCCCTACAGTACTTAGCCAAGAGACACAAACGAACGACACTACCCAAGGCAGCGCTGATTTAGAAGATGAAGATGCGATTGAGGATCTAAATAAGGAGGATATAGTGCTTAGGGTTGAAAACGGCGCAGGAATAGCAGGTTTGGCATCTCAGACGCGCGCGACTCTGGAGGAGCTGGGTTATAAAGTTGAAGGTATAGGAGATTCCGATAAAAGTGGGCTGGAAACTACCACTATACAGATTAAAGAAAGCAAAAAAGCCTACGCATCGGTTCTGGAAGAAGACTTGCAAGATGAGTTTACAGTAGAAATCTTAACCGATCTGCCTGAAGATTCCGAATACGACGTTCTTATAACACTTGGCTCAAACTAATATGTATTTTTATTGCATAAACTGTGCGAAAAAGGTTTTTTTTAAAGCCCCGGGAACAAAAAATAGAAACCACTGTCCTTTTTGCTTGTGTTCTATGCACGTAGATAATACAATAGGCGATAGAAAATCAGAATGCGGCGGCGCCATGGCGGCTGTCGCGAAAATTATAAAGAAAGACGGGGAGGAAGTAATAGTACACAAATGCAACAAGTGCGGTTTAATTAGAAAAAACCGTGTAGCAGGAGATGACGATATTGATTTAGTCGAGAATCTTATGATTGTTGAATCATTGGACCATTTGTAGTATTATTCACAATGTTATGAAATATGCAGTAATCCAATTAGGTGGAAAACAACTAAGAGTTCAAGAAGGCGATGTCTTTGAGATAGAGCGTCAAAACGAGATTAATCTCGAAGTTCTAATGTATTCTGAAGAGGGAATTTTACTTTTGGATGCAGAGTCTTTAAAGGGCGTTACTGTTAAAACAACTATCCTTGAGCAAAAAAGAGACGACAAAATAAGAGTTGCACGTTTTAAATCAAAATCCCGATACAGAAAAGTTAAGGGACATAAACAACCGATTTCGGTAGTTAAAATAGATTCTATAAGTGTTGGTAAAAAATCTACTGAAGAAACAAAGACAAAAGCAGAGAACCAGATAAAACCTGTTTCGAAAGTTGCTAAGTCTACAATTGAAGCTGGAGTTAAAAAAAGTGCTGAAAAAGAAGCAAAAGCTCCTGCAAAAGTAGCAGTAAAAAAAGTAGAGAAAAAGTCTACCCCTGCTACTAAAAAAGCGGAAAATAAGAAAGCACCAACAACTACTAAAAAAACAGTAAAAAAGACGACTAAAGAAAGCACAAAACCTAAAAAAAATTAATTTGGAGAAACTATGGCACATAAAAAAGCAGCAGGTGCAAAAGCAAGACAAGGAAGTAATACCGCAGGAAAAAGACTTGGAGTTAAAGTTTTTGGCGGAGGTGTGGTTAAGGCGGGGCAGATTATCGTGAGACAAAGAGGCAGAACCTTTAAACCCGGGGCCAATGTCGGCATGGGGAGAGACTTCACCTTATTCTCAAAAGTTAGTGGTATTGTAAAATTCGTGAACGATACTCGAAAAAAGAAGAGAATCGACGTAGTAACCGAAGCATAGTAGATTCAAGCTCATCGTAAAAAGTTTGCAATTTTCCTGAACCTTCATTTTATAATTTCGTTACCTAAATCTACTTGCGCAGGCTAGTAGATGCAGATTACCCAACATGTTGGGCTTTGCAGTGCAAAGAAATTACAGCAAACCACCTGCACAAGCTGGTGGCAGTTGATTGTAGAGGGATTCTGGGGTTGTTTTTTTAGTTAATTATTCTAAATTCTTGCACGGGGCTGATTATTAGTACGGCGTGGCCGAATATTGAGCTTTGTTTAATGGGGCCGAACCTTCTAGAGTCGTTACTCACGCCTCTGTTGTCTCCCATTACAAAATATTCCCCATCTTTTAATTGAACTTTCATTGATGACATGTTTTCGTGATTTGAGACATAAGGTTCTGGAAGCATCTTCCCGTCCACATAAACGTCTTGTGAAATAATTTCCAGGTATTCGTTTGGTAATGCGATTACTCTTTTTATTAATAATTTATCATCCTGGGGGGATTTAAAGACAATTATATCGCCACGTCCCACCTTATCTAGTTTTATCGAAACCTTTTCTACAATCAATCTCTCTCTATTCTGTAGTGTTGGGAGCATTGAATCTCCTGTAACCTCTACAGCCTCTGCAATTACAAGCCAAGAGAAAGCGGCAAGGCAAGTACCTATAACTAATATTTCAATTGTATCGAGTAAAAAATGGAGTGCGGCTCTTCGAAAATTTGGCATACATAATATAGTAACAAAAAGCACTCATGTTGTATAATTAACTCGCCTCGGCAACAACTCCGGGTCTGATATTTGTAAGGTCGGGTAGCTCAGTTGGTTAGAGCACTGCATTCACATTGCAGGGGTCACAGGTTCGAGTCCTGTTCCGACCACCATAATAAAAACACCTAACCTGTCACATATTTTGCGAAGAAGCCTCTCATAGATAAAGATATTTCAACTTAGTTAGTGGTTTCGAACCTACACGCTATTTATTTCTGCATCGGGAAGGTCCTGTGCTTTAGCTCGAAGATGAAAGCGTGAGCTCTCAACTGCAAAGAAAGAAGAGCCGTGGGATTTCAGTCCACGGAGTCTTCATTTTTTCCCAAACTCTTTCCCCAGTAAGTCCCATAGTTCAGGGAGCTGGCCATCGTAACCTAAGGCCCATAATCCGACACCGCCCAGGTTGTATTGCTTAACAAGCCCATACTTCATTTTTAAAGAGTCTTTATTTTCAAAGTGAACGACTCTCAAAGCTCCTGAGTCCGGAGATCGATAGTAATAATATGGAGTTTGCCCTATGTTATCCCATAAAATTAAAGAATTTAGCTCCTTAATATCGTATACAATTGTTTCGTAAGGCTGAGATTCGGAGTATCCTATGTAGTCGTTACCTTCAACCCTGTTTGCATAAGGTGCTTGTTCGTCGATTAGCCAGTTGTAGCCGTAGTACGGCACGCCTAAAATTATTTTATCGGGCGACATAGTGGATAGGTACGCTTTGAGCATTGTGATCACGTCGTAAGAGCTTTTATCGCCCATTCCGCCCAAAGGCGCGATTGGTCCTGCAGTAGCTGAGGCGGGCCTGTGAAAGTCGTATGCCATAACAAAAAGCCCGTCTGTATATTTTGCTAACGTGTCAATGTGTGTGACTCTTGGTTTAACAACAGAATCGGCAAATGTTGAGACGATAACCTTCGAGTTGTTATTGTAACGAGCATCGAGCGTGTCGTTTAGCTGTTTAGCAAAGGCAGAGTATTTTAAGGCTGTTTCCAAATCTGTGTATCCAAAGTACTCAAAATCGAGATTGACGTCGGTTATATTTTTTTCTTCAAGTTCAATCCCTATCTCATTTATTAGTGTTTGCCAACAGGATGTGCAATTTAAAAACTCATCTGAAACCTCGTCTTCGTGAGATATTATGGTTAAAGCAAATCTAACTCCGGCTTTTTTGCTTCGAGAAATGAGGTTTGAAAGTTCAGGGTTATTTTTCCAGTTGTTGTAGCCTGGTTCTAGTACTCCGGGCTCTTCAAACCTTCTTATTTCGCCGTTTCCTTCTATCTTAAGCCCAAAGTAGGCAATGTCAGTTAGCTTATCTGTTTGTATGAATTTTGCGTTATCAAGTTTCCAGTAAGGTAAAAAGCCGTAGACAATGTAATTTTCTCTTTGTTGATCGACCGCAGCAAGGACCGAAAAACTACCGTGAACCGGGGATTTTATGTTATACGTTTTTGGCGTTTTTACAAAAATAAAATTTACCGTCATCAAACCTAATGAGGTGGCGTATAGAATAATGATAAGTTTTTTGAGCAGATCCACTAATTCATTATACAGTGATAAGTTTTAAATAACACTTGTTTAGTATGGTGTTTGTCTATGCCTTTTAATGTAACGTTTGCGAGAAATTGCTTACACTCGTAGAATATGAATGTGAGACACATTCTAACCCAAGTATTGTATGTAATCTTATTTAGTTTAATCTCATTACTGTTTACGATTTTTATTTATATTCTGCGTGAGGCGTTTGTTTCGCATACTCTGCCGGAAGTATTCATATTTAATACTAAACTGCCTAAGCAAGATGCCGGATGCACCTCTTTAGAGTTTAATTACCAGTACTACAAAGATGCAATAGGTAACGACAACAATAATATTTACGGTATCTATGTTTATGCAGAAGACACCGAATTCCTTGATTTAGCGGCAGAACTGGTAAACTCTAATGGGGGAGACTGGGGGTACGTTTTAATCCCCTTCAATATTAGTACAGACCGTGATTTTGAAAAGTGGCGTAAAGTTTTTGAGGTGCTTGCAGAAAAGCACTTAATTCCAATAATTCAGCTTAATGCCTTGGATTTGGATGAGATTCCCAGGGATACTAAAAGAGGTGCGGAGTTTTTGAATTTTTTTGATTGGCCTGTAAAGGATCGCTATATTTCGGTTTACAATGAGCCCAATGATTCGAATTTTTGGTATGGTAAAGCCGATCCCAAACAATATGCTGAGATTCTGGATACAACTATAGACATCTTTAAAGACATAAATTCAAACTACTTTATGTTAAATGGAGCGTTAAATATAAGTGCTTCGGGTGGAAATGGGACAATTGACGCATTGGATTTTATTAATCAAATGTACTCTTCGCGCCCGGAGGTTTTTAATAAGCTCGATGGATGGGCTTCTCATTCTTACCCTCAGCCTAACTTTTCAGGCTCTCCTTATGGTTCGGGCAGAAATAGTGTTAGGGCCTATGAATTTGAGCTGTCTTATCTGTCTTCCGTACTCGGTATATCAAAAGAATATCCTATATTTATTACAGAAACCGGGTGGGCTCATGCAGAAGGCCTGTCCTATAATCCTTCATATTACACATCAAAAAGAGTTGGAGAGAATTTTAAAATTGCCTACGAACAGGTTTGGCTTAAGGATAAGAGGATTAAGGCCGTCATACCATTTACAATTTGGTATCCGCCGCCATTCGATCACTTTGCTTGGGTCGATGTAGATAAAGAGCCTTTTGAGCAATTTTTTGAGGTAAAGAGCATGAAAAAGGTTGCCGGTACGCCGGAGACATTATTTACTGGTAGAATAGAGTCAAATGATTGTAACTAAATTATTAAAGTTAACAGGCCCAAGCAGCACAAAGGGTGTAGTAGCTTCAAATGCTTTGTATCAGATTATCGGTAAGTTTTTAAGTATGGGTATTACAGTTTTTGTTACTGTTTTGGTTTCTAGATTATACGGCAGGGAAGGCTATGGAGAGTTTAACCTCATGCAGTCTTGGCCTGCACTTTTTTTCATAATTGTTGATTTCGGTTTTAACGCTGTAGTTATTAGAGATGTGAAAAAAGATAAATCTCAGCTTGAGACTTATTTAGCAAATGTAATAGGATTGAGGCTGGTTATTTCTTTTCTGATAATCTTGGTGGCGCTTGGTGTGTTAAGCTTTTTTCCCTATAATAGGTTGCTGAAAATTGGTATTATTTTGAATCTGTGTCTTGTAGTTACGCAGGCGCTTTATGCTTCCGCAAATATTATTTTTCAAAAATATTTAAGATATGATTTGTCGACAATCTCATATATTCTCGGTTATGGGGCTATATTAATTACCGCGTTAGTTCTTATACATTTCAAGCAGAACGTTATGTGGGTAAGCTTTGCTTATGTTGTTGGCGGATCAATAACATTCTTGGCTCAGTATTTTTTATTAAAGAAGTTTTTTTTCATTAGAGCGCGAATAAGATTACAAAAAGAGATTTACAAACCTCTTCTGATCCAGGCAGTGCCTTTAGGACTGATGTTTGTTTTTAGTCAAATTAACTTTAAGTCTGATGCAATTCTTATGTCTGTTCTACCCGTGCCCGCTTTTATAAAATTATCTCAAACCGAGGCTGTGGGGGTCTATGGTCTGCCGTATAAAATCTTTGAAGTCGCTTTAGTTTTACCGACTTTTTTCATGAATGCTGTATACCCTATTTTTATTCAAAAACTGGAAACAGGAAAAGAAGACTTTTTGTTGATGTTTTATAAAACAATTGGCTTTCTGTTCCTTTTAGGCTTTGCAGGTGCGGCTGTTGGGGCAGGTTTGTCGGGTTATGTAATAAATTTATTGGGCGGACAAGAATTTCTACAGTCAGCCGGAGTCTTGAGGCTGCTGCTTATAGGTTTGCCGATATTCTATATTTCGCAACCTATCTCTTGGTTTATAGTTTCGCTGGGTAAGCAAAAATACCTCCCCGCAGTGTATCTCTTGGGGGCAGTTTTTAACGTGACCTTGAATCTTATTACAATTCCGATGTACTCGTTTTATGCTTCTTCCGTTTTAACTTGGCTTTCCGAGCTCTTCATTGTTATATTGTTGGTTATTTTTGCCCGTAAGTCCTGGAAAACATATGTTGCTCGCTAGTATAATTTACCTTTCTCCTTTTATTCTCATGTTGGGACAATTAGCCAAGTTGAGCTATTTTGGAGGGCCCGGAATTTACTTTTTTGACATTTATATCGCATTTTCGGCCCTATACTGCGTTTTTTATCTATTATTAAGCGGTAAGAAACTGTATGTTGAGTCTGTATTATTTCCTTTTGCAGTATTTTCTACATGGGCCTTGGTGTCGCTTTTGGTTACGCCCGTTTCAATGATACCTGAAGAATTTTCTGAGTCTTTTCTCTATTTTGTACGTTTTAGCTCATACTTGTTATTTGGTTTCTGCGTTGCGTCCTCTGTTAAAAACGGCCTAGTCTGCCACATAAGGCTCGAGAAAGCTATAGTTTTTTCAGGCCTGTTGTTCATCATATTAGGTTTTATTCAATTATATTTTTTACCCGACTTTGGTGTGTTGGAAAGATCTTTAGGGTGGGATCCCCATAAGTTTAGGCTAGCATCTACATTTTTCGATCCAAATTTTGCCGCTACATATCTTTGCATTATTCTTCTCGTTCTTATTCGCATAAGAAGCTTTTTCTCCAGAAATATATTAGGTTTATTTTTTTTATTATGTCTGATTGCAATATTTCTTACTTTCTCAAGAAGCGGCTGGTTGTTTTTAGCATGTATTGGGTTGGTGTACGGGGTCTTTAGAAAGCCTAGAATGCTTCTTGTGTCTATTTTTATATGCAGCTTGGTGTTCTTTACTGTTCCAAGGGTTCAGGGGCGTATTTTAGGCGTAACAAATCCTGCCGACTCTGCTAGCTTTAGATGGCGATCGTGGGAAAACGGGCTCGACTTATTTAAAAGTAACCCGGTAAGTGGCGTCGGTTTTAATACGCTTAGATACGCGCAAAAAGAGAACAACCTTTTGTCTTTTATTGATTATTCTATTGAGGACGGTGGAAATTCAGGGGCCGGTATAGATTCGAGTTTTATATTTGTTCTTGCTACAACAGGAGTTGTCGGGTTTGGACTTTTTTTGATTGGTTTTTTGGGGCCTTTGGCAAAACTTGCCAAAGGCCCCTCTGCCTTCCCAGCCGAAAAAAGCTTGTACTATATATCCCTGATTGTAGGCTTGGGGGTGAGTTCTCAGTTTATAAATTCTTTATTTTATCCCCAGATTATGTATTTGTTCTTTTTGCTACTCGCTTTGTTTGAGATAGGTGAACTTTAGCTTTTCTTCCTTTTTATTCCCTGCTTCGTCAACCGCCTCGACCGTAACTTCTACCTCACCCTGCTTTACCCCTAGAATGAATTCAAAAGTGAGGTCGGGCTTTTGTACTGCAAGCCTGTCGTTTATTCTAATAGTGGCTTTTTCGCTAATTTTGCCCTGAATTAGTACTCTCTCATTTAGGTTTTTTACCGTTTTATCTTTTTCAGGAGCGGTTATTTCTATTTTAGGCTCGATTGTATCTACAGTGATCTCAACTCTTTCTGACGCTTCGCTCTCGTTTCCTGCCTGATCCTGTGCCTTCAAAAACAATGTGTTTTTTCCGTTTATAAGTTCAACGTCCTGAAAAGTGAAGGTTCCGTCGTTTCCTACTACTGTAGATTGTTTCTCCGGGCCATTAATGAACAATTTTATTACTGATCCCGGTTCTCCGAACCCGTTCAGAGTAATTTTTGTATCCTTAACGCTTCCGGGAGGGCTTCTGAAGCCCGGAACGGTGGGTGCGATCGTATCACCAGGAGCTTTTGTCCATCTGTCTATTGATACGAAGCCAAATATTGAAGCCACGGTGGGGCCGAAAAAAGCCATTATGGCTATTACCAGTACCGGTATACCTATAACAGCCAATATAGTTCTTTTAAGTCTCTTAATTAGTATTTCTTCATGATAATGTCTTTTTTGTGCCATATTTTCTTTCTGTTAGGTCTGTTTGGAGCCACCCACGGGAATCGAACCCATAACCTGACGTTTACGATACGCCTGCTCTACCATTTGAGCTAGGGTGGCACCATCAAAATTATACTTTATAATTTCGTTACTTAAAACTACTTGCATGATCTAGTAGATGTAGCTTATGCAACATGCCAGGCTTTACAATTACAGCAAACAGCCGCTTAGATAGTGGTGGTTGATAAATGCGTATCTTGAAATAATAAAGATCTAGATAGGCAATTGTCAGGCCCTCTTTTTGTCAAAGATTTGAGTGTCTTCCCGATAACATTTATTTAACGTTCGCACTTTTTATTGGTGCTTTGCCTATATCGCAGTGCCGGCGTTTACTGGAATTGTAATAATTTGCCCCGGAAAAATTAAGGCTTGTTGTCCGTTGTTAAGATATCCTATGTTGTCGGCATTTACGGAAAGTATATTAACCCATTCCGAACCGTTACCGTAGACTGCTTCAGCTATTTCCCAAAGTGTGTCGCCACTTTTAACCTCATATTTATTATTTTGAACTTTAATGTCCCCTTTTACATAGTCGGTCGCAGTCCATTCGTTTGAATGTGGCTGCGCTACTTGAGGGGTGGTGTATTTTTCTTCTGCCCCGTCTCCTGGTTGAGCTGAATCTTCGTTTTTCTCGCTGTAGTTGGCTTCTTCTTTATAATTGGTCGTTGTTTCAGAAGAATCTCTTTCTTGAATTTCTTCTGAGCCCTCTATAAGCTCGTTTACTTTTGTTTTAATTTTATAAAGCTTAGAGCCATATGATTCTGTCTCTTCGGTTTCAGTTCTTTTTGTTGATGCCGAAGATCCGATCTCCCCTTTATTTTGCTGTGCGCCTTGATTAAAGTAAGAGTAGCCAAAATAGCTCACTGATCCGACAAAAATTAAAGCTATGACAAGTGCGAGGAAGTCTTTTTTTGTTTCTGTGTTCATCGCTGCCTTATATGTAACTAAATACTAGGCAGTAGAAAGAAAAGTTTCCAAAAAAATCAGCAAATTGTCTGAAATTATGGCGGGACCAACGGGACTCGAACCCGCGACCTCTGCCGTGACAGGGCAGCGCTCTAACCAACTGAGCTATGGCCCCAAAACTTGGTTGAGAGCATAGTATCAAATACAAGAACATGGGTCAATGAGTGTTACGACCTCTAATCTTCATTTCTGCGGCGGGAAGACCCCGTGCTTTAGCCCGGGGATGAGGGCGTGAGCTTTCAACCGCAAAGAAAGAAGAGACCGGGGACGTTAGTCCGCCGAGTCTTCGTTAGTCTTCTAAATATTAAAATCTATAAAATATCCAAGTAAAGTCTACTTGTAACGTAAACATCTTTCTTCAACCTTTCTTTACGCAAACTTTCGATGTTATTATTACTCTATGAGCTCGACTTACATGCTTAAAAACCCTGAATTAGTGCATATTTTGAAGCAGATGCTTGCTGCGATGGAGGTTAAAGACTACAACAAATTTCGCATAAGGGCCTATCAGAACGCCATTGCATCAATAGAATCCCTTTCGACTAGTGTATACACGCTGTGGCAGCAAGGCAGGCTTTCCGAAATTCCGGGGGTTGGCGGGGGGCTAACTCAAGTATTCAAAGAGCTATTCACGACCGGTGAAGTACTCGAGTTCAATAGATTAAAAGCTGATTTACCCGCCGGAATGTTTGCGTTAATAGGTATCCGAGGAATAGGTTCTAAAAAAGCCTTTAAGCTGGCTTCTGCCTTTGCATTAGATGACGAAAGTACCGCCGTTGAGGAAATTAAGAAGATAGCAGAGGCAGGTAAAATTAGAGATTTACCTGGCTTTGGTGAGAGATCAGAGGCAGAGCTATTAGCTGTGATTACAGAAATGAAGCTTCATAAAAAGGAGAAAGAACGTTCGTTGTTTGTAGTGGCGGAGCAGGTGGCTAAAAGACTGGAATATTATCTTAGATTGTGCCCGGAAGTTTCTGCACTGGAGTTTTTGGGATCTTATAGGAGACGTGAAGCAACCGTTGGAGATCTAGATATAGCGATTGTTACAGCCAAACCTGATGAGGTCTTTGACCATTTCGAAAAATATGAAGAAATCGAGGATGTTCTTGTAAAAGGCGAGAAGAAGATGAGTGTAAATCTAACAAACAACATGCAGATTGATATTCGCACAGTTTCGCACGAAGAGCTTGGAAGTATGATGCAATATTTTACAGGCTCAAAGGCCCATAACATTGTTTTGCGAACTCATGCTCTAGAGCAAGATAAGTCTCTCTCGGAATATGGAATTAAACATGGTAAGAGCTTGAAAACTTTCTCCAGGGAAGAAGATCTGTATTCCTATTTAGGGTTGTCATACATTGAGCCGGAGCTTAGACAAGGGAAAGACGAGGTTGTTTTGGCTCAAAAAAAAGCTCTCCCCGAACTGGTGAATCTAGAGGACATTAAGGGGGAGCTTCATGTTCATACGAATTTTTCAGATGGGGCGAATACTTTAGAGGAAATGGTACATGCAGCGGATGCCTTGGGTTATGAGTACTTCGGAGTTGCTGATCATGCCCCTAGCGTTAGCAACAGAGGACTAAAAGAAGTAATGAACATAACTAATACTCATATAAAAAGTGTTGAACACATAAATAGTTCGACAAATCTAAAAGTACTTTTAGGTTATGAAGTTAATATTCTTGCCAATGGTAGCATTTCGTTGCCTGACGAGTCGCTGTCAAAGCTAAACTTTGCCATTGGCTCTATCCACACCGCTTTTGATCAAGATCGAGATACTATCACCCAGAGATTAATAAACGCCATTGAACACCCCCTTATAAACATTATTGGCCATCCTTCAGGAAGACTTTTGAATGAACGGCCTGCTTGTGACGTTAACTGGACAGCTGTTTTTAAATCAGCAATAGAACACGATAAGGTTATAGAGATTAATGCTCAGCCTAACAGGCTTGATTTAGCAGATGATTTGGTTCGAGAAGCTTGCGCAATGGGAGTGAAGATTATGATAAACACAGATGCGCACAGCACGGCCGGGCTAAATTTTATGAGGTACGGTGTTTATGTAGCTAGGCGTGGGTGGTGTTCGAAAGAAAAGATTCTAAACACTTTACCGTTGAAGGAATTTTTGAGAGAATTAAACATTAGAAATATTTAAATTTAGGAGGAAATGTGTCTATTTTAAGCATTCTTTTACTGATACCGTTAGCTATTGTTCTATATGTTGTTGCTTTATACAACATGTTTGTCAAATTACGCACCCGCGTGGAGGAGTCTTGGAGCCAGATAGATGTACAGCTTAAGCGAAGAGTAGATTTAATACCTAATTTAGTCGAAACAGTTAAGGGCTACGCCTCGCACGAAAAAGATGTATTTGAAAATGTAACCAAGGCCAGGGCCAGTCTTATGTCAGCCGTAACACCTGCAGAAGTAGGGGCTGCAGATAATCAGCTCAGCCAAACCCTTAAGTCGCTTTTTGCGGTTGCCGAGGCATATCCCGAATTGAAAGCTCAAGAAGGTTTTGTAAATCTTCAGAAAGAGCTATCTGACACAGAAGATAAGGTATCTTATTCTCGACAATTCTATAACGCTACAGTAAGGGATTTGAATCAAAAAATCGATATGTTCCCGTCAAATCTTGTTGCAAGTATCTTTAACGTTAAAAAAAGAGAGTATTTTGAGGCCACGGAACAGGAAAAAGAGGCTGTAAAAGTAGCCTTTTAGTTTTTTGGCAATTCTTCAATGTCAAGCGTATACTCAAGTGTAGATAAGAATAAACGCGAAACTGCGGTGATTTTTATTGGTTTTATATTTTTTGTTACAGCGGTCTTTTATTTTGCAAGCCTTGCGTACTTCGGTGACTCTTCCATGCTGGTTTTTGCTTTTTTGTTTTCTTTTGTTTCAGGCTTTGTTGGGTACTATAAATCTGATTCACTAGTACTCGCAATTTCAGGAGCAAGGGAGATAAAACCTGAAGACAGCCAGTACGTTCATAGTCTGGTAGAGAACATGTGTATAGCCTCCGGCTTACCAAAACCTAAGCTTTATGTAATCAACGACACTGCTCTCAACGCTTTTGCTACAGGGCGAAGCCCTGATAAGGGTGTAATATGTTTCACCTCAGGTATAATTGACAGGCTGGAAAAAAGACAGCTTGAGGGGGTTATTGCACACGAGCTCTCGCACATCCAGAACTACGATACCCGATTAATGTCAGTGGTGGCTATTTTGGTTGGTACTATAACGTTGCTAGTAGATTGGTTGTCTAGGGGTGTGTTTTACAGAGGATCGTCTTCTAGCAGAGATGATAGATCAGAGTCAACGGTAGGAGGTATTTTATTTATAGTTGGCTTGCTCGGCTTGATCCTAAGCCCAATAATTGCAAATTTAATTAAGCTGGCTATTGGAAGAAACAGAGAGTATTTAGCAGATTCCTCAGCCGTGCTATTAACCCGAAACCCCAAGGGCTTGGCCGATGCTTTGAGGATAATATCTATGGATACTGAAGTATTAGAGGCCGCAAACGGAGCAACTGCGCATTTATATATTGCAAACCCTTTAAAAAATCCCAAAGCAGCAAATTTTTTGTCGGGTTTATTCAATACCCATCCTCCGGTTGCCGAACGCATAAAAAGATTGGAAAGCATGTAGCCTTGCTTGTATAGCTTGGGGCGTTTTGATAAAGTGTAAATCAGTATGTCGTCGACGAAAATTTCAATAGAACAATTAAGAAAAATTTCTAGACTTGCCAACATTGAACTTACTGCTGAAGAGGAAGAATCCCTCTTAGAAAAGTTCAATGATACCCTAGACCACGTAAAATTATTAGAAGAACTTAACACATCGGGCGTGGCTCCGACCTACAATGTTACGGGTTTGATGAATGTCTATAGTAACGATGAAGATTTACCAACAACCCTTTCCCAAGAAGATGTTTTGCGTAATGCAAAGAGTGTAAAAGATAAAATGTTTAAATTACTGGCGGTTTTGGAGAGAGAGTAGAATGCTCACGACACTTACATTAATAGAAACACTTGTCGGGTTAAAAAAGGGGAGTTTTACAAGTACTGATCTCGTAAATGCTTATTTCGACAAAATCGAAAGATCCAACCCCGTTTTAAACGCATATATTAAAACTTTAAAGCAGGAAGCCTTGGAAAGTGCGGGTTTGGCTGACGCTAAAGTCAGTTCTGAAGGTGCCGATGTTTATGAACGCCAGCCTTTACTAGGTGTTCCTTACGCCTGCAAGGATAATTTTTGTACACTTGGTGTTGAGACTACGGCCGCCTCAAACATTTTGAAAGGCTTTATTCCACCTTATGAGTCTACGGTAACAGCTAAATTGAAAAAAGCCGGTGCAATTCTAATAGGTAAAACAAACATGGATGCCTTTGCACACGGTTCCTCAACCGAGGAGTCGGACTTTGGCTCTTCGTTGAATCCTTGGAATACGTCAAAAGTTCCCGGAGGCTCCTCGGGAGGTTCGGCTATAGCCGTGGCAGCAGATTTGTGCGTTTTTGCTACCGGATCAGAAACTGCGGGAAGTATTAGAGGGCCTGCGTCTTGGTGCGGTGTTACCGGATTAAAGCCGACATACGGACGCGTAAGTCGTTATGGTGTTATTGCTATGGCTTCTTCAACAGACAGCCCGGGTGTTCTGACTAAAGATGTCAAAGACGCTGCGTTTTTATTAAATGTACTTGCCGGGAAAGATCCTTATGATGCAACAACTTCCCCAGTTACCCCAGATAACTATTTAAAATCTGTTGACACAGAAAGTGACGTATCCGAAGATTTGCAAGGTGTAACAATAGGTGTCCCGGTTGAATACATGGATGCTATTCAGGACAAGTTTTACAGAGCGAGAATAGAGGAAGCTCTGTCTGTCTTTGCCAAGCTCGGCGCAAAGATTAAGGAGATTAGCTTGCTGGATCCGAAGTATTCTATTGCAATTTACACCATTTTACAGCGATCCGAGGTATCTTCTAATTTAGGTCGTTTTTCAGGTGTCAGGTATGGTGAAAAAAGAGAAGAATTTAATTTTGAAAATAAAAAAAGAATATTACTTGGTACTTACGCCTTAAGCTCAGGGTATTATGATCAGTATTATGCAAAAGCTCAGAAAGCCAGAACTCTGCTGGTTGAAGATTTTAAAAACGCCTTCAAAGAAGTTGATCTCATATTTGGCCCGACTATGCCCGGTGTTGCACTTTCTGTCGGAGAATCTAAAAATTATTCCATGTTCGGGGAACTTATTGATTTGCTACAAGAGCCCAGTTCAATTGCAGGATTGCCTGCAATCTCACTCCCGGCGGGAATGCAGGAGGGTTTGCCCGTAGGCGTGCAGATTATTGCTAATTACTTTGAAGAAAACCTTATGCTGAGAGTAAGTAGTGCTTTTCAGAAAAAGACCGAGTTTCATAAATTTAAACCAAGCGCACAGTCCTATGAGCATATTTAACATTTTTAGAAAGCTTTTTTACACAAGAAAGTTCGTGAGTTCAGAAACATGCGTTTTGATTAAGCGAGATTGGCAGAATATTAGCTCGATGCTCAAGGGTGGTTCTCCGAGTCAAATGAGGCAAGCACTAATAAGCGCCGACAAAACTATGGACGCGGCCCTTAAAGATCTAGTTTCCGGCTCGGGTATGGGAGAAAGGTTAAAATACGCAAAAAATTTATTTTCCCCCGATACATACGATAAAATATGGAAAGCACACAAGGTACGGAACAATTTAGTGCATGAGGCCGGCTACGAACCAACCTATTTTGTTTTAAAGAGCTCTATCGAAGATCTGAAAAGAGGACTTATTGAATTAAAGGTTAATTTATAAAATGACAAAAGATTTTAGATTAATTTTAGGTTTAGAAATACACTTGCATGTAAAAACGGCTAAAAAAATGTTTTGTAATTGCAGCGCAGATATATACAGCGCAGAGCCAAATACGCATGTTTGCCCAACATGCTTAGGTTTGCCCGGCGCCCTGCCGGTTCCAAATAAACATGCTGTAGAACTTACGCAACTCTTAGGTATTGCATTAGGATGTACACTAAATCTTGATTCACGCTTCGACCGTAAGCACTATTTTTATCATGATCTTCCAAAGGGCTACCAGCTTAGTCAATACGATCAGCCTTTATGTGTTGGCGGATCGTTGAAACTCAGGAACGGCAAAACCATTGAACTTGAAAGAATTCATTTGGAAGAAGATACAGCTAAATCTTTTCATTCAAAAGATGATACTTTGATTGATTTTAATAAGTCCGGAATGCCCCTTATTGAGGTTGTAACTAAACCTGTAATCACCTCGGCAGAGGATGCTGCAGAATTCGGACGTATGTTGAGAGACTTAGCACGCTTTCTAAACATTAGTGATGCTGACATGGAGAAGGGGCAGATGAGAGTAGAGCCGAATATTTCTGTTCGAACGGTTGAAATGGAGAGAGCAAACGAGTTGCCAGAATATAAAGTAGAAGTGAAAAATATAAACTCTTTTAAATACATGGAGAAGGCAATAAGATACGAGGTTAAAAGGCAAACCGAGATTCTAATCGGCGGGAAAATGCCGGCACAAGAAAACAGGGGGTATGATGAAAAAGCTGACGCCACTTTACCGCAGAGAAGCAAAGAAGATGCTCATGACTATAGGTATTTTCCCGATCCGGACATTCCTCCGATGAGGTTTGATCAGGCTTATTTTGATGGGCTAAAATCCTCCATGCCTGAGTTGCCCGGAGCTGCCTATTTAAGATTGACGTCAGTTTTAGGCCTGTCTGCAGTTGCAGCTGAGATGTTAACTTCAGGCCCTGGTTTGGGGTTGTTGCAAAAATTCAACGACCTTTCCCAAGTAGCAGATCCGGTCAAAGTAGCCAATTTGTTATTAAATAAGCCCGGATATCGCGATCTCGAAAAAGATGAATTTTTGCAAAAAATGCAATCAGACGAATCAACAATCGATGACGCCGATATCATACTTGCTACGGTAAAAAACGTTATTGCACAAAATAACAAGGCAGTCGAAGATTACAGGTCGGGAAAAGATTCAGCAATTCAGTATTTAGTAGGGCAGGTTATGCGTGAAACAAAAGGCAAAGCAAACCCCGGATTATCAGAGGAGCTTATTTTAAAAGAATTAATGTCATAGGTGTACAATGAGGAAAGTTTATGGATTTAAAATTTGATCCCGAAAATCCCAAATATGAATATATAAAGACCATGTCTCAAGCGGAAAAAGCTTTGGAGAAGTTGGAAAGTGCGCAAATCATTGCAATAGACGTAGAAGCAAATTCTTTAGACCCCTATACCGGCATTTTGTTACTAGTGCAAATAGGTACCGATGAAATAAGTTACATATTTGACGCGCGAACTCTAGATTTAGCGAATTACCCCAGATTTGCCTCTTTACTGCAAGATAAATCTAAAGTTAAGCTTTTCCACAACTCAAAGTTTGACTACAAGTATATAAAACAACATCTTGGAATTGAGTGTAATAATATTTACGACACAATGTTGGCAGAGCGTATACTTTTAGCGGGCCGAAAGCAGAAGGTGGGTTTGGGAGCTTTGTGTGACAGATACCTATCTCCGGGAATATTGGACAAGCAACTTCAAAGTTCATTTATTGATATGACTAAACACACTCCTGTAACAGAGGCGCAGTTACGATATGCGGGCGCTGATACTTTAGTTCTATTCCCTTTGTTTGAAAGACAGATACAAAAACTGAAACAGGAAAACTTATTAAATATCGCAAAGCTAGAATTTGCTGTTGCCCCGGTTGTAGGAAACATGGAGCTTAACGGAATGTTTATTGATAAAAAGAAGTGGATGGGAATAATTAGAAACTTGGAAATAAAAAGAGACGAAGTAGCAAAGTCCTTTCAGGAAGCAGTCCGCCCATATTACGGAACAACCCAGTTGGATCTTTTTGGTGGCGTTGCTGACGCAATAAACATAAATAGCCAACAGCAGTTAATGGATCTTTTTAATAACAAGCTTAAGCTGGATATGCCCTCTACAGGAACACAGATTTTAAACGATGTTAGTCATCCGGTTGTAGATTTACTTAAAAAATACAGAGGTTACGAAAAATTGATCTCAGCTTTCGGTGAATCCTTAATTGCAAAAATAAACCCAAAGACCCACAGAATTCATCCGGATTTTTTACAGCTTCAAACCGAAACGGGTCGTTTTGCTTGCTCTAATCCTAATATTCAACAGATACCGCGAAATACGCCCGAAGCACCTTTTAGAGAATGTGTTAATCCCGAGCCGGGTTACAAGCTTGTAATATCCGACTATTCGGGTTTTGAGATGCGTATTTTGGCTGATTTATCAGGTGATGAAAATATGTTGAAAGTATTTACCGATAAGCTCGATATACACAGCTATACTGCATCTTTAATGTTCGATAAGCCATACTCCGATGATTTCAAACACAAATATCCTGATTTACGTCAGATGGCGAAGCCTATTGGTTTTGGTTTAATGTATGGCATGGGAGCCGTAGGCTTAGTATCGAGATTTAAACTTATAGGAGAAGAAGTCACAGTCGATCAAAGCCAAGACCTAATAGACAAATATTTTAAGAGCTATCCCGGAGTGAGAAAGTTTTTGGAGACTGTTGCTAAAAAGGCCGTTATAGATGGTTACAGCATGACTCCCGGAGGAAGAAAACGCTGGTACGAAGTGCCTTCTAAAACCGATCCGGAATATCGTAGAAAGCTTGGTAAAATTCAACGCGAGGCAAAAAATCACCCAATTCAGGGTACAAACGCTGACGCCATAAAGTACGCGCTTGTTTTTTGCCAGGAACGTATGAGAAAAGAGGGCATTGACGGTAAAATAATTTTGACTGTGCACGACGAAATTGGTTGCGAAGTTAGGGAGGATCAGGCTGAGGATTGGGGAAGAATTTTATCTGAAGAAATGGTTCGTGCAGGAGAGCTGTTTTTAAAGAAAGTTCCAATTAGATCGGACCCTTTTGTAGGCGATGTGTGGGAGCACTAAGTCTTCTCCCTCTGCCGTGCTATAAGAGAATTTCTTGAGTAATTTATAATTTCGTTACTAAAAACTATATGCGTAAGCTAGTAGATTGGTTTACAAACATGTTGGGCTTTGCAGCAAAAAGAAATTACAGCAAACCACCTGCATAAGCCGGCGGCGGTTGATTAAATTATTATCAAACCACTTGCGCAAGTGCTAAGTTGTGCTAATATAAACTTATGGCTGTTATATGTCACCGATGCGGGCAGAGACCTGCAGTAATATCCGCTAATAGAATAATTGACGGTAAGCAAGTTTACATGGCTCTATGTGAGGTGTGTTACAACGAAATCCAAAAAGAGGCTACTTCCAGCTCTTCAAGGTTGGATAAGTTTGGGCGCGATCTTACGGAGGCCGCAAAAGAAGGTAAGCTAGACCCCGTAATTGGAAGAAAAGATGAAATAGAGAGAGTTGTTCACATTCTTTCACGAAGAACAAAAAATAACCCAGTTCTAATAGGAGATCCCGGGGTAGGGAAGACTGCAATTGCGGAGGGGTTAGCTCAAAGAATAGTCAAAGGACAGGTTCCGGAACCTCTCAGAAACAAAAGGGTTTTTGCTCTTGATCTCGCTCTTGTAATAGCAGGAACATCTCACAGAGGAATGTTTGAAAAAAGACTAAAAGACATTATTGAAGAAGTTATAAGTTCCCACGGACAAATCATATTATTTTTAGATGAGCTACACACTGTAGTAGGAGCCGGAGCGGCCGAAGGCTCTATGGATGCTGCTAATATTTTAAAGCCGGCCCTTGCAAGGGGAGAGCTTCAGATGGTTGGAGCAACAACCATAGATGAATACAGAAAATATATTGAAAAAGATGCAGCGCTGGAGAGGCGTTTTCAATCAATTTTAGTTGATGAACCGACCTCAGAGGAGACCGTCGAGATCATAAAAGGTCTTAGAGAGAGATATGAAGCTCATCATCAAGTAAAAATCACGGATGAGGCTATATCCGCAGCAGTGAAGATGTCTGATAGGTATATAAGTGACAGATTTTTACCAGATAAAGCAATTGACTTAATTGATGAAGCCTCAGCTTTGGTTAGACTTTCACAGGTTAAAGAGCCGGACAATCTTAAGCAGGTTGAAGAACAGCTCTACACTAAAAAAGCCGATCTTCGAAAAAAAGATATTGCTCCTGAGCAGAAAGCAGAATTAGAAGAAGATATTAAGAAACTTGAGCAGGTTAAAGAAGAGCTTATTGATATTTGGACAAAGACTAAACTTGAAGAAATCCCAAATGTATTAGCAGACGACGTTCTCAAGGTTGTCTCAAGGGCCACAAGAATTCCGCTTGAACGTCTTAGTGTGCATGAAAAGGAGAAGCTGGTTCATTTGGAAGAATTATTACACAAGAGGATAGTCGGTCAGGATGTAGCAGTAAAAACAGTGTCTGAAGCTATTCGCCGAGCCAGGGCGGGCCTTAAAGACCCAAGACGTCCTATTGGTTCATTTTTATTTTTAGGTCCTACGGGCATTGGTAAGACAGAACTCTCAAAAGCTCTGGCTGAGGTGCTTTATGGAAATGAAGACATGATAGTACGTTTAGACATGAGCGAGTACATGGAAAAACACACAGTCAGTAAGCTTATTGGAGCTCCTCCCGGATATATAGGCTTTGAAAGAGGAGGTAATTTGACCGACATAGTTAGAAGAAAACCTTTCTCAGTAGTTCTATTAGATGAGATTGAAAAGGCCCATCCCGACATTTTTAACACCCTGCTTCAGATAATGGAGGACGGAAGGCTGACTGATAGTAAAGGAAGAACAGTAGACTTCAAAAATACAATCGTGATAATGACCTCCAATGTAGGTTCTGAGTATTTGCGTCGGGGCTCGATAGGATTCGGATCTAAGGAAGCAAAACAAAATATAACAGGAAAATCCGAATTTGAACAAAACGTAGACAAGGTCCTGAAAGACAGCTTTAAGCCTGAGTTTTTGAACAGAATAGACGAAATAATAATATTTACATCCTTAAATAAAGACGACATCAAGGAAATATGTATAAGACTTCTTGAGAAAACCGTAATGGCTCTAAAAGATCAAAACATCACCCTTAAGTGGTCTAAGAAACTCGTTGATTATTTGGTAGAAAATGGATATAGCGATGAATATGGTGCAAGGCCGCTGAGAAGGTTGATACAGAAAGAAATAGAGAATAAGGTAGCAGATAAAATAATTTTAGGCGAGATAAATGAAGGGGACACGGTATCTCTCGACGCTGTTTCCGAAGGAATAAGAGTATCAGTTAAGTCTCCCGCTCTGGTTTAAGGTAACTCGGGCTCGCTTCTCGCATTGAATAAAGTCCCCTAAGCTTGT
Source organism: Candidatus Nomurabacteria bacterium (assembly GCA_020631855.1). Classification (GTDB taxonomy): domain Bacteria; phylum Patescibacteriota; class WWE3; order UBA101185; family UBA10185; genus JACKGU01. Next base: position 222,817 of record JACKGU010000002.1, on the reverse strand, counting down.
TCTATTGTATAAATTGTTAAAGTAAGTATTGAATTTAGGTTAATAATTTGTTAAACTCACTCGGTATATGTCACAAGAACAAATAACTCAGTCTAATAGCGCTGTTATAGCAACTCCTGCCGACATCCCAAACTTTAGAGTAGGGGATACTGTAAAGGTACATTATAAAATTACAGAGGGTAATAAAACCAGAACCCAGCCATATGAAGGCATTGTGATTGCCAAAAAAGGCGAGGGCATGTCAAAGACCTTTATGGTAAGAAAAATCGGTGCTGATAACATTGGTGTAGAAAGAATTTTCCCTTTATATTCTCCAAACATTGAAAAACTCGAAGTTACAAGAATGGGCAAAGTACGACGTGCCAAGCTTTATTATTTACGAGATAAAAAAGGTAAAGCGGCTGTAAGGGTTAAGGAACGACAACCCAAAAAGATAGACACTGAATAAATACGAGCTATTTTTTAAAAATATTGCACTTCTTCCATATTTTTGTAACAATTTATAAGCTTATCGAGGGGGCGTAGCTCAGTGGTAGAGCACCTGGCTTTTAACCAGGGTGTCGTGAGTTCGATCCTCACCGCCCTCACCAATAAATGATTGAGAGTCGACTTTTCCGTATTTATCTTATAAAGACAGCTTATCCTAGGTTCTAAAAATTCAGGATACGTGTAAGTAAGTCCCTGAGGGAATAATACTTCTTGTATTTTAACTTTGTCTCTTAGGTGGGCAGTTCTCCAATACTGGGATATGTGTTCTAAGAAATGTTCTGAAAAGTTCCTAGCGGTCTCTATAGTTATCATATTTATTTTGTTTTCATTTTTTATTAGGTTTTTCACCGCCAAGTCATCTTCCACCTCATTTCCCACACCGTTTATATCTTTTATCTGATCTGATAATAGTTGTTCGTTTTGTAGTAGCTTTGAGTACTTTTCATTATATTTATCAAATAAAACACGTGAGAAAGACTCTATAACACCTGGCGCTGGCTCTATAAGGTCCAACAAAGCCGTAAATTCACTTTCTAGAGTATCTTTTGGAATAGATTTATACTTTGATGGTGAATAGTAGTATGCGTAGTGTTTTGTATTACCTTTACACCAAGAACCTGTTAGTGGATCTCCTGTTACGCTACACGTAACGAATCCTCTTAGGGGAAACTCTTCTGCTCTTTGCTTTTTCTTAATTGTTAAAGGGTTTCCGTCTACAATATCTTGGATATCGTCCCATTCGTTATCAGTAAACATTGGTATATGCATACCTCTGTATTCTTTCTTCCATTTCTTTGAGTAGATAATTCCCTTGTAAAAAGACATTCTTAGAAACTTACCTACAAAGTTAGATGTCGCGGGATTACCTTTCTTTGTAGTAAACCCCCACTTATTGAGTAACTCCGCCAATTCGGTGAAAGTATAGTTTCCAGTAAGGTACTGATAACCAGCTCTTTGTAAAAGGGAGAAAGTGGGTTCGTCTGGTATTGTAATGCTTTTGCCGTTATTACCTTTAGATAGCTTATAACCTATTGGTGGAACGCTAACAGGTAGTCCTGATTCAACTCTTTTTCTAATACCATCACTTACCCGCTCGGCTCTTATAGCATTGTCTAGTTTGGCTTGTGCGGCAATAAGAGTTTCCATGAACTCACCCATAGGAGTATCGTCTGTGAACTCTGTAACAGATTTAACTTGTACACCGTATTTAGCTAAACGTCTTTTTATTTCTAGATAATCGATTGTTGAGCGTGATAGTCTGTCTATTTTATAAAGAACTAAGTAATCTACTTTGCCAGTGTTTTTTCTACAGTACTCTAGTAGGGAAATTAGAGCGGGACGATCAATATTCATTGCGGATTTACCCTCTTCTTTGAATATCTTTACTAAATCTAAATCATTTTCCCGCGCATATTTTTCACAATATTCTTTTTGATTAGCTAGTGAGTAGTTTTTTACTTGTTCTTCTGAGCTTACGCGAATGTAAGCGATAGCTGTGTTTTTCATAGGATAGCTACAGCTCCATGGTAAAGGATTTTAGGAAGTGTGCAACCATACAGGACTCTCGCAATGCGAGAGTTGTATTAACCTAATTCAAAGAAGTCTTCATCAACATCTTTAACGTCAAAAGAGGCTTGTACTTGAACGCCTACATTATATTCGATCATCAAATCAGTTAATCTATCACCATCTATAAGTATTATTTTGTGGTTGTGAGCGTCTCTTGCCTTTTGTTTTGCGGAGTCATCAAATTCAGATGTTGTAACAAATATACCCCTGCTCACATCGCCACTCATTGCGCCAATGAAATTTCGTATTTCTGGTTCTCTAACCTTATTTGTTTCCGCATATCTTTTTGCTTGTATATAGATTTTTTCAAGACCTAGTAGATCGTTATTTATTATTCCATCTATTCCGCCATCACCAGACTTTGGAGTTTCTTGGAAATCACCATAACCCATCTTTTTAAAGAGTATAAGAACAATCTTTTCAAAGTAGTAAGGATTGCTTTCGTGAAGTTTTTCTATTAAGTCATTCTTTAATTGCTCGTTGAGTTTCCTCACACCTTGATCTATCAGGTCTTGAGGAGACATGCCTCCAATATCAAAACTTTCTTCTTCATCTTTTTGCTTTGATCGCACTGGTTCATATGCCTGATAATCCGAATCTTGTTTAATCCAGCTAAGTGTTAACTCACTTGGATTGGTTGCTAGATAGTCAGAACCTTTTTGAGTTATTTTTACAAATCCCCTAGAGGGGCGCTCTACAAGTTTGGCTTGTCTGAGATATGTAACTCCCCAGTAGACTCTATTGGAAAACATATTTGAACCACTAGATATCTTTTTCTTCTGTTCTTCTTCGGATAACGAGAAATGCCCATCTTCCAATAAAAGACTGGGAAGATCAGATGTCTTTAAAGTTTCTCCTTTTGAGAGAATGTTCAATATTGGTAAGAATGTTTCATCAAATGTTGGTATAGACATATTTTTTAATCCTTATGAATAGATTATACCTCAACATCTATAGCTTAGTTATTGTAATAATAAATGTGTTAACAGTTTGGCTTGTATCACAATGTTACAACACAAATGCTTATAAACTTACACATATTTGTCTACACATTTTCAATCTGCTGTAACTTTAGTATTCGTTGTTACAACAGTTACAACAAAAATGTTGTGTAACATTTATAAGTATAAAAGTGTGTTGTAACAAATATATAAAAATGAGAAATGTTGCATAACATGGTAGGTCTATGCTTTAAAGCACAACAATCTTGAAAACCACCGCAGGTCTAAAAATCTATTTTTTGCTTTGGATTTGATGTACCGTAGACAGTTTTAACAGGTCAGGTTTTTTGAAAACTGTGTTTTATATCTTCTCGTGTTTATCTCTAGTGTTGTAATACGCACAGTAATCACAATCAGGTGCGCTTTCAGGTATCTTATCTGAATCCAAACACTTCTTAATATCAAAGATTGTCTGTTCCACCCAAGAGTCGTCACCAGTATAAGAAATAAGAGTTACATCAAACTCTAGTTTGGCGTCAAAAGCTTCTAGATCGGTGTTTCCATTGCAGTAAACAAAGTAACCTGTATCAGATACCTTGTACCCGTTGTTTCTTAAAAGCCACTGGTATACTTCCATTTGGCGCTTGTAGCCATCTTGCCAGTCTTTGTTAAGTTCAGTTATTTCTTCGCTCTTACTGGTGGATTTGTAATCTACAACAATGTATTCTCCTTTTGAGCTGATCCATAAATCATCAATCGCGCCAAAAACAAGTAGATTTGTTGGTTCATGAAGATACTGAACCCCAACAAAGTTATTTCGCCAGTCATCAAGACTTTCATGTGCTACTGGTTTCGCATCTACACCATATTTTGTAATAAGTGGGTGTTCTTTATCAGATGTACGATGATAATCAAATTCTTTTTTAAGTAACGCGTCAACTGCACTGTTCAGCGCAAAAGGAAATCCTGGGGGTTGGGAAGTTCCTAAAACTCGATCAATATAAAAACATCGTGGGCAACTAATAAAGTTATCTATCTTAGATCTGCTTAGCTTGAATGGTTCAGTGCTGTTTTTGTCGTAACAATATTTTTTTGATCTCTGTGGGTTATAGTATTCGCTCATTTTTTACCATTCAAATATATCAACTATATTTTCTATAGCTGTTTTTATACGTTCAATAATACTACTTCTTTCAAGGATTCTTGGTTGTTCTGGTAGCATATCTGCTATGTCCTGTTCTTGTGGAAGCTTTTGAGTGTATAGATACTCACCAATCAGCTTTTCAATGTTTTCGGACGGAATATTTTCGTCTTCGGCTAGTTTTTTGAGCACTGTAGCTCTTTCACTTTGCCAGAAATCACTAAATGCCTTTTCAACATCATCTGCTTTTGTAACCTTTGGTAGATTCTCTTCGATAAACTTCCTAATCAGTTCTTTCTTCTTTCTTAGCTGTACATCACGGTCAAAGATCTTAAGAATATCCTCTGTTTTCTTCTCCCTTATCGCGTCAGAACTAATGTTTTTAAGTCCTGCTATCAACATGATGATGTAATCGAAGTTGATAATATCTCGGATAGTAAGCTCTAGCTCAAAATCTATTTGATCTAGTATTGATTCTGCCTCTGGGCTGTTGTTCCTGCGCTCTTCATAAATATCTAGGTATTTGCTTTGATAGTCATAGAACTCTTGTTCAGATACACCTAAGTCATCAAAGCTAAATTCTGCAAACGTTTCTAAAGAAGACTTTATGCGCAAGAGATCTCTGAATGTTTTTACAAATTCAGCTTTTTCTTCTTCGCCTTTTAATTCATCAATAGACTCAAGTGTAGGCGCCTTTTCTTTAAGGTCAGATAACTTTGCTTCAAACTCTTTCTTTTGCTCTTCATATGGTTTTTTAAAAACAACTTCTTTGGCATTTTCATCACCAAACAAGGCTAGTGCTTTATCTGTTGCTTCTTTTAGGTTTCTAAATGAGATTATATTTCCATGTGGTTTATCAGAGGTCAGTGTTCTGTTTGTCCGTGAATATGCTTGTATAAGCCCGTGATATCTCAAGTTTTTATCAACATAAAGAGTATTTAGTCTTTTGCTGTCAAAACCAGTTAAAAACATATTCACTACAATGACCAAATCTACTTCTTTGTTCTTAATTCTTCCCTGTAGGTCTCTGTAGTAGTCATAGAATCGATCTGTAGAGTAGTTTGTAGAAAAGAGACTGTTGTAGTCTTTTATACAATCTTCCAAATAATCCCTAGAATGTTGGTTTACAGGCGCGTCTTCAAAGGCAAATACATCTACATCTAACATGTCTTCACTCTCGTTTTCATTTGCTTGATACGTAAAGATTGTTGCTATTTTGAAGTCTTCGGACTTTTTAGCTTTAAACAATGTGTAGTATTTTTTGAGTACTTCAATGCTTGTTACTGCAAAAATGGCATTAAACTTGCCTGATTTGGTTTTACGCTTCCAGTCAGCTAGTACATAGTTTGCAATCTTATTAAGTCGATCATCGCTTTCAAGAACTTCACGTTTATCTATTCCCTCAACTAATGCATCTGCAAAAATATCTGCATCCAAAGTATCAGGTGCTTTTTGTTTGTATCTTCCGACATATTCAACCGCAAATCCTAAGACATTACCGTCTGAAATAGCGTTTGTGATGATGTATTTGTGAAGACACTCATCAAATACGTCTTTTGTTGTAACTCCGCCAACATTGTTATCTGCAAAGATAGGTGTGCCAGTAAATCCAAACAGTTGTGCATTGTTAAAGAAGCTTTTTATTCTGGCGTGTGTTTGACCAAACTGAGATCTATGGCATTCATCAAAGATTATGACTACTTTTTCATTTGCTAAATCTTCAAATTGCTTAAGATAGTGTTCCTTGCTTATTGCAATATCAAGCTTCTGAATAGTTGTAACAATAAGCTTTCTGTTATTGTCTTTTAGTTGTTGTACTAGGTTATGAGTGTTATTTGTACCGTCTACAGAGCCCTCAGAGAACGAATTGAACTCTTTAGTAGTTTGGATGTCCAAGTCCTTTCTGTCCACAACAAACATAACTTTTTTAACATCTGGCATTTGTGAAAGTATCTGGCTTGCTTTATAAGATGTTAGTGTTTTACCTGATCCTGTTGTGTGCCAGATATAACCGTTCTTATTTGTTTCTAATACTCTTTTTTCAATTGCCTTTACTGCGTAGTATTGATACGGGCGCAATACCATAGGTATTTGAAGTGCTTCTGCTAGTACTGTGTATTCTGCTATCATCTTGGAAACAAAGCATTTTTCTAAAAATACCTCTGTAAACTCATCTAGTTTAGTTACTTTTCTGTTGTCTACATCAGTCCAGTAAAATGTTTGTTCAAACGATTGTTTAGGATTATTGGAAAAGTATTTTGTATTTACTCCGTTTGAGATAACAAATATCTGTACGTATTCAAATAAAGTTCCTGTAAACGTGTGCTTATGGTAACGCTGTATTTGGTTGAAAGCTTCTTTCATTTCCATACCTCTGCGTTTTAGTTCTACTTGAACAAGAGGCAGCCCGTTTATAAGAAGTGTTACATCGTATCTGTTTTCATATTTGCCTTTTTGAGTTACTTGGTGCGTAACTTGGTATTCGTTCTTACACCACTTGTCTGTGTTGAAGAACCTAACCCAAAAAGTAGTGCCATCATCTCTATGCAAAACAAAGCGATCTCTTAGTGTTTTGGCTTTTTGAAATCTATCACCTTTGTGTAAATAGTTAACGATCTGATCAAACTCGTATTCAGAAAATTCTGTATTGTTAAACTTCTCAAGTTGTTTGAGTAGGTTGACGTACAAATCATTAGTATCTTGGATATTAACCAACGTAAATCCAAGTCTTTGTAGTTGGTTTATTAGTGTATTTTCTAGTTGTTGTTCTGATTGATGTGTCATATAGTTTCAATATAAGAATCATCCAAAAACTCCAATATTTTAGGATGTGCGTCTTTTCGCGAAATAAGTACCAATTTACTTTTTGCCCTTGTCATACCCACTAAGAATTCGCAAAGTTTGTTGTCTGTAATTGTTCCTGTATCTCTATCTAGCATGTCGCTATCATCAATAGCCAAGTAATACACAAATTCTGCAGATAACCCCTTGGAACTTACCGTTGTAGTTAATTCAACCTCAATAGCTCCTTTTTTGACAGCGTTAAATCCGTTTATCATTTTGGATAGTATGTTTTTCAGATTAAAAAGCTGGTTTAACTTTAATAAGTCGGTCTCGGTAAGATCGTCCTTTCCTTTTCTCACTTTTTTAAATAAAGTAACATCCTCTTCAATATTTGTCCGAGTATCCTCAACTAAGTATGACCACAGTTTCTTGTTTTCAGTATGGGAAGATTTGATGCTTTCCTTTAGGAAATCATCAGATACATATTTATTTAGAAGTTGTCTCAAAGCCAAATTATCCGTTTTCCTAGTGGATAATATTTCAAGGGCTTTTATTAATTCAGAGTGTTTAATTTTATTTTTTTCTTCGCTAGAGAAAAGCTCAAAGTCAATAACATTAAGACCTTTACTTGTTAATCCGTCGTAAATACTATTCATCAGATATCTTGGGCAGATAACAAGAACACGTCCACCATCATTCTCAGTTACGTCATCTTTGATAAACTTTACTAAGGAATAGGTTAATAGATCCCCTTGCTTTTGTTGTGCAAAATATATTTTTGGATACTTTTCACTAACTTCATGCTTTTTCGTATGATTCGGATCTTCTTCAGGATATAGAAACTTTTTTGCATTCTCCCTTTCCTGTAAGTAGTTATTTTCGACAGCATTTTTTACTAGATTATTAGTTGCATCCACAATAACTTTTGGACATCTGTAGCAGTTATCTAGAGAAAAGCTATATGTGTTCTCACTTCTATAGAGATCGCGTATTTTATCAGGTTTAGCTTTTTTAAAAGCGTATAGTGATTGGTCATCATCTCCCACTACAACAACTTTATTAACCTTGTTCAACAGTTGAATTAGCTCTACCTCAAGACTATTAAAATCTTGAAATTCATCAATTAGAATCAAATCATATCGCGGGATATTACTATCAGAAGCATTCATGAGTTGATTGAATTTGTATATTATTGAATTAAAGGAATATAAGTCCCTGTCATATCTATAGTATGCACTTCTGTTGAAATAGAATGTTTCTTCTTCCTCGGTTAGTGCGTTTTGATAAAACTTCTCGGCATAGTTTATGTCTGAACCAAAAATGTATTTATAGTCTTCACTAATATATTTATCCAAATTTTCGTTTAGTAGTACCTCGCCCATATTTATATAGGCAAAGGCGTGCAATGTGGAGACTTCTACGTTTTCGAATTTTTCAAAATCATCTTTTAGATCATCTACAAGTTTATTTATAAAAGACAGGATTAATATTTTTTTGCCTTTATAATCTTCAGATAGAACAATTTCCTTAAATGTATAGCTTTTTCCCGTACCAGGTCCGGCGAGTCCTACTATTAGGCTGTTTTTCGAAGCAGCAATACTTCGTATAAGCTCTTTGTTCATTTATACAAACATCTCCTGCAATAAACCTTTTTTCCACATTTCTGCTTTTTCTATTTGATTTTGCTTTGAACTTGTTAGATCTTCTAAAGACGTGAACAACGCTATAATTTTGTTTTGTTCGTCGATACTAGGTACCCTAGTTTTGATTGTATAAAGAGTGTTTTTAGATAGACTTGGTACACCTGAAGCCTCGTTGTATTTCTTCCAATTCACGTTTTGAAACAATAAGAAAACAAAATAAGGTAAAACGCCCTTAAAAGAATGTGTATAAAATAGTGTGTCCACAGTCCAAAACTTGTTTTTAAGAAATATAGGCTTATCGATTGTACCTTTTCTTCCAATACCTACACTTTCGCCCTCATAGAGATAATCATTAACTGAGGTCATGTAACCACCTGTACCATAAACTGGAATATCACCGCTTTGTAGATGCTTATAATCTTTACCACTACCTACAACAAAGATGTCTTTGAATTTAACATCTTTCCAATCGGGATAATCTTTACCATTACCATCTTTAAACCTAATCTCTTGAGAGAAAATCTTCTGCATCATGCCTTTTTTATATTTCTCAAGTTCTTCCTTTTGTGATTTTAAGTTTTGTATCCAATCTTCCAGAGAGCGCATAAACTCAGATATCTTATTTTGCTCATCTGTTTCAGGAATCTTTACTTTCAATTTAAGAAAATCCCTTTTATTTAACACTCTATTTCGACCTGCACCGCCTGGAGATATATTTCTTAAGTTATATTTCATTCTTTCCGTTGGGTACAGATATTGAAAAAACTCCTTTGTAACGATATCCTCATTAACTCGATATGTTGGAAATCTGTGAGATACATAACCTAAATCATCTTCTTCCCTCGCAATAGCTAGAGCGCCTTCCCAAGCAAATGTTATGTTTAGAATAAAATCGTCCTTATGTACTAAGTAGAGATATTCCATAGAATTACTTTTAGGATCAGTGTCGTATCTTTGCATAGTACCTTTAAAGTGGCTTCGTATTCCAATCGATGTGTAACTCTCAGCTGGTTTTTTTGTTTTTCTCTCAATAGGAGTAAGAAGCTGTTTCAGCGACACCTCGTTCCAATTACCAGTAAACCCTTTAAATCTCAAAGGCGGTACTAATAATGCTTTTTCTAGTACCACCACTAAAAAGGACTTTCCAAATTAAGTTCTACTAGGATTTCATTAAGCTTCGCTTTAATGTCAGGCTCTCTTTTTACTGACTTTTGTAGTTCGTGTGCAACTTGTTTGATATCAATTTCTTCAGGTTCTTCGAATGTGTCGACATACCTTGGGATATTGAGGTTAAAATCGTTTTCTTTTATCTCTTCCAGTGTGGCTTTATGGGAGTACTTTTCAATTTCTTTTCTGTCTTTATAAGTTTCAAAGATCTTTTTGATATTCTCATCTGTTAGATAGTTCTGATTCTTGTTTTTCTCAAAATCCTTACTGGCATCTATAAATAAAATATCATCATCGTCTTGTCTGCATTTCTTGAATACAAGGACACATGCAGGGATAGAAGTGCCATAAAAAAGGTTCGCTGGGAGCCCCACAACAGCGTCCAGGGTGTTTTGCTTAGCTATGATATGTTTTCTTATCTGCCCCTCAGATCCACCCCTAAAAAGCACTCCATGTGGTAGGACAATGGCCATAGTACCGTTCTCGCTAAGGTGGTGAAGCATGTGAGTTACAAAGGCATAATCCGCTGCACTTTTTGGTGCTAAACGTCCATATTGTGAAAATCTCTCATCATGAACAAGCGCGGGATCATCTTCACTCTTCCATTTAGCTGAAAATGGTGGATTGGCTACAATAGCTTCTGCTTGTAAGTCAGGAAATCTATCTTCTGTTAGAGTGTCGCCTTGTCTTATTGTGAAATGATCAAAGTGCACTCCGTGAAGAATCATATTCATTCGTGCTAGGTTGTATGTGGTTGGATTAAGCTCTTGCCCGTAATAATCAGCTACCTCAACATAATCTCTAAGTCTGAGTAATAAAGATCCAGAACCACAGGTTGGGTCTAGAACTGAGCGTATTTTTTTCTTCCCAACAGTTACAAATTGCGCCAACAATCTTGAAACCTGCGCAGGTGTATAGAACTCACCACCCTTTTTACCTGCTCCCGCGGCAAATTCACCAATAAGATACTCATATGCATCGCCCAACAGATCACTTTTTGAGTCTTCTAGTCTGAAATCTATGCCATTTAGGAGTTTTAGTACCTCTACAATAGCTTCGTTTTTCTTATTTTCGCTTGAACCAAGCTTAGAAGAGGTAAGATCTACATCATCAAACAAGCCTTTAAAGTCGTCTTCGCTATCTGTTCCCATTGAGGTCTTTTCGATAGTGTCTAGTATTACTTTTAGATCTTCCAGTATGAAAGTAGATTGATCTTTTAGTTCTCCCTTACCTTTTTTAACTATGTGTGAAAACAGTTCGTTTGGTTGTAAGAAAAAGCCCAAATGGTTTACACAAGCCTTTTTTATCTCTTCTAGTATCTTTTTACCCTCGTCTGTTTCTTCTTTTATTTCAGCAAATTTAAAACTTTCACGTGATAAGAGGGTTTCGTTAATATACTTTTCTAGTTTTTCGGATAAGTACTTATAAAAGATGAAGCCGAGTATGTAGTTTTTATACTCGTCGGCATTCATTTTTCCCCTAAGGGTATTGGCAACAGCCCATAGCTGTTTTTCTAAAAGTCTTTTTTGTTCATCTGACATACAAATATCTTTCTGCTAAAGGTAACTAAGCCTTAATGGCATATGTTGTAGCTACAACATACTCTGATTATACCTCAGAGTTAATCTTCATATAAGGATCTAAGTTTTGGGTAAACTATCGCATTGCGATATTGATGCATACTTACCTATAATTGCCATTATTTACTGTCACAACAACATTTACCTATTGACACAAATCGACTTTTATACGAAAATGAAATTGTAAGGCTTGGGTAAAACACCCAAAAGCTGAGTCCGTGACTCCAAATACAGCCTTTACTGAGTTAGCAAATAGAAATTGAAAACATCAGTAAATGTTTGTGTGAGGAGTTTTTTTAATGGGCATCATGCTATTTTCTCCATTATCTAAACTTTCACTCACAAATAAAAACGCGCGCCACAGAATTGATGATTTCTGAGTGATGTTTCTCACACTCAAAAGTCATTAAGACTTACAGTAGGGGCTGCGCAGTCTAAAGCCCGTGCACCGATAAGGGCCTGGTCGAAAGAAGTATCACTAACTGCGTCCCATACGGAAACCTCTGACGGTGATAAACAGATGATGAAGAGAAAAAGTTATGTAATTACGTAGAACACACAGGACCCAGACCTTTTCTGGGTGAGGACACAAAAGCACAGGCAAGAACGTGAATCACCAGAAAGGAAACGGCTGGGGGAACTACCCCGTGAGGGGTTATATATGTCGACAAAGTTACAAAAAAAGACATTTCAAATACGTTTAGATATCGGGTGGTGGAAAATACTATCTAATCTAAGAACTAACTCAGGACAGTCGTTTAAGACGCTTGTAGAGTATGCTTTGAGCGAGACCTACAACGGATATGAAACAGAGTCTGAGCTTAAGAAAATATTTGGCAAGAAAAAACCAAAAAAGTATAAATTTTATTAAGATTCTAATATCTTAAAGCCAGGCATCTAGAGATTAGCAATAGCCGATATCTATGACACTAGTGTACACAGTACTGTAGGTACTACTGGGTACAGTACTGCGCGGAATTTTTTATACTACTATGCATACTACTATCGATACTAGTATATATACTACTATACATAGTAGTATCGGATTAACGTTCAATCATACAAACAGCTACATCAGCCAAAACATTAAGACTCTCTATATAAGACAGCTCAGTGGTAGAGCAGAGGGCTTTTACACTGAATCGTTCTGATTCAGTGAACGCCTTATGAGCCTGCGAATTAGGCGTTAACCAGGGTGTCGTGGGTTCGATCCCCACCGCCCTCACCATCGAAACTCTGTAAGCTATGGCGAGCCTCAAGTAGACTATACATTATATAGCCCTGGTTACGGCCTGGAGTACTATCGAGGTAAGGCTATTGGACACGTCAGACATTAAGCCCTAACACCTACAATGCTATAATCCGAATCAACATAAAGAAGAAAGGGTGACATATCAATTTCGTAGTCGGGAAATTTGTTTGACCAACTCCCTACACTAAGACAGCAGATAGTTGCTTTCCCAAAAAACCTCCGCTTCTTGTTGACTGCCCGCGTCAGTATGAAAAAGTGCTCGAATGTTATTAAGTACTAAGCTTTTGTTTAACACGCCGGTTAATTTTTCTTTAAGTATTTTTGTAAGTTCCGGCACATCTACGTTTTCCACTGTAAAGTTGCCTATTGAAATGTGCGGGCGAAAACATTCAAATACCCTCGAATAACCATACTGTCTTAGGTATTCCAGCTCATTATCGTTAAAATATCCTTTAGATATTCTTTCTAAATCTTTTTCTCTAATAAAACCTTCCCTGTGTTTGTTGAGCAAGATGGTAATATCTTCGTGCAGCCTTTGCATATCTTTACCAGATACTTCTATATAAAATAAATTATCCCTATTGTCGAATTTAAGATCCGAGAGCTTTAGCAAGTAAGGTTTTTGTTTTATGACATAAGCTATTAAATCATCTTTGGCTCTTTCAAAGTTGTACTCGGGAAGAGGCATTATTGTGTATGAGATGTGGGGCGGTATGTGAGAATATTTATTGCCGTAGTGCTCATTCATGAACCTTTTTGCATCTATAAGTGTCTCATTCTCTATATCTGAGTTTGCGGAAAACACAGTGTTTATACTGTTTGTTACAGGTGTTGTAGTCATGGTACAAATTATAGCACTATAGTTATCTTTCTGTGTTTTATATTAATGGTTTTTATTTAACTACTCTGACGTCGTGCGCGCCGTTTTCTGAAATTCCGGCGTTCGTTATCTTAATGAACGTCGCGTTGCGTTGAAGCTCGTCTATGTTAGAAGCCCCACAATAGCTAAATCCAGACCTTACGCCTGCCAGCAATCTTTGAACCACGTCCTCAACCGGACCTTTATAGGGAACCAGAGCCTCATACCCTTCTATGTGAATCGTGTAGTGTTTATTTTTGCCGTTTGAGCCGAGATTACGCTGTTTGATTTTTTCTTCCTCAGAAGTTGATCCGTTATATCTTTTGTAGTATCTTCCGTCGATTTCAATTATGTCTCCAGGAGCTTCATCTGTTCCGGAGAAAATGTTGCCTCCTCTTATTGCGCAAGATCCCGCAGCGAGAGATTTAACAATGTCTCCCGAATTCTTTATTCCCGCTAAAGGAAAAAATGTCTTTTTGTATTTTTTGGCAATAGGTGCAATGTCCAGGAGCGATGCTAGTGTTGGAACCCCGCACCCTGTTTGAATTCTGGTTGAGCATATGGATCCTCCGCCAATGCCAACGGACACAACATCTGCTCCGGCTTTGTAGAAATCTTCGGCACATTCTCCTGTGGACGCGATGCCCCCGATAATGGCTACTTTGTTCCCAAATTTATTTTTTAACATTGCTGTAAAATCTATAGCTTTAGACATGTGGCCGTGCGCAACATCTACGTCCAGCCCCGATACTCCGGATAGAACCAGCATCTCGGCCCTCTCAAGCTCTCCCTCTTTAATTCCCACAGATGCAATGACTTTTGCCCCGACAGAAGCTACTTTTTTTACTTTTTGAACCTGTGATTCTACGGACTCGAATCTTGGAAGTACGCCTATTCCGCCAAGTTCGTGCATTTTTATAGCCATGGCTACGCCTGTTATATTATCCATATTTGTGGAAATTAAAGGTATTTTTAGCTCTAGTTCTTGTGTGATTTTTGTTGAAAGGTCTACATCGGAACGCGATAATACTTTAGATCTCTGCGGGACAAGTAATACGTCGTCAAAAGATAAGGCCATTGACATGTTCTGTTCAAGCAGTTTTGTTTTGGGCACTATTAAATATTAGACGCTTTTGTTTTTATCGTCAAACCAAATTAGAGTAAACCACTTGCGTAAGCTGGCAGTGGTTGATACATGACTTAGAAATGCAGATAAACTAGCTTTGGTTTTTGTGATATCTTAAACTACATGGCATTACAAAAATACAAAAAGAAATTTAATTATTCTTACACTTTTGGCGCTTTTCCCACAATTGAACTGTTAAATAAATACCCTAACCAAGTGTTGTCGGTTTTGCTAAGTTCTCAGGGTCGCATGGCGGAGGGAGTGTCTGCTGTGCTGCAGCTTTGCGAGAAACATAATATTAGAGTAGATGTAGGAGACAAGGCAATTTCAAAAGTAGCATTAAAAGATAATACATATGTGGTTGGCGTTTTTAAGAAGTATCTTACTTCTTTGGATGTTTCTTCAAATCATGTTGTGCTTGATAGGCCGAGTAATACAGGTAATGTCGGAACCGTTATCAGAACGATGCTTGGTTTTGGTTATAAAAATATAGTTCTTATTAAACCCTGTATAGATTTTTTTGATCCCATGGTTATAAGATCTTCTATGGGGGCGTCTTTTGGTGTAAGTTACGCTTATTACAGCTCCGTGGATGATTACATGAGTGAGTACGGCTCACACACACTATACCCATTTACCCTGAGAGCTAAGAATTCACTAAGTACAGTTAGCTTGACTAGGCCCTACTCGTTATTATTTGGAAATGAAGGCTCAGGTTTGGATAGCAAGTTCGATTCTTACCCCACGAGCATAAGAATAGATCACTCTTCGCTTATAGATTCTTTAAATTTGTCTGTTTCAGTTGCACTTGCGCTTTATGAATTTTCGAAGCCTCTCGGAGATCGTCAATAACTCTTAGATTTTGCTTTGATTTAATTCACAATAACTCAGGTATAAATTTACCGTCTACCATTATTGTCTTTTCTTCTTCACCGCTTTTTAACCAAAGAGTTACGGTTGTATCTTTTGCAATAATATCCAAATGAGAAGGGCAGGTCCAGTCGGCACCTGTTTCATGCGGATAGGGGTAACCAAAAGCAATATGAACCCCGGGGAATTTTTCATCTTGGAGCAAATTGCCCACGAAGCCGGTAAGTCCTAGAAGTGTGCCAATAGCAAACTCTCCGACTCTGTTTCCGAATTCGTGCTCGTTAACATAATTATTAAAGTTTTCCAGCAGCTCTGTATCGTCACAAGAAGTTGAAGCTATTATCCCGTTTTCAATCTCTACCGTAAGGGGGGATTTTAAAACGCCCTGTGATGCGAAATTATCTCCGAGTACCCAGGCAACAAACCGACCGTTCCCTGTTTTAGGCGATGTATAAACTTCTCCACAAGGCAGATTCTGCATGTGTCCGGGTTCAATACGTCCGTCGTCCGGTATCCACTTTAATTTTGAATCAAAGTAAAATGTAATGTTTGTTCCGTGAGGATCAGAAACATGAATTCTTTCGGCCTGTTCTACGATTCTCAATAGCTTGTTGGTTAGATCGTAAACTTTTTCTAAGTCCTGGTTCATACCATCTTCCATCAGCTGCTTGGTTATAGATATCATGTGCGCGTGTTTGCAATTGTATTTCTGTTTAAAATAATCGATGAGTGGTCTGCGAAATGCTCCGAGTTCCCCCTCATAGCCTTGGGCCGCGTAGATTGAAATATTTGGTTTGAACTCGTCTATCTCATGCTTTAATTTGTCAGGGAAACTTTTCGCCGGCCTGTTGGTGTAGTCTTCAATAACAACTATTTTTACGTTTTTGCAAACTTTCTTCGCCTCAGAGTATAAAGATTCTCCGACCTCTTTTGTTTCTAAGTCGGTAACTATCAGAACCCTATCCTCTTGTTTTACTCGAAGACAACTGTTTATTGCGGTAAAAGAACCTCTTTGTAGTTTATTGATTATTTCCATTTCTAAAATATACTACATTTTTATATGTTTTGCATTGTCGTTTGATATTGCAATATTTGTATTCTATTAAGTGATTTTTAATTGATATTAAAATAACCTATACTATACATATGCGTAATAAAAAACTTTTTGCATTATCTCTATTAGCCGGTCTAGCTTTTATTGGATTGATTGCACTTTTTGCAAAAAGCAACGAGCAGAGATTTTCTACAAGCCCCGCCAAAAATTCTTTTATTGAGGACGATGTAGAACGTTCGGCGCAGGATGCTATTTCCGAAGGCTTGAAAGATGGCCAGTTTAGTTATCTGGATTATTCTCCGGAAATTTTAGATAGGCTAAATAACAAAAAGGTTCTTCTTTTCTTTTTTGCTCCGTGGTGTCCAACTTGCAGAGCTGCGGAAAAAGAAATTATGGAAAAAGGTGCTTTTGAGTTACCAAAAGATCTCGTTGTTTTGAAAGTAGATTATGATTCTTCTATTGCTTTGAGGAAAAAGTATGGAGTTACTGTTCAGCACACGTTTGTTCAAATAAGTGGTATTGGGGGAGAGGAGAACAGTTGGATAGGTGGTGGCGTTTCTGCAATCAATCAAAACCTGGAATAAAGTAAGATTTAATATGAAAAGGTATTTTATTTTGGTGCTTTTGTTGATCTTAGTGTGTGTTGTGGCCGCACTACTTTTTGAAGGTAAAAGATCCTCCCGTCTTAATGATGGCCTGTCTAGGGCAGCATTGCGTAATTTGACCCAAGGGTGCGGCCATAAAGATTGCATTTTGGCTATAAATAATCCCAGTTTTGAGTCCCTTGAAAACGCAAATTCATGGTTAAAAGATTCAGATGTTGTTTTTGGTTTGTCGATACCCTCGTCTGCGCTATATGAGGAGGCTGGAAGCTTTGAGCAAAAGTCTGAGCAGCGTTTAATGGGAAAGCCTGAGTTTTTTATTGAAAAGGCTTACCCCAAGAAAATACTTGCATGGCACCAAATCGTAAATGACAACTTCGAGGGCTCGTTGTTTAGTGTAACTTACTGCCCGGTCTGTGGTGTAGCCAATGCTTTTATAGGAAAGGTGAGCGATAAAAATGCTACTTTTGGAGTTACCGGGTTAATTCTCAATTCAGACTTGGTAATGTATGATTCTGTTGAAAGTAGTTATTGGCAGCAAGCTTCAGGTGAGCCTGTTTTTGGCCCTGCGGTTGATAGACAAGAAAACCTTAGTTTATTACCTATCATCACAACTACTTGGGGACAGTGGAAAAGTAAACACCCTCAGACTATAGTGTTATCAAAAGAAACGGGATTTGATAACGACTACTCAGTAGTTCTCGAAGATAACTTTGTTTCAGGCCTTGGATCCTATTCTCCCGATGAGGTTACTGACATTCGTTTAGACCCCTTTGATATTGTGTATGGCATCGAGCTAAGGGGCGTGTATAAAGCTTATCCCAGTACATATATAGAAAGTTTAGACTATGGAAAAGAGTATGTAGATGAAGTAGGCGCTAAGGAAGTTTTATTGTTAAAAAATGCAGACGGCCAGATTGTATTTAGTGAAAAATCCTCGGGAGAGGAATTAGAATATCTTTATGGATACTGGTATGCTTGGTCGGGAATACATTCGGAGACTGAGGTTTTTTAGCATTTCTAAAAAGATTAAAATGTAAATTTAGCCCTTTGGCTATAGAAATAATAATTTCTGTGGGTACTGAAAGAGAATTTGTGTATTATTGGTATGTTGTTTTTGAGTTCTTGCGTTTTTGGTGAACCTAGCACTTGCAGAATGTAGCGCCTTGATAGAATCGCTAATCTCAATAACAGCTAAAGTTGAGAGGTTCATATCTTTTAGTTTTTTTGATTTACCATAGCCTGTTTTCGTAGGAGTTTAATCTATCTAACTTTGAGTATAACTACGACCAAGTCTTAAAAAGTAGAGTAATCTGTTATATCATTTATTAATGAGGTTTTACTTGGACATCATAAAGTTCAATTTATTGGAGGAATTTGCTTACCCATTAGAAATACTCGCTTTTATAATTAGAAAATTGATAAATCTCGGTTTTTTACTACTTTTTTGGTTTGTAATATCCTCAACTAATTCCGACATATTTACATTCAAACAAATAGTTTCATATTTCCTTATTTCAGAGGCGGTTCAGGATTTAACTTTTACTACAGGTGGAAGATTTGGTAGAGATATCCAGAAAAAAATCAAAGGTGGTCTTTTATCCAACTATTTAGTAAAACCAATTGATACTTTGCGCTTTTTGTATGCTTCATTTGTGGGGGGAAGAACGTCAGTTGCTATGTATGCCTTAGTAACGCTGGTTATTGGCATATACATTTTTCCACCAATGGATCCTATTAGCTTGTTGCTGTTTCCTATTTCCTTGGTTCTAACTACATTGACAGGAGCAGGTATAAACATTTTCATAGGAATTATTGGTTTTTACTCACCAGAGGCAGGAAGTATTAAAAATGTTTATGTGCATATTAGTAAAATAATGTCCGGAGCACTTATTCCGTTAACTTATTTTCCTGTGTTAATAAGAAATGTTGCATCTTTTACTCCCTTTCCTGTTTTAGCTTACTTTCCGGTTTCTATTCTTCAAGAGGGTGGCTTAAATTATGATACCTACATTAAATTAGGAATGTCCGCTTTCTGGGCTATTTTCCTATTGATAACTTCAAATATATGTTGGAAGAAAGCTATAAGAAATTATGACGGGATAGGTATTTAATATGATAACTATATTAAAAGATAGATTAAGTTTGTTAAAAACAAACGCTATAAATTCGTATAGAGTCCAGACGGCATATTTCTTTGAAAATTGGGCAAGTCTTGCCTCCACAACTTTTTATGTTTTAACCATGCTTCTATTTATCAAAATTGTTTACGCTAATGTAAATACTTTTGCTGGTTATAAGGAAAATGAGATGATATTTCTTATTCTTTTTGGGCAATTAAATTTTTATACTGATTGGATCTGGAATTCAAATAACATTTTATCTTTTATAGAGAGCGTTCGTTCGGGGGAGCTTGATTTAATACTTTCTAAACCTATTCCATCTCTATTTTTTGTTACTTTTAGGGATATTAGTTTGATAAACAGATTAAAAGACGGTATACCGAATATATTGTTGATCTCATTTCTTATTGATTGGAAAAATATCTATACAAGTTGGGATAAAGTGTTAATTGGAATATTCATTTTTATATGTGGTCAAGTGTCCTGGCATTGTTTTAGGTTTCTATTCGCCTTACCTGTTTTCTTTATAGGTCAAAGTGGACAACTTTTTCAATTATCAGGAACATTGGCAGAAACTAACGATATACCTCTTGAAGGTTTCACAGGGGCTCTTAGAACAGTTTTTATATCTATTATTCCTTCACTTATTACTGCTCAAATGAGCGTTTCAGTAATTTTAGGTAAATCAAATCCATTGCCTATGTTACTAATTGCTTTGACAGTTGCAGTATCTTTCTTGATACTTAAACAAATTGGCTGGATAATTTCATTGAGGCACTATTCGTCTGCTTCTTCTTAATATGAGTAACATAATAGAAGTAAACAATTTAAGTAAGCAATTTAAGATTAGAACGAACAAGAATCTTATTACAGGAATGTTTGATCCAAAGTATCAATTGGTAGAAGCAGTTAAAGATGTGTCCTTTGAGGTTAGGGAGGGAGAATCTTTAGCGTTTCTGGGACCGAATGGAGCAGGAAAAACTACAACAACGAAGATGCTTACAGGATTGATTTATCCCACAGCTGGTAACATTAAAGTTTTTGAATACACACCCTTTGATAGAAAGAAGGATTTTTTAATGCAAATAGGTTTAGTAATGGGTAATAAAACGGGCCTATCGTGGGACTTAACAGGCGCGCAGAGCTTTGATTTTATAAAAAAGATATATCACATTGAAGACAGTAAGTATAAAGCTACATTGTCAAATTTGTGTGAACTATTAGATGTAAATAAACATCTAAATAAACAGATAAGAAAGCTGTCTTTAGGTGAAAGAATGAAAATGGAACTAATTGGAGCGATATTGCATAGTCCCAAAGTGCTTTTCCTTGATGAACCTACCATTGGACTAGATATAACTTCTAAGAAAAATATTAGAACCTTTCTAAGGGAAATACAAAGGAATTCTAATATTACATTGATTTTAACAAGTCATGATATGGATGATGTTGAAAAAGTGTGCGATAGGGTTCTTGTTATAAATAAAGGAGCGAAGGCCTACGATGATGATATTCAAAAGTTAGTAGATCAGTATAACAAGAAGAAGTTTATAAAAGTATATTTTGAATCTTTGCCAGACAATCTGAATGCGTATTCGTATGCAGAAATTGAAAAAACAGAATTGGATGTTGTTACATTTGCTGTTGAAAAATCTTTGGTCTCAAGGCTTATAAGTGAGGTTGTAAATAAGAACTCTGTGTTGGATATTGATATTATTTCAGTGCCGTTGGAAGAGATAATAGAGGATATATTTAAGAGATCGCCAAATGTTTCAAGCCTGGTATAGCTATCCCAATTCTTTAAAAAGAGAGAACATTTTGAGGAACGACCAGCCTACTTTGATTTAATTAATGGAACACCCGAATTAAACTGTATCTTCGAGCTATCAAGGAATCAAGAGCTATCAAAAAGTTAATTGGTGACCCCAGGGGGAATTGAACCCCCGTTTCCAGGATGAAAACCTGATGTCCTAGTCCACTAGACGATGGGGCCTGGTGTATGACTAGGGTATTTTATCAATAAACACCCTGTTTAGGCAACTAATTACCCATCTGTAAGGTTTTGTTGGTTCCTAATAAGTTATAGAAGTTCTATTGAGCAGAAAATAAAATATGTTGACACATAAAAATATTTTGATAATATATTTACTGCAGACGACATGCTCTCTTGAGCACCAAACTTTTGTTTACCGTCGTCTGCACTAATAAAGAGCTCTTGAATTTCGAGGGCTCTTTTTTGTATATTTAGGCAGGTCTTCGCCAAAGGTCTGTTGATATCGTTATTTGTAACCTTTTGGTAGAATATATTCATGCATTTATTGCACAAAACAGTATATTTATTGGTGTCTTTTATTTTTGCCATAGCCCCGGTGAAGTCTTATACCGAAGGAATTGTTGGCCAGCCGGAGTCATTTTTTCCCAGTCAGGCAGTATCCCAAAACGACACTACAATATCCCAGCTTATTTACAGAGGTTTATTTAAGTATGATATTTATGGCACCTTGGTGCCGGATTTGGCCGATAGCTGGTCGATTTCTAGCGATGGACTTGTTTATACAATCACATTAAAGGAAAACCAGAGATGGTCGGATGGTAGCCCCATTGTTGCGGACGATCTAATATACACCGCGTTTAAAAGCAGGTATCTTCAGGATGTCGGAACAGACAAAGTTGATGATCTCACTGTTAGATATATTCTTCCAAACAAATTCTCACCGTTTATTAGTTTGCTTACTAAGGGAGTTATGAAGGACGGTTCTGAGGAAGAATATAACCCCCTGTCTCCGGTATCAAGCGGTCCTTTTAGGGTGGTTAGGGTTTCAAAGAGCGGTAAGGTTGTTAAAGAGGTTATGCTTTATTCAGAAACGGCAAACCCTGAGATTAAAAAGATTTCCTTTAGATATTACAGCAGTGAGGACGAGCTGGAGCTTTCTGCCAGGTTGGGCGAAATAGATGCTTTTATGTCATCTCAGGAGCACCAGTTGGAAAATTTTGATAATAAAAAATTCCCATTGCAGGGCATCTATTTCGCCCTCTTCCTCAATTTAGACAACGAGGGTTTGTCAGAACTGGAGTTTCGAGAAGATCTTAGGGCAACTCTAAACATAAACGAGCTCATATATGACCGGGGGATTAATGTTGAGGGGCCAATAAGCAGAAGTATTTATACCGATCCTGATATAGATTACGATAAGTATAATAAGGGGTTAAGAGATGATCTCGATGGAAAAGAGCTTGTAATAACAATTCCGGATCTTAAAAATCACAAACAAATGGCCGAGAGAATTAAAGGGATTTGGGAAGACAAGCTAAAGGTTAATGTAAAAATTCAAAAAAGAGATCCTACCACATTCATTGAGGACGTTATTAATAAACGCGATTATCAAATATTACTCTATGGACAGGCAGTGGGGAGGGATCCGGATAGATACATTAATTGGCACTCAACCCAAAAAGAATTTCCTGGACTAAACCTGTCGAACTTTGATCAGGTCAGAGCTGATAGAGCCTTAGAAGAAGGTAGAAATGCTATCGACACCGACCAAAGGTTAATTCATTATAATGAATTCCAAAAAGTAATAGACGAGTATGTTCCGGCCATATTTTTGTATCACCCATATGCAAACTTTTACGTCTCAAAACACATAACAGGAGTAGGCGAAAAGTACACTTTTACTGCGGCAGACAGGTTCCTAGACTTCATGGGCTGGAAGAAATGACACTTTAACTGGATGCAGACTGTTTTATAGGATTTTAAAGTTTTTGGGAAGGGTAAAAGAAGGGAATGCGGGGCTTCTATTGCGAAAGCTTAACCCTGTTTGTTTAGATCGCCTCGCGTGCGCTGTGTTATAATTCAATGGTTGTAATTACAACCTTATATGGTGGCTGTAGTTCAGCGGTAGAACGCCGCCCTGTGGAGGCGGATGTCGTCGGTTCGATCCCGATCAGCCACCCCAAAAATTAACTCTGGTATAACAGCATATTTTTCTTAACCCCAAATGGTTAATTGAACCCATAAAAAAATATACAGATTTACAAAATAGCGAATATATTCGCACTAACTTAAAGATGAAAGTAATACTATTCCTATTAGGGTTATTACGATCCCAGAAATTTGCTGTTTATTCAGACGGTCTTTAAATACAAAATAAGCAATAGATGCAAAGAGTACAGGATAAGCGCCAGAAATAGGCGCAACAATTGCAGTTTGACCTTTCTCCACAGCTATATTAAAGGCGAACAGCGCTGCACAAAGTAATAAAGAATTTAAGATTGAGCATATGAATATTTTTCTTTCTCTTGGAAACTTCAACTCAATCTTTTTTAATCTCATAAAAATAAGTACTAATGGAAATCCACACAAGGATAAGTACGCAGGCCAGAACCAACCCATTTGTCTTATTGGTATTCTAACGAAAGTAAAATAGATTGCCCAAAAAAACATTGATATTAAAGCGAAAGGAACTCCTTTATCGGTCGTCAATTGTTTCAGATTGAATGCTTTAAGATCCAGTGATGATAAAATCAGTCCTGTAAATATGATAACTATGGAGATTGCCTGATTTAAGTTTATTTTGTCGCCCAAAAAGATAATGGAGAAAACTACGGCTAATGCAGCAAAAGAGGCGCCAATAGTTCCAACCAAAGAAGCATTTCCGACTTTTATTCCTTCGTATAAGGTAATTAAAGGAACCATTCCAATTGGGATAAGGATAAGAAGTATCAAACCACTTTGTAAGGTTAAATGTTTAAGTGGGTTGCCGGCAAATGGGATATAGAAACTTGCAAAAATAAGACAAAACACATATGACCAAAAAGCAGATGAGTGCCCTCCTATTTTTCTTGAAACAGTACCGCCAAATATGTCTCCAACACCCCAACCCACAAATGCGATAAGTGCAAATATAATTGCCATTTATAGATATTAGCACTTAACACCGGACAAAGAAAGTTTTAATAAGTAAAATGGTTTGTATTATCTGGTTCAAGTTAGCGGTAATTACCGACCCCAGATTTGTGTAATACCCTATATACCCCTGGCGGATGTCCTTACACGAACAAATCATTCTCTGTTAAAATGTATTTATGAAAATAGCAATAATGTCAGATAGCCACGACAACTGGCCCGTACTAGAAAAAGCAGTGGAAAAGGCAAATAATATGGAATGCTCTATTCTTTTGTTTGCGGGTGATTTGATCTCACCTCCTGGAATAGCAATTCTGGAAAAATTTAACGGAGAGGTAAAGCTGGTTTGGGGAAATAACGAAGGTGAAAAAATGGGGCTAACAAGAAAAACAGATGCCTCCGAAAAGATTGAATTATTCGGAGATACGTATGAGGGTGAACTAGAAGGTCTTAACGTATTTATGAACCACTCTCCAAGGATTACAGAGCTTGTAGCTAAATCTGGGGATTTCGATTTGTGTGTACATGGTCATTTTCATGATGAAGCAAGAATCGAAAAGGTAGGAAAAACAACTTTGATTAATCCTGGTGGGTTACATTTGAGACCAGGTGATTCACCTGCGATTGTTGTTTTTGATACGAAGTCTAGAGTTGCAGAGAGGGTAATTTTATGAAAGACTACAAAAAATTTTTAGATAAGTTTTTTCAAAGAGTCGAAGAGGCAGGAATTGATATTAATGGTCTACAGTTGGATCACATCGCTTATTACACCGCATCAAGAGAAGAATACGAAGAGTTAAAACCTGAATTTGAGGCTCTTGGGAATTTCGACCACGAAGCAATAATCAGTAATAGACGGGTTGGAGTAATTACACTAGACGAACCCTTTGTTTACAAGGATTACAAGATTGAAGCTGCAGAACTTATTGAACCTAAAGAAGGTGAAACTCATTCATCTGGGTGGGAGCATGCAGAGTTTGTTACAGACGAATATTACAACGAGATTCTAGCTAAATACCCAAATGTTAAATGGGAAACAGGAAGTATGAATAGACCAATATATTCGCACATCACTGCAATTTTAGATACTGATTTAAAACTAAAGTTTCACGATAAATCAATTCTCGAGTGCATTAGAATAGAAAGGGGACAGCATGGTTAAAGCAATATGTTTCGATCTAGATGGCGTATACTTTGTTAACGGTAAATCTAATTTTATAAAAAACCTAGGTAAATACGGTGTCTCAGAAGATGAAGCTAAAAGAGTATTCCTCAAAAGCGATGAAATGAACAAAATGTATAAAGAAGGTAAAATGACTGATGATGAATACTGGTCATGGGCTATAGAACAATGGGAAATTGATCTAACAGTACAGGAAGTAACTGACTTGTTAATTGAAGGATACGAAGTAAACGAAGATGTTGTTAAGGTAGTAAAAGAAGTTAGGGAAAAGGGTTATAATACCTTGATCTGTACAAATAACTTTCCCGCAAGAATAAAAGGTTTAGATAAAAGATTTGGATTATTAAATAACTTTGATGCATATGTATTTTCATACGAGATTGGTGCAACGAAACCCTCTACAAAGATATTCCAAACTTTGGTAGATAGATCAGGTGTAGAAGCCGAAGATATAGTCTTCGCAGATCATAATGATGCTAACTTGGCAGGTGCAAAAGAGGTTGGGATTCAAGCGTTTTTCTATGAAGGGTTTGAGCACTTTTTAGGTAAGTTAAAAGAATTAGGTGTTGATCTATGAAAAATGCGCTTATCTTGCATGGTACAGACTTTGGCAAAGAACAGAAACAAAGATTCAATAACTGGTTTCCATGGCTGAAAACGGAGTTAGAAAGAAAAGGTTATGAGGTCTTTCTACCGGAACTGCCCGGAGCTTGGCACCCAGATTTAGAAAGATACTGGGATTTTCTAAAAGATTTTGAGTTCAATGAAGAAACTGTAATTATCGGACATAGCTCAGGTGGTGCAATGGTTTTTGGCATATTACAAAAACTTCCAAAAGAAACCAAAATTAGTAAAGCGATTTCAGTAGCAGGATTTTATAAAGACGAGGGTTGGGATTGTGAGGGATTGTTTTCAGAAGATTATGACTGGGAAAAAATAAAGAAACAGGCCAGTAAAATTGTTCTTTTTTGGTCATCAGACGATCCCTACATTTCAAAGGAACAAACTGATTATCTTTCAGAAAAGATAGGCGTACATCCAACTATTATCGAAGGACAAAAACATTTTTCTATTGGTACCGCGGGTGAAAAGTATAGAAAGTTTCCTGAGTTATTGGAGTTGCTCGTATGAAAATATGCGTGTTTGGAGACAGTTCGCCCTATTGCTTGGAGAAACATTTATGGGTAAACCATTATGCTAGTCAATCATCCGGATTCGAGCGTAACGAATTTTTTCAGCTTTCAGCTCGCAGAATGAAATCGATGTATCAGGTACCGATGCTTCATAGTTGTCATAATTTCTAAAGTATGCCTCGTCCAAGCCTTTATATGTATCTATCAACTGTAATGCTTTGTCGTATATAATATTTACATGGGCGTATATCATTATTTTTTAAATTTACCGGCAAGTATTTTTGCAAAACTATTGCGCGTTTTATCTACAATAGATAAAAAATATATACTTTTTGTGTTCGTTGCTACTTTGTTTCTTGCATTGAGACTTACAAGTTTGCAAACAGATATCTCAAATTCGGATGCTTATAGGTGGCATCGGAGATCGGAAAATTTTTTAACAGCAATCAAATCTCATAACTTTAAGGAAACGTATCAAAGCTATCACCCTGGAGTAACCCTAATGTGGATTAATTCCTTAGTTTTACAGTTATCGAAGTCTTATAATTATAGGTTTGCGGAAGATTTTTCCGAGCTTACTTTTGAAAATTCTTCTTATTATCCTTTTATTCAGCAAATTTCAAAGGGCTCTATCGTTATCTTTTTGTTTATACTATTTTCTTATCAGTTGATAATTGTATCTAAGCTTTACGATCAAAGAACCTCTCTTTTATATGGTTTGCTGATAGCCTGCGAACCTTATCTAGTAGGTCTGGATCGTTGGTTTCATTTGTCATCTTTGGAGACCTACCTTGCTTTTTCGGGTTTTCTAACTATATGGTATTGGAAAAAATTCGGAGGTACTTTCTACGTAGTACTTTCTGGTCTTTTGATAGGACTCGCAGTACTCACAAAAGTTACCAACCTTGTAGCCCTGATTCCTTGTATTTTTGTTATTATATCTAGGTTTTTTTCTTTTAAGTCTGGTTTCAGGTTCAAGCGCTTCTTAAATCTTGGTGTAGATCTTGATGCTCGTTCGATTATAAAGTCTGTGGCATATTTTCTTATATCATTTATGCTAACTGTTGTTGTATTTTTTCCTGCTCTTCCCGCACATCCGCTATTTGTTATAACAAAAGTCTTGGGGGGCATTACCGGGGGTATATATACGGATGTTAGAGAAACACCTTTTTCGGGGGCATTTTCTATGTTTTATTATCCTTTTATACTATTTCTCAAGCTATCTCCGCTTTCCGCTTTTTTGTCTATTTGGGTATTTGCAGTTGCGATATTTTCTAAAAATAACATAAAAAAATATGCATGGCTGCTGTTGTATGTAGCGACATATTTTTTTGCTCTATCTATATCGGTTAAAAAAATTGATAGATATTCTATTGCTCTAATATTGCCGATACTGCTTATTACGTCTATTTATTTTGCAAATTCAAAAGTTAAAGCAGGTTTAATTGCTTGCACAACATTGCTATTTACATTTATAATTTTTTACATCTACCACCCGTCCTATTCTGCTTTTTACTCTCCTATTCTTGGACCAAACCCTTCTGCTAAAGCCTTGTCGTTAAATGTTTATGATAATAGCGGGGAGTATTATTCAGACGCAGCACTGTATTTAAACAAGATACCCGTAGAAGGAGACCTTTGGTTACCTTATAACATAGACTCTTTTAGGCCTTATTATAAGAGAGTTGTGAGTTCTTTTTATAGTAAAGATTCACAATATGCCGTGACTTCTATAGAGCACTTAGAAGAAATTTCTGCCTTATGTCCCCGGCATGTTAGTTCGTTTGGGAGTAGGCTAGAGCCTCTGGTATTTGTTTTAAGATGCAATTAAGCTGCTGTATGAGGTGGTGCGAGCCCTGTCGACATTTAAGTATTGAGAGAGAACCTTTATCCTGGCTGGCCTAAGATTGAAATTTATATTTTCTTTTACGACGATTACTTCCCTGGGCTTTGGTGCTGTCGCCCGGATCTTCCATTCCTCTGCTACCTGTTGCTGTATGGTGGTATTCTTTCCCCCCTTCGGGGCCGTTGTTGCTGCCGTTGCCACCGCCGTTGCCACCGAGCCCAAATCTACTTATTATTGCAGTGTTAAGATCCTCTTGGGTTATATGGGCGGTTCCTGCACTTATTAAAGGTGTCTTTTCTCCGAGAAGTATAGTTTCTGAGCGCCCCCCAACTTGATCCGAGTCTTGATTATACACTAGGGCAGGAGTTACCATGAGGCCGTGTTGTCGATCATAACTTATATACAGTCTGAAGTTGGTGTACTCATAAGGAAGGCGTGTTCCGTTACCAAAAGGGTTGTTTTTGTTTATATTTTGTTGAGCAAACATCACAGTCAGCATAGCCGAAGGAGCACGCCCCCATTCCTCAACTGCCTCTATAACCATATTTTTATCTATTGATAAGACTTTTGCTGCCTGTTCTGGGTGAAGTGACCCGGGTGTTTCTAGAAACTTAGCCATAACCTCACTCTCCGGAAGCCCTTTATACTCGTCAGGAAGTGCTCCGCCTAGTTGTAGAGGGTCATACAAGACTCTTGCAGTAGGGAAAACACAATTCTCATTCGGCCTCCTTTTGCATAAATCGATCGGTATTAAAGCTTCAAGAACTCCTTTATTCTCTCTGGTGTATGGTCTCGGGAGGCGCTCTGTCGACAGTAACTCTGAAAGAGCCGTTATTCTATCTCCCATACTTTTTAAGAATCTGACGAAATGATCTAACTCTCTTCTCTTTATTTCATCCCATAATCCCCAACGATCTTCGGTCTCGGGCAGTAAATCTGGTTTTTCCTCAATAGCGTTTAACATATTAGGCATCTGTTGAAATAAATGTTTAAACAAGTAGAAGGTTAGTTTTGTTTCCTCTGGCGCTTCTGCCTCACAAGGTCCGCGGGGTGTTTCTAATAATCTACCTAAGCGCAGCGATGTAAGTGACCTGTGGATCCTCCCTCTATCGCCATCGCGTCTATTTGCAGGGTTGAAACAATTGTCTCGGGCGGGACGATAATCAGTATATCCAACTTTATTTTTACTCATAGTATTTTTATCCTTATCTATTTTAAACAAGCGTAACATATATTTTATTATTTTGTTAAACTATACACATGAAGATACTGGTGATTGAAGATGACATTAAGATCGCAAATTCTCTCAAAAAAGGCCTAGAAATGGAGATGTTTGCTGTGGATGTTTGTTATGACGGCGAGTGTGGCCTAGATATGGCTCTTACTGAGGATTATAATATTATCGTTTTGGATCTTATGCTCCCAAAAGTTAGCGGGCTGGACATTTGCACAAAGATCAGAAAAAATAACATATCAGTCCCGATACTGATGCTCACAGCTATGTCAGAAATAGATGACAAGGTTTCAGGCTTTGAAATGGGTGCAGATGACTATTTAACTAAGCCTTTTGCGTTCGATGAGCTTGTTGCAAGAATTAAGGCCCTGCTTCGAAGGCCAAAAAACATTGCGCCTCAGATTTTTGAAGTTGGGAGTCTGAAGCTGGATGTCCAACAAAAGACGATTTCTTTTAATAGAAAGCTTCTGGAGTTGTCAAAGAAAGAATTTATGTTGCTTGAGATGTTAATAAAGAACAAAGGTAAAGTTTTATCTAAGGACAAATTAATTCAAAATGTGTGGGATTTTGAATCTGATGTAATGCCAAATACGGTTGAGGTTTTTATAGCCTCTTTGAGATCAAAGCTAGGAAAGGCCGGTTGTAACTATATTAAAACTGTCAGGGGTTTTGGATATAAGCTGGAGCCACAATGATATTAAGAAAAACAAAATTTAAAGTTACTTTTTGGTATGTAATTACAGTCGCACTCACCCTTTTAATTTTTAGCGGAATTTTTTATTTTTTGACCCTATCAATCTCTGAGAGAGCGATAGACAGGCACCAGCGAAGAATAGACATGGCTTTTGAATTAAACTCTGATCCCGGTCCGGGGAAAGGTCCCGGAGCTCAAAGGAGTAACGCGCAGTTAGCATTAGACCAGGCCAAGCAAGAGGGGCTGAAACAGCTACAGAAAAGCTTATTTATTGAAATTGTTGCCCTAGATATTGTCATTATCTTAATTACAGCCTTTTTTGGCTACTATATAGCCGGAAAATCCCTTTCGCCGGTAGAAGTCATGATAGAGAAGCAGAAAGATTTTGTCTCAAACGCCGCCCACGAACTTAAAACACCTTTAACTGCAATGAAAGCTGAGCTTGAGGTAGCGATGAGAGATAAAAGACTTACTAGAGCCGAGATTTCAGAGGTTTTCTCTAGTACTATTGAGGAGATTAACCGTTTAGCAGCACTTATTGGCGCATTTTTAAATCAAAGCAAGTATGAAAAGTTAAATGCCGCAACGTATAAATTGACGAGTTTGAACTCTATTGTGGAGAATGTGGTTGCCAAAAACTTTATTCTAGCGAATTCAAAAAGAATTTCTGTTGAGATGGATTTACAAGATATAGATGTGAAATGTGACCGCGCATCAATTTATGAGCTTGTATCTGTCCTACTTGATAACGCTATCAAGTATGCGTTTGAGGATACAAAGATAACCATTACCTTGAGTAAGGTGCAAAAGAATGCAGTTTTTAAAATACATAATTTTGGCGATCATATAGAAACATCTGAGATTGACAAGATTTTTGAGAGATTTTACCAATCTGAAAAATCAAGGAACAAAAACATTAACGAAGGTTACGGCGTCGGGTTGTCTATTGCCGCAGCCATAGTTAAGAATCATAAAGGTGAGATATTTGTAAGTAGTAGCAGAGAAGAAGGCACCACATTCACTTTTAAAATTCCTTTGTAGGAATAATCGTTTTTCAAGGTTGTATTTTTTAAGCTAATTTTAAGTTTTCAAGGTTATATTGTTACTAGGATTAACTATCCCAGTTTATAAATTTTAGGAGAATAAAAAAATGAATAAATCATTTTTAGCAGTTGGAGTATTAAGTTTAGCAGGGTTTTCTATGTTGGCAGCACCTTCGATTTTGAAGGTAAATGCAGACACACAGGATCTTCCTCCAATGATGCAGCAAGTAGCGGACAGGTTTGGTATAAGTACGGATGATCTAAGATCATACTTAGATGAGCTAAGAGCAAATCACCGTGAACAAGTTAAGGAAGAGGTTGAAGCAAAGCTAGAGGATGCAGTTGCCTCAGGAATGTTGAGCCAAGAGCAGAAAAATGCGCTTGTTCAAAAGCAGGAACAGTTTAGAGCCGAGATGCAAGACTTATCGATAGAGGAAAGACACGCAAAAACCGCGGCACATAGAGAAGAGATGCAGGAGTGGGCAGAAACAAATGGCGTTGATCTGTCGGAATTGGACCTAGGACGTAATGGAATGGGTAGAGGAGAAGAGCGAGGAGAGGAAATGGGAAATAAGGGTCAGGGACAGAGGCAGGGTCAAGGCGGCGGCGCGCATTCACAAGAATAAGTGCGCGTTGTTATATTGCAGGTATAGAAGAAGCCCCGGCGAAGCCGGGGCTTCTTCTTTTGTTCACCTTCTGTCTTTGTATTTCCCTCTGCCCCAAAAAAATAAAGGCCATATAGCAGACAAAAACATTTAAATATTTTTACAATTTCTTTACTTAAAACTATTTGCCCAAGCTAGTAGATGTGGTTTGCTCAATATGTTTGGATTTGCAGCACAAAGAAATTACAGCAAACACCTGCGTAAGCTGGTGATGGTTTATTTTAAAAAATAGAACTTGCATCGCGAAATATATGTGATACTATGAGACACTGCCTTTCAACCTTTATGAATTGCAAGGACGAAGATAAGCTAAATCAGCTGTCCGCTACCGCAATATGCGGGAATGACATACTGAGCTCGGTGCTTTATGTTTCGGGCATTGCCACCATGTTTTCCGGTATTTTTGCTCCCTTAGTTTTGTTGGTCATTGGTATCGTACTTTTTTTCTATAAATCAGTTTACATTGAAATAGTTGAGGCTTTGCCTATTAATGGCGGAGCGTATAATTGCCTCTTGAATGGCGCCTCGAAGTCTGTTGCGGCGGTTGCGGGTGCGATGAC
Organism: Candidatus Nomurabacteria bacterium; assembly: GCA_020631855.1. Lineage (GTDB taxonomy): Bacteria > Patescibacteriota > WWE3 > UBA101185 > UBA10185 > JACKGU01. Next base: position 190,353 of record JACKGU010000002.1, on the reverse strand, counting down.
TATACTTTCGTACATTGCTACAGCTGTTATTTCAGCCAAGGTTGGCGTGGAGTATTTACACTCTATGGTCACAATCCCAATAATACCTGCGACAGTCTTATTGTTGGGGCTTTTTGCGGCTTTGGTTATTTCGGGAATAAAAGATTCAGCCAAGGTAGCTTTGGTCATATTTATCACACATATAGTTGTTTTAACCTCGCTAAGCCTTTCGGGCATATTTTATATGCTAACGCACGATACTCAGTTGAATTACAATATATTTCAAACCACACAACTGATCGCGCAGAAGGGAAGCATACTCCCATTACTTTTTTTGGCTTTCTCTGCTTCTTTGCTCGGTATATCGGGTTTCGAGAGTTCGGCAAATTTCGTGGAAGAGCAGAAAAGGGGAGTATTCAGGAAAACACTTAGAAACATGCTTCTTGGGGTGGCTATATTTAATCCATTGATGGCTTTCGTTGTAATTCAGGCGATGCCTTATGAAGCAATTGTGTCAGCAAAAGACTTTTTGCTATCTGATTTAGCACTAATAACAGGAGGCAGGCTGTTGCAGGCGGCTGTAGTTATAGACGCCTTTTTAGTACTATCAGGGGCTGTTCTCACCTCATTCGTTGGAGTTAGCGGGCTGGTTTATCGTATGGCATCGGACAGTTGTTTACCAAACTTTTTAACTAAAAGAAACGCAAAAGGTACATACTACAGAATAATTATTGCTTTCTTCTTATTATGTAGCTCTATACTTGTTTTAACCGGCGGTGATTTATTAAGCTTGGCGGGAGTATACACCATTTCTTTTCTTGGAGTTATGAGTTTGTTTGCTTTTGGTAATTTAATTCTTCGTCAAACTAGAACTGACCTGAAGCGTACCTACAGCGCGCCCTTGCCTTTTGTTTTATTGGCATTCTTATTCACTGCTGTGGGTATGGCAGGAAATATATTAATTGATGCAAAAAACTTTCAATTTTTTGAATATTACTTTCTTCCAACCCTAGTAATTATTTTGATAGTAATTTATCAAGACTACCTTTTCAGGGCTTTATTACATTTAACATCCGGTGTTCCTATGATAAATAACTACCTCAATAAAAAGTTTAGTGATATGGTTGCCGGAAAGTTCGTTGTTTTTATAAAGCACTCAACTCAAATTCACAGCGTGCTAACTTACATAAACAAGAATGAAACCGGAAGGGAAATTTATATAGCCCATTGTTATCAAAAAGACGACCCTGCTTCTGTGGCTGATTTGGAGGAAATAAGAGCTACAATCCCGTACCTTCAGAAGGCGGGAGTATATTCTCATTTGAATATTACGTTATATCCCGTTAACATGAGGTTTGGGCCTAAAGCTATTCAAAGAGTCTCAAAAGAACTGAGTATAAGAGAGAATCGAATAATGGTGGGGTCTATTCACGATTGCCATCCTTTTGACTACGACGACATGGGCGGTGTAAGAATTATATTTTAGAACAGAGTAGAATCTATTTTAGCCCACCCGTAAATTTCTTATCGTGTTAGTTTTAAACAGAAGAAGCCCCGGCAAAGCCGGGGCTTCAATATTACATAATCAAATCGGACTTAGTATCTTTTTCTAAAGTCTTTTCTGGGTCTGTCTTCTTGAGGTTTAGCTTCTGTAACTTTAAGAGCTCTTCCTTCTACTTCTTTGTCGTTAAGTTGTAGTATTGCGGCATCTGCATCCGCATCATCCATTTCAACAAAACCGAAGCCTTTGCTTCTACCTGTAGCTCTGTCTTTGATAACAAAAGCGCTAATAACATTACCAACTTGTGAAAAAAGTTGTGCTAAAGCGTCGTCGTCCATTTTATATGGTAAATTTCCTACGTATAGTTTTTTCATTCAAAACACCACCTATCAAATTAAATTAATTAATTCTAATGATAGGCCGGACGGAAACACTTGATTTTTTTTGGAAGTTGTTTCTATTGCTTTAACCTGACTTGCGGTCGGTAAAGGTAATTGGTGATTACGCTCTTTCATTAGTACTCGCCTATTCTAGCACTAAATTAAAATATAGTGAATACTTTGTTAGATTTGAAATTTTTTACATAAATACCGAAAGTCGAGTCAAGCAGACCCTTTTCGAGGCGTGGCTTTTTATATTGTTATGCTAACAACTTTCCCTTTAACATATCGGAAGTTCTTGATATCTTCAGGGCTTGTGATATATTTTCTAACCTTATCTTCCAAAATGACCGCTTCTCTAATCTCTGCCTCACTTATTTCGGATTTAACAGCAATAACAGCCCTCAACTTTCCGTTTATCTGAATCGGAATATTTACCATTGCATCGACTGTAAGCTCTTCAATGTACTGTGGCCACTCTTGTAAATGAATGCTGTTTTCATCTATCCAATCAGCATAGTTATTTATCTCTTGCCAAAGCTGCTCTGAAAGAAACGGGGCAAAAGGAGCGAGAATTGCTATAAAACCCCTCCAAATGTCTTGCGGAATATCTTTTTGCTTTTTCAGAAGATTTACAAACTTCATTATTTCGCTCACCCCGGTATTCATTTTTAGATCTTCAAGCATGCCTGTAATATTTTTGAGAGTCTTGTGGTAGTCTTTTTCTATAGCGTGGCCCTTAGAGCCTATGTCGTTTGAAACTTTGACTCTAAGATTATAAATATCTCTCATGAGCCTATAGCACGCCTTGATCCCATTTTCATTCCAAGGAAAAGTTTCGCTGTACGGGCCTAAAAAGGCTAAAAAAGTTCGGGTTGCGTCGGCTCCATAGTTATCTATTGTGTCTTTAGGGTCTACTGAATATTCTGGTCGTGATTTCGACATTTTTCTATTATCGGCACCTAATAATATGCCTCCGCTCATTCTCCAGTTAAAAGGTTCGGAAGACGGCACAAGACCTAGATCAAATAAAAACTTGTACCAGAATCTCGCATAGATTAGGTGTGCGGTTGTGTGTCCTGCGTCGCCAAAATACTTGTCAACAGGCATCCAGTACTTTAATTTGTCCATGTTTGCAAACTCCTTGTCATTTTTCGGATCAATGTATCTAGCGTAATACCAGTTTGATCCTGCCCAGGTTGGCATAGTGTCTGTGTCTCTCTTTGCAGCGTTTCCTTGTGAGTCTGTTGTATTAACCCATTCGCCCACTCCCTCTAAAGGACTTTCCCCCTCTTTTGTAGCGTAAAAGTCTTTTATTATCGGCAGTTCTAGAGGCAGTTGTTCAATAGGAATATTTTCGATAGTTCCATCTTTCTTATATATCAAGGGAATAGGTTCTCCCCAATATCTCTGTCTTGAAAATATCTGTTCTCTTATTTTATAGGTTACAGCCTCTTCCCCTGCCCCTATTTCTTTGAGTTTTTGTAATATTGCTTTTGTGGCCTCATCAGAGCCCATGTTGTTAAAAGAGTCTGAATTTTTTAAAACCCCTTTCCCCTCGTATAATAATTTTTCGGAATCTGCATTATCGTTATTCTCTTGGTTGTTTTTAGGATTATTTATAACTTCAACAACCTCAAGATTGTATTTAGTTGCAAACTCATAGTCACGCCCATCGTGTGCAGGAACGCCCATTATTGCGCCGGTTCCATAGTCAGCCAGTATATAGTCTGCTAAAAATATTGGCACCCTGCGCCAATTTAGCGGATTTTCCGCTAGTACGCCAATTATTTCAACGCCAGTTTTATCTTTTTTCTGTTTTTCCAGATCACTTAGGCCGGAAGCTTTTTCAATATAGTCTTTTAGTTGCTTTTCGTTTTTTGTGTTTTTTATCAACAATTCCACAGCCGGGTGTTGAGGAGAGATTGCTAAAAATGTTACGCCAAAAATAGTGTCTGGTCTGGTTGTAAATACCTCGAGTTGAATTTCTTTTTCTTCTACATTTTTGACTCTAAATATAATCTTTGCGCCTTCGCTTTTTCCTATCCAATTTCTTTGACCTTCTTTGACAGCTTCGTTGTAATCTACAGTGTCCAAATCTTTCAGCAGCCTGTCCGCATAGGCCGGTATATCTAAAACCCATTGCTTGAATAGCCTTTTTTCTACTGGATGCCCGTCCCTTTCTGCTTTTTTGCCGGTTGGTCCGTCCGGATCAGGTAGTACTTCTTCGTCCGCAAGCACGCCTAGCTCCTTGCACCACCATACAGGCATTACCTTTACTTTTGCTAGACCTTTTTTCCAAAGCTCAATGAACATCCACTGTGTCCATTTAAAGTATTTGGGGTCACTTGTGTCTATTTCACGGGCCCAATCAATTGCATATCCCATGTCCTGCATTGAGGCTTTAAAGTTGGTCATAGCTTCCGCCACAGCTTCCTGTGGCGTAATCCCGTTTTTAATAGCGTAAGTTTCAGCCGGAAGACCAAAGCAGTCCCATCCCATGGGAAAAAGTACATTATATCCGCGCATTCTCATAAATCTAGAGTATATTTCGGGTACAGTGTATCTCATCATATGGCCGAGATGTAAAAATTTACCAGAAGGATAGGGAAGTTCGGCTAAAATGTATTTTTTTGGTTTTGGGGAAAAATCGACAGCTTTATATATGTTGTTGTCAAACCAGTGTTTTTTCCAGTTATCTTCTACTTTTTTGTGGTTGTACTTGTCCATTGCTGTTCATACTAGTAAATGTTGCCTGTACTGTCAATAAGTGCTATATTCATAGCCATGGCAAAAAAGAAAAAGAAAAATAGAATGCTAATTGGTCTCGAGTGTACAGTGACAGGGATTAGATCCTACATTACTCAGAAGAACAAGATGAACACAACCGAGAAGCTTCAGCTCATGAAGTATAATCCTAAACTGAGAAAACACACTCTTCACAAAGAGATTCAAAAGCTAAAATAACTCATAGCATAGAAATTTAAGATTTTACTGTTGTTTGAATAGGGTATGGTATTTTCTTGATCATACCGCGCTACTCTGCTATAATTTTCAAATGACTTCGTCTGTTTTGTATATCGTTCCCACCCCTATAGGCAATATGGAGGACATTACCATAAGGGCTATCGATATTTTAAATGCAGTGGACCTGATAGTCTCTGAGGACACTCGACAGACGCAGAAACTTCTCAACCATTACGGTATTGATAAGCCTCAGATATCCTATAGAGATCAAAATCACCACAAAGCATACCCAAAAATTCTTGACGCATTAATTAAAGGGAGCGCAGTAGCTCTTGTATCTGATAGTGGCATGCCTACAATCTCTGATCCCGGCTTTAAGCTTGTTTCCAGCCTAATAGAAGAGAATATTAAGATAGAGGCACTGCCTGGCGCAAGCGCTGTAACTACCGCCATAGCGGCTTCAGGACTCCCAACCGATAAGTTTTCGTTTATAGGATTTTTACCTCGAAAAGAAACTGCTGCAAAAAAAATGCTAAAAACTTACGGCGAGCTCGATTGCACCCTCATAGTGTTCGAATCACCCTATAGGGTACTTAAAACCCTAACTCTCATAGATGAAGCTTTGCAAGATAGAAAAATTTGTGTAGCTAAAGAGCTGTCAAAAATACACGAGGCTTACTTTAGAGGAACTGTAAAAGATGTCCTGCCCCAGCTAACAACCAGCAACCTAAAAGGAGAATTCGTAATATTAATTTCAAAGAAAGGCTTTTAATGTCTTTAGATAACAAACGGGATCCGATCTTTGAGCAAGAACTTAATAAACTTAAGCAGGTTCTTGCAAAACTAAAAAATGCAAGAAAGGAGCTTCTTGAGAGCCTTAACACTCTAGGCAAAGATAACCTAAAGCACTTAAGTGACTTACATGACAGCGCTGAATCTAGCGACTACGCAATGTTTATACAGCAGTTACATGAGAAAAATGTTTCATTTAATCTTGTGGATAAAATTAAAAGACAAGACGAGCTGACATATTTAACAAGCGAGCCGTATTTTGCGAGATTGGATTTAAAGAAGGTTGTGTCGGGGCAAGCCAATGCAAGCTCTCCCGAAGACGCCGCTTCTCACGAAAGCATTTACATAGGAAAATTTGGCTACAACGAGGATACGCCGATAGTTACAGACTGGAGAGCTCCAATAGCCTCGATTTTTTATAAGTATAGATACCCTCAAAAAAACGTTACGTATGTTTCTCCTGATGGAGAGGTAACACGAGACCTTTTGCTGAAGAGAACTTTTGAAATTAATGATGGTGAACTCGTTAAATACTACAACAACGACCTTCAATTAGATGAAAATGAAATAATTTCAGACAAAATTAGCAAGAGAACAGGGGGAGTCCTTGAAGATATTATTGAAACAATACAAGAATCGCAGATTAACATAATAGAGTCAGATCCTAGACAAATCTGCGTGGTTCAAGGTACGGTAGGAAGTGGAAAAAGCACCGTAGCAATACATAAGCTTGCTCACATATTTTTTAATTATCATGGAACAATTTTACCCGAAAGATCTATTTTGGTAACAAAAAGCAGTGTTCTTGTAAGCTACCTGGCAACGCTGTTTCCTAAGCTAGGTATTTTTGATGTGAACTATAAGACCCTTCGAGAGTTGGTTGTTAATATTATTTTTAGAGAATCAATTGGAATCAAATACGATTTAGATGATGAGGAGGGTTTAGCAGACTTTAGTATAGAAAAGATAGACGAGCTAAACTCTAAAATACAAAAGATCCACAATCATTACAAAGCTGTCTTCTCAGAACTATTAAAAGATGAGTCTTTCGAGCGTCTCACGAGCTTTGTTTATAACTCAAAAATGTCTGTCATGGAAAATGTGGCTGATTTTGTATCTGATCTGGAAGAGGAGCTGGATTTCCAAAAGACTTATCTAAAAGAACACCCGAATTCAATAAAAGAATGGCTTTATAAGGAAAACATTAGTAATTTAAGAAAACTAATAAAAAAGGCCAAATCCATTAAACAGGAGCTAGATTCTAAAACTTTCCCGGCTATATGTTCCGATTCTGATATAAACCCGAAAGAAATCTTAGGATACACAGATACGCTGGTTTATTTATACATACACTTAAAGCTTTACGGATTTAATAAAGTTTTGAAATTCCAGTATTGTGTTGTTGATGAGGGGCAAGATTTTAGTGTTCTAGAATATTTACTTCTTGGATCAGTAGTTATTCATGGAAGATTTTGTATTTTAGGAGATTTAAATCAAAGTTATTTAGAAGAGGGTTTGGAATCTTGGTCACAGATTGAGCAAGTTATTGAAGATGCAAGTCGTGCTCAAACTTTTGTTTTAGACACAAATTATCGAAGTACTAAGCAAATTATAGAATACGCCAACAAGGTTTTATCTCCTTATACGAGCGATTACCTACCGATACCAATAAATCGGCCGGGCCCTGAAGTCGAGGAATTACTTTTCGATACCCAGGACGAATTATTTGAAACATTTAGAGAAAAAATTTCATCAGACCTTGGTATGTTAGACAAGAGTGTTGGGGTAATATTTTTTGATGACTCACTTCAGGCGAAAGTCATGGAAATTGTAGGGGATGAGTGTGTTGTAAATAAAGTTGATAAGAAAGTTATCGTTCGCCTCGACGAGAAGTCCAGAATCAGCTATATACCTAAAGGGGTTTACGTATCAAGCTTTCAGGTTTGTAAGGGACTGGAATTCTCAAAGGTTTATGTGCTAGGCTTGAACATAGGTAATATTAACAACTTTATAAAAGCAAAAAAAGCTTTCGTTTCGGTAACTCGAGCCATGAACGAGGCTGTGATCATGGGTTTAAAATAAAAAACTAAAAGAATGTTCTTAAGACTAAAAAACTACATATTAAAAAATATTGATGGGCTTACGGTTATTATTATTGCCGGAAGCCTTAGATTTATCAATCTCGGTTATTCCGATTTTCAAGGTGACGAGATCAAGGCTTTATTCTTAATAGAGCCCGGACAAAGCCTCAGTGATTTTTTGCTGTCCCAGCGCAAAGGGCCGGTTCAGTTTATAATTACTTATTTTGTAAAGATACTTGATCCGTCTTACTCAAACTATTTTCTTGACAGATTTATTTTCGCACTATTTGGATTTCTGGCTGCTGTGGTGTTTTATAAACTTGTAAAATCACTCTTTAATTCAAATATAGCTGTCTTTGCCGCCTTATTTTTTTCAACAAACGGTTTTTTAATTGCTCTTTCGAGAATTATTCAATATCAGTCTGCTGTCATACTTTTTATGCTATTGGCGCTTTATTCTTTTACGCATGCTATTACAAAAGAATCACGAAGCCGCATATATATTATTTTAGGCTTTGTGTTTTGGGCAATATCGATACTATCCCACTATGATGGTGTTTTTATTTTTCCTTTTGCCGCCTGCCTTCTTTACTTGTGGTGGACAAAGGGTAGGGAAGGCTATCTATTTGGTCCTGCAAACAAAACAAAAACTATAATACTCGGCTTGGTTTTGCTAGTTGGGGTTTTATCAATTTTTTACATACCTTTTATAAAAAATATTGATGCTGCAACCATCTCTTATTGGAACGGCAGGGTGCAGGGAACCGGAGGAAAGATCTCTAGCTCTATCGTACTTTTTAGAGTTTATCAGCCCATATACGCAATACACATTTATGCTTCGCTATTTATTCTCGGTTTGAGCTCAACTCTATTATATTGGGGTAAAGCTGGGGTCGGGTATTTTAAGAGGAACTTTTTCAAGAACAAACAAAGCCTTTCAATAAAGAAAGCGCTTCTCGAAATTGTCTCTAATCGTGATTTACTAGTAACCCTTTCTTTAATAGCTTGGTTTGGGGCAGCCTTCTTATTCATGGAAGGAGCTATAGAGCTTCCCGGCACTCACATATACACATATATAATACCTGCAACAATCTTAGCTGCGATCGGAATGCATAATGTTCTTAATGCTTCTAAATACCTATACAGCGTTATTTTCAAACTTCCAACATTGAGAAATATTTTTGACGTAGCGGCTATTCTAGTAGTAACCGTTTTATTCTCTTTTTTATATGCCCAGTCATACATAATTTATGTTGATAACTCCGTGGAGTACCCTTGGCAACAAAAAAAGTTTTTCATTTGGAATCTCCATCAACCTAGTGCACAATTTCACCTTAGCCTTTTTGGTTTTCCGTATTCTCGTGACTGGAAAGGAATCAAAGAATTCGTTTACAACCCTTCGGTGCCACCTTGCCCAACTCCAAGAAATGCTCCTGACAAAAAACCGCTCTGTCCCGATACCAAGATAAAAGTATATTCAGGAAACGAGCGTACTTCCATATCGCGATACAGCATCTCTTACCAAAAAGACTATAATATTGCCGGCTATTTTATATACATTAAAAACCCACAAACATTTTTTGATACTAAAAGACAAGATAAAGAGAAGCCGGGTTACTGGATGAACCACTATCCTCCTGTTAAGGAAATAGTTGTAAACGGAAAAATCGTGGCAGAGATTTATTATATGCCGCCATTCTCAAAAGAAGAACTAATTGAATACGGTTACTAGAATTCTTGATCCGAAAATTAACCCAAGCAATATTGCGCACGTAACAGCCATTATTAAAACAAATCCTGCTGCTAGATCCTTAATTATTTTTGCATTTTCGTCATAGTCTGTTATTAGCCTGTCTATTATGTTTTCCAAAACGGTATTAAACATTTCTGCGGACAGTAGCAAGCCGGTTGCTAAAGTTAAAATAGACCATTCTTCAACGGAAATTCTGTAATATATTCCTAGCAGCACAGCTATTGCGGTAATTACAATCTGTACTCTAAAGTTTGCTTCATTTAAAAGCGCGTGGAATATTCCATTAAATGCATATTTAAAGCTTTTTGCGTGTTTTATCGGATTATGTGCTTTTAAGGTTTGTTTCATAGTATAATGATAGACTCGGTACAAAATTTGTAAAGTGATATACTTTTTAAGATGAAAAAATTTCTAAATAAAAAAACAATAGCTGTAATTTTGGTGTGTGGGCTTTTAGTGCTTGGTGTTGCTCTAAGGGGCAGAGAGCGTCCTGTGGCAGTTCTTGAGGTCACGCCCGAGAAAACAGACGTTATTAAGAGCATTTCCGCTAGCGGTACAATAACCTCTATTGATGTTGCAGATCTCTCTTTTGCTTCAGGTGGCAAAATAACAAAAATATACGTAGAAAAGGGCGACTCTGTTTCTAAGGGGGCTCTCCTCGCTCAGGTTTTTAATTCTCCAGATTATCAAACAATCCAAGCCGCAAAAGATTCTAGGGATGTTGCTCAAAGAGATCTTGATTTATATATTGAGCAATACAATACAAACAGAGATGCGGTGGGAGGCTCTGACGAATACACTATAGGTGTTAGAAGGCTTCAAGAGCTTTTAAGCAGAGCTGAGGCAACATATGAGGCACAAGCCGCAGGTATTCAGAATACTTATATCTACGCGCCTTTTGAGGCAACAATCATTGATGTGCTAAAGGAAGAAGGTGAGATAGCTGTTCCCGGATCTACAGTTATTAAGGTGGCTGACTTGTCGAATCTTGTTTTTGAAGCGAGTATTGATCAGGAAGACTTCGGATTACTTAAAGAAGGCCACAGAGTTTCAATAACACTCGATGCATACCCTGACGCCGGAATGGAGGGCGTAATAGAAGATATACCTTTATATGCTGATTCTGTTACAAATGAGTTCACATTGAAAATAAAGGTATTAGCCGGCAAAGAAACGCAAGTACTCTTAGGCATGTCCGGAGACGTAGATATAGTGTTAGCTGAGGAAAAAGATGTCCAAGCATTGCTTTTTGACTCCATATTTAGCGATTCTGGAGGAAATTATGTATGGGTAATGGACGATACTAACAAGGTAGGTAAGAAATACGTTGAGATCGGATTAGAGGGCGATATTTACACAGAGATAAAAACTGACTTAAGCGATACTAAGCTTGTAGTACCAAGTGATAATGACATAGAGCTTAAAGAAGGTATAAGTGTTAAGGTTACGGAGAGATGAGAAAGAAAGTACTTGTAGCAAAAGACCTTGTTAAGCTGTACAAAGTTGGCACTAGCGAAATAAGGGCTGTAAACGGGGTCTCTCTAGAAATAGATGAAGGGGAGTTTATAGCCATAGTAGGAAAGTCCGGCTCCGGAAAATCCACTTTGATGCACATGATAGGTTTGCTAGATACTCCTACCTCAGGGCAGATTATATTAAACGGATCTGACGTAAGTTTCCTAAAAGACAACGAATTGGCGAAAATCAGAAATCGAGAAATAGGTTTTGTTTTTCAATCTTTTAATCTGCTTCCGCGTACTTCGTCAATAGACAATGTTATGTTGCCCCTAAAATACAGTAATATTGATAAATCAACTTGGAGACAGAAGGCAGAAGACATGTTGAGGCTGGTTGAACTTAGCGACCGCAAGGATAATAAGTCAAATGAACTTTCCGGAGGACAGAAGCAAAGGGTTGCTATAGCAAGGGCGCTTGTTACTGATCCTTCTATAATATTAGCGGACGAACCGACAGGGAACCTAGATTCAAAAACAGGGGTTGAGATTGTTGAGCTTTTCAAAAAACTAAATAAACAGGGAAAAACCATTATAATAGTGACTCACGACGATGACTTAGCAAAAATAGCCCAAAGACAGATTGTTATTAGAGATGGCAAAATAATTTAGCGCGCATTTTAACTATGCTTATACAAATAATACAGACTGCGGTAGTATCACTAAAAAGTAACAAAATAAGGGCATTTTTAACAATGTTGGGGGTGATAATTGGTGTTTACTCTGTAGTCACTCTCGTTGCATTAGGCAGAGGTGTGCAAAATTATATTCAAGACCAGTTCGACGCAATAGGATCAAACCTTTTGTTTGTTTCACCCGGAAAATCTGACTTTGCAGGCGATCCCGCCTCTTCTTTAACAAGAAACAGGCTGGCTGAAAAACATATAAACATGATTAAAAGACTAAACTCTCCTTCAATATCAGGTGTTACGCCTTACATAGTAACCGGAGACAATGTTACATATAAAACAAAGTCATATTATTCAACAGTTGTGGGAGTGTCTGATAATGCTCTGGATATATTCAACTATGCTCTGCAGGAAGGACGAAATTTCACTTCAGTGGAGCAAAATAATTCTGCCAAAGTGGCTATAATTGGTCCGCTTGTAAAAAAAGAATTATTTCTAAGTAACTCCCCGATAGATAAAAAAATAAAGCTCGGTGAAGAATCTTATACAGTTATAGGGGTTTTTGAAGAAAAAGGAAGTAATTATGACGATCAGGTTATAATACCTTCATCATCGGCGAAAGACACATTTGATATTAAAAATTATTCAAATATTGTTATCAAAACAACCTCTCCCGACGAAGTTGATCTCGTGGCCAAAGAGGTACAAATCGAGCTGCTAAAAGACCTTGATGAAGATGAGTTTTCTATACTTAATTCACAGGATATTCTAAATTCTATTCAAAACATTTTAGCAATACTCACCGCAGGACTAGGAGCCATTGCCGGTATTTCACTTTTTGTAGGCGGGATTGGAATTATGAATATTATGCTGGTTTCAGTCACAGAAAGAACCCGTGAGATAGGTTTACGTAAAGCTCTTGGGGCAACATCCGTTAATGTCGCGATTCAGTTTATGTTAGAAGCAGTAACTCTCAGTGTTTTTGGAGGACTGATTGGGTTGTTTCTCGGTTACTTGACTTCTCTTGCAGTTCAAAGCTTCGTGAGAGCAGAAATTACTCCTATAGCAATAATTCTAGCGTTCTTGTTTTCAGTAGTTGTAGGTGTAATATTTGGTACATATCCTGCGGTTCAAGCAAGTAAAAAGGACCCAATTGAGGCATTAAGATATGAGTAGCAAAAGGCTCGTAGAAGCATTAAAAACATCTATTACAGCACTAAAAGCTAATAAAATACGTACTTTTTTAACCACCCTGGGTGTAATAATCGGTGTTTTTTCGGTTGTATCGCTGGTTTCTTTAGGAAAAGGTGCGCAAAACTACATAGAAGACCAATTTAATGCTATCGGTTCTAATTTAATATTTGTATCACCGGGGAAAGTGGATCTCTCGGATGACCCGGCAAAATTTTTTAGTAAGAACAAGCTGGCAGAAAAACATGTAAAGCTCATTGAAAACGCTTTGGGAGATAAGGTTGTTGCAGTAACGCCTTCAATTCGAGTAGGTCAAACGGTTCAGTATAAAACAAAGTCTTTTTACCCTACCGTTATTGGTGCGAACGAACAGCTTTTATTGGCTTTTGATTTCAACGTTGATCAAGGCAGAGCATTTAATTCTTCTGCTGTAAGCTCTAAGTCTCGGGTTGCAGTGTTGGGAAAAAATGTTGCCCAGGAACTTTTTGCCGGAATAGATCCAATAGATAAAAAAATTAAAATCGGAAAAGATACTTTTAAGGTCGTGGCGGTGTTATCTGAAAAAAATAGAAATTTTGACGATAATGTCTATATTCCATATACAACCGCGAAGGAAGTTTTTGATGTTAGAAATTTTTCAAGCATTGGAATAAAAGTTAAAGATTCTACTCAAGTTAAAGCTGTCATGAGAGAGGTAGAGCTCACTCTCCTCAAAGATTTAAAAAAGGATGATTTCTCTGTCTTGTCTCAGCAAGACATATTAAGCACTATTCAAAATGTATTAAATATTTTAACTTTAGGAATAGGCGCTATTGCGGGAATATCTTTGGTTGTGGGGGGAATTGGAATTATGAATATAATGCTTGTGTCCGTAACTGAGAGAATTCGTGAAATAGGGCTTAGAAAGGCTCTTGGAGCTACATCTTTTGATATTGGTCTTCAGTTTGTTATTGAATCTATCTTGTTAAGTATAATCGGAGGTTTGGTGGGCTTAGCAATGGGGGCAGCTGTAGCATTAGCCGCCAGAAGCGCAGTACGTACAGAGGTACCATTTTCAACAGTTGTGTTGGCATTCACGTTCTCTCTTGTTGTCGGTGTTGTCTTTGGAACTTATCCTGCGCTACAGGCCAGCAAAAAGGATCCTATTGAAGCATTAAGGTACGAATAAGAATTTTTAGAGCAGGTTCGCCCTTTTACATGTCCGAGATCTTTATATAGACAATTCTATAGTCACCCTCATCTATGATATTCATTGTATCTATATACTGTGTAATATCTACCTCTGCGCCCTCTGCCTGCTTTAAGATGTTTAACTCATAGTCATCAAATAATAATGGGTCTGCAGAAGTCGACTGCCCCTCCTTCATGCTTAGAAATACACGCCATTCATTTATGTCGTTACTCTCTATATTATTTATGGCTGTTATTCTCATCCCGTCAATATAGGCCAAACGTTCAAAACTTATATAGCCTTCCTCTCTCAGAGACTCCATAGCCTCAATAAAAGTGTCTGTGTTCGATAACCTTAGACTTTTCTTTATAGATATTCTTTCGCCCTCTACTGTAATCATAATATTAGCAGGCGCAACGTTCGGAACTTTTTTTTCATCCATTTTTTGAACTATCTCTACACTGTCATCTTTCAAGACATTTAGAACATAAGATCTACCAGCAAAAATTACTAATAAAAGCACAAGGAGTGGGGTAATTTTTAAAATATTTTGTCTCACTCCTATATTTTAGCACTAGATGTTATAATCAAAAATAGCAAATACGCCTCTGTAGCTCAGCGGATCAGAGCACTCGGCTTCGGACCGAGGGGTCGGGGGTTCGAATCCCTCCAGGGGCGCCATAATTGAAGGTTGAAATATGAAAGGTTTTATTGAATTTATTAGAGAGCAAGGTGTCGTTGGCCTATCAGTAGGATTTATACTAGGAGGCGCAGTCTCTAAAGTTGTTGCCTCATTAGTTAACGATGTAATAAACCCGGTGCTTGGACTCATTATGGGAGCCGCGGGCGGTCTACAAAACGCACAATTAATGATTGGCGGTGCGGAGATTCATATAGGTAACTTTATTTCCGCTATAATTGACTTTTTAATAATTGGGGCTATTGTATACTACGGAATAAGAGGCTTAAAGCTCGATAATCTCGACAAAAAGAAGTCCTAATTTACCTGCGTACATTTAAATTTACCATTATTTCTGCTATTATTTACCGTGATGTGTGTTGTAAGCAGTTCGCGCATCTTTTTGTTCGGGAGCGTAGCTCAATGGCAGAGCAACCGGCTCTTAACCGGTAGGTTGTGGGTTCGAATCCCACCGCTCTCACCACTATTTGATACTTAAATAGCAAACGTGTTAAAGACTATCTTGAGATACAGAGTTTAAAATCAAAAAATATATTAGTTTGTTCGCTAGTAGTACACTTCGGGAAGAGGATAACGTCTTTGTTATTCGATAATTCAAAATATGTTGTTGCTGTTATTACTGAATTGAACTCAAGGGCCGTTAAAGCTCTGGCCGGAGAAGTATGATACCTGCTCTATTATTATCAAACTGAAGAAAAAAATGTGGCCGCTGCTGTTGGATTTATTTGTGGGGCAGTTTATTTAGGCCGGATTAGATGTGCCCTTACTGTTTTGACAAGCCTTGGGGAACATGCTGGGAAAGACCAAAGGGTACTTGGGTATGCCCCTGAAGAACTATTTGATAAAGTTAAAAATGCCTCAGATATGCTACAAAAAAATCATAAAATACTATCTGCAATAAGGCTATAATATTCGCAATATAGACTATGGTTTATAGGGTTTAAGCAAGCAATTTCAACGGTAAGGAAATGGTTGACGGCCTATAACCTTACGCCATATAATGATAGCTGTAAAAGGGCCTACTACATATTTCATTCTTTTACTAATTTTCTGGTCTTTTTGGACTAGCAAATATCAGGAGGCCCGGATCAGGCTCAATTTTATATGAGAAATATTAATTTAGTAGACAGAGCTACAGCAGAATGGAATGTTGATTATATTCATAGCAGGCTTGTTACCGCAATAATAGGTGATAATGATATGTGTAGGTCATTACGAAAGCCTGAAAATATGGTTATGCGTCGAGTAGCTGAAGCACTTTTTACACATCGAGATGGGCATGTTGATTCTGTGGTTGATGGTATAAACTATATAATAGAGACTAACGAAACTCCAGGCCTCGCGCTAATAGCTTACCTCGACAAAGCTGCAGAAGAAAATCTTCCTCGTGAAAAAATATTTTTCCATCTTCTAGGTTCGGCTGCAGCCCTCACCTTGCTTGGAAAACCTGAACATGCTGCATTCGCTTTTAGACTCGACCCAGATCCAGAAGATCCTCATGGTCTTAAGGATTTTCCCTTTCTTCCCGAAATTAAAAAGGCTTTTTTTAAGTGCCCTCGGTCCTGAAGTTATTGCAAATTTTAGAGATCAAATAGAAGGGAACCAAGCTCAATTTGCACAAGGCTGTTCAGAAGCCTGCGGTGCATTTCTAGGCCAACCGGTGGGCGAATTATCCCCCGATCTCATAAATACTATAGACCAGGTTTGTAAAACTCAGGGGTGGGTTATCGGGAAGCTTTCCAAAGACGACGTTGCTGAAGCACTTCTAAAGACCAGGCGTGATAAAGATAGTCGATCTAGTATTTTAGATCGTGTTAAATCAGACCCCAATCCGTTAACTATTATAGAAGCTTACGGCGAACTTTCTCGCCTCAAGGATGAAATCTCCATCCTTTCCTCCCAGACTAGACTTGCTACATTTAGACTAAGCGAAAATGATTATCTAGCAAGCAAAAATTCTCTAAACTAACACACCCTGAATATTTTAGGTATAATATTTCCATGAATAAAACGGCTGCTGTTATAGGTTCTGGTTTTGGAGGACTTTCCATAGCGCTCAGGCTCTTATCCGAAGGTTATAAGGTCACGATTTTTGAAAAAAATTCTTCTGTTGGGGGCCATGCCAGTCAATACAAAGAAAAAGGATACACGTTCGATATGGGCCCTTCCATTATTACGCTACCTTTCCTTATTGATGAACTGTTTCAACTCTTTGGCGAAGACCGTAAGTCTTATTTAGATCTACAAGCTTTAGACCCATATTATCGAATTTACTTTCACGATAAGACCTACATTGACTATTCCGGAGATGAGAACCAAATGGTTGAACAACTTACAAGATTCAATACGAAAGATGGAAAGGCATACTATAGCTTTATGCGTTATTCAAAAAATTTGTATAAATCGGTAATCCTAGACGGACTGGGCTCTAAGCCTTTTTTAAGCATGTTCGATTTTATAGGTTATTTTCCAAAAGCACTAATAACCGGGGCAATTCTTCCTTCTTATTGGGTTGTGGCAAGGTTCTTCAAGGACTTTAGAGCAAGATTCTTGTTCTCATTCCACGCATTATTTATTGGTGGAAACCCCTTTATTACACCATCGGTGTTTTTAATGCTTCCTTACTTGGAAAAGGATGGGGGAGTGTGGTTTACAAAAGGAGGCATGTATAGCGTTGTGGAGGCTCTGAGCGAACTTTTTAAAAAAAACGGGGGTGTTATTAAAACAAACACAGAAGTTACAGAAATAGTTGTAGAGGACGATGCCGCAAAAGGTGTAAGGGTTGGACCAGAGTTTTATAGTTTTGACATTGTTGTATCTAACTCACACTTTGCAAACACCTATTTAGATTTACTTAAAGGAAGAAGCAGAGGAAAGTGGAAATCTTCAAAAATAAAGAAAATGCACTATAGCATGAGCTGTGTTGTTTTATACCTGGGAATTAAAAAGCAATACCCCCAGTTGTTGCATCACACACTTATTATTTCAAAACGATACAAAGGATTGATTCAAGACATCTTTAAAAGCAAGGTTTTACCTGATGATTTTTCTATGTATCTGCATGCGCCAAGTAGAACCGATAAGTCTATGGCTCCTGAGGGTTGCGAGAGCCTGTATCTGCTTGTTCCTGTCCCGAATCTTGCTGCAAATATTGACTGGGATGTCGAAGCTGAGCCTTTCTCAAATAAAATTATAGACTTTCTCGAAAATTCTTTTGGATTGGAGAATTTGAGAAATAATATTGAGGTTCAAAAAGTTTTTACTCCGCTAAATTTCAGGACTGAGCGCAATAACTATCTTGGGGCATGCTGGAGCTTACAGCCCAGGTACGATCAAATAGCCTCTCTCAGGCCCCATAACAAGGCAGAAAATATTAAAAATTTATATTTCGTTGGCGCAAGCGTTCATCCGGGCGGAGGTGTGCCCGGAGTTATTTTATCGGCAAAAGCTACCCATAAAATAATATTAAATGACTATGGCGATAAAAAGTAATCCAATACAATGAAAAGTTCGGTTTCTAAAAGAATTCAAAGAAAGTTTTTGCAGGCTTTTAGCATAGGCTCAAAAACATTTTACTTTTCTGCCCTGTTTCTGCCAAAACAATATAGAGTTGAAATAGCTAATCTGTACCATTTTCTTAGGCAAATTGATGACATTGCCGACATGGCAAAGGGCAACAATCCCGAGGCAATAATTAAAATAGCAAAATCAAAAGATCTCAAAGATTTTTTGGATCGTAGCAAAATCGATAGCCATTATTTTGAAGAGCTTGTTTCAGGAATTCTTAGTGACACAGACTTTAAGCCTTTTAATGAGTTTAACGACGTCTGCACATACTGCTATAAAGTTGCGGGAACTGTAGGCATTATGATATGTAATATTTTTGGGGTTACCGATAAAAAAACTTATGATTATGCAGCTAAACTTGGTATTGCTTTGCAGCTGACAAACATACTCAGGGACATACAGGAAGACGCTAGACGAGGCCGCATATACCTATCTACTACAGACATGGGCTCATTTGGTGTTACAAGAGAACAAATATTTTCAGGGTCTTTTTCGAACGAATTGCACGACCTGATGCTTGATTATGCTAATAAAACAGTGTGCTTTTACAAAGAAGGGATAAAAGGAGCCGACCTACTACCTAAAAAGACTAGATACTCAATATTGTTGAGTGCACACCTATATTTTCAAATCCTGGTTAAATTAAAAAAAAGAGATATGAATCCATTTTTAGGGCGAGTTTATACTAAGACACAAGAAAAAATATTGATTGCATTGTTACTACTTATCTACAGAAGAAAATCGTTTAAACTATAGTGGCTGTAGTTTTACGTTGATTCCAACATAGCCAGATATCAAATGGGGCCACATGCTTAAAAAGACCTGTCGATAACAAAATCTGCTAACTCAAAGAAAGTATTAAATGCATCCTTACTCACTGCAAATTTTTCGGCATTTTTAATACTGGCTTTGCCTTTATCTGCGTATTCTCTGGCCAAATTGCTAACAAAATCTTTACTTCCCGAAGACACGACCACGTCTCTAAACCTGTCAGCCTCCTCATCTGTGATATCTGCCCGACCCAATATAGATTCTATTACGGAGATGTCCTTAGATGAGCCATTTTCATAAATGTAAGCAACCAAAGGTGTTATTTTTCCTTCTTTTATGTCGTCGGAATTACTTTTTCCTGCAATGTTCGTGTCTCCAAAGATTCCTATTATGTCGTCGTTTAATTGAAAAGCCAGACCGACATTGTGAGCATATTCTTCTAAGGAGCTTGTTACACTGGGGTTTTCTTCTCCTGTAGCAAAATAGCCCATTCTAACTGGCGTCTCAATTGTATAATAGCCGGTTTTAGTAAGTAAAATATCAAGTGATCTTTTAATTGAAATGTCTCTATCTAGCATCAATACTGTTTCGCTGTTTTCTCCCTGGGCTGTTTTAAAAATCATTTTAGCTAGTGTATCTATAAGGCGCAGCTTTACACTTTCTTCAAATGTAGTTTGCTCTATGATAAAAGAGTTTATGTAATGCATATACATTAAAGACGTAATAGATATTAAAGATGAGGTTAAATGATGTGCGTACGACATTTCTGTTGTAGGACGAAGTGTTAGTAGATACTCATAGATAGATTTGTTTGCTGTGGGAGAATTTCTTCTTAGTTGTGTTCTGTCAAGGTCGTCATCTAAAGCCAGTATGTAGGAATTTGTTAGTTCCACGGCAATGCATAGCTTTCTGATGTTCTTTGTGTCTTGCCCACCAAAAGCACTGTATGAAACATCTGCTAAAAAGGGCCTTATTCTTTTTCCTCCGTTAGTGGATAATTTATTATAACGACGATAAACCTCTTGCAGGCTATGTGACATATTTTCCATCATGTGCTTTTCCAGATCTTCTATTTCTAAAAAGAAATTCGCATTAAAAGAATTCTGAAAGGCGGTTAGTTTCTGTAAAAACTGCTTGTTCATATGTTAGTTGTGTCTCTATCTGAAAATAAATTCAATGTCCAGTTTAGTGCAATTTTAATTCTGTGTCTAGAGTTTAAAACTTTAAATAAGTATATCGTACGCCATAAAAACCAAACCGGCTTTCCAAATATCAGCACGTTAAAAAGAGAACCTATAGCATAGTTTTTCCCTAATGACAGTAAGAATCCTTTGGGTTTGAAGGTATATTGTTTAGGCTGTTTATTCAACATTAAGTTGACAATGCTTTTTGCCGCATATTCAGCTTGATTTACAGCTGTCTGTGCGAGTTTGTAAAACTGTCCAACATCCCCCAAAGCATAAACATTTGGATATTCCGGAATTCGTAGAAAATCATCTGTTATTATGTTGTTTTTTTCGTCCGTGTCTATTGCCGGAATTAAGTCTGGGTACATTGCTCTCACCCCCGAGGCGTCAATTATTACGTCAGCTCCTCTTATTTCACCATTACTCGATTTAATTACAAAATCTTCAATACTTATAATTTTTGAGTTATTTATTACTTTTACATTAAGTTTCTGAACCAAATACTTTTCAATTCTTTCACCCAGTCTCTTGTCAAAAGATCCTAGAAGATGCCCCGCAGAATTTAATAATAAAATTTGGTTTTGTCCCGGACCTACATGTTTATAAAGCCTAGCTAAAGTTCCATGCATGTATTCAGCCAGCTCTGCAACGAGTTCTACACCGGTAGGTCCCCCACCAACAATAACGACTTTTATCGGGGGGTTGAGCAGGCTATTTTGTTTTCGTTCAAAAACTGTAAGTATGGCCGATTTAATATTATATGCGTCGTTTACAGTCTTTAGTTTAAATATTTCTGTATTAAGAACATCATATTTTAAGCTTGAAACTGAACCTGTTGCTAAAACCAGATAATCATAAGGCAGCTGAATTTTATCAGAGGTCATTACGAAATTCTTACCTAAATGAACCCTTTCAACTTTAGAATTAATAAAAGATACGCCAGTCCCAAAGGCCTCTCTTATGGGGTGAAGTATTAGTTCTCTTTCGAGGCCACCCGATGCAACTTCATGAAGAAGAGGGGTAAAAGTAAAGTAGTTGTTCTGGTCAATTAATGCAATGCTCGCTTCAATCTTTTTACTTTTAAGCAGCTTTAGTCTTTTTTCCAAGTATTTTGCGGTATATAAACCCGCAAAGCCTGCCCCAACAATAACTATATTTTTTTGCATACAACAATTGTAACAAGCTTTGATATAATACGTAGTATGAAAAACAATAAGCCCACAATTATAGTCTTATCTCTAGTAATACTCCTCTCTTTAGTTTTTGTTGTGTATTCTCTGACCAATAAAGAAAAGCACAAAGCAACCAAAGACGATAGATACGATCCAAATGTAATGAAACAGATAAACATACCTGCGACCTCGGAGCTCGGCTACAATAAAAACAACGCCCTGCCAGATGATGCGGTTCTATATTTAATTAGTGATGCGACTGCCGGATATAGGGCTAACAAAATGTTTTTAAATAAGCCCGGAGAACAAATAGAAGGCTCTGCAGAACTAACCGATGTCTTAATTTGGGTGACTTCGGATGATAGGATGTTATATGCGAATGCAAGCCTGTCAATAGATATGCTAAAATCACCATCTGCGCAAAGGGACTCTGACATTCTTAAAATATTTAAAGATAGCTCAGTACTAATATCAGTTAATGGCTTTCAGCTTCCCGAAGACTATGAATCAGGTCAATTTTCATTTTCAATTCCTGTAATGTTGGAAATCAACTCTGTTAAGAAAGAGGTTATTTTTGATGTTAACGCTGTTACCAATGATAGTACGTTCGATGTTAGTGGAGAGGCCACAGTCCTAATGTCGGATTTTGGAGTTGAGGCCCCGTCTTTATTAAACGTATTTAATGTTGATGACAGCATTATCTTGAAGTTTCAGATTCAAGGCATGCCTGAGTCTTCGATAGATATAGAAGACCCTGTCTCTGGGCTTTAAATTAGCAAAATATTAGTATAAGATACCTTTTGCTATGTAAGTTATTGCTTGAAATAACTGATATGTGGGCCGGAGTGGAGGAATTGGCAGACTCGCAGTCTTCAGAAGGCTGTTCCAATTATTGGAGTGTGGGTTCGAGTCCCATCTCCGGCACCAGCGCGCCCACATCTACCCAAATTTACAAACAAACTAAGTGGGCACATAGTTTTAAAGATATACAATTATTTGAGTAAGGGGCTTTTTATTGTATAATGCTCGTACACGGGCAAGTGGCGGAATGGTATACGCGCAACGTTGAGGTCGTTGTGGGAGAAATCCTGTGCAGGTTCAAGTCCTGTCTTGCCCACCATAAAGACTTGGTATCTAAACATATTTCTTATAATCCAAATTTAAATTTTGGTGCAGTCAGACTCTTTTACTATCTCAAGCCATGGTATACAATAAAAAAGTTGCGAGCGCGAGAGTAGTTCAGTGGTAGAATGCTTCCTTCCCAAGGAAGAGGCCGCGGGTTCGAATCCCGTCTCTCGCTCCAAAATAGCATAGATAGTTTGTTATATGCCCAATAAATACAAAAAACCTGAATATACAAAATATTTTCCTAAAATGCCAATGTATAAAGCGGCGCTGTTAACAGACGAGATGACCGGTCTGCCAAACAGAGTAGGGGCAATTCACATTATTTCTTCACTTTTAAAAAACCATCCGCAGATTGCTATATATTTTTTTGACATAAATCATCAAAAAGACATTAATCACTATTTAGGGAGAGAGCCTGTGGGGTG
This sequence comes from Candidatus Nomurabacteria bacterium, assembly GCA_020631855.1. Lineage (GTDB taxonomy): Bacteria > Patescibacteriota > WWE3 > UBA101185 > UBA10185 > JACKGU01. The sequence continues at coordinate 167,445 of JACKGU010000002.1, read as the reverse complement.
CGGAACTATAGCAACAGTTTGCGCAGTACAGAGAATAAAGGCAAGTTCCAGAAACGCTATAGTTTCTAGGTTGAGCGGAGATGAAGGCATAGTGATCACAACAAATCCCCTAATTTCTATAGAGGACGAGGCTTATTATAAGGAGCTCGACCTTCCTTGGGTAGATTACGAAACAGCTACAATAATGGGCGAAAAAGTAAGAGAGTACGCATCAGGAATCCCGTACAATTTTAGCCCGGAAGTTTTCGATAATGCGAAAAGAGAAGATATAAACATTTTTAATACAATATTCCCTCCAACTGTGTCGGTTGCCGGTTTTACCGTATCGATTTCAGAGCTCTTAGAAAACTCTGTAAATGAGCTAGGAAACATTTTGTGGGCTAAAGTTTCAAGAGCTGACGAAGAGGCCAGCAAAAGCAAGAAGATAAACTACTCCAGTTATTCTGAAGCAATTAAAGATAAGCTCCTTCGAAAATTGAGCTAATTTTAGAAAATCCTGTAAAAATAAATAAAACTCGCAAAACACAAACATTAACGATCCTGTTGAAGTATATAAGGATTTTACCTTCTATTACAACGCAAAGCGCCCATCACCGGCATTGCATATAAATACGACATATAATATAGAAATATGCTAAAATCTACTATATTCGTCTATGCGAGAGTAGTTCAGTGGTAGAACGCTTCCTTGCCAAGGAAGAGGCCGCGGGTTCGAGTCCCGTCTCTCGCTCCACCTTACACCCAAAATAAACACTTAAGAAAAGAAATGAACTCGATCTGTTTTTCTCTTGCTATAGATTTAAGTAACAACAAAACTTTGCTATAATCCTTAATATGCTAACACTGCTTCAATACAGAACCGATCAGTCAGGATGGCACGAAGTCAAATGTATGTATTCCGCAAACATGTGTAAGTATAATGAAATGCAAATTGTCAATGTTGCAAACCCCCACATTACGGTCCAAGATATGCTCCCCTTGCTTTCAAAATCAACCCAAGTAATTATTGGCGGACTCGGCGAATCGGGATTTGAAGAAAAAAATCCTAAAAAGAAAGCTTTATTTAAGGGTATGGTAGAAAAATCAAAACCACTTCTATCGCATATTATTGAAAGGGAAATTCCTTTATTGGGGGTTTGTTTTGGACACCAGCTAATAGCGCATTTATATGGCGGGGAAGTTGTGGAGGATAAATCAAAAGCGGAGACCGGGCTCAATAAAATAACGCTGAACGCGAATGGTCTGAATGACCCGATATTTTCGGGCATTGATAAAGACTTTTATGCCATTGAGGGGCATAAATCATCGGTTGTTAAACTTCCTATAGGAGCAGCGTTACTTGCCTCTAGTGAAAAGTGCGAAATACAGGCATACAGATTAGGTCGTGCTACCTACGGCCTGCAATTTCACTCAGAGCTTGATGTGGAAGACGTAAATTATAGGCTTTCTCTTTACCCTGAATATGCCGGAAACTCACTAAACATAAAATACAACAAAGAGCTCGTGGTTAAGAAAATACTTAAAAACTTTGCTATACTATCTTAATGAAAATGTTTAAGAAAATCGCACTTATAAGCGTTGTTTTTTTTCTTCTAGGCTCAGTAATATTTCTTAATTTATCTTTCTTTTACAACTATAGGGAAAATTCTAAGATCAAAAAGGTAACACAAACAACAGAACAAGCTATACCCACAAATATTTCCGAAACAAGCATCAAAAAAACGGACATTCCTGAAGATGATGGCATGTCCTTTGAACTAAGGTTTTCAGAGGAATTCACTCAAAAGGGTTCAGTATCGGGCCGGCTAGGTTATCCCGGCGAAAACATCCCCCAACTTGAGGTTTATTTTATTAATCAAGACAGCAAAAACAAAAATGTAACCATCATAACCAGCTACAACCAAAGTGAGTATTTTTTACAAGGACTTGCAGACGGTAAATACATTGCGGTTGCTTATGTAAAAGATCAACCGGAAACCTCAGGCGCGTATACAGAAGCTGTACTATGTGGTCTTACTATTGAATGTACGGACCATTCTCCGGTTGTTTTTGAAATAAAAGATGGCAACGCCGCTAAAAACATCGATATTACAGATTGGTATGCCCCGAAAGGAGTTTTACCTGAGATAAATAGTTTTTAAATTTATCTTTGTATTTCTTCTGATGCCGCTTTTGTGGAGAATTGATCCGCAACGGTTTGCGGATTATTCTTATGAGCATATAAAAAATTTGTAAGATGAGCGCTATTTTCTCCCGCTTCTGCGCCTCTTCTATATATTGCACATTGACTTGCGTATGCAATAACTCCAGATGAATTTGGGCCGAGCGCGCTCATTAATACAAGTTCGCCCTCGCCTCGACTTGAAATGCTATAGTCATATGTTTCTCCAGTAAATTTTAAAACACGAAGGCGGGGGCCACTTTCATCTGATATTATTCTACAAAAAAGAAGTTCTCGATCTACATACAGAGGAGGAAAAAGAATATCTTGGGTAACTGTTTCGCCCTCTGCGTACCTTTGAAAAAAACTGTAAAGGTCTGCAACGCCAAGCTGCTCTGCTTTTCCGCTTTTTGCTCCATCTGTGTAAGAACTCATTGCCAAATTTTACCACTATAAGTTAAATGTGGCAACTATTCTTATAGCTTTATGTGCAGTTCTTTTAGCTGTTTTTCACTCACTTCGCTGGGCGCGTCCATTACAGCAGTACGTCCTGAGGATGTCATTGGAAAAGCTATAGACTCCTTTAGCGAGTCTTCTCCGGCAAGAATTATTACAAGCCTGTCCACACCTAAAGCTATCCCTCCGTGGGGAGGAGTGCCCAGTTCGAACGCCTCTAACATGTGCCCAACCCCCTCATGGATCTCTGCGTCAGAATAACCCATAATTTTGAAGGTTGCTTTAAGAATTTCTGGGTTATGTGCTCGAACACTTCCGCCACCAACCTCGTACCCATTACAAACAAGATCATATTGAGCAGTTACTATCTTATCTATATTTTTTTGCTGAAGGTGCCACTCTACGTGTTCTGGTATTGGAGAGCTGAATGGATTATGAGTAAAAGTCCACCCACTTTTTCCGTCCTGAACTTCTGCTGCGTCAGAGGTATCTACTTTCTTAAAGAAGGGGAAGTTTATGACCCATGCGAAAGCCAAAACGCCTTCCTTCTTTTCTGTGTCTGTCCTTAAATCAAATTTATCTGCCCCATACTTATTTAAGGCGTCGTAGTAATTTATAACAGGAAAGGTGGATTCTTTTAGCTTTCCGCCCACTGAAGTCACGGCTTTCTTTACTATATCTTCTACTGCTGACATTATTTCTTCTTGTGATACAAAGCTCATTTCAAGGTCAAGCTGTGTAAACTCATAGCCTCTGTCGGCTCTTAGGTCCTCGTCTCTTATACATCTAGCAAACTGGAAGTATCTTTCTACGCCTGCCGTCATTAAAAGCTGTTTATACTGCTGAGGGCTTTGTGGAAGTGCGTAAAATTTGCCGGGATTATGCCTTGAAGGAACAATGAAGTCCCTTGCACCTTCCTTGGTTGATTTAGTAAGCATTGGGGTCTCTACCTCAATAAACCTGTGTTCTTCTAGTGCCTTTCTAAACTCGCCGTTTAGCTTAGATCTTAGTTTAATGATTTTTGCCATCCTTTGTCTTCTAAGATCGAGGTATCTGTATTTTAACCTGCTCTCTTCATTAATCTCTTTACCGTCTGTATTAATTGGGATGGGGAGTTCTTTGCATTTATTTAGAACACTATATTCTAAAACTTCAAGCTCTATAGTGCCCGTCGGCATTAAATCATTAAGCATGTTGTCAGGGCGAGCCTTGACAACCCCAACAAGCTCAACAACCCACTCAGTTCCAAGCTCAGACATAATCTTCACGCCTACACACTGAACAACACCAGTTGTATCTCGAAGATCTATAAATGTTACTTTTCCATGGTCCCTCTTACTGTCGACCCAACCTTGTAATTTTACAGTATTTCCTATCTCTTTAAGGGTGTCTATTACGTATGTTCTTTTCATAATATTTGGTTTAATGCTTTAATGATCTTATCAAATAGGGTTTGTAAGCGCAAGGTATATTTGATATTATGATTCATATTCTAGCTAGAATATCGTTGTTTGATTGCAAAGAATAAGAAAATTAAGGGGCGGTAGCCAAGTTGGTCACGGCACCGGTCTGAAAAACCGGCTATGTGGGTTCGATTCCCACCCTCCCCACCAAATTTTATTTCCTATAACAACAGCATAAAATAGACACCCCTTTTGGATAGTGGAGGGTAAAGTCGAACTTTCTCATAAATAAGTTAAAATTAAATCATGACGAGCTGGTTAAATTTATTAGATATTTCTACAAACTCAAAAGTGCTTTTTGTATATCCACATCCCGATGATGAGTCATATGCGAGTGCAAATTTAATTAAACATTTAGTAGATAGTGAAATAGCCTGTAAAGTTGTTTGTCTAACAAAAGGTGACAACTCAACACTTAAATTTGGAGTTGAAAATGAGAATCTATCAAAAGTTAGAGAGAAGGAGTTTTATGATGTAATGAGTTTTCTGGGTGTTAGAGATTATACTTTACTAAATTTTACTGATGGGATGCTTGAAAATGACGATGCTCTAGCTCAAACACTTGCTAGCCAAATTAATGAATACAAGCCCTCACATGTTGTTACATATGAACCTTGTGGGGTATATGGTCATCCTGACCATATTGTAGTTTCCAAAATAGTTACAGAATTACAAAGTGAATTTAACTATATTATCTTATACTCCACGGTATCCTCAAGATACAAACCCTCAAAAGACTCTTTAAGAATGGCAAAAAACCCTGATGAAGTAGTGCCTATTGAGGCAAATGTTGTATTAACCTTGTCACTTGGAGAGCTTATTCATAAACTAAAAACATTAAGAATGTACAAAAGTCAGGTGAGTTTGAAACATAATTTTATTCACAATCTCATGCATTTGTTGTATCTAAAAAAAGAGTATTATTATAAAAAAAGTTCACAACATCGTTCATGATACTCCACCATAGAAATATATACTTACTTTATCCCTTTGTAACAACAAAATATTTTTCGATTTTTTATATAGTGGGTGGGAGAGTCGAACTAATTCTAAATCCATTATAAAATCTTTATATGGGCTCCATTCAAAGCAAGTGTCTTAATTTATATAAGGCATATCTCGATGGTACTTTAGGTAATATTGTAATGCCAGAGGATGCACACCCCTCGTTTGAGGGATACTCCTTATCAACTAAATTTGCTTATTTTACTCTCCCAATGAGTCTAAATTATCAAAGAAATAGTTATAAACTTTGGGAAGCCGCCACAAAAACCTTCTTAGATAAAGATACTAATTATGTTTTTGATTTATTAAAGGTATCAGAAAAAAATGAGGATTCAATAAGGGATGATTTACTTAGATACAGACTGGCTCTACAATCAAACAAACACATAAATACTTGGTATAGAATTTCTGAAGGTTTTTCAAGTTTGGCAAAAGACATTCCTAACTTTTTTAAGACATATGAAGATGACGTACTAAAAATCAGAGAGGTAATCCAAAAAGAGCGTAAAAAATCATTTCCATACCTATCTGGACCTAAAATCTTTAATTATTGGTTATACATTATGGAAAGATATTGCGAAGTTCCTTTAAGAAACAGAGATTTTATTGAAATTGCGCCAGATACACACGTGATTCAGGCATCTATTAAGCTAGGAGTAATACAAAATACAGAAAAAGAAATGTCTAGAGAAAAGATTTCAGGAATTTGGAGAGAAGTATTAAAAGGTAGTGGAGTTAGTCCAATAGATATGCACTCTCCTTTATGGTTTTGGGGTAGGTCTAAATTTGAATACCAAGTGTAAAAAAGTTCTCAACGTTGTTCATAATACTCTACCATAGAAATTTACAGCAGTTTTATCCTCTTGTAGCAACCAAATATTTTTCGATTTTGTATATAGTGGGTGGGAATTAGTTCGACTGCTATAATTTATTTATGGCAGCACCAATTACTCATATAGTACTAACCAAGAAAATATACAATCAACATTTTTCAGATAAATCATTCAATGACTTTATTATTGGGACAAGTCTACCTGACATTAGATACTTGGGTACTATTGATAGAAATAAAACACACTTCCCAAATGCAGCTCTTAATGAAACAAAGCAAGAAAAGTCTTTTACTGCAGGATTAAAACTCCATTCGATTGTAGATAGAGTTAGAGAAAACTTTTTACTTTCTTACGATTTATATTCAAAATGTCCTGAATCAAAATTTATAACTCAATCTATTAAATTTCTTGAGGACAGCACACTATATGCAAAAATAGATAACTGGGAAAACTATATAGAGTTATTTAACAATGTATTACAAAGTGAACTAGAAGTAGGTTTAAATAGGCAAACAGTTGATTATTGGCATAGAACACTTCAGGATTACTTTTCGAGACAACCCGATAATAAAAGTATTGACACATTTGTAAAAAGAATTAAGTTGGGACAGGAAGTTGCTGACGAGATTAAAGAAAATATCGAAATTATTAGCAAAAATCCAGAAGTACTAAACTATATTAATTCATTGTATAAACAGTTTGAGGATTTGGTGCTAGAAAAAAGTTCACAACATCGTTCATAATAGTCCACCAGTGATTTGTCCCCATTATTACAACTAAAAAGAATGGTCGATTTTGGATAGAGAGTGGGAATTTCGAACAGTAATCTAACTAATCAACTTCAAAATATCATCTTTAGTTTTAGGAGTACCTTCTGACCCTAATAACCATAGTGCCTTATCAAAATCTAGCCAACTAACCTTTGATTTTTTACAGGCAGCGCTCCAAAGCAATTTAGTTTTCATAATGTTCTTTTGAGTCATATCCATAGTTTCTATAAAACCCATTAGATACGCTATACGGACATCGTGGATATCAACAGGTGGTAGCATAAGTTCAATATCATTAAATTGAAAATTAAAGGTATTTATCATAGTTCTAATAAAAAAGTTGCCAATTTTGGGACCAAAACCTCTAAAATCTTTAATTCTTTTCTCGATAACTTTTATAGAATCTGCATTCTTAAAAATGTTTATTGGATTACCTTCATAACTAGTTTCTAGCACTTGTGAATTTGTTTTATAACGCAAAACTGCTTCATTAATGTATCTAGGATGAAGATAATTAGTGAGCGTAGTCCTTAGAGTCTCCTCATCTGTATTTACTATATTATTAGGTATAAAAAAGCTAGGATTTTTTGAAATTAAAGTGCGTGCACCTTCATAAAGCCTTTGAGACTTAGTTGCATAATCCAATTGGATAACATAAAACAAAAATAGTGACTTAAATTGTTCTGAACCTTCTGGAGCCAAATTTTCCGCATTTTTATGATTTTTGAAAATGCCCTTATAACTCTTATAAGCATCTGTAACTTTTATCACAAATTCTTCTGGACTCATGAAGTAATTATAACTTTATTTTTTGTAAAAAAGTTCGCAACATCGCACACAATAGTCCACCAAATTTTATTTCCTTTAACAACAACTAAAAACAGACATTAATTTTAGATAGTGGGTGGGAAAGTCGAACTTTTGCATAAATAAGATAAAATATCATTATGGAAAACAAATGGGTTAACTTAAAAAGTTTATTAGAAAAGATAATTTCTGAATCTCGTAGACCAGATTATATTACTCACGCCCAAAACTCACTTGATTGGCTCTTAAAATTAGAACCAAATGCAACTCAAGAAATGAAATTAGCAATTTTTGCACACGATATGGATAGGTGTTGGTTTGAAAAGATGACTCAAGTAGAAAATGAGGAATTCATTGACTATAAAATTAGGCATTCACACAGAGGTGCTGATATCGTATCGGCTATGATGATGACGTTAGAGTTTCCAATAGAGTCTATTAAAAGAGTGTATTATCTTATATGTAATCACGAAATTGGAGGCGACAGAGAAGCAAACTTAGTAAGAGATGCCGATAGTTTGTCTTATCTGGAAAATAATTTACCGGGTTATTACGAAAGGCAGGGTAAAGAGGCCACACAGACAAAGATCAGATTTATGTATGATAGAGCGTCTGGTAGAGCAAAGGAAATGGTCAGAGCTATCAATTTCGCGCCAGAATTAAGAGAACTTATGAATGAAACCCTAGATTTGGAATTATAAAAAAGTTCGCAACATCGTTCATAATAGTCCACCAAATTATATTTCCTATAACGACAATGTAAAATTAGTGCTATTTTGGATAGTGGGTGGGAAAGTCGAAATGATATAATCCAAATATGAAAAGGTATGTTTTATTCTCAATGCCAATGCCAGAAGTTATTCGAAAAATAACTCCTTTACTATTTCCGAAGGAACTAGCAAGAAAAGTCTTTGCTTATATGCCCTCTGATGGTTCAGACACTGAGTCTAACGAGAAATACACGCCTTTTTGGGAGATATTAGCAAAAGATTTAGATGCAAAATTTAATTTTATTGATAACTCAAGTTCAGATGATTCAGAAAAAGAGAAGTTGAGAGAATCAAATATACTCTTAATTACCGGCGGAAACACATTCACTTTACTAAACAATATTAGAAGTAATGAACTAGATAAAGAAATCATAAAAATGACAAATAAAGATGACTTTGTTATCGCAGGATTTAGTGCAGGGGCCGCTATTCTTACACCCACAATAAACATTGTTACTAAGGAATGGAGTTATGGAAAAGATTCTAACAATGTGGGGTTGGATAATCTAGCTGGCTTAAACCTAGTTGACTTTGAAGTGCTACCGCACTATACGGAAACTGATGAGGAATCCCTAGAGAAATATTCGAAACAATCCAAATATGATGTGGAGCCTATCCCAGATGATTTTTATATTGTGATTGAGAGTTGAGGATTAGCAAAAAGTTCTCAACATCATCCATAATAGTCTACCAGTGATTTTATGTTGTTACTGCAGCTAAAACCTGCATACAATGCTCAATAGAGAATGAGATAGCCGGAATGATACAATAAGTTTATGAATTTTAATCCTAAAGCTATAAGAATACTTGCCTTTGGAGACTCTAACACATGGGGGAGAGTACCAGGTGAGGATAATAAAAAAAGATTTGATTCAAACATTAGATGGACGGGAATACTACAAAAACTTTTAGGTGAAGAATACGAAATAATAGAGGAAGGTCTCAATGGGCGAACTACACACTTAGAAAGTCCTAATAAGAATGGAAAAAACGGAAAAACTTATTTTTATTCGTGCTTAGAATCTCAAAATCCTATTGATATTATTATTCTTTCATTGGGAGGAAATAATTTAAAATCGAAATATAAGCAAACACCTGAAGATATTGGTCTTGGAATTGAACAATGCTTAGAAATGATTGGATTAGAAGGTAGAAACAAAGATGGGACCTTACCAATAACTATTTTAGTACCTCCAATCATTATCGAAGAAGTACCAAGAGTTAGAGGCGATGAAACAATAATAGATCTCAAAGGTGGAAAATCTAAATCTATTGAATTACCTGAAATTTATGAAAAGATTGCAAAGAAAAAAGACATACTTTTTGCTGACTGGAACAAGGTTGCAAAAGCAAGTCCTATAGATGGGATACACCTAGATGCAGAAGAACATGAAAAAATTGCACAATTCTTTTATGAGATTCTTAGCAAATTAACTGTGAAGAACTAGATTTGAATTTCTATAAAATTCGCAACATCGTTCATAATACTCCACCATAGAAATTCACACTTGTTTTACCCTTTAATGACAATCATAAATTTTTCGATTTTGGGGATAGTGGGTGAGAAAAAGTTCGACTGATATACTTATTATATGGAAATCAAACAGATATTAAACGATTTATATGGTCTAAAAAATATTGCAAAGATTTATAAAGCAGAAGGAGGACACGATGGAGATAACAGCATAGTTGAAACAAAATCTGATAAGTACTTTCTGAAACAATACAAAAACTTTAGTAAAGAAAGAGTAATAGAGATACATAAAACATATGAATATTTTGAAAATGCTGGTATTCCAACTGTTTCGCCTTTAGAAAACAAAAACAATTCTGATTATTTCGAATTAGAAAACAACTATTATGCTCTATTTTCCTTCATTAATGCAAAAGAGATTTCAAGAGACGAATTAAATAAAACAAACATTGCATCAATGGGCAAGTTATTAGGAAAAATGCATAAGGTTGCTGGCAACGAACTACCTGATTTTATGAAATCTCAAAAAAATAGAAAATTTGACATTGAATTTTTTAGTGAAAATGCAAAATCATTACTAGAACATATTGAAAATATTAATGAAAAAACAGATTTAGACAGAATGAATATCGAAACTCTTACTAACAAGATAAACTACATAAATACTAACAGTGAAAAGATTTTAGCTACCAATCAACCTCGAGATATTATTTTAACTCACAGAGATTTTCAAGAAAGAAACCTGTTTTTTGATGAAAATGGTGAAGTACTAAAAATATTTGATTTTGATAAGTCTTGCGGGGATTCGAGATACATAGAGATTAGTAGAACAATTCTCTTTGTTTGTACAGCAGGAGAATTTGAGGAATCTAACTTTAACAAAATTGAAACATTACTAAGAAATTACTTAAAAGAATATGTTATTGATGAAAAAGAAATGGAAAATGCACTTAAATTTTATATCTTTGATGATATGTTTAGCAGATGGATTATTGACCAATACTATATGAAAGGAAACAAAAGAACCGAATACTTTATGCAAGACCAGCACGATACCCAAATTTATATGAGCAAGAATCTGGATAATTTTATTCAAAGAGTAGTTTCGTATTTATAAAAAAGTTCACAACATCGTTCATAGTACTCCACCAGTAAAAAACATCCGGTAATTTATTACCGGATGTTTTTTGCTTATGGAAGTGTTGTGGAGGAGAACCCGGGTTCGACAATTCGAATGAAATGAGAATTGCAACGTTCTTGAGCGAAGCGAAAGGTTGTTATTCCCACCCTCTCCGCCAAATTTTATTTCCTTTAACAACAGCATAGAGTAAGTGTCGTTTTTTAATAGTGGGTGGTACAGTCGAACTCTTATTGGGTTATATAAAAATTCAATCTCTTTTCGAATAATTCATTTGCTTTTTCTTTTGAATAAATATTTCTAAATAATGGTAGCCTTTTTGATTTAACATTATTCATATACCTTTCATTTTCCTCTCTGGTAAATGAAGGTGTTACAAAATCAGTATCAAGACCTCCTAAAGTGTCAGCCTCCATCAAGATTATTTCATCTAAGTCATTTAGACCATCAAGTTTGTCGTGAATCTTTACCAAATGAACTATTCTTGACTTTTGTTCACTATCTAATACAGAAAATACATCATCTTTTAATAATTCCTTTATCTTATCCGCACCAATATCCATATGGTATTTTTTTGCCTCTGAATACTCTGGTTGAGTTAAAGATTCGCCTTGCTTATAAAATTTTGTATATCCCCAATCGTGTGCATATGCTGCAATAATTAAAACATCTTTATCCTTTTCAAGGGTATCTGAACTATTAAGTATTTCCTTTACATAGTGAACTACACTCTTTGTGTGAGGTAAGTCCCATTTTGGGTCACCTTTTGATAATTCTGGGAAAATCACTTCTTGTAATTTCTGTTCGATTTCAATTTCCATATTCTAACTTTATCACTTTATTAAGAAAAAAGTTCGCAACATCGTTCACAATACCCCGCCAAATAAATCAGCGCTTGTTTTTTCCCTAGTTAACAACAAAACAATTTTCAATTTTGGAAATAGTGGGTGGGAAATAGTTCGACTGTTATAATACATATATGATTAAAAAGATACTTTATCTTATACAGCAATCAGGTGTCTTGATGCAAATGCCACGTTCACATAATAAACATTTAGGCACTACTTTCGATAATGTTGCTTCCCATAGCCACCACGTTTCAATAATTGCATATTGTTTAAGTCGTATGGAAGGCTTAAGTCACGAAAAAGCTATGAAATCTACAACTATGGCTGCTTTTCATGACTTGGCAGAAGCGAGAACTGGCGACTTAGACTTTGTAGCAAAACATTATGGGCATAATGATGAAGAACAAGCAGTCAAGGACCAATTTAGTGGATTTGATTTTGGCCAAGATCTGACAGACTTAATTGATGAATATGATGAGAGAAAATCTCTTGAAGCTAAATGTGCAAAGGATGCTGATAGTTTAGAACAACTTTATCAGGAATGGGTTTTAATGTGGCAAGGTAATAAACTAGCTCAAAAATGGTTTGAGTCTAATTTTAAGGACCGTGTGCCAGGTTTAAGAACAGAATCGGCAAAAAAAATTGCACACGAAATGAAGGATAGTAATCCACAAGAGTGGTGGTGGTCACAATTTGTTAAAGACGATATGGCAATTGACAGAGAAAAGAAACTTGGTAAAAGATAGGTTTAATGGGAAAAAGTTCACACCAGAATTAAGACAGCTTATGAATGAAACTCTAGAATTGGATTTATAAAAAAGCTCGCACCATCGTGCATAACAGCCCTCTAAATATTATTTCTTTTAACAATAAGTTAATAATTTGTTATTTTTTTATAGTGGCGGCTTCTAAACCTTTTCTAAACTTAATAGCGGGGAAGTTAAATACAAGACTGAATCGACAGCCCTATCGAATGAAAATGTTACATGGGACAAATTTTTCTCTTGCAGAAATTTAATTTTTAACGGAGTTATAATTCGCATATGAGAATAGGCTTATTGTCCATCACCTTTACCGGAAACCATTGAAAAAATTATTCCTGATTTATTACGTAAATATTATGAGAACAGAACTTTAATATCAACGAGAAAAAAGCACAAAAGGAAAGCAGTATTTTCGCAGCCGTGCTTGTGCACATCTCAAAAAATATATATAATAGCGACATGTATGGGCAAAGAACAACGTTGAAAGATCACCCCGAGATACCTGCTTTCGGGTTAGCCGACAAAAAACCCCCCGAATTTGTAGCTAAAGGGGAAGAGAAAACTTTACCTGAAGATCTCAGAAGACTTATGAGAGAAGCTTTAGGAAGCCGACTATATGAAGCTGTTACGGGATCAGAGACATTTAAAATATTCATCGAACTTGGGCTAGAGGCAGCCCAAAACGAAGGTTCTTTTCCTACATCGGCCTGGCAAATGGTTTTGGGGTACGGAATTATAAGAACTCTCCTGCTTGAGAAAGATCTAAAGGAACATATAAAAAATTCTGAAACGCGTTTTTTTGATACATTACACCAAGTTAGCAGCCTCATAGTCAGTCCTGGGCTCGCCGCGCTTTCCACTGAAGAAAGGGAACTAACTCGTATAGAGGCACGCGCATCTGTAATGTGCCTGGAGCCAGGCGTAGACTATATTAATAATGTAAATGACCCGTACGCTAGGGCCTCGTTAATTTACTATCTTGCGCTCCATGATTTAAGCGTAGCCTTGAGTGGCGATAATTCAAATTCTGGAGTTTCAAAAGCTGTAGATTTACTACGAGGCCCAGCGAGGGTTATATGAAAAACTACAGAAAAGTTGCTGACTATTACCAAGAAATTTTCCGAACGTAAAATTTAAACCAACCACCATCTTAATAAGACGATTTTCTGTGATTTCTTTATGTTGCAAAGCCCAAAAGTTGGTTAAACACATATGCTAGCTTTCGCAGGTAATTTTAAGTAACGAAATTATAAATCAATAAACCCCGATACGCCTTCAATAAAAAATTGCACTGAAATATAATCTCATGCAGATACGAACTGTAATCTTTTAAGTTTTCCTCCGTACTAAAAATGTATATAATCAATATATGCTATTTTTAGATCTCAAAGAATCCCTTTCAAAAGAAACCTCGAAACTACGTGGACAGGTTGGCCTATATGTAAAATTCCTAAACTCTGAACAAGAGTATAAACACAATGAAAACGATCAATTCTGGGCAGCAAGTACTATAAAAGTTCCTATCGCACTTGCTTTTTTGGCATTCACAAAAAATAACGAGCTTAAACTTACAGATAGAATTTCTATTGAGGAGAGCAATTATGTAAAAGGTTCCGGCATATTAAAACTTATTGACAACGGAGCATTACTCACGTACAAAGACTTGCTCACTTTAATGCTTATTGTTTCAGACAACACGGCAACTAACCAGATTCTGGATATAGTAGATCCTGAAAATGTAGAAGAGTTCATAAAAAATGTTGGATTAAAAAATACAACGGTTAGGCACAAGATGATGATAAAAGCAGGAAAAGGCCCAAACTTGACCACCCCCAACGACATGGGGATTTTATTAGAAAAGATGTATAAAAATGAGTTATTCGGCTCTGAGCAAATTTTAAAGATTATGCAAGAACAGCTTGATAGGACTAGAATACCTCTTTATTTACCTAACAATATAGATATTTCTTATAAAAACGGGTCTTTGGAGCAAGCGGTGCACGAAATTGGTTTAATTCGTTCAAAAAATCCTTTTATATTTTGTTTCTATTCAGATGATCAAAACGACAAACGTGCAACATCCGAGGTACTATCTCGATGTGCAAAACTATGTTTTGATTATTCACAAGAATGTTAGTTTAAACATTTAGCTTGAAATAAAAACGCGTCTTAGCAAGTCTTCCGGCATTAAAAACAAAGGCCTATGAAAATACAAATAAGATTCACAAAAATTTCAGTAGTTAGGTATTAGAAGCTTTTTACCATTCTGAAGGTCTTCGTCTTGAGACTGACTTAGCTTATTAAACTGAGCAATATTCATCCAGTACTTCGTAGTCCCAAAGTAAAGCACTGACAGCTTGGCTAAGGTTTTTTGGGTATTTGTATTGTTAACAGTATAATAAAAGTGCTCACTATATAACGAGACTTCCGAAAGAAATTCCGGCTTAAAAACCATCTCCTTCAAGGAATTTTTTGATATATCTCTTAGCTCAAAGTGTAAATGGGGAAGTATACAAGCCGATCCGGTTTCTCCTGAATGCCCAACATCTTGTTTTTGTTTAACAATATCTCCAAGTTCAACTGAAAAATCCTTTAAATGAGCATACAGAGCCACAATATTGCCATTTCTTATTCCAATAACATTCCCCATTCCCTTATGAAATTCTTTTCTTACAACAATACCTTCAAATGAAGCCCGCACTGTCACACCTACAGGTGTTAAGAAATCCACGCCAGGATGTTTATTATCAAAAACGGTGTAGAATTCTTTTCTTGTTTGGTTATTTGTATTGTCATTGCCAAATTCTTGAAAAATAATGTATTTTGTGTGATCAACAGGATATTTTAGATTCATAATTTCGCCTTGAACTCCGACTGAAGCACGGGGTCTTCCCGCTGCAGAAAGAAAACTATACGCGCACCTGTAGTATACAAAACTTTACCGACTCAATAAAGCAAAATGCAAATTGGCAGATTTTTACTCGTACCTTACGCCAAAGAAACTGATATAATTAATTCGTGACGTCCTATGAGTGGTACTCTACTTTAAAAAAGCCTTTTTTCGCCCCACCCAGCAACGTTTTTGGGCCAGTCTGGGGCTTTCTATATCTTATTATATTCGTAAGTTATAGTTATGTTTTCTATCTTTTCTTTAAAAAATCTTTAACTGTTGCCGAAGTAGCTCCGTTTTTGCTTAACTTGGCATTTAATATAGCCTTTACGCCGCTGCAGTTTGGTTTAAAAAATAATTATCTGGCTTTAGTGGATATTATTCTTGTGCTGATAACATTAATATGGGGGATGTTTTCTATCTACAAGCATTCTCAGATTGTTTTTTTAGCACAAATTCCTTATCTGCTTTGGGTTTTATTTGCAACAGCTCTACAGATTTCGATAACCTATCTTAATAGATAAATGCTAAGAGAACTTTCACAAAAAATCCTATACGATGCTATACTTAGTGTATGAATAATTATTTAGACAATATCCAAAAACTAACCTTAGAGAACAAAAACTTTAGAAAGGTCCTTTTCACTGGAAAACACACGCAGCTTGTAATAATGTCTCTTTTGCCAGGTGAGGAAATTGGACTAGAGATACATCCGGATACAGATCAGTTTTTCAGAATTGAACAAGGCCAAGCTAAAATTATTATGGATGGGCAAGAATTCTTCGCAGAAGATGACTACGCCATAATAATAACTGCAGGAACAGAGCATAATGTTATCAATGCATCCGAGACGGAAGTATTGAAAATGTACACACTCTACTCTCCGCCAAATCATCCTGAAGGAACCATACATAAAAATAAAGAAGAGGCCGATCTTTATGAAAGATCTCACTAAAAGAGAAGAGCGCAAAAAATACGAAAATGGAAACCTATTAGGCGGAGCCTACAACTTTGCTTTAACTTCCTTTCTTTTTATAGGGGCCATGTACTTTATATATTATTCTCTTTCTGAAGCAAAAGTATATTATTTACTTTCTCCGTTGTTAATTTATTTTTCCGGCAAATTAATTAGAAAAAAATATGCAAGCAGAACAATTCAAAGAAAATATATCGGAGAGTTTGCAATTCTATTATTTTCATATCTGTGCCTGGCGTATTTTTTATATGTTTTAGGCATTGACGCAAAAATAATAAATTTACTGCCAAAAAGTTTATTTATTCAGTCGGCAGCAGCTTTCATAGGTATTATTATTTTATCCGTGATAGGATCTTCAAAGTTATATTACAGGTTTAAACATATAATGCTCTTTATACTTACCATACTTTTTGTCGCTCTACAACAATATACACATGAAATGAACCTCTTTTTTGAAAGTAATCCGCAGATTATAAACTACATCGGGGGCATTCCAATACTATATTTAATTTCAGTAATATTCGGACTTAGCGACATTTACGATTTACATATAAAGCAAAAAGTAACGCCCGCACACAATCTAGAATAAGTCGTATTACATGGGCTAGCAGGTGTAGTTTACTTAGCATTTTGCGCTTTGCACGTAAAGAAAGTATAGCAAGCCGCCTGTAAAAGGTGGTGGTGGTTAATTTAGCACAGATTGTTTTAGTAGATCAAAGAAACAGAAACTCTGTAACAGAATAGGTGAAATGGCGCGATATGCTGAATCGGAACCAGTAATACTGCAACAAGGCTTTGGGTTGACACTTTTGCTATAATCTACACATGAATACTAAAAAATATCTTCTCATAGCCGCCTCGCTCGTACTGTCTTCCACGATACTAACTAGTTCAACTTATGCGAGAGAGGTTGAACCGGGAAACGGAGACGTAAACAAAGACGGAACAACTAATGTTCTAGACGCTCTCTTAATTAGGCAGTATTTGGACGGAATAAAAAATATCTCACTGGCTCAAAAATGGGCCGGAGATGTTGACGGTAATGGTGAGCTTTCAACAAATGATGCCGACATGATAATGCAGCGCGACATTGGAATAATAACCACATTGCCATACGAAGAAGATGATTTTGCCTACAACAACGTTTTATTTGGTGACACCGACGGTAACGGAGATGTAAATTCTGTTGACGCATTAAAAATTGAGCAATATGCGCAGAATATGATTTCTCTAAATCTTTTACAGCTGTACATTTCAGATGTCAACGCATCAGACTCGGTGAATACGGAAGATGCAAACCTTATTCTTCAGGAAGAAGTAGGATTAATAAGCTGCTTTCCGGTAATGCCGGATTGCGACGAGGACTCTTCATCAAGTACTGCCCCGGAAGACACGCAAACAACTACTAATACCTCTAGCCCAACATCAAAAGATAAAGATAAAGACAAGGATAATGACAACAAAGATAACAAAGATGAAAAAGATTCCGATAAAAATGAGGCTTCTACCAACAACGAGGGGAGTCAAAACTTAAACACTCAAGCAAGCCCTAGTGTTGCACAAACAGTAACCTTAGATGAAAGCTTAATTGTAAACCCTCAAGATAAAGCAAAAACAATAAAACTCTTTGGTAAAACAATTGTTCCAAACACTCGTTTTATGTTGACAATATACAGCGATCCAATACGAAACGAGCTAACCAGTGACGAAAACGGAAACTGGGAATATGAATTGGCCCCTGACACACTTCCGGCGGGGGAACACAGGATTACCGTAGCATACTTTAATTGGGACGACAGCATGTCTGAGGAAACCGAAATCGCAAAGATTGAAGTTGTTAATAATGACAGCGCGATAAATACAAAAATAGCAGAAGCTCAAAGACAGCTTTCGGAATTAAATGAGAGCACTAATGCTCAAATGGGCGTATTAAAACTTCTGCTGCTTGCTCTAGCAACAATGCTAATTCTGGTTCTTCATAGAATAAACAAAAAGCACCTACTTATCCTCTCGAATCAGAATACTGGTAACGCCCCGGAAGTACAGAATGGGACAAAAGAGATGGCCACAAAAATTGAAGAAACGGTTGTAAAAAAATCAAAAAAAGCTTCAAAAAACACGACTAAAGAAAAGAAGTAAAGTAGGTAATAGAGAGAAAAGCCTTTCATGAGGACCTAAACAGAAGGTTCGGCAACTTAAAAAAATAGACTACAAAAATGTTGACAGAGTAGTATAAGTGTTGTATATTAAACATTGTCCCAGTGAGAGTTCCTCTCGCAGGGGCGCCGAAGAAACCACCGCAAGGTGGTTTTTTCGTTTCCCAATTGCTTTATTTTGTAACACTTGTTGTCTATAATTTTAATAATGCCCCACCACGAATACGTAACTTCTCTATTATATAAGAAAAAAACGCCTCTGGGTTTTTCCTTAGCGCTTTCCGCATCGCTTGGTATTATCAACTCTATCTTTGTTTTGGGATGGATTTTAGACATCAAATGGCTCATAGACCCTTTTACCAGCGAGTCTCCTACTAAACTAATTGCAGCGATATCTTTTGTGTGCGTGAGCATTATAATATTGTCTCTTTCTTATGATAACAACGCTCGCCCGCCTCTTTTAACACTTATACATATCGCCGTTACGATGCTATTCATCCACATACTGGCAATTATAATCTTTGGTTTTGTGACTCAAATTAATACCGGCGCAGAATTTATATTCACAAAAAACAGCAGTAACACGTCGTTCTCGGACATTCTTGTTCAAAAACAGTCTATTGGAACTGCTTTTTCTTTTTCACTGATTTGTGCAATAGCTATACAAGCTATAAGCGGAAAATCGAACTATAAATTTAGCATGTTAATAGTTGGTAACATACTTTGCCTAATAGGGCTAACGGCAGTAACAGGTTACATAATAGGTGTACCGGTGCTGTATTTCGATATTCAAGGTGTCAGCTCCCCAATGTCAATATATACCGGTGTTTCTTTAATTGTTTCCGGAGCAGCAATGCTTGCCTCGGGAAGAATAGGCGATCATTAATGTTTATTTACAAGGATAACTTTTATCATGTTTAGGTATTTAAACATAAAACAAAAGGTGGCTGCGGCGGCGCTTGCAGTTATGTTTCCTGTAATGCTCGTATCTTTTTTAATTCAAAATCAGTGGAAAGTAATAAACACAGCAACTCAGGCTGAATCTGAAAACATTATAAATCAACTAGAGCGCGCCGGAAAGCTTGACTTTGTTATAGAGGAGATTAAATATCACGACGAGGTTCTAACTCAATCGGCGCGCAATTATATATTTACACAGAATACGACGTGGAAGGATAATTACCAAGAACATGCTGCATCCCTCGAAAGAATTTTTGAGGAGGCCCAAAATTTACAAGATGCCAGCGTAAATGATTTTATAAACAAAATTTCGGCCTCAAATGCTAAGCTTGTTGAACTGGAGCTTAAAGCAATAGCCTACGCAGATGAAGGAAATTACTACATGGCACAGCAAACCATCGATAGCGAGGAATACTTTTTCTATAAGAACGAATACTCAGAGGCTTTGAATACATTACAAGCAAGTAAATCGAAGGATTACAAAACAATAACAGAATCTACCAAAAACTCCTTAAAGGAGAAGATTGAGACATCAAATAAACTTATTAGTGATTTTTTAATTACAAACATTTTTATGGCGACTATGATCATGATGTCCACATTTTATATAGCGGTTGTATTTTCTGACTCCATATCGGCGCCGATTAAAAAAATCACAAATGCAGCAAAAGACATGGCAGAAGGAAAAGAGTGTAATATAGAACTGGAGGCTTCAAATGACGAGCTTTACAGCATAGCAAAAAGTATGACTGCCCTATCTAAAACACTGGATGAAAAGAGAGATATTCTAGAAAACACTATACAGGAAAGAACACAGATGCTTGAAAAGATTAACTCGAAACTTATTTCCAGAGAATTAAAGATGATGGAACTAAAAAAACAACTTAAAGAAATTGAAGAAAGGAAAGCATGAATATTTTACTGCCTCCTTATATTTCAATACTTTGCATATACACCACGCTAGCCTTCGCGATATATTTGCTGAGAAATAAGGAGAATGTTGCGGAAAAAAACATTAAAAATTACAAACATTTGGTGTATCTCATATTCTTCGTTTTTTCCTGGCAAACAAGCGAATTTATGGCAGTAAACCTAAGCCTGCAGCAAGAACAAAGCGCGATATTATGGAAAATTACACTGTCATTATCTATAACAGCTGCACTCTCAACTCTATATTTTATAGTCAATTTTCTACAGATTAAAAATAGACGCATACTCTACATCTCAACATTACTTGTCTTCATAGAAACTATAAATGTCCTATTTACACAAAATGTGATATCAGCAACATACAAAACAAGCAACGGACAGACTCTTTTTGAAAAAGGAAGCATTTCGGCCGGGATTGGGCATAACATCTTGCTGGTCGCCCTGCTTCTTCTCTCCTTAGGCTTTATAGTCAATGCCTTAAAGATAAATTCAGTTAAAAGAGCCTCGATTCGTTTTCTTATGTTTGGAGTAATTTCGGTTATCTTACCGCAGATTCTTTTTGGAGTTATTTTTCCAATATTTAATCTACCTACAGTAAGAATTGGACAAATAAGTATAATATTCGTTGTTTTTTTCTTCTACAAAGCCGTCAGTGAAAAAAGCTCAATCATTCTATCAAAGCAGTATATTTCTATTAAAACAAAGTTTATTTTTGTTTTCGCGCTAATCTCGCTCGGCGCTGTGATCTTGACCGCTATACCAACCTCCACTTTACTTAAAAATCTAAGCGAGAGAACTCAGGCAAAAAACATTTCAATACAAGTCGAAAACGCTTCAAAAGACATCAATACTTTTTTAGACGAGTACGCATCGGATGCTTTATTTCTTTCTAATCTCGGCACAGTGCGAAGACTAGAGATTGATCAAATTCAAAACGAATTTTTCTCTCTTGCAGAATCAAACTCGGACTATATGCAAGTGAGGCTCATAGACATTAATGACCAAGAAATTGTGCGGGTGGACTCGGACGAAAAAAGTACTCGAATCATAGATGAGGACAAGCTTCAGAATAAAGTAGATAGGTATTACTTCACTGACAGCATCGTTTTGAATCAAAAAGAGGTATATATGTCGAAAATTGATTTAAACAGGGAAGGCAGTCCTCCACAAATAGAAATTCCAATTAATCCTACAGTGCGATTTGCAACCCCTTTTTATAGCCCCGATGGTGAAAAGCTAGGCATTGTGATTCTAAATGTCCATGCTAATAAGTTGCTAGAGAGCCTTAACCACAACAATGACGTGAGGTTTACGGACGAATCCGGTTATTTTATTGCGCACCCTAATAGTGAGCTTGAGTGGGGAAGTCCTGCAGACTTCGATACCGGCTATAATTTCTCGCTGGAGCTTAGCAGTCAAGATATAGAAGGAATGAGATCAGAACAAACATATTATAGTAAAGGACAGCAAGGACTGGTTTATGCTAATAAACTCACGCTATATAACAATACTTTTTTTGTATATACAGCACTTGATTACAGCGTAATATTGCAGGACATTAATAACCTCCAAATCTCTCTGCTATCTTTAGGAGCACTGTACTCGATACTTTCTCTTGTTTTTGCTGAAATTGCTTCTGGTTTTGTTGTTAAAAATTTAATTGAAATCAGAAAAACAGTAGAAAGAATAAATAAAACAAAAGAAATAGAATATCTCACAATAAATTCCCACGACGAAATAGGAGAAATTTCAATATTACTTAACGAATGGGCAAGAAAAATAAATCTTACGAATAATGAAATACAAAAAACAGTAGATAACCAAGTTCGTCAAATAAAAAACAATGAGGATAAGCTCAAAGAACAACAAAAAGCACTAATGAATGTACTTGAAGACGTTCAAGAGGAGAAACAAAAGGCCGAACAGCATTCGACAGAACTTATAAAGTTCAAACTTGCGGTCGAAAACTCTTCAGACCAAATAGTCATTACGGACCCGGAGGGTTATATATTGTATGCAAATCCAATACTGGAAAAAATAACAGGCTTTTCGGTAGAAGAAAGTGTTGGAAAAAAAGCAGGCTCGCGCGAACTGTGGGGAGGAATAATGGAGCCTGAATTCTACGAAGTTATGTGGACTAAAATAAAAAAAGAAAAAGTGCTATTCAAAGGACAAATAAAAAATAGGAAAAAGTCTGGCGAAGAGTACACAGCCTCCGTCACTATAGTACCGATACTAAACGATAAGGGAGAAACAATATTCTTCCTTGGGGTCGAAAGGGACATTACCAAAGAGGCAGAGGTTGACAAGATGAAAACCGAATTTATTTCATTAGCATCTCATCAACTTAGAACTCCCCTTTCTGCAATTAAGTGGTTTTTGGAGATGCTTATAGACGGCGATCTTGGTACATTGAATGAGGAACAGCAAAAAACTTTACTGGACGTAAATACCTCAAACGAGAGAATGATATCCTTAGTAAACTCGTTATTAAATGTATCAAGAATAGAATCGGGAAGAATAATAATTGACCCCGAACCCACTGAGTTGAAAGACTTAATTGACGGAGTACTTATGGAGCTAACTCCTCAGATAAAAGAGAAAGAAATATCTACAATTGTAAGCATCGGCGACAACATGGAAAAAATTTCAATAGATCCAAAACTAATAAGAAATGTTTATCTTAATTTGATTTCAAACGCCGTAAAATACACCTCAAAAAACGGCGAGATACAGATTTTTGTCTCACATAACGATACCGAGGTAATATCTGCGATTAGCGACGACGGCATAGGCATACCTAAAGAACAGCAAGATAGAATTTTCCAGAAGTTCTTTAGGGCAGACAATGTCATAAAGGTTGAAACAGAAGGCAATGGATTGGGCTTATACTTAGTTAAAGCAATTGTAGAGTCTTCCGGAGGAAAAGTGTGGTTTTCCAGTACTGAAGGTGAAGGAACTACTTTTTGGTTTAGTTTGCCTAAGAAAGGTTCCATGAAAAAGAAAGGTGAAGTATCAATAGATTCTTGATAATATATTTTTATGAACACAAGCTCTAAACAAAAACCAAAAAACCTTAGCACAATTCTAGTTGTAGAAGACGAAGCGTTACTATTGACAGCAATCTCAGCAAAACTAAATAAACTTGGCATTGAAGCCGTCACAGTAACAAGCGGAGCTCAGGCCCTAGACTACCTCGAAAACCTACAGCAATACTCCGCCCTGCCGGATGCAATTTGGCTTGACTATCATCTCAAAGACATGGACGGTCTTCAGTTTATGAGCGCTATAAGAAAAAACCCCGAGCTTTCTAAAATACCGGTAATAATAGTAAGTAACAGCGCGTCCAACGACAAAGTTGAGAGTATGCTTGCCTTAGGAGCAAAAAAATACCTTTTAAAAGCTGAGCACAGGCTAGACGAGATAGTAAATATTTTTGGAGAACTAGTTGAAAATGAATAACATAACAGACAGCAGTTTTATAAATAAGGGCAGCCCCTCATTAAACCAGCGACCTGACCAGAGTGTACCTACAAACAAAGATACTAAAGGCGCCTCAAATAATAAACATGTGCTGATTGCAGAGGATGATAAATTCTTAGGAAACGCGTATAGGGTAAAGTTGGAGAAAAGCGGCTATCAAGTAACGCTAGCAAGGGATGGGGTAGAAGCGATGGAAGAATTATCAAAAGGTTCAGATTTTTGTCTGATCATTTTAGACCTTATAATGCCAAAAAAGGACGGCTTCGCTACCCTGGAAGAAATAAAACAGCAACCTAGCCTCAAAGACATTCCAATTTTAATAGCTTCAAATCTTGGACAAAAAGAAGATATTGATAGAGGTATAAAACTTGGTGCTAACGACTACATTATAAAAAGCGACTACTCGATGGGAGAAATATTGGACAAAATTAGAAAGCTAACTGAATAAAAATGCTTTACCAGAACACTGCCCTCTACAACAAGATCAAAGAGTTAAATGTGATCGATTCCAAGTCACTGGAAAGTTGCTTAAAAGAGGCGGAATCTCAAAACTTACCTCTGGATGTTATTCTAACAAAGAAAGATCTCATTAAAGATAACGATGTGGGAAGATTGATATCAGAGTTGATTTCGTTTCCATATGTAACAATAAAGGACGAGTCAATACCAAAAGATATTCTCAATATAATCCCCGAGATAGTAGCAAAAAAACAAAGCGCCGTGCTTTTCGATAAAAATAAAGAGGGACTAAAGCTTGCGACAACAAATCCTTTAAATAATGAGTTCTTTGACATGATTAGGAAAAAAACCGGCGAATTTTTATCTATTTACTACACTACAGAGAAAAATATTCAAGAAGCACTGTCCTTATACAACGAGCCCCTACAAAAAGCTTATGAGAGCTTGCTGATAACACATATTAAAAATTCAGAGAAAGACAAAAACACAGAGGTTCCTGTGTCTAAGATAGTAGATACATTGGTCCAGTACGCATATCAGAATAAAGCATCAGACATTCACATCGAACCGAAAGACAATGCGTCTACAATAAGATTTAGAATTGATGGGGTTTTGCATGAAGTTCTTTCAATACCTCTGGAGCTGCATGAAAAAATAACATCCAGAATCAAGGTGATGTCAAAATTACGCACCGACGAACACATGAGCGCTCAAGACGGCAAACTAAACGTAGCCCTGCAAATGGAGAACCTAGATATTAGAGTATCCATAGTCCCAATTGTAAAAGGGGAGAAGATAGTTCTTAGATTACTCTCATCAAACTCTAGGCAATTCTCACTTCAAGATCTGGGCATGGATGAAGAAGATCTACAAAAGGTTCAAAAAGCATATAAAAGACCGAATGGGATGGTACTTGCAACAGGTCCCACAGGTTCTGGAAAAACTACAACCATTTATTCTATTCTAAAAATAATTAACTCAAAGGAAGTAAATATTGCTACAATAGAAGATCCGGTAGAGTACGACATAGAGGGAATTAACCAAATTCAAGTGAACCCCAAAACTAACCTAACTTTTTCATCAGGACTTAGAGCGATACTAAGGCAAGACCCTGATGTTATCTTTGTTGGAGAAATAAGAGACCAGGACACCGCCGGCATAGCTGTAAATTCAGCCATGACAGGACATTTAGTTCTTTCAACATTACACACGAATGACGCGGTCACCACGCTTCCCAGACTTACAGATATGGGCATAGAGCCTTTTTTAGTGGCGTCAACTGTTAATGTAATAATTGCTCAAAGGCTTGTGCGAAAAATATGCTCAGACTGTAGAGTTTCGGAAGAAATAAAACGTGAGCAATTAATAGACATGATTTCGGAAGAAAAAATTAAAAAATATTTTGGGGAGAATGCCCAAATAAGAGTATATGAGGGTAAAGGCTGCGAATATTGCCATAACTCTGGTTACGTGGGAAGGGTTGGAATATTTGAAGTACTGGAGATAACAGACGAATTAAAAAAACTTATCGCGCAAAAGTCCAGTTCTGGGGAACTGAAATCAGTAGCAATAACGTTGGGCATGGAAACCATGTTCGAAAATGGATTAAGGAAAGTGGCTCAAGGACTTACGACCCTCGAAGAGCTTTACAGAGTAACAGAGGTTGATAAATGAGAAAAACAATTAATTTAAGAACAAAAGAGAAAATTGAAATGCTAGACAATCTTCGCACACTGCTAGTGGCAGGAATTCCTATTATTACTGCGCTAGATGAGTTAATTGAAGAATCTAAAGGTCCTGTTCACAAAGTTTTGCTTAGTGTTCGCCACGATGTGAGTGAAGGGAAAAGCCTTTTTTCATCTCTAGATGCTCTTGAAAATACAATGGATAAGGTAACTCTCAACCTTATAAAATCGGCAGAGCAGTCAGGAAGTTTGGAAGAAACATTGAAAGACATTATTATATTTTTAAAAAGATCAGAGGAGTTCTCTTCTAAAATCAAGGCCGCCCTTCTTTACCCAACCATGGTAGTAGCTTTGTTTTTAGGAATACTGCTGATCATTTTATACTACGTAATTCCCAGAATTAGCAGTGTATTCTATAAATTAAAGGTTGATATTCCTATCACAACAAGGGTTTTAATAATAGTCTCAAACTTCTTCGTAGAAAATACAGTTGCAATACTTTCTGGCTTACTTTTCATATCTGTAATGGTTTCGGTTCTGTACCACTTTAAAAAAAGATCATTACAGACACTTACCTTTTCGTTACCATTAATGGAAATTTGGCAAAAAAACTTGATCTTGCAAGATTCACAGGGGACTTTGAGGTGCTGTTACGATCAGGAATGCCTATAAATCAAGCGCTCGATTATTCCGGGGATGTGGTTTTGCAAAAAAAGACTGCAAATGCTATTAAAAAATCGGCCGAGGCAGTAGGGGAAGGGGCGAGCTTGGCCGACGGCCTGAGAAAAAGTAAAAACGTATTTCCAACGTCAATGATACGAATCACTGAGGTCGGCGAGAAAAGTGGTTCACTAGAGCAAAGCATGTCAACTTTAGCAGAAAAATTCAACAAGGACATAGACGAGAATCTCAAAACCATTACAGTGGTTCTTGAACCAGTGTTATTAATTATTATCGGAATATTTGTAGGAAGTATTATGCTATCGATAATAGCCCCAATATACAAGCTGATAGGGGAGATAACGCCTAGATGATATGAATCATAAATTTATTTTTTCTCCTGACTCCGGATTTACGCTAATAGAGCTCATGCTAGTCATAGGACTTTTTGCTGTACTATCTTCTTTTGTAGCTGTAAACCTAGCACGCCCGCAAGTGACATCTTCTGTTGACAAAAACGCCAACACGATAATAGCAGATATTAAAAAGCAACAACTTGACGCCATGGTAGGGAAATACACCTCAGATTCAACAGAGAACAAAGGAATATACTTTGAAACAAACTCTTATACATTATTTTCTGGAAACTCATATAATGCCGAGGATCCGAACAACTTTACTATTAATGTAGAGGAAGGAACAACACTTACAAGCATTAACCTCCCTTCAAATCAATTAGTGTTTGAGCATCTTAGCGGCGAGATAAGCGGGTACATCAGTGGCAACAGCTCTATCACAATTTCGCACAGCGGAGGGCAATCTATAACCATTTCGTTAAATAAAATGGGAGGCACAAATGTCATTAAAAACTAACACTTCTATAGAGTTTGGCCAATCCTTAATAGAGGTGTTGGTGTCTTTTGGGATTCTAGCAATCTTACTTCCTGCACTACTTACCGGCTTCGTAGCAAGTAGGGAAGGAAGGCCGCAAAAGGAAAATAGAGTTGCTGCTACAGCACTTGTACGCGAGACCTACGAAGCTTTGCGCAGTGCCCGCGAAGAAAACTGGTATAAGATAGCGTCTCCGGGAATTTTTCATCCTTCAACTGACGGCAGTTCTTGGAACCTAGAAAGCGGCCCCGAAAATCTGGGCATTTTCACACGAAGCATAGTTATTTCAGACGTTTACAGAGACAATACGGGTACTATAGTATCTGCAGGAGGCACACTAGACCCTTCAACCAAATATGCCGAAATATCCGTGAGTTGGCAAACACCAATAGCATCCGAAGTTTTTACTAGCACATACCTAACTAGATACCTTGGAAATACGCTGTGGGAGCAAACTACACAAGAGCAATTCATTCAAGGAACTTTCGACAATACAGTATCTAAAAATAATGCGGGCGGAGAGATTGAGCTGGAGCAGCTTCCAAGCGCAGACTGGAGCACACCTAATTTAGCATATTCGTACAACTCTCCGGGCAACACAAACTCCCTGGCAATTTTTGTTGAAGGAGATTTTGCGTACATGGGCACTAGCACGTTGTATATATTTGATATTTCAGATCCATACAATACTACTCTAGTAGGAAGTTATTCTCCTGGGGGAACAATATACGCAATTGTTGTTTCCAATAACTATGCGTACCTGGCGACCGGCATAAACTCCAGCGAGATTGTTGTGGTTGACATATCAAACAAAGCGAATCCGGTGCAAGCGTCGAGCATAAATTTAAACAGAAATAACGACCTTTATTCTATCGGGAAGTTCGGAAATTACATAGTCGCAGGTCGAGACGCAACTCCCGCTGAACCGGAACTTTTAATATTTGATTCTTCAAACGCACCATCTCTTTCTCTTGTAGGAAGCTACGAAGTAAACAACGACGTTTTGGATGTTTATCCACAAGGAAACTATGTATATTTGTCAACAATAGAAGATTCTGCCGAGCTTAGAATTATTGACATTTCAAACGTTAACTCTCCAACATCTGCGGGCATCTTCGACACACCTTCAAATTCAGATGGGTCTGGAGTATATTTCGATGGGAATTACGCATATATAACTACATCCAATAATGGCTCGGGGGCAGAATTTTATATAGTAGATGTGTCTTCTCCCAACAACACTTCTCTTGTAGGATCTATGAACATAGGAGCCTATTCGGATACAGTGTTTGTTGTTGGAGATCTGGCTTTTCTTGGAACTGATTCGGTTACTAAAGAATTTCTTGTTGTAGACATATCGGATAAATCAAATCCTGTAGAACTGAGTTCTTACGATACCGGAGCCGGAGGTATTAATTCGCTTTTTGTTAAAGAGGGCTGCGCTTTCGGCGCAACCGACGACAATTCAAAAGAGTTTATTGTATTATGTGCGGATCTCGGGGGTAGCGCCTACGCAAACAACGGACAATACACTTCCCAAACATTTGATGCAGGGGGGTCAGTTGGTTTTAACTATTTTGATTTTATTTCTAGTTTGCCTACAAATACTGGCGTCTCTGTTCAAATCGCTACCAACACAGATAATTCTACCTGGAACTATGTGGGGCCCGATGGTACAAACAATACACTTTACTCCGCTTCGGGAGCTATTCCGCTTAACTCGGTGGAAGGCAGATACTTTAGATTTAAAACCTACTTAAGTAGCGACGGCAGCAACACGCCAATTTTATACGAGGCAAGGATAAATTACTCACCATGATTATTAAAAACAGATTACACATCAAAAAAGGACACAACCAGAAAGGAATGACTTTGGTGGAATTACTTTTATACATGGGCTTAATGAGTATATTGCTTGTCGTTGTAACAGACATGCTTGTTGGAATAGCGAATATAAAGCTGGAATCCGATTCGGTATCATCAGTCGAACAGGATGGAACATACATACTAAACAGGATCTCATATGACGTATACAGAGCCGAAGCCATAGCGATGCCCGAAGTAGTCGGCTCTTCCAGCGGAACGCTAGAACTCGATATAGGAATAAATAAATACACCTACAGCACAAGCATGGATAATCTTCTTTTGGCAACTTCTGACGGAGCATATAACCTAAACAGCAACAGAACTACCATTTCCAACGTTTCATTTACTAAATACGGCGTTCCGGGAGGCCAAGAAACAATAAAAATTATGTTTACAGTAACAAGCATAGCAGAGAAAAATAGCGGAAAAGAAAGTAGAAATTTTGTAACAACATTAGGACTAAGATGAAACAAGCAGGCTCGATCATGATAACAGTATTAGTATTTTCTGTTGTTGCAATTACAGTTCTGTCGGGGGCAGTTGTTGTATCCGTAATAAATACCCAAGGAACAAGCGACTATTCTCAAGCTGAAAGGCTTCTAGCTATCAGCGAGGCGGGGGTAGAAAATGCCGCATTGCTAATGCTGAGGGACCCCTCATATTCAGGGAATAATTTGAGTGTTGGAAATGACACTGTTACAATTAGTGTATCGGGAACAAATCCTCTCACCATAGAATCAGTAGTACAAAACACAGATTTTACGAGAAGAATACAGTCTGTCATGGAAAGGGTAGGAGGGGTTTTAAACGTCACTTCCTGGGACGAGTTATAAAATGAAAAAGAAAATATTTATCTATCTTCTAAGAAATAAGCTAGCTTTTTCTTCTGAAAACGGGGAGATAAAATCTCTGGTGTTCTCCGAAGAAGCTGTGAAAAACGAAGAGCTCGTTGATGCTGAAAAATTCAAGTCGGAAATAAATAAGTTTCTATCCGACAATAATCTACACAACCTACAAGGGCCACTGATAGTAGGAGAGGAATGTTCGTTCAGCAAAACACTGACAGGCGATAATCTTGAGAAACAGATCGAAGAATTTATAAACGAGGTCCCCTTCGAAAAAAATAAAATATCCTACAAAGTCTACAACCAGAATGAAAATATAATAATAGCAATAAACAACAATCTCTGTACTCAGATTCAAAAAGAACTAGAACTTTACAACATTGCTATAACAAGTGTTGTTCCAGACATGCTCTTGCCAAAAAATAAAGCGCCGTTGCTAAAAATATTAAAAAAAAGCAGTGAGTTGAAAAAATTGTCTATACAAAGGGTCCCAGAAAAATCTAAAGAGAGAAACGGGCTTGTACTTATTACGGCCCTTCTTTTCGTTTTAATAGGCGTTGCCTTGATCACAATGACCATAAACTCACGAGAATCGGAATCGGCCCCCATAGAGAATAGAGAATTAGGGGGTTTAGTACCCACAGATCCAATACTAGCTGACACTATAGCTAAAAGTGACATAAATATAGTTCTTATACAAAGCGACAACGAAGAAATAGACTACGAGAATGAGATCCGAAACTTGAACGAAATGGGATATTCTAAAATTCAAACAGAAGTGCTTCGTGATGCAAATTCTGAAGAAAACCCACAGAGCCCGTCGGAACTTATCATCTACTACTCTTCTGAGAAACTAGTTGCTAGTGTGGACGAGCTTAAAAAATTTTACAGCCCTATGTTTGAGAACATTAGAACAATTCAAGATATCAACATGCAAGAATACTCTATAGTTATAAGCCCAAGAGGCCTGTTGACTTCATATTAGCAATTTGAAACAATTAATCTATGAAAAATAATCTGTCCAGAAATAATAAAGGTTTTACATTAATTGAACTTTTGGTTGTAATCGGAATACTTACAATTCTTCTATCTATAGTTTTGATAGCTATAAATCCTTCCAGACAGTTCCAGCAGGCCAATAACACCCAAAGAAGAAGCGACGTTAGCGCTATACTAAATGCAACCCATCAATACATGGCAGACAACAATGGCACCCCTCCCTCAGCAATAACCAACACAGCAACTAACATAGGAAGCGGGAATACTGATATAGATCTTTGCGATGACCTTGTTCCGACATACATAGCTGAAATGCCCTTCGATCCAATAGACGGCAGTTATACAAGCTGTGCATCTTATGATTCGGGATATGAAATATCAAAAAGCTCAACTGACAATCGAATCACTGTTTCAGCACCCAGCGCAGAGCTTTCTGAAACAATATCAGTAACCAGATAGGACAATTTTACTGAAACTGCTATTTACTAATGCTACGAACAACGTATATGGAATAAGCGCTATCTCCCTCTAGCGGAATTGTAATATTTCTAGGAGACGCTGCAACAACAGGCGAACCGAACATATCGTGCACTGAATAAACACCAACCCTTCGAGCACTGGGCAACTCACGCTGTAAATTGAGCGTAACAGAGGCTTGAGAACTCCAATTGTACACCACTAGGTAACTTAAATCCTGATCGTAAACGTTCCTAATAAGCTTATAATCTACGGATGCGGGCTTGCCGACAACAGAGGAAGAAGCGTCTAAACCTTCAGGAGAAGAAAACCTTATCCCCCTAGTTGCTTGTCTAAAAGCTTCTAGGCTCTGGGTGTGTCCTGAGTTCAGAGTACGGCCGTTTGCAATAACTCCAGCTCTAAAGTGAGGTTCATTTAGAGCAAAAGGTCCGTAAACGTTGTAATCCCATACGTCAGAGCTACGAATCGGCGCTTGACCGCTAGAAGAAGCATCGGATTTAATTGCGGTAATAATTTGATATGTGTATGTGTCTGAATAAATTTTATTGTTTCTTACTACTGTATTACCAACTGTTCTGGGTATGCTCGGCTCGTTGCCCCATAAAGACTGAATCTCCAGGACAGTGTTAATCAAAGTGTTACCAATAATCTCGCCCTGAAAAGGTCTGCCGCCAATCAAGAAATGGGAATCAACAAGCCAATTACTTTGAAACTTCATGTTATATGAAGGGCGGCCCTCAGGATTGGCGGCCACCCCACCATTAAAGATAACGTTGCCGTCTAGATAGAACCCGCTTACTTCGCCCGCACTACTTCTCATTAGAATGTTTTTGCTTTTGCCGCAGTCTTCTGCGGCATCAAAAATTATATTATCTACGAAATATCTATAACCATATGTAATGCCGTTGTCGTCAGCGTAGCTATGGTGCCCATAAACATTATGGTTAGGAGCACTATTACACTGAGAAGTATTAGTGCCCAAACCATTACGGTATACGATGTTGCCGTATACTACGTGATTTCGTAAGGTGCCTGTATCGTAGCCGTTTCCTAAGGGGTTTCCCCAGGCCCCTATACCGTTCTTAAGCGCTTGATCATGAATAATATTATTTATGGCTGTCGATCCTTCGGAAAACATTACAAGTCCCGAGCCCTGCTCTCGGCCAACATCGACCGAGTTCTGGGGATCCGTAATCTCTAGGCCCCAAACCCAATTATATTTACCGCTTTCCTCACTAAGGGCAGAGCTTCCAATTGAAACATTACCCATTATAACCGCCCGGTGTCCGGGGAATGCTCTATAGACAATAGGATTCTCTTCAGTACCTACTCCGGATAAAAGCAGTGTGCCTCGCATGCTCTCACCAGCGACATCAGGAACGTACTCTCCTTCAAGAAGATAGTACAAGTCTCCGGGCATAGAATTTACTACAGCGGATCTTAAACTCATAGGATCGGCCATGGTGTGTCCAGCCCCTGTGCCGGAGGGAGAAACATAAAAAGTTCTCAAAGGGCTAAAGGAACGAACCCAAGGCTTAGATACAGAATTTTGAGCTAGGGGCGTGGAGATTAGTTCGTTGCGGGCGTAGTCACGGTAAAAGATAATGCCCAGAGCAATAACACATATAATAGAAGTAACGAACAAAAGTATAAAAATTATATGAATAATGCCTGATTCACGTTTCATGCGTAAAAAAATCATACCATAAAAATGGAGGTTTAAAACAAAGCGCTTTAGATATTATTTCTTTTCCCAGTCTCTGTTTTGAATATTCAGTAGGGAGAATACCGACACGTTTCGGATATCTATCTCACCAAAGATGTATTGCAAAACTCTTTCATTACCAATGCCATAGCCGGCGTGAGGATTTGTTTTTTTATTCTTCATAATATCTAGGTACCATTCATAGTCCTTGTAAGAGCCGCCTCTTTTTACGTGTAAGGAATACATTGTGGACCTTAACAGCCTATCATTCAGCTTCTCATAGTCATGTTCTCTGACAGCTGAACCAACAGATTCACCGGAATATGGAAGTATTAAATCTGCTGACAGCACGACTTTTGGATCTTTTGTATACTCCTTCATGTTAAAAAATTTAATCTCTTCGGGGTATTTCATGATAAATACGGGCAAACGAGGCTCTGACGAGTTCATAAGTTTTATTATTTCAGCCTCGTGGTGCTCTTTAAGATCGTCTCCAAAAACTAACTCAGGGTAACCATTATCATTCAGAAGCTTAATTGAATCTTCATAACTAATTCTATGAAAATCTTGGATAATCGCGTTCTCAAGCGTAGAAATATCTCTTCCATAACGCTCAAGTATCTCCGGGGTACACTTCAAAACTGAAGAAATACCGGATTTTATGGCTGCTTCAATGTGACTAAGCAGCGCCTCATACATTGCGTCTTCGTCGTAGCTATCCCTGGTCATTCCTATCATCGTGCAATCAAACTCCTCTTCAGTCAATCTAAACTGCCTTAAGTGACGGGAGTCTTCTTTATCCTCGTCTCTGCCGGAATGAATAACAGTAAATACACCACTAAAACTTTGTAACGCTTGTTCAAGAGATAACTGACCGGTCTGTGTAAAAAATAGCGGAATGTCCTTTTTACCCTTGACTCTAAATAAAGTATCTACATTTTCGCAAGCACCGGTAATTCCAACGATTTCCGGGGCGTCTACATAAGTAAGCCCTGAACTTCTGTAGTGTTCCGAAAAACCAAAAGAAAGAGCCTCAGCAACCTTTACGAGGTTTGAAAAGTGCTCCTTATAAGAAATAGATACCGGGCTTCCTTGAACTGTCATGTTAATATCCTGCATACAATTCTCCGTTCTTAGTGCGCACAAGCGCGAAATTATTACCTAATTTGTTTGATAGTGAAGAAAAGATCAAAGCTATATAAAATAAAAAAAAGAACCCGAAGGTTCTTTTAGAATTTTTGTCCGTAGAAAAACGGCCATATAAAAACAAAATACGCAACTTTTCGTGTATTTTAGAGGAGAGTTCCGTAATTATAAGTTTTAGTTGACGAATGTTTGTAGCGTTTTGATTAAATAAGGTCTTAATTTTAGAATTTTGCATTCTAAAATTCTAGAATATAGCATATATTTGAATTATGCAACAAGTGCAAATTAGTTATTATAGCAATGGCGCCAAAGCACGTAATAAGAAAGCTTCATGTCTTATTAGCTTTTTGCATGTTCTTATTTAACAAACCTTAACCAGAGTAAAGTGACAGCACATACATTAGACAGATACCGAAAAAGATAATTGAGGTTAAAATAAAAGTGTTTTTTAGGCCGGTTTCATTTTTTAGTTCAGGCAGAAGATCAGAAGTGGCAACATATAATAAAGACGCCGTAGCAACGGGTAATAGATAAGAAATTATAGAAGGCGTTCTGCTAAGTAGAAAAAAACCAAGCACACCCCCCAACAAAGAGAAAAGACCCACCATAAAGTTATAGAATAACGCCTTCTGAGCACTAAATCCGGCATGCAACAATACTCCAAAATCTCCTATTTCTTGAGGTAACTCATGTAAAGCCAAGGCAAGGGTAGTAGTTACTCCAATAACAGGACTTGTTAAAAATGCCAAGGCAATAATGAGCCCGTCCATAAAATTATGCACTGCGTCTCCAAATAAGTTCATGTACCCAAAAGAGTGCACGTCGCAGTCGCTGTCATGGCAGTGGTGCCAATGTATTATTTTCTCAACAACAAAAAATGCGACAAAAGAAACTAGAGTGATTCTAAAAAAAAGTACAGGATCCAGCGATCTAACTCCCTCCGGCATAAGATGTAAAAAAGCCCCTCCCAGTAGGGTGCCTGCCGATAAAGCCACAAACCCAAAAAGTATTCTAGTTAAGCTTTTACGGTTTACTGCCAAGATAACCGCACCAAAAAAGGAAAGAGCGCTAAGTAAAATGGTAGATGAGAATATATATATAAAAGTAGTAAACATAAGTTATCTGCGATTATTAGATTACAACTATTTAACCTTTAAAACAACCAACCGATATCTACGAAAATCCCTAATTTCCTGCTGTAATTTCTTTACGCTGCAAAACCCAACATGTTGGGTAAACTACATCTGCTAGCTTGCGTAGGTAGGTTTGAGTAACGAAATTATCAACTACCACCAGCTTACGCAGGTGGCTTACTGTAATTTCTTTGCGCTGCAAAGCTCAACATGTTGGGTAAACTACATCTGCCAGTTTGCGTAGGTAGGTTTGAGTAACGAAATTATAAAAAATAAGATAATATATAGTAATGGAAGAATACATAAATAATCTAAAAAACAGATACGCAACAAAAAAATTTGATGTTTCAAGAAAATTAACTGCAGATCAAATGCAACTTTTAATTAATACTCTCATTCTTGCCCCATCTTCGTTCGGTCTACAGCCCTACAAGTTTATTTTAGTTGAAGATGCTCAACTTCTCGAGAAGCTTAGGGAAGCTTGCTATAACCAGCCCCAGGTAACAGAGTCATCGATGTTTGTAGTTCTTTGCTACAGAACAGACATTAATGAAAAAATGGTAGACAACTACATAAGGAAGATTTCGGAAGTTAGAAAAGTTTCTGAAGAGAGCCTGGAAGGATACAGAACAGGAATGCTAAAAGCTATTGAATCAATGTCCCCAGAACAAGTACAGACCTGGGCCTCGAGGCAGGTCTATATAGCACTAGGATTTCTTCTTGATGCGGCAGCACAAAATAAGATTGATGCGTGCCCCATGGAAGGATTTAACAAGGATTCTGTCGATGAGATACTATCTCTTAAGGACTACAATTTAAAATCTTCAGTTTGCTGCGCGCTCGGTTTCAGATCAAGCGAGGACGAGGCTGCAAAAAGAAGTAAGGTGAGACTAGAAGAACAAGAGTTAGTAATAACACTTTAAGAACAGTTGCTCACATAGTTATGGATTCTTACAAGAATTTCAAAAACACGCCTCAATTAAGAAAAGCTCGAGTCGGGTGCTTTAATAGGCATATACCCTTAAAGATAAAGTTGCTATACTTTTTACAATGACAGAAAACGTCCGCCCAGATTATTCTACAAAAACAATATCTACTCAATCGCTTAAACTTAAAACGACCTTCCCGAATCAAAAACCAGCATTCAACAGCTTACGGAGGAGGTTTGCCGTAGTATCTTTGCTGTGCAAAGACTAACATGTTGGGTAAACTACATCGGTTAGCTTATGCAGGTAGTGTTGAGTAACTAAATTATAAATGTAAAAGGGGTGCGAAAAAGTAAGGTGCTCAAAGTTTTTTGTATTAACGAACTATTAAAGCTAAATAATTTTGCAAACTTTATTAAGATCGCGAATACGAATAACATAAAATATGCACTTACATCGGGCTCTCTGGTATCACTGCTTACCGGCTACAGAAAGCCCACAGACGGAGACTTTATTTTAGATAGAACTCAAACTAAAAAGTTCTTGGAACTATTTCCCAGGAGCATAATTACATACGATAAAGAAAATTTTGAGGGGGCTTCAATTTTCCCTTTTGCTCACAAAGATATTGAGGTAGTGGAAGGAGGGGAGGTGTACTCAGTTGGAAGAAGCTATAATTTTGAATTTACAAAACTTTCACAAGAGCATGCCTTAAAAGCGCAGCTAGGGGAATTGGAAATTACGATACTTAATCCTGCGGATCTAATCTTGTTTAAAGCAATTTTATTTAGGGGTAAAGAGAAATACAAACGTGACCGTGAAGATATACTTCAAATTATGAAAAAGGTTAAAATTGATTGTGACTATCTTGCAAGAAGATTCGCAGAAATTGGCGGCGACAATATTATTAGTAATAGGCTGGAAAATATTGTTTGTGAAGATATAAAAATATGATACTATTTGGTTGCTTAAGGGCGAAATACAAACCCATCCAACTGCCCTTTTTAATTGTTCGGGCTCATAGCTCAGTTGGTTAGAGCGTTCGGTTTACATCCGAGAGGTCCCAGGTTCGAGCCCTGGTGAGCCCACCAAATTTTGCGCAACCATTAAATAAAAAAATTACGCAGTAAATTTTAACTACTTGCTTGAGTAAAGCCCTCGCTATAGATGTTAGAAGCGCATATGCCTTTTTTTCTCAGCAGTTCAATAACGTCCAACACAGCCGAGGGGTTGCCACAAACATAATATGTGTAATTTAAATACTTATCGCAATTAAAAAGCCCTAAGATATTTTCTGTTACCCTGCCATCAGCAAAATTCGATTCGCCGAGGATTCGGCCCGCCGGGGACCCTAAAGGCTTTGAGAGGCAAATTTTGTAAGTTAAGCCTAATTCCCGAGAAAAATATTCAAGCTCACTAAGATAAAAAATGTCTTTCTCTGATCTCAAGCCCCAATATAGCTTAAAATCTCCACTAATGTCGTGCTCTTTAGAATAAGCCAGCATAGATATAATGGGCGAAATGCCGGTGCCCGTTACTATAAAAACTGCTCTATCGCCAACAGAGGATTCGCTAGAAGCAGAATCCAAAACAGGAGACGGGTAAGACGCCGATACGCTTGCAGAACGCGGACGATTTTTCTGTGCATCGGCTAAACTTACGTCGACAGAGATAGCGGATGTATGAAAACTAAATTTTCCTGTTGGCCCGATATACGAAATAGAATCTCCCTGCTTTAAACTCTTAAAATACAAAGAGCCTAAACCGATATGCCCAACTGAAATTATGAGCCTAAATGTGTTTGAACTGTAGTTCGTGGTACAGATAGAGTACGAACGAAATTTTGGATTTCTTGTAAAATCAGGGCCGGAGAAGCCGTTTTGCAAACCAGCTTTTGAAACTAAAATATTTTCAATACCCAGCTTTCCTACTAAATTGCCCGGAACAAGTGCTTTAGGGACTTCGTTATTTGGTATGAGCACATTTATAAATTGCCCCGGAATAAATACCGGAGCAGGGGAGAGTGTTATTTCAAGAACAGTAGCTGTTAAATATCGCACCTTATTTATAACTGCAGTATTTGAAGCACTTTTAATTCTTGTGGCAATATCCGTCCCCATACAAATATTCTACACAGATCAGAGAGAAATTACACCGTACTGAAAGCACTACCAAGAGGCTATATTTGCATTTAAAGTACTTGAGGCTGGCGAAAGATGACTGTTATAGCTAAAAACAATAACTTGATGTTATAATATTCGGGTATTTATGTATTCATTGGGGGATGGTGTAAGGGTAGCACGTCGGGTTTTGGTCCCGAAAATTGGGGTTCGAATCCCTGTCCCCCAGCCATGGAGAACAATCATCAGAAAAAGACTCTTTATTTGCTTCCACAGCAACAAAATCCCCGAGTTCTAAAATCTCTTTTTGCAACTCCTCATTTTTAACCAAGTTCGAACTGTTAGTAATACTTACTGCTTTTTTGAGCGTTTCAAAAGGCTTTGATAACTGCAATTCTACAAGTTCGCCATTTTCTTGTTGAAAAGTTCTGAAGATTATTCCTAAAATTTTTCTCTTTTTATCAACATCTTTACACTCTTTATAAATCTTTGGCGCATTTTGAGCGATATCATATATTAGGGAACCTATCTCATAATACTTTGTGTTTCTATCTGCTAATCTTGTCCTTTGTTTTTGAATTTCAGTTCTTTCAGTGGTGTATTGTTCCATTTTTAAGTTATAAAAAGACTCATCTATCTTGCCATCTAACTTATCATCGTAAATTTGGCTAAGTCTTTCTGTTATTTTTTCTTCTTGTTTAGTTAATTCTTCAACCGAGTAGTTGTAGGCATTAATTTCATCTTTGTGATTCTCTTTAAGAGCTTTGCTTACCCAATCTAAGACACGTTTATTCTTGATTACTAGATTTTCCATCTCATTTATAATCTTTTCTTCAAATTCATGTTCTTTACCACATTTTGTTTGGGAACAGCCCTGCCTACGACCACAATGGCCGTAGACAGTTCCTTTCTTTAGTTCCCATGTAATTGTTCCTCCACATTCTTTACAGACAGCCATGCTACGCAATAAGTGGTTATGTTTAATGAATTTTTGAGAACCATTTCTTTTTAGTCTTGATTGAACAGTTTCATATAAAGATGGGCTAATAAATGTTTCTTGATTACCTGGAAAATCATTTCCATTCCATCTGTTGTAACCAATATAAAAAGGATTCTGTAAACATCTATAAAGCATACTCTTTGAGTATTTTTTACCAGTCGGTGTTCTAAGGCCCTCTTCAAACAATAAATCCACTAATTGAGATAATGTATAGGTACCACTTCCATATAGTTCGAAAAGACTTTTAGCAAAGTGCTTTGTGGCTTCATCTGGAATATGAATTCTTTTACCTTCCTCACCAATTGTCTTATAACCTAAAGGAGGACTTGTAGGTAACCAACCTTTCTCTAGCTTTTCAATTTGACCTTTTTTAACTTCCTCAGATAGGTTATCTACATAGTTCTTTGCAAAAATTACTCTAATATCCCAATTTAGCTTTTCCTGAGATTTAGAGTTTTTATGTAGAACAATTGAATCTTTTACAGAGTGTATTTGTCTATCTGGGTTGCCCTCTAGCCAATCGTATAAAACCTGAGTATCTTTTAAATTTCTAGTTGCGCGGTCTACTTTTTCACAAACAATAACGTGTATGTTTTGCTTTTTTACATACTCCATCATTTGCTTAAAATACACCCTTTCAGAAGAGGCTCTAGCAGATTCAGAGAACGTATAAGTCTTAACAACATTTAGCTTCTCTTTATCGCTATAACTTTTTAACAATTTTTCTTGGGAAGGTAGAGAATAACCCTCTTTTTCTTGTTCTTTTGAACTTACTCGGCAGAGGATAACAGCTGTTTTATTTTCGTATTTTTTCATTTCAATATTACTTTCATATCAATTTATTACATAATGCAACGCATGGGCTACTTTGTAAGTAGCATTTGACTTGGGTTTCACATGTTTGAATCACTTCCTTTCTTAGTAACAATCTCTAACAAAGCCTCAAAAAGTTGGGTTAGGTTTGAACCAAGAGCCAAAATTTGCTCGGATGTTAAGTCCAATCCAAACTCTTCTTTGAGAATCTGTTTCAATTCGTTAACTAAATTACTACTTAGCTCCATTTCAAAGACCTGTTCGAATACGAGTTTTGAACTCGGATAATTTATTACTAAAACCTTTTGGGTCTACTAGGAGTTTTCCATTCCAATAATCTTCAATTGTTTTTTCTAGAGATGCAGAGTAATCAAAAAGAAATTTGATTCTGTTTGGTGATGAATTATCTAATCCAACAATATTGTGAAAAAAAGATAAGGAAATTGCTAAATGCAAATCACTTGTTGAAAAGATATTAGGGTCTTCATTTGTTAGGCATGATTTCATATTCATGCCATCAGCTTACAGCTTAAAAATTTAGGGTTGTGACATTAAGCTTTTTGTTGTAGGTGAGGGAACATTTCGACTAGGAATGGGTATTCTTTTTTGAGGCGTTCAATGTCTTTTCGCAATTTATAGGCTTCTCTTTGTTCCTGTTCTTTAGTTAAATCTTTATTACATAAATCATAAATCAAAGATTTACTCGTATGCATTAAACCTTCACTCATGCTATCCGATTCCCCATGATTTGTTTTTTGTTCAATATTATAACTTTTCAATATAACCTTAATTATTTTGTAGTAAGTATTCCATTTTCTAATTGGACGATATTTTCTATTAAAATTAGGTATTACTTTTTCCAAATTGGACATTCTTTCTCTAAAATCTTGTTTTGTAAGTTTTGTTGAAATAGCCATTAAGTAAAATCCGGCATATTGAATAAATTCATTTTGAGTAAAATGGTTATAGATACGTTTATCATAGTCCTCTTTTAAAGCTATAGAGTCCATTAACCGTGTATAGAAAAAAAGTTCACCATCTTTAATTAGTTGCCCCCGTAGTAATAAAAATAGCACTACCTTGAAATACATTGGCGGAAGTTTTGAATCATCCAAAATTCTATTAACACTATCATCAATTGATGCTACTAGCTTAGGGTCTCTTCCATAATAACCATGATAGTTATCAATACCTTGTTCAAGATTTACTTCGTTTGGGTCACCTATATCAGTTCTATAAGCCACTAAAGGAAACTTTCTTCTTAAAGCACGTAGATTGTTTGGTATACCTAAAACTTCTCTCTCACGTTTTATAAGGAAATCTAACATGCCAGATTTGTATACTAAATCCCAATAGCTTCTAATTAATACATCTCTATCAGTTTCTGGTTTATCCTTATACCAAGTAACACCTTTTTCACTAAACAATCCAGACTTTATCATTACCTCAGAAAGTGACCATGTTGGTTTCCTTGATTTAATTTCATCTACATTTTTCATCTAAACACATTATACCTTCCATGTTTTTACATTTTTACAACTCTTCATCTTACTATCTATACATAAACTATTTTACTTATCTTTTTTATATACTAACCATGCTTTTTGGCTGTTTTTAAAGCAAATAAATCTTAAAAATTACACGTTTCAAGTAAAATATTGCGTAATTCTCGTTAACTGATACTTAATAAATGTAAATATGTCTGCAAAACCTGCATAAATCATGTATTAGGGAATATCATATTTTTTAATGGTATATGTATTAAAACTATTTGAGTAACTTGAAAGGGTCTTTTGAATAGATAACAGGTACCAGATTGAACCCTAGATTTCTAGAAATTACATTTCTAAGTTCAATATTAAACGTTTCATCCCAACCTGCACCTGTTTTTACATCTAGTACATTATCAACTATTTGTGGGTGAATTTTTGTTCTGCCTGTTTCTTTGTAATACAAAAAATCAAACCAACCTTTATCAAACAAAGACTTAAAAACTTTTGAAACATCATTTGTTCTATAATTTAAAATTTTTGATACTTCTTTTGGACAAAAATATACGCTTCTAGCGTGTTTCTTCACACCGTACTCATCCCTAACTTGGCAACCATATCCGACCCTAATATATAGAAGTAATACCTTAATCTCTCTGGCAGTAAGAGTATTATCAGCCAAAATGGCATGAGCTAAAGCATGATAAAGCTTAGTAAAACCAGAATATATTTTAAATCTTCGGTCATCTGCGAAATATATATCGTTCTTTGTTTTATCTTCAAAGGAAAAAACTTCATCTAATATATTATGTTTTGTATCTTCATTTACATGTTTCATGTAATTAAAGTACGATATCTTAAAAATGTGCTGTGACATTAAGGTATTTATTGTTACTACAATATTTAGGTACAAGGATATGATGAAAACAAACCACTTACTTTCTCTCATTTCTCTAAGGTTTTATTAATTTGTACCCCCTGTTTTTTTGTCATTTCTGCCACTTTATACAAAAAATAACCCCTTCATTTTCTCTCATTTCACACACAATTTTTCTGACATTTCAAACATATATGTATATAATTTAGATATGAAATTTGGCGTTAGAACACCCTCATTAAAAAGAAGACTATCAGCAAGAACATCTGTAAAAAGAATGGTTCGTTCCAAAGTTAGAGTCCCAAGAGGAATGGGGATTGTTACCAATCCAAAAAAAGCTATCTATAACAAAGTTTACAATAGAACCACTATCAGTGCAGATAAGTTAGCTAAAAATTCAGGTTGCCTAACTTTATTATTGTTTATTTTTATTCCCCTTGGAATTATTTGCTTTATCTAGTACAGGTTCCCACTTATAACCACAATTAAGACAGGTAAATGTGGCTTTTCCTTTTGTTTTCTTAACTAATGCAGAGATTAATAAACCAATACCTAATGCAAAACCAATAACCAAACCAAAAATACCTAAACCAATCAAACTTAAAACTATCCCTATAATTGGGACAAGCGTTAAGTACATACAACCAATGCCGAACAACGCTGCAGAAGCAGTATCTTTAGTCACAACTCTAAACTGACCACACTTAGGGCATGCAATTTGTTCTTTTTTATTCATTTTCTTTATTCCTTAATTTATAGAAATTTATACTTATTGGCTCAACCACGCTAAATATCTGAGACAGAGTAGAAAAAATATAGCTACCAGAAGTCCCAGAACACGTTATATTGAGTTTTGGAGTATAAAGTGGCATTTGATATAGCCAATAGAAAATGAAGTCAAAATATTTCGTTTTAATGCTTTTTATTCCAAACATAAAGGGACAACCTTCCGGTATCCACAGCTTGGCAGCAATAGACCCTATGGAAAGGTTGCCCCTTCATGGGTCCATTGCTTTTTTAAGCATGTTTAAGTAAAGCTGCCAAGCTGTGTTTAATTACTATTTGATTATATCAGGAAATATTATTGAGTAGCGACTAATTCGTATATTGCTTCTAAGCTTGAGTCTTTTGTGTAGTATAATTTTGCTTCTGGAGTACCATTAAACTGACCATGTGAAAAACGTAATTCATTTCTAAAAGTTATTTCGGTGCCTAGTTTAATGTTTTTTATCGTAGTTAATAGGTTTAATTGTGATGAGGGCACTGAATATTCAAATGCCATAATTTCAAAGTTATTCTTAAAATCTTGTTTCCCTGGAACTTTATATAATTCCATACTATTATTTGTAACTTTTGCATAATAATAAGGTGTTTCCAAAATTCTAAAAATTCTAGAAAAGGATTCAACCTTAATGTTTTTATGTATAAATTTGGTCAATTCCTCACCCGCCTTCGTAGAACAAATATTCTTATAAACCTTATATTCCCCTACATATGCCCCAATACTAGAAATCCATTTTGAAAAAACTTTTTCTCTAAGAATTGAATTTGTTTCTTTTTC
Organism: Candidatus Nomurabacteria bacterium; assembly: GCA_020631855.1. Taxonomy (GTDB): domain Bacteria; phylum Patescibacteriota; class WWE3; order UBA101185; family UBA10185; genus JACKGU01. The sequence goes on along the minus strand of JACKGU010000002.1, from coordinate 122,908 downwards.
AAACTCATCTAAAGAGACGTACGACTTGAAGGGAAGACTGCAACTCAGTGTCTTTTCGGGTGATTTATAGATAAATACTATTTTATTATCCTGTTCTTTTATTGTAGATGTGTATCCTTTACCTTTATATACCCAAGGACCATGTCTCCTTATTTTATAGAACATACTGTGCCAAGCAACATCAAACCATTCTTCATACTCTCTTGGGGCAAATTTCTTGAAAATGTGTACCTCGCCTCTTTTATAAGTGTTTTCAGTTAATAGAGAAAGTAATTTATATAAGCCCATATTTTCTAAGATAAAACTGTCCTCTTTAAGTGAAATTGGAATATTGTTAACGATTACATCGTAAGGAGTATCTGATTGAGTATCATTTCCAGTCCAGTTAAGAGTATCTATTTTAGTTATTTTCAAATTATCTCTTACAAATATTCCTAGTCGTATACCATTTTTTACAATTTGGTCAAAAACAACTTTGCTATAAAAAACTGAATCTTTAGATTCTAAGCCATGTTCAATACCATTATCAGCTAGGGTACTACAGAAGTCCTTAAATTTGGGCACAGAAAAATCATGGGCAATTAGCCCATAGATGAAGCTTAATTCTCTTAAAGATGTTCTTAAATTAGCCATAACAGTAAAATGTCCTACTGTTACAAGTCTAACATCAAAAGAATCTAAGCACTATTCTTAAAAAAATGGGAGTAATGTTTTTGCAATATGCCAGGCTAATACAGGGGGTACTGCATTACCTATCTGGCGATAGGCATCAGAAGTTGAATTATAGAATATAAATTCATCGGGAAAAGACTGTATCCTAGCAGCTTCACGTGCACTTAACCTTCTACCCTTATTATAGTGGAATTCTATGTTCCCATGATGTTCGGCTCTCATCGTTGGGCCCGGTTTACTCGGGTCTATTGTAATGTTTCCTTGTCTACCTGGATATAGTTTCGCTTTTGACCAATAATGATTAGGTATGTCTCCCTCAGCTAGGTCTTCCAAATCTCTTAATATATCTGAAACAGGAACAGGTGTATCTAATGTAGTTGGTACTGGAGGTTCAAAATTCATATTAATATCAGACCTTACCCCTACGATTAAAACACGCTCTCTTGTTTGAGAAATCCCATAATCAGGGGCTTTTAATAGGTGTGTTGTGACTTTATAGCCAGAACCAGCTTGTGAAAAATCTGAAACTATCTTCTGAATAGCACATCCTTTGTCCATGGATAACAAACCCTTAACATTCTCAGCAACAAAAACTCTTGGCTTAACTTTATTTACAACATTAAGCATTGCCAAATATAAAAGGCCTCTTTTAGAGTTAAATCCTTTACGTAATCCGGCAACACTAAAGTCTTGGCATGGAAAACCACCAGTAACTATATCTGCATCGGGTAGTGTATCTAAATCAACATTCCATATATCATCACAGACTATATCCTTTTTAAGGTTTTCCTTAAAAGTAATACAGGCTTTACTATTTATCTCATTTGCCCAAACTAAATCGTAAGGTAATTTTTCATATTTTTTTGAATTAAAAGTAAAACCACCTTCAAATCCTAAATCTGTGCCCCCACACCCACTAAAAAGGGATATGAGTTTAATATTTTCTCGCATAGTTTTTATAATACATCATATAATTTTATAAATAAGCATATGAACTCTATTCTGAATAGAAATTAGCCAACAGTCAAAAGAAACTAATTAATGAACCCTGTCTTTGACACTTCTAGGGTCATTACCATAACTATCCCTATCAGATATCTTTCCATCTTTATTATGGATAAATACCTCAGAGCGAGTTTGTTTTGCATCACGAACTGCTCTTTCGACTGCTAAATCCTTTGTTCTATGAGATGAATTAACGTCTTTCGACCCGGCATCTCTGGTTTGCCACCTTCCGGTTTCTTTGTTATGCGTAACGTGTATTTGTTTTGCCATAACATGCCTTTCCGCATATACTCTTGCCATATATCTGCTTAACTAATAAACTTAAAGTACGTAAGAAGGGCAACGGGCAAGAAAGTCTGTTGCCTTTTTTGTCCATTTGACTGTTGGACTAATTACGAGTATTATACGAGTATGGATTACAAAGGTCAAGAAAAATTGCCTCTAACTCCAAAGCAAAAAGATATTTTAGATTTCCTCGAAAAACATTTTGTTAAACATGGATTTTGCCCCACATATAAGGAAATAGCGGAACAATTTGGTTACAAATCAGATTCCTCTGTGGCTCAATATTTAGATGCTTTGGAAGAAAAAGGTTACATAAAAAAAACTACATTGAATAGAGGCATTAAATTGCTTAATACAGGTAGTGAACTCATAAAAATACCATTACTAGGAACTATCTCTGCGGGTCCAGGTATTGAACCAGTTGAGATTCCAGAGCCGATAGATGTTCCTTCCACTATGTTACCTAGAAGACCGGAGATGTGTTATGCCTTAAAAGTATCTGGAAACAGTATGATTGATGATGGTATTGCTGATGGAGATATTGTGTTAGTAAAACATCAAAATACAGCAGAAAATGGGGAAACCGTTGTAGCCATTACAGAAAACGGGGCAACACTTAAGAGATTTTACAAACAAAGGGGTGAGATAAGACTGGAACCAAGAAATCCAGAACTAAACAATATTTATCCCAAGGAACTAGAAATTAGAGGAAAATTTCTGGGACTTCTAAGGCATGCCTCTAAGTAACAACAAAAACTATACACTCAGTGACGGCTTTGCGATTATGATGCCATATAGAGATATATTTAACGAGGAAATCACAGAGCAAGAGGTTATAAAAACAATTAAATCTCTTAATAAACGAGAAGTATTAGCTGCAACATGTAAATTAGGAAATGTGTTGGAAAATCATGGACATATGAATAGAGAGCTACAACACGGTTTAATAAACGAACTATTTCACAATGAACAGGATAAAAGCAAAATATTAAAGGTTTTCAAATCAAGCCCAGATAGATTTCTCTTCTTCGAACAGCAATTACTTCACCTAATTAAACTTACATTGGAACACGGCAATCCATATGCTAAGAAGAAATTAAACGACACAGCTAACTTTGATTTATACCTTAAAAAATGTGTCATCCCTTGCGGTGACCTGCTAAATAGAGAATATGAAAGCGACAAAAACATGGATAATCCCAATAGGCGCTTGCAATTAGATGCACTATTAAAAGAAGTTATTCGGAATGCATATTTTAATTCTACAGAGCAGTTTAGATATTTATTTACAAGAAACTATGAAATACTTTTTAATATTGCGAAAAGCGACAGAGCTATAAAGTCTGAAAATTATATAGATTTAGAATCCCTATACAAGAAAGCAAAGAATCACACCTTAGAAGAAGCCTATGTTTTAGGTTTTTCATTATTGGCCCACTATGCAAACGTAAATATTTATAAGGACAAAATTGATTTGAATAACTTTGAGATAAACAAAAATGTATATTTTAACGAGCTCAAATATTCAAAATATAAGGCTATAAAATATCTTAACAAACTGACATTATCCAACTCTTTAGACTCATCTAATAAGATTTATGACTTCATAACTCTTAGGCAAAAACCTTTAATAAAGATAAGTAAAGATGTATATATGCCAACAAGTGTTCGCTTTGTAAAAGAAAGAATTTCTTCTGGGATATTTTGGGACATTTGGGATTCTTTAGAAAAAAGTGAAAGATATAGACTTGCACGATTCTATGGAGAACTTTTCGAAGAGTATGAACAGAATTTGTTCCAAAGGATGTTGGGTAATGATAACGAATATAAGGTTTTTAATGAATTAACATATGGAAAAAGTCATAAAAAAACATCAGATATTATAATTGTATATAAAAATGTTGCTTTTTTTGCTGAAATAAACACTTCAAAATTAAAAATGGTAGACACCGCAATAAACGGAGACCTGGAAGGCTACAGAAAAGATTTAGAGAAAATTGTATTAAATAGTGTTAAGCAAATTGATAGAAGTATAAAAGACTTTAAAAGAAAAGAGTTTAGATTAGAGGGAGTTGAATCTAAAGACATAAAGGCATTTGTTCCAATAATAGTAACTATAAACCCTTTCCCACAAGCAGACTTAATTTGGATTGAAGAGATATTGCCACTAATTGAAAATAATAAATATCTTAATGGTAAAAACGTTGAATCATTAACGATATTAAGCGCAGAAGAGACTGAAATGATGGAAGCCTATACTAATACAGAGTATTCGTTTGGAGATTTAATTGTTAATCGCCTTATGAGAAATGAATTCAAATATAAACCTATGAAGCATTTTTTACTTGCATTGAAATTTGGGGAAGTAGAGCCTCGTAATGATTTCCTTAAAAAGAGGTTTGACGAAGTTTTTATTCTTTCAAAGAAGATACTATTTAACAAGTAGGCTTTCGGCATAAGCATAAACTAGCTCTGGGGCATTTATTAAATCAAGCCAATTAGCCATTCTGTATGTGTGCCAGGCTTCCAGCCAGGATTTTCTTCCGTTAACAACAGCATTTCCGAGTATGGGCCATCAGGGAATTCGAACTATTGTATAATTTTCGTATGAATGTATCACAAGTAGTTTCAGAACTAAATAAAAAATACCCAGGTAAGGCTATATTCAAAAATGATGAGGAAAACACCACAGAAATACTTTGTGAAATCGATCCTGCATCTGAACACCCTGATTACAGTAATGCGGTAGCAGTAATTGATAAAAGTATTCCCCATATACACTACAAGACAACAGAAACTTATAAGGTTACGAAAGGTACATTAACACTGCAGGTAGGAAAAGAAACGATTGATCTTAAAGAAGGTGAAAGCTATGTAATTAAACCAGGAAACCCGCATTGGGCAGAAGGCGAGGAAACTTGGCTTGAGTATTATTCAGAACCAGGATGGGACTTAGAAGATCACATCAGTGCAAATGACAAAGCAAAACTACCATATAGGCAAGGAGTTTATGCATTAGTTCTAAATGAAGGCAGGGATTCAATTTTAATGGTTTTAAAGAAGAACAGTGGAGTTTGGGATTGTCCTGGTGGCGGAATTGATGAAAACGAAACACCAGAACAAGCTGTAAAAAGAGAATTGTTAGAAGAATTAGGTACAGACGCCTTTGAGGTTTTACACAATAGTCAACACAAATATTCTTACGACTGGCCTCTTAAAGAAATTGAAAAGAATATAAAGAAATCAGGGAAATTAATGAGAGGACAGGAACAAAGCTTTATTATATTGGCTTTTACTGGAAAAGATGACGATATTGCACTACAAGATGAGGAACTTGAAGAATACAAATGGGTAAAACTTAACGAACTAAAGGATTATATGGCTTACCCAGATTTTTATGAACACATACAAAAAGTGTTTAGTGAATTTGGAATAGAAGTCAAATGAAGCCGACACTGTATATCCTTTGCGGACTTCCGTACTGTGGTAAATCCACATTAACAAGGGAACTTGTTAAACGGCACAAATTTGAAGTTTGTTCAGTAGATAACCAAATAGACAAATACAAAATGGATACGGATGAGATGACTCAAGACGATTGGAATCTTGTTTACTCAGAAGCTTATGAGAATTTAAAAAAAGACCTAAGGGCTGGAAAAAGCGTGATATTTGATATGGGACATCTAAAAAGATCCGAAAGAAACACTGCAAGAGCAATTGCAAAAGACTGTGGTGTAAACCATAAACTTGTTTATATAAATACTCCTAAAGAGGAGATTGAAAAAAGGTGGGAGGAAAATGAAACAACAAAGGCCAGGGGACAACTGAGCCGAAAAGGACTGGATACAGCATATGGATTTTGGCAAGAACCACAGGTGGATGAGGATCCCATATTGTATAACAACAAAATGGATCTAAATTCTTGGATTAAAAAGTATATTACTTCTGATGAAAACTAACTAAGCCGATATTTTTTGGTCCTTCAAAGTCAAGCTCAACCTTCTTATACCTTATTCCATTCTCATCATAATACTTTGAGATCTCCTCAATAAGAGCATCTCTACCGAGTTTCTTAGTTTGATCCCAAAAGTTACAACAGGGTATTACAAGAGTATTCGTTGCTAGGGCAGATTCTGCAACAGGGCGAGTAGCTTCATCAGGATGTAATCCTATTACCAAATCATAATATGAAGCGTCTTCTGGCTTAAATTCATCAGTTCTACTATCTACACCCACTAATGTATACCCCCTAGGATCAAAAACAGTTGATTTGTAGTTATACTTCTTGTTCAAAATCCTAGATAACATCCCACGTCCTCCTGCAACATCTGCTATGTATTCAATATTTCTTCCAAAGGTATCAAATACAAAATCAGCAACAACCTCAAATCTTTGAGGATCACCATGAAATTTATGTCCTTTATATTTACCGCCTTTGGTACTCATAAAAGCATTATACTAAAAGGATAAAACAATGAAACTAAACCAATACAGCAGTTCGAACTTGTTCTATAATGCCCAGCCAGTAAAATCTCCTTGTCAAAACAACATAAAACAGACCCTACCCAATAGGGATTCGAACTAAGGTATAATTACTTAATATGAAATACGCATTTGCAACTGGAGCAAGTAGGGGGGTAGGTAAAGAGGTGGCTAAAGAATTAGCTTCCAAAGATTATTTCGTGTTTATAGCAGGAAGAGATTTGGGAGCACTGGAGCAAGTTAAATTAGAAATAAGTATTAACGGTGGAAATGCAGAAATAGTTGCACTTGATTTGCTATCTTTAGAAAGTATTAAAACAGTACCCAACCTGATTAAAGAAAAAACAGACCATTTGGATATATTAGCTAATATTGCGGGTATGTATCATGATGATGAAAAACATTTTTTTGGAATACCTTTTGAACAATATCCTGATGACGCGATTATAAAAAATATTAATGCCATTTTAGTTGGTCATATTTTACTTACAAAGTATTTAGTACAGTTTATGGATAAAGATTCCAGCATAGTTAATATGTCAGGTTCGTTTGATGAAGGTGAAACTGGTGTTATTTCTGACTTTATTACAAAGCACGGTATTGAAATCTTTACAAAGCAATTACCCATTGAGTTAAAGGACAAAGGTATTAGAGTTAATGCTTTAAGACCTGGTTTTGTTTATACCGAAAATGTTAAAAAGTTTTTCCCAGATGTAGAACCTACTGAAGCATTAGAACCGATGAGTGTAGCCAAAAAATTTGTTGAAATTGCCTTAGACAATCGACTAAATGGTCAAATTATTGAAATGAAAAAATGAAATGACAAAAGAAATTATTAATCGTATTGAAGTATTAATAGATAACATACATAAATTAGGAAATACATGTATACCTAACCATGATTTGAAAATTGATTATCTAACATTATTTTCAAAAAATGATGCCGACTATGAATATTTACAGAATGAATTAAAACAACTTGGGAATGAACAGGACGCTAACAATGGGAAAAAGTATACCTTATCAGAGCCTTTAGCTATTGATAATGAAAACATAACACTAATCAGGGTAAGAAAACCAGACATTCATAGATCAGAAATAGGTTGTTGTGACTTTTCTCACACAGAAGAAATATACAAGGATATTCGAAAACAAGCACTTGAAAAAGGTTGGGATATTATACTAAGGAAAGGTTACGAGATGATTGAACTATCTACTTTTGAATTACCTGTTTACGCCTATTTAGTATTAGACACAGATTAATTACTCCTAAAAACAGTTCTAACGTCGCACGCTACGGCCAGCCAATTTGTAAGGTTTGCGTTTCCCGCCTCGCTAGGGGGGGGGGGGGGGAGGTCTTTTGCATAAAAATTGATATAATACCTTCACAACTATGAAACTATTAGTAAAGTACTCACTAGAAAAGGATGCTCGAACTTATGTTGATTTTGTATATACCTTCAAGGCGTTTAAACATGGAAGAGATGGCCCGAAAAGCAAATTGCTTGAAAAACTCGATCTTAAGCTTCAAGAAATTTTAATAAATGCAGAAAACGCGGAAGCTGTTTATGAACAAGTGTACAATCATTTAAAAAATATCTATGAAAATGATCCGGATAATATAGAAAAAGGCATAAAAAGGCTACAGGATTCGTGGGAAAATGTAGGAGACTCCATAATATATTCTCTGGAGTTCCTGTACAAAAAACCATTTCCATTTGAAACTATTACAGCATATCTGACGACCAATAACATATTTCCATACAGTTATGAGAATAGGTATTTTTTTGCAAATTATAAATTTCTGATGCCACAACTTGGTACTGCAAAACACGAACTAAACCATTTTATGTTTTACTATTACTATCCTGAACTTTTAGAAACTCTCGGAAAAGAAAGATATGAATTATTGAAAGAGTCCTTAACATTTTTCTCAAATCCCGAGCAAGGAGGAAAACCTAACGAGAAACCTTTGAGAGAGTTATTTGGGTCGAAAATCTGGAGTTCTTTGGACGAAGCAGTTGCCGCCGGAGCCAAATATCTACTTGAAAAGCAGAAACACTAAAACAAAACTTAAGTTCGAACTTGTTCTCTAATGCCCAGCCACGGAAAATATCCCTGTGTCGTAAGATACAAAGATGTTTTGCTTTATTGGGCAGGGACGAGAATAGTGCGGACTGAGGAATGATATAATGTTCTTATGAAATACAGAACACTAGGTAAAACTAATTTTAAAATCGCAGATGTTGGAATAGGAACTTGGCAACTAGCTAATGACCCAGAGATGTGGGTAGGAGGAGATCTAAACGAAAGTTTAAAGGCACTAGCAAAGTATGTTGAGTTAGGCGGAAATTTTATAGATACTGCATGGGTTTATGGCGTAGCAGATGAACAGGTAACCCCTACTTCAGAAGAACTTATTGGCAAATACCTAAAGGAATCAGGTAAAAGAGATGACTTAATCATTGCCTCAAAAGTAGCCCCAAAGAACTGGAAATGGCCTGCATTCAAAGATATTCCATTTACTGAGGTATTCCCTACAGAACATGTTGAAAAACTAGTACACGAGTCTTTAACAAGATTAGGAGTTGAAACTATAGATTTAATGCAGTTTCATGTGTGGCAAGATGATTGGGCAGACATAGATGAATGGAAAGAAGCTACTGAAAAACTAACAAAAGAAGGAAAGATTAAGTATTGGGGTATATCTACTAACGATTACCAACCGGGTAACTGTCTGAAAACTTTAGACACAGGATTAATATCAACAATACAATTTATATTTAACATTTTTCATCAAAAACCAACAGAGAAACTTCTTCCTTATGCTAAAGAAAACAATATTGGACTTATTGCTCGTGTTCCATTAGACGAGGGTGGTTTGTCAGGAAAAATAACAATGGGCAGGGAGTTTGAAGAAGGGGACTTTAGAACCCACTATTTTTCTGGCGATAGAAAAAAGAAACTTGTAGATAGAGTCGAAAAGTTACAAAAACTTGTTGATGAAACTGATGAAGTAGATTCAATGGTAGAACTAGCCTTAAGGTACATCCTTTCTTTTGACGAGGTTTCTACAGTCATTCCAGGCATGAGAGTAACTAAGTATGTAGAACAAAACACTGCGTTTTCGGACGAAGGTGGTTTGTCCTCTGAGCTTTTGGAAAAATTGAAAGAGCATACTTGGGAAAGAAATTTTTATGGTGGCTTAGACCCTTGGTTAGAAAGTTCTAATTACGTGGAGGCATAACTTATGAAAATCACTTTATACATGGCTACTTCAATAGATGGTTATATAACAAGAGGTCAAAACAATAGTGATTGGGTTTCAGAATTAGATTGGGATCAATTTTACTCCTATATAAAAGCTAATGATGCAGTAATTATGGGTAGAAAAACCCATGGAACAATTTGGTTCTGATGATTTTCCAATAGAAGGTTTGTTTAATATTGTTTTAAGCTCAAACGAGGATTTACACAAAGAGACAGAAAATCTTTCAATTAGAGACGGCACTACAGATGAAATAGTTGATTTCGCAAAAGAAAAAGGCTTTAAAAACCTATTGATTATAGGTGGTGAAAATACAAACGGCCAGTTTCTAAAAGCAGGCCTAATAGATGAAATTGTACTAAGTGTACACCCGTTGGTCATAGGTAATGGTTTAACACTGTTTGGAAAATCAGATTTTGATGTATCACTTCAGCTACTTGGTACAAAAAAAATTGACAATGAACTAGTGCAGTTAAGATATAAAGTTTTGAGGGATAAAAATGATTAAAGCAATATGTTTCGACCTAGATGGAGTTTACTTTGTTAACGGTAAATCCAATTTTATAAAAGAGTTAGTAAATTTAGGTATTTCATATGAAAATCCTTTCACATGGCAGAAGATCTGAGATATACGACTATTCCAAAGATACAATTTTGAAACTTTATGATAAGGACTTTCCAAAAGAAAAAATACAAAACGAGTACTTCAAAACAAAAACAATATATAAGTGTAAAAATGTTCAAATACCTGAACCCCTAGAACTTGTAACCCTAAACGATAGAGTTGGTATCGTCTTCCAAAAAATAGACGGTGTATCTATGATGGACTTATTCCTAATAAAGTTACGTGTAAAGGCCACTTATTCACTTGGAATTCGGGCTGTACGTTTTTTCATTTATAAAGTGGGCAATTACATATTTATGCATGTATCAAGTATATCAGGCGGGGGATATTACTAGAGCCAGGTCTATAAATTGAAACAACAGTAAGCTGCTCGAACTTGGACCCTAACGCCCGGCCAGGGAAGTGGTCATCAGCACAAGTTCTGGTGAGCAGTTTCTTGACAGGAAATTGGAGGAGAATAGCGCAGATGCGACGGCATCGAGCTGGGGTCGAGAGGATCGCCAGCAGGCGAGAACTCGTGACCGACTCCCTGTTCCCCAGTCAAGATTTGTCCTTTTGTTACACCTACAAAAGTTCGACCCAAAAAAAGTTTGAACCTGGTGTATAATCAACTCATGTCAAAATCACTAAAAGATATTGAGAAGGATGTAATAAGAGTATGCAATGAAAGAAATTGGAACAACACCGACCCCAACCAGCTTATATCTTCAATAATGATTGAATTAGCAGAGCTAGCAGAACATTATCAGTGGCAAAATGATTTTTCCAAAATAGATAAATTAAGTAAAAGTGATAAAGAAGAACTTGGTTATGAATTTGTTGATGTATTATTCTATCTTTTAAGGCTTGCGCATAAGTCCAACATTGACATTGAGAAATACTTCTACAAAAAGCTCCCAAAGATAAAGACCAAAAAATATGACAAAACATACAAGCCCTAAAGGCAAAATATACTTCTCTGGTTCTCTTCAAGGTATAAAGCACAAAGACCCAAATTTCAGTTATGGGCTTGTGCAGTATATGAAGAGCAATGGTTACGATGTACTTAGTGAACATGTAGCCGCAAGAACCCATGATGAGCAAGATGATATCTTTCTTGAAAAAACTGGGATTGATAGAAGGAATCCTAGTACAAATGACCCCTGGATAAGCGCATATAAAATAGATATGGACTGGGTCGATGAAGCTGATTACCTAATTGCTGTAGTTGATGGGGCAAGTCATGGAGTTGGTATGGAAATCATGAGAGCATTGTTAAAAGAGGAAAGAGGTTTAAATAAAACCACTATCCTCTGCTTAGTACATGAAGATAACCTAGATAAACTTTCCTGGATGCTAAGGGGCGTTCCAAAAGAATACAATAACTTCAAGGTAAGTACGTATAAAGATTTGGAATCTGCAATCAAAGTCGTATGCAGTCTACTGAACACTCACTAGTATTGGTATGCCCACAGACATATTTTCTTCAATAATATGGGTTCTAACTTCGTCCGCTCTGCGCAGCCAGTAAGAGATAAAATACCAGGAACAAAGTCTAACCCAAGCAATACAAGCTTTTATTAGAGTTCGAACTCTTGTGTTTTTTTACATAGCCAAATCGGGTCAATGTGTATATAGGACATGTAACGAGATGTTGTCATAACAATAAAATCAAATTGAAATATTAGGTTTGAACCTTAAAAAAAATAACTAAGGTATAATTCAAATATGAAAGAAAAATATTTACAGGAAGGTAAGCAGACCGCCATATCCGTGGAAATAGCGGAACTTGCCCGTTCAATAGAAGGAGAAGGTTTAGACTATATATTTAATAGCTTAGTATGGCTAAGAGGATATTTTAACAATGGGGAGAATCACGCAACAAACATGGGAGTTGATTTAAAAGAAGTTTTGATGAATAGAACTGCAGATGATATTTATAAAAGTAACTATCATGCTGGTTGCACAGATTACACTTTACTATTTGTAACAATTATGCGAAGTAAAAAGATACCTACAAAGTATGTGGAAGTAATTGCAGAGGAGTGGTTGGATACAAAAAATAGTGACTCGGAGAACAAAATTAAAGGACATTCCTTTGGTGAGTGCTATTTGAATGGTAAATGGTTCTCAGTTGACGCTACAAACGGGTCTATAAATGTTTACAAAGCTTATAGACATTTCAAAATCTTTGGTAAAGGGCTAGATTGTAATGACCTGGGAATATTTGGGTATGATTCCATGAAAAAACAATTTCTGGAATTCAGAAAAAACTATATAGAATCAAAAAAACAACAGGCATAAATATTAGATTTTCAACACAATTATTTATATAATAGTTTCAAACTTCGTCAACAGTTCGCAGCCGTGGTAAGATATGAAAATACAAAACATAAATAGATCGGTTTCACACTTCCTTCTAGTAATGATCCCAGTTTACATTTTGATACTTTTTGTTAATTATATTTTTGGAACTAACAAGATTATTGATGCTCATGAACATCAATTTAGAGGTGGGATGTGTGGTAGTTGTGAATCTTGTAATGAGCCTGCGTGTGATTCGAAATCAGGATTTGATATTTACTATCTGTATTTTAGTCTTCTGTTGTTTTCATTTGTAGTTGGAGCTACAAACACTATATCAGATAAAAGTTTATTGTTCAGTACAGTAGTTTCTTTCATAAGCGCAATTGTGTATTTAGTATTAACTGAGTTAATAATAAAGCTTTTTGCGATACCGGTTCTTTATACTCATTTTCAAGAAGGGAGGCAGAGTCTTTTAACCAGTGCCTTTTCTCGATTTAGTATTATTTACAATATTTTTCCGTTATTCTTGTCGGTAATCTCTAGTTTTGTAGGTAATATTATCGGATTCCCGTTCTTAGTTTTAGTAAAGAAAGTATCTGGAAATAGGCTCAGATAGCGCACAGTACTGCCAGTCAAGTAAACATCTGAGAGACAGATATAGCACAACAGCGGATCAAAACGAATATGTTCTGTCTTTTAATTTAGAGGGCAATAAACATAAGATTGAGATTAAATCCGGCCAGGATTCAATAGAATTTCTTTTGAATGTCGATACAACAGGGCAATCTTTCCCGGATAAACTAAAGGCGCTGCTTGGGTTATAGCAAACCGGGTAGTCTTTCTAGATCTCTCTTAGGCCTTTTTCTTATGCAAGCACTAAATGTGTACCCTATTCAACCTACAGCGTGGAGAGGGCAGTAATAGCAGGACTTTAAGTAATGGGAAAATTGTTGTAAGAGCAGCAAGCCTGGAGTAGTATCTGATTTAAATGATGAACATAGTATCGTGGAACATCAACGGATTAAAGTCTTGCTTAAATAAGGGACTTGCTGACTTTATAAAAACCGACAAATCAGATATATATTGCTTTCAAGAAAGCAAAATATCTGAAGAAAACTTCGACCAACTGCAAAACTGCTTGTTCCCTGTATTTTATGGTTATAACGCCTATAATTTTGCGGCTTCGACGCGAAAAGGATACTCAGGTCTAGTTATACTATCTAAAAACACTCCAATAAAAGTAACAAATGGGCTGGGAATAAAAGGGTTCGACGAAGAAGCAAGGGTTCAAATTGCTGAATACCCGTCTTTTTTCTTGATCAATACGTATGTACCTCACCCCCGAGCAGACTTCTCAAGGCTAGAGTATAAGATGAGTTTTTGCGAATCTTTATTAAAGCTTGCGTCCGAACTAAAGCAAAAAAAGAAAGTGGTGTTAGCTGGGGACTTCAATGTGGCGCATACAAACCTTGATCTTCAAAATCCAAAAATGAATAAAGGCTCTCCCATGTTCTCCTTGATAGAAAGAGCATGGGTCGACAAAGTAATTGAAAACAATTTCTTTGACGTTTTCAGATATTTATACCCGGAAAAAGAATCTTACAGCTGGTTTCCATACTCAATCAACAACATCGCAAGAGAAAAAAATAAAGGGTGGAGAATAGACTACTTCTTTTTAGACATCAGGTTTAAAGGCTCAGTTCAAGAACTCACGCATTTAAAAAATATTTCTGGATCAGACCACGTTCCGCTAAAGATTGTTATGGGAGAGATTTAAAATCTAACCACCGTTTTTCATAAGGACTGAACTAGGTTCAGCATGCAACATAGGGTATAAAACTCAATGGACCAACTCAAAACATTGAAGGCCGAATATATGCTTGATACAATAAACATGCGTCATCCTACTTATCTAAATCTCAAGAAGCAGCAATGCATTCTAGGCCGTGGAAAAATATAAAGAAGAGTCGAAAATACATGTATATAGATAAAAACAAAAACAGATGGTACACATATAAACCGAGAAGCGGGGAATTCACGCGTATTAGCAGAGGGATGCTCGATACTTTCTTAAAGTGCCCTAGGTGCTTTTACCTTCAGAAAGTATTGGGAGTAAAAGCCCCACACATACCTTTTAACCTTAATATTGCGGTCGATACCTTAATGAAAAAAGAATTTGATTATTATAGAAATCTTCAACAAACACATCCCTCTATAAAGAAGATGGGTTTGGAATTTATCCCTTATAAGCACAAAGATTTTTTTGATTGGCGAGGAGACGAAGAAGGGAACTATTATGGTTTTGGTTTCGAGCACGCCCCGACTAGAATAGAGCTGTGCGGAAAAATCGATGATGTATGGAGAGACGACAACGGAACTCTCTACATTGTGGACTATAAAGCTGTAGCAACTTCTGACAGCTATAAACTTACTATGGAATACAAGTATAACCAAGGCTATAAAAGGCAAATAGAAGTTTATCAATGGATATTCAGACAAAACGGCTTTAATGTCTCTGACACCGGATATATAGTTTTTGTAAACGCTCAGACAGATCCGGACTATTTTGATAACAAACTTGAATTTCTGCTATCTATAGAAGAGGTAAGAGGGGACTGCTTTTGGGTTGAAAAAGAACTAGAGAATATTAGGGCGTGCATAGACAAAACATCGATACCTGAAAGTTCGCAAGATTGCGATATTTGCCAATATTACAACAAAAGGCTTATGGCGACTAACCACAAATAGAAAGACTATTTAGAAAAACTTTTACTAACAACAAACGTAAGTGCTGTTCCTTTTTTACCAACTCTTCCGGTACGCCCTATTCTATGAATATAGTCATTGTAGTTTACCGGCTCATCAAAGTTTATGACGTGGCTTATATCGGGAACATCAATTCCTCTGGCGGCGACATCAGTTGCTACGAGAACATCTATTTTATCGGTTCTAAAATTTGTGAGTACTTTTGTTCTGACTCTTTGGGACTTATTGCCGTGAAGGGAATCTACCATAACGCCCCTGCTTCTTAGTTCTTGGGTTATCCTATCTGCACCTATTCTTGTTCCGGAAAATACCAATACTTTAGTGAACTCTGTTTTTTTGAGAAGGTCGTGTAATATTTGAATTTTATGCTCTTTAGAAGCAACCTTCACAATATCCTGGTGGATACTATTAAGGGGAGACTGTTTGTCGGCCTCAACTTTTACGGGATCTCTCAACAATGTATTTGCAAGGGCTTCTTCTTTTCCTGCCATTGTTGCGGAAAAGAACAAAGATTGCCTATTTTCCGGCAATTTACCGCAAACTATTTTAATATCTTCTACAAATCCCATGTCTAACATTTGATCAACTTCGTCTAATATTATATTTGTAAAACCTTTTAAACTTAGCTGATTTCTTTTTTCAAGATCCATAAGCCTTCCGGGAGTTGCAACTACAAACTGTGGCTTCTCACGAAGAGCGCGCATTTGAAAGTGCATGCTCTCGCCGCCTATAACAAGGACCATCCTTAATTTTGTATCACGTGTAAATTTTCTAAACTCTACCTGAATTTGACTTGCGAGCTCTCTTGTGGGAGTTATTATTAGAACCCTATTTTCGGGGTTCTTTAATACTTTCTGGCACATAGGAATTAAAAATGCACCAGTCTTTCCGGTTCCTGTATTGCCTGTTCCCAAAACGTCTCTTCCTTTTAGAATGTGGGGAATAGACATATCCTGTATTTTTGTTGGTTGAATGTATCCTCGGTCAGAGATATTTTTCAATAATGTAGGGTGCAAATTAAAATCTCTAAATGAATTCTCAATTACACAGGCCTCAACTAATTGAGCCTGCACGGGTTTAGATATGTATCTGGAATGATCAATAACCTCGCTTGATTTTCTTCTGTTTTTTCTTTTCCAATTATCCCTTGAACGACCTTGCTTGCTAAATTGCTGCTCTCCTGATCTATTTATATAACCGAACGAGTTTCCTGACCTTTGGCCGCCCCTTGACTCTCCATCAGATCCAGAGCTTGTTGAAAACTTACTCTTACCTTTATAACCACCATTACGACGACCGAACCCTCCGGGCCTAGCTCCGCTTGGCGCACTTGAATAGCGTCTATTTTTAGACTGTTTTTGTGTATTCATTATTTTTTTCCAATCTGGCTTGTCCAAAACGGACCGGAGGTAAATCTAAACTTACTTGTCTAGATACTAAAGTTCTCAAATCTATTTAGCACGAGCGCAATAATCATTATAGCACACATTTAGAATATCAACCACCGCTAGCTTACGCAGGTGGTTTGCTGTAATTATTTTACGTTGCGGAGTCTAACATGTTGGGAAAACTACATTTACTAGCTTACACACGTAAGTTTTAAGTAAAGAAGTTACAGGTACAAAACAGGTTTATCCTTAAAAGTGCCCGAACAGGGCGGTGTTTAACAGTCTGCAAGCCCTAAGATTATAAACCAATCAATCTTCTTAGCGTTTCCGGAAAAGATTGTCCCGTCTCATCTATATTTAAGGAGAAGGCGATTACCTGGCCCCCGGAACGAATCTCTACAGAGTGAACCCCTGAGCTTAAGACTGTACTCAAAGAGTAACTCCCGTCTTTAGATACAAAGGTATCGACAGCGGCACCATCTACAAACAACTGAACCTCTGTATCGCTAGAAGCTGTGCCTATAAATGTGACATAGGGGGCTGTGTAGTGATATTCAGTATACTTTGTTTCGTATGCAATACTGCCTATATTCTGTACTGTGAAAACAGCATCTTCAGAACCTAACTCGACCCTTACCTTGATCTCTTCTCCACTAACTTTCTCACCGTTGGAATCATAGGCCCTTACATTAACGTAATAAACCCCCTCTTTAAGTTGAGTTTTCTTAGAAGTCGGGTATGCGTAAATGTATCCGTTTTTGTACTTAACCCTGAAACCATCTTCTTTATAAGTACCTTCGCTTCTGGGTTTTATATCCTCAGACCAATTAAACGAGGGGTTAATTTTATTGTGAAACTCGTCGGTTTTAGTTAGCCTTAGTTGATATTTTTCTATTTCAACACCATCGACATCAACCATCTTAAACTTAATAACTGGCTTTACTGTGTTAATAATAACTTCATGTCTGGCATCGTCAGATCCCCCTCTTAGTCTTTTTACGTAAGCTATTTCTTGACCGTCAATAGAGTGTATCTCCATTCCGTATGTAGGCTCGACGGAGTCCTCGTCTCCTGAGCCCGTACCTTCAGGGTTCTCCCCGTCTGTGATATTTACAGTCATGGTAATAATGTCAGTAAAATCGTTGCTTGGAACGAAAGAGAATATTGCAGCGTCTTCGTGGTCGCCTTCTGCTATAGCGTCTCCAATAGCTGCTACTTTTATAGTTCTCACATCAGCATAATCAGCTCCGAATGTCATTTGAACACTTGTGCTAACAGGAAGATTGTTATCAGGATTATCAGGAAAATAAATCTGTCCCAAATCGGAATCTATCCTAATATCTACTCCCCCCACAGGTTCTGCAGTCATGGAAACGTGGTATTCGTCGGTAGCTCCATATTCAACAACATCAGTAGACCCGTCTGTTTCCTCTATAATCATGTCAGCGTATACATTAAATACTCGTACTGCGTCAATTGGAAAGGAAGGCTGGTTAGCTGTATAAAGATAGTTCCCGGCAGCGGCCACGCCTGTTACGGCAACTGGCATAGAATATAGAAATGTACCATCTAAATCAAAGATTTGAACTCGTGTGTTATCAGAAACAAAAATGTAATTTTGGAATGCGCTTATTTTATTAAAGGATTCAAACTGACCGTCCCCTGTTCCATAAGAACCCCATTTGGTTATAAAGTTCCCCTCAAAGTCAAATACCTGAATATCTTTTCTGGAATTATCAGAAACGTAAACTCTTTCATTGCCGCCCACAGTGGATGAGGTTATAGATTCAGTATCAAGAAACTGACCGTCTCCGGAACCTGTACTACCCCACGAAAATAAGAAGTTACCATCTTCGTCAAAAGCCTGAACCCTATTAAAGCCGTCCAGAGCATATATTATTCCATCATTTGCATTTGCGGCGATATCTTTTATTCCATTGAAACATCCATCCTCTTCAACCCAACCTCCTGAATATGGACAATAGTCACCCCATTTAGTAACAAATACGCCATTAGTGGTCAAAGACTGTATACGAGCATTGCTGAAATCGGCCACAAATACATTTCCGGCGTAATAGGCTATTCCCACAGGATATGAAAACTGACCGTCACCACTGCCCGAAGTGTTTCCCCAAGAATCAACAAAATTACCGTCTGAATCAAATTTTTGAACCCTATCTAGCCCTAAATCGTTATTCTCATCAACAACATAAACATTACCAGAAGTATCTACAGTAATAGAATTGGCGTGAGTAAATTCACCATTGTTCTGGCCGTTTATCCCCCAAGAAAGTACCTCGTCAGGAACTGCTAAGACACCAGCATGGGCCGATTTCACAACAAGAGCAAAGGCAAGTGCTGAAAACACCGATATAAAAGTCGTAAAACTTTTGAAAAACATATTAGCTTTTTTATGGGATTTTTCTGTTGGCAGATACATATGTCATATAATCATAATTATTGATACAATCTTTGTCAATAGATTTTGCGACTATTAACATTGCTGACCTTCTAGAAAACAAAATAGCACAAGATGTACACTATAATAGTGCTCCCCAACTGTGCCCTGTAGTATTGCTCTTTGTCCTTAAAAATTATATACTGCGGATAAGTAACTATTTCCTGCAATCCCAATGAAAACAAAAAATATACGTTTCTATAAAAAACTATTAACTACCCTGACTCTTATATCTCTTTTATTAAATATTTTGAGCCCTCTTGTCTATGCTGCAACCGACAATACGAACAACAACACTCCGAACATTATGGCTGAAGACGGTGATGAAAAAAAAGAAGCAAAGTCGAATGAAGAAAACAAAGAAGGTAAAGAAAAAGCGGACTCTCCCGAGCAACAAGATTCGGATAAGGACGAGGGTAGTAGGAAAGATTCAGAAGAACCCACGACCGACAATTCAGCAGAGAATGAAACGAACGACTCAGCTACAGACGGGGATAAGATTTTAGAACAAGAAGATAAAGACAGGACCGAAACAACCGACGAAACCTCACAAAATAGTGGCGATGAGGCGATATCTTACGACAACGGCTCAAACAACACAGCTGGTAAAAAAGTCGAGACAGGAATAAACGAAGAAAGAGAAAAAGACACAGAATTCTCGAAACAAAACGAGGCAACTCTTACTGAGGGCGAGAGCATTCAAGCTCCTACAAAGGAGGATGAGAGCGGCAGCGGTGCCAATACTGCAGAAGCTGCGCTTGCGATAAATTCGAAAAATAGTAATGAAGAAGCAGACCCCTTATTCCCAACAGAAACAGAGTGCAAAGATGATTATGGTGGGAAATACACTCTTTGCCACGCTACAAGTTCAGAAACTAACAAATATGTAAAAATAGAAATATCCTGCAACGCTTTATATGGAAACGGCAATGCCGGGCACCTTAGCGAGAACGGAACAACCCGAGCCGGCCACGAAAAAGACATGCCAGTAGATGAAAACGGCCTCTGCCCGGGCGAATCAGTACAGCCCGAATTTAAAATTTGCCAAGACATTTTTGGTGTAGGACTAGAGAGCGAAATGACTGTTTTAGACTTAGGAGAAAGTACATATAAAAAGGTAGTCGACCAAATTGAACCAACGGCAGGGGGCGCACTTCATCCAAAAACTGGAGATGTTTACTATATCTATAATAGTCAAAAAATAAACCCGGTCTTAATTAAATATGATATTGCAACAGGGACACAGACCGAGCTTGAAACAAGCGGCCTTGAAAAATACAAAGGCTATCCCAAACTAGCCTTCGATGCAGATGCAAATCTATATACAATGAATAAAGACTTTAAACTTTATACTATTGATATAACCAACGGCTCTTCGGAATACAAAGGAACTTATACAGGATTCAAAACTTTCGGCGGAGATATGGCGTTTGACTCAGAAAATAAGCTTTTTGCTGTCGACTACGATGGCAATTTCTATGTCCTACGCTCAACCACTAAGGTAGCTGAATACATTGGAAATATTGGCGTAAAAAATGTAACCGGCCTAGCAATTAAAGACGGGAAATTTTACGTATCATCAACACAAGATTCTCCGGTTAGATCCAGAGCTTATTCTTTTACCTACGAAAATGTTTTGAACGGAGAAGAGGCAAAAGAGGTAGCTGATACGAGGGGTTTGCAAGTAAATGACTTGGCCTCATGTCCAAATTCAATAGTAGACATGCCCGAAGAAAATCAATGCGTAGAAGGCAAAAGGTGGGCACAATCAGTCGTCAGCTTCGACCAAGGCACTCTTAAAGGAGGCGGCAATGTTCTGCCTGAAAGGTCAGATCCCGCCAATTCTTTATTTGAGCTTGATTCTGATTTTGTAAGCCTTGGAAAAGAGGGTGAGTTGGTAATTTCATTTGACGATCCGGTACTAAATGTAAGCGGGACCGACTTAACTATTTACGAAACTACATATGAGTCAAGGTTCGGATACCCGGAGGAAACCGCAGATGTTTACGTTTCACAAAATGGAACGTCCTGGTTTTTTGCAGGAGAAGTTACCAACCACGTTTCAGGTGGTGCGAACGATCTTGATATTAGCAACGAGCTTCCAAAAATGAACTGGTTTAAATATGTGAAACTTATAGACACTACAAACTTTGCACCACACATCAATTCTGCCGACGGTTTTGATGTAAACGCACTTTTAGCCGTAGAGGGTGTGTGCGAGGACCTGAAAACCGACACTGCCGCAATAACAGGCTATAAATTTAATGATCTTAACGGGAACGGGACAAAAGAGGAAAACGAACCTAAACTTGAGGGGTGGGGAATTGAGCTTTACACAGATGACGGATCTAAAGAAAGTATATATACAACAACTACAAATGAGAACGGCAACTATCTAATTAAACTCGATCCGGGAAAATATACTATTAAAGAAACACAGCAAAAAGGATGGAAACAAACTACCTCGCCGGATATATGCACAATTGATCTGAAACCTGGGGAGGAAGCGGAATGTATCTTCGGAAATATGCGAACCGGCTCTTTAACAGGACACAAGTATGCTGATCTAAACAGAAACGGAATATACGATGAAACAGACTACCCACTACCCAACTGGCCAATACATTTGTGCGAATTGCCTTCACAGACAGTTAGCGTACTAAGTACAACAACGAATCTATCAGAAAAAGGGCTTATTAGTCCCAATTACGAGTGCCTGAAAGATACAACCATAGATACTACTACAAACAAGTCGGGCGAATATTTCTTTGATGATTTAAGAGACGGGCACTATAAAATTTGGGAGGATGAAACTCCGGGCTACGACATAATTGCTCCTGAAAAAGGTTTCTACCAAGCTCGCCTTAGCGACGGAGAGGTCGCGATTGACAGCGACAAAGCAGCTGAAAAGACAAATTTTGACTTCTTTAATGCCCCGATAACTCCTGAGTTGTATCTAATGAAAACAAATAACTGGACAGGAGATTACCTTGACAATGAAGTTGAGAATGTCGTCACGTATACCATAAAAGTTACCGCGAAGCTAAGCTACCTATACAATGTTAGGGTCGTAGATCTTCTTCCCGAGGGATTTACATACATCGCAGGATCATATACTGCAGACTCGAGTTTAAGGGGAGATCTTAAAGCCGGAAATATTACTACCGAACCAACTTATGCCTCTCCGGGAACATGGGAACTAGGAGACATGGAGGACGGAGAAGTTGTAACTCTTACGCTAAAGGCTAAAACAGCAATTTCAGTGGACCCCGGGCTGTATAAAGACCTCACATGGACTCAAGGTTCCGACAGTAACGAAAACGAGATCTTGGCACAAGCGGAAACCGAGGGCTACGTAGACGAGAACTTTTCGGGCACCGAAGTGGGAGTAAAAGAAAAGCCTCAGCCGGACGAAGCGAAAACTGAAGTAAAGGTTAACAAAAAAGAAATAATTGAAGAGGTTTTAGGAGCATCTACAGAACGTGGGGAAGTTTTGGGGCTACCTGCAACAGGAACAATAACCGCCATACTAGCAACCTTACTAGTGTCCTTAGCCTCAGGAATAATATTAATAGTATTTGGCCTGCTTAGAAAGAATAAAAAAATGTCATTAACAAGAACTGCAAGAGTCACGCTCATATCCTTGTTGGTCCTGCTGGCCGCAGGCGCAATGAACTTCAACAAAGTAGACGCAGCCGCCGCACTAAGAGTAGAGGATCCAATAAGCCCTGCAAACAGTGAGTTTTCGATTACATTTGTTCTGTTAGATACAGAAAGCAGGCCCAACACAAACGTAGAGTGCTATGTTAAAAAACCGACATCGGCAGACTACATAAAATATCAAGAGGTGTCTCTCGCCGACGGCGGCAACACCGACTCTTGCTTAGTTAATAACTCAGTACTTACGGAAGACGGAACATACTACTTTAACGTCAAAGCCGTGTTTTCTGACGAAACTTCAATAACTTCGGAAAGCGTCAGTGTGAAATACGACAGCAAAGGCCCCGGAAAACCAAGATACATCAAAAAGGATAAAAAAAATTCCTGTGAATATGAGGTAAAATTTAAAACTAGCAGCGAAGGAGACACAAACTATGTAGAGGTGTATAGATCTTTTAACAAAGAGTTTACAGTTAATGACAGCTCTAAGATTAAAACTATCTCAATAGGTAACGACGCTACATATGAGTTTACCGATAACCTTCCTTCCGATAAATGCGGTAAAAAACCTTACTACGCAGTAAGGGCTTTTGACGAAGCCGGAAATCCTTCTAATGTCAGGGTGGAGGAAATAACCGAAGAGACCATAATTGAAAAAACAGTTAATAGTGACAGCGATAGCGAGGTTACTACTACCGAGGGACAATTTATCGGGGCTGCAGGGGGCTTACAGAGCCTCACAGGAACAGCAGGTGAACAAGATCAGAATCAGACGGGAGCTGACCAAGATCAAGGAGACGGTGCTGTTCTAGGAACTAACGAGGACGAGGGAAACGGCAACATAAGAACAGATCGAGAAAGAAATTCCTCAACACTCTTAGCTAAACTGGTAAATGCTCTTACTTCTCCGGTAATCTATATTCCAGTAATAATTTTGGCAGTTTTAGGCTTATACCTTGGGGCAAAGAAACGACTTAAAAATAGTCAAAAATAAATCGAATGGTAATGGGTCGAGGCGGCTCCTGCACACAGGAGCCGCACTCTTTTCACTCTCACTTATAGGACTGGCGTTATTGTTCCTGCCGGTTCTTGGCGAGGAGCTTAACTACCTTGTTAACAAAAAAGGTTACGGTGCAAACATACAAACTATCTCTAAAGACTCAACAAATAAAAACATTAACGATTTTTTAAGTAATTTCCAGCCATACAACGAAGATTCAATCTACATACCCAAAATTGGCGCAAAAGCAAAAATATTGAAAAATATTGATCCGTTTAATTCTGAGGAATATGGAACGGCCTTAAAATACGGAGTAGCTCACGCCAAAGGCAGTGATTATCCAACCTCGGGGCTGTCCCTCGGTACTAACACCTTCGTTTTTGCGCATTCAACAGACGGGCTTATTAATGTAAATAAATACAATGCAATATTCTATTTGCTCTACAAGCTTGCACCGACTGATGAAATATATCTAAAGTTCTCAGAATCACAAAAAAACTTTATAAATAAGTATTCGGTTTCTGAGGTTAAAATAGTTGGCCCAAAAGAACTAGCATATCTAAAGACGTTAGAAGGCTACGAGGATAAAAACACCTTAACACTAATGACATGCTGGCCGGCCGGAACAACATTAAAAAGACTTGTTGTAATAGCAACTCTAAGCGAAACAATAGCTGTTGAGTAAACTTGCCAGACGAGAAGAAACAAACTTCAGAAAAAATCTCAGACTAAAAATTTACTTATGACAGGCGGGCTAGTTTCTTTTTTAGCACTTTATAATTTGGAATACTTTTTTCAACTAATCTCCAAAAAGCAGGGGAGTGATTCATTTCGCGCAGATGGCATAATTCGTGAACAACAACGTAATCTATCAACTCCTGATCTAATAATATGAGCCTGTAATTAAAATTTATTGAGCCCGACGAAGAACAACTACCCCACCTTGATGATTGATTCCGGATCTTAACTGATTTGAATCTAAATCCATAGATCGCGTTAAAATGCCGCAGTCGGGCAGACAGTATCTCCTCCGCACGTCTTTTAAGTTTTTTATACTCCATCTTCTTTTCTAATAAATTTTTCTTATGATTAACATTTGATTCATTTCCCAGTAAAGGCAGGATCCACCCGGATCTCGATATAATAAACGCATTTACATCCGACTCTCTAACTCTTTTTGGAGCAGTCACAAGAACTCTATGTGTTGAGAAAACAGTTATTTTAATATTTTTCGAACCGGAATATCTTTTAAAATCATAAACTACTTCGATTCCATCTAGGTTTATAGATTTGTGCATGTTCTATAGTTTACGACAACGAGCATAAACAGAGCAAACATTGATCAAATTTGCTACAATCTAAATATGAAATACAAACTTATAATCCCAATCGTAACTATAATTGTAGCTGCAGTGGCACTGATGGCATACGTGCAATTTTTTGCACCAAAAAAATTAGACCGAAATAAGGAAATTGCCGATAACAGAATAGACAGGAATGCTCAAGAAGAAACAGCTGAGACAGAATCTGGATCAAACAACGAGGAAGAAAAAATGATTGGAACTCTAGAAGACATTTTTCAACTCGGAGATAACCTTTTCTGCACTTATAGCGACGGAAACGAATCCGAACCCCCCTACACCTCGGGCAACCTATACATAGCAGATGAGGGAATGAGGATGCGAGGCACTTTCACAATGATCGACGAAGACTCCAATAAGACAACAATGAATATGATAAGAAACGAGACGGGTAATTACATGTGGGAAGAAGGCCGTAACGAAGGTTATCTGACTAAGCTCGACACAGAGAATGATTCTTTTCTTCAAGACCTAATGCCGGCAACAGAAGGCGCAGATGAAAACAATAATCTCACTGGCGAAGCAACAGAACAAACAGACCCCTCAGCTTCGATGTCTTTTGACTGCAACACTTGGGATGTTGACAACGAGCTGTTTGACTTACCCAGCGGTATAGAGTTTATTGATCTATCGCAACAAATGATGGAATTGGAAAACTCACTAAAAGATAGCGGGTGTTCCGCCTGTGATCAGCTTCCAGAGGGGGACGCAAAAGAACAGTGCTTAACACTAATGAAATGCTAGATCAAAGAGTTTTTTATTATTAACACGAAAGAAAAACTACACAAAAACGATGCTAAGTATAATAGTGACAGCATATAGAGAACCTAAAACAATAAAAGTAGCTATAGATTCGATACAAAAACAAATCTCCCATGAAGATGAGGTTCTTGTCATATGCCCTGATCCGGAAACAGTTAAATCTGTAGAGGAATTAAAAAATCAATATAAAAATATAATACTTTTTAAGGACGAGAGAAAAGGCAAGCCTGCAGCTTTAAACATTGGTTTAAGGCATGCAAAGGGAGAGATAATTGTTTTAACAGATGGTGACGTTTTTTTGGAAAGTAACGCCATACCCATGCTGGTTAAAAATCTATATCTTGATAAAAATATTGGAGCTGTGTGCGGACATCCGATAAGCCTAAACTCAAAAAATACAATTTTAGGTTACTGGTCGCATGCTCTCACCAACATCTTAAATAATAATCGTAAACTTCTGTCGAAACAAAACCGGTATATCCAATGCTCAGGATATTTATATGCCATAAGAGCGGGTATAGTCGACTCAATTCCTGAGAACTCTTTAGCCGATGATGCAGTAATATCGTACAAAGTGCACGAGGCAGGCTATCGAATAGCCTACGAGGAGGAAGCCTTAGTTAAGGTAAAATACCCACTGAATTACTATGACTGGCTAAAGCAAAAAACAAGATCAACCGCCGGACATACTCAAGCAGAAATCTATAAACCAGAAAAAAACAATAGATCTTTTTTAGGAGAAATAGGACAAGGAGGTTTAAGTGTAATTTTATTTGCAACAAACCCAAAAGAATTTTTTTGGTCTTCTTTATTACTCTTGGCGAGACTACATGTTTGGGGATTAATTTTTTATAAAGTAAAAATAAAAAATGAACCTTTACTAAAACTTTGGACACCGGTAGAGAGCACCAAATAAGGGCTTTAACCAGGTTTTATTTTTTTTTCGTTCTAAAAAATACTCAGCATGGTTTTAAATAATCGACCATAAAAAAATTTTCATGTAAACATGAATTGTATTATCAAAACATGAAATAAAAAGAAACTATTGACTTTTATATAGAAACAAACGAAAATTTTAATATATAGTTTTAAAACTAACTAGATGAAAAATATAACTGCTCAAAATTTATTTTCCATAAACACAGGTAAATATTCAATTAACCTAGCCGACCTAGAATGTGGTCAGGGTGGGCAGTACTTACTATCTTCAACCATATCAGAATATCAAAACGTATTTATTTTAACTAATTCAGGAGGTGATTATTGTGCCAGTAAAAAAGACTGTAAAGAAAGTAGCAAAAAAACCAGTTGCAAAAAAGACTGTTAAAAAAGCAGTAAAGAAAGTAGCTGCAAAAAAGACTGTTAAAAAAGCAGTAAAGAAGGTTGTTAAAAAAACAACAGCAAAAGCAAAAGTAGCAACAAAAAAAAGATAAGCTACACTTAATAGAATCTGAATTATAGCGGCGCTTGAATATCAAGCGCCGCAAACTTTACCGATCCAAAAAAATTAACGCTCCGCTGTAAAAAGCCACAAAACCTTCTAAACAAGACGGGGATTTGCTTAGAGGATTACTTCCAACATAAAAACCACGTACGTGCTTAAATTAACATGTATTAACAACCGTCTATAAATCTTGTATTATTTAAATAATGAGTAAAAGAATATTAATTGTAGAAGATGACGAACTTCTAAATTCTGCTTATAGATCCTTTTTTAGAAACATTAACTACACTACAAAGCAACTATACAACGGTCGCGACGTAGTATCAGAAGCAATCAAATTCGGGCCTGATTTAGTTTTGCTCGATGTACTGCTTCCGCACAAAGATGGAATAGAGATACTGAAAGAGCTAAAAAGCAATACGGAAACAAAAACAGTTCCGGTACTTATGACGTCAAACGTTTCCAGCGCAGAAGTAAAACAGAAGGCAAAAGAGGCAGGAGCAGAAGGCTATTTCATAAAAAGCAACACTTTATTGACTGAGATAAAAGAGGCGATTGACAAATTAACCTAAAATTTACACTGCCGGCACAGATCTATGTTAAGAAGGATGTAGATCTGCTAAAACACACAACTCAAAAAACTAATCTTCAGGACAATTTATACATTCTCCAACAGCCGCCGAATCAGAACAGTGGGGAATGCCTTTACCTTTAATAACTGCATATATGTTCCAATTGTCACTCCCATCAGGATTATAACCAGGCACCTGCCTCAAAGTAATTTGAATAATACCGGTTTCTCCGTTCCAGCATATCTGGTCAGACCAATTATCATAATCAAAAACACTGCCTGGATAAGGACCCTTGGGCCATTGCGAGCCATGCTGAATAAACTCCTCGATTCCGCTGGGAAGATCTCGCCAAACATCCGGAGGGTATTCTCCGTACTTAATGGCATAGAGCATAAGACCTTTTCTTATAGATAACAGATCGGCCTTTGATTGCCTGTAATAAGAGTTTTGTAGAAATTTGTAGGGATTATAGGCAACCAGTATCACTGAGGCTAAGATGCCGATAATCGAAATGACCATAAGCAACTCAACTAACGTGAATCCAAGTACGCGGTTTGAACTAGAGCGCATTCTGACTCTCTTGCGGGCAGTTAATAAAGACACATTATTTTATGCTAGTGCCAAAATTTTCCCAAGATTTTACTAAGCCAGGAACCGATCTTATGGTCTCGTTTTCCTGCCAAAAAGTTATTGCCTCAGACAGAGCAACTTCTTCTGAAGCTACTACCGAACTTGTTGCAGTGTCTAAACTTTGAGCAAAACTTAAAAGAAAATAATAATCTTTATCTCTCATTGCTTGTACTAATACTCTAAGGTCTTTAACTCCTGCATCAAGTTCTTCTACATGTGCTCTGTGCCCTTCCTTGATTGAATCGGGAAGATTATCTGTGTTTAAATTTTCTAACTTGTTTTGAGTTGAATCCAACTTATCTAGCTTTGCCTCTATGCTTGAAACGTAAAATTCATCAAAGTCGCTATAAAAAGCGCTTACTACATCTGCAACTAAATCATAAATTACCGTAGATTCCTCTATGCTAAGCACGGTCTGATCTTTAAAATACGACATTATTATTCCGGCATTTTTTGTAAATTCATTTGTATCTTTTATTACTTGAGTATCCAGCTGAGGGTTCTTATAGTTCAGGTACTTCACGTATGGTTTTTCAACCAGCAAATTTTCTATGTCTTTGTTAGTAGCTTCAATTTTACCGAGAGTCTCGATTATCGACCTATACTCTTCCGATAATTTTCTTAGTTTTTTCATCTCAGGGGAATCTTCAAGTGCCAATACCTCTCCTGAGTTTTCTTTCTCCGTGTTCTGTATTAAAGAAATGCTACTTTGAAGATCGTCTTCATTAGAATCTTTCATGGTGTTAACAACTATTGAAAATGAAGTTGAAAGGCTGTCCAGCTGCTTTGATTGCGACTGAGACTTATCTTTTAACATGCCCACATGCTTGCTGTAAGACTTATTAAAGCTATATGCAAAAAAAACTGCAGCCACAATTCCTAAAAATAGGACCAGAGAAGTAACAATTAGAATTGGCTTAGCTTTGCTACGGGACTTCTTTGAGTTCTGGCCGAGAGTATCTGTAACTTGGCCGGAATGTAAATCTTCAGACTCGATTCTATTAGTATTTAAATTTTCAGGCATAAATAAATAATAAAGTACAAAAATGACACTGTAAAGTAAAAACTGCTATAATCCAAAACATGGACTACAAAAATTACACTAAACAACTTGAACCATTAATTTCATTTAAAAGCATCTCAACAGATCCCGCCTATAAAAGCGAGATCATAAAAGCAGTTAAATGGATAGAAAAATACCTTAATGATTCGGGATTCACTACAGAACTCTGGCAAGGAGAAATATCTAATCCGGTGGTTTTTGGCACAATTGAAGTTGATCCCGCATTTGAAACTGTACTGGTATACGGACACTACGATGTTCAGCCTGCAAATATTAGCGATGGTTGGGAAAAAGACCCGTTTGAATTGTTTGAAAAAGGCGACAGGCTGATTGCAAGGGGAGTGGTAGATAATAAAGGGCAATTTTTTATTCATATGTATACGGTATGTGAGTTGATAAAAACAAAGCGGCTTAAATACAATGTAAAATTTTTGATAGAAGGCAATGAAGAAACTTCAAACACAGAACTTGCTTCGCAGTTACAGAAAAACAAAGACAAACTAACAGCGGACTACATAATGGTATCTGATGGCGAACTTATAGGAACAAACCCGGTAATTGAATATTCTTTAAGAGGCGGGTTTAATTGTAAAATCACCTACACTACGGCAAAAAACAACCTGCACTCTGGTTTATACGGAGGGGCTGTTCCAAATTCGGCTCAAGAATTGTCTGCATTTTTAAATAAAGTATTCACAAGCGGCAAAGTGGCTTTTGATTGGTTCTACAAAGACGTTGACGAGATAAGCCAGCAGCAACAAGAACAAAATACTAAGGCGGTTGAGAATCTGGAAAGCATCTTGGACAATATAGGCGTAAAAAAGCTTACTACTGAAAGTGAACTGGATTTGCTTTCACAGGTAGGTCTAAGACCAACAATTCAAATTACAGGCTTTAAAGCAGGCTACACAGAAGAAGGCTACGCAAATATAGTCCCGGCACAAGCGGAGGTAAGATTAAACTTTCGAACCGTAATGTTTCAAAATACGGAAGAAATAAAAAATAAATTTGCTGATTTTGTGAAACAAAACACACCCGCTTACATAAAATATGAGCTGGAATTTACAAATGCCTATAATCCAATAAAAATAGACACTTCAAGCCAAATCTTCTCTAAAGTAAGAACTGTTCTAGAGACTGCTTTTGGAAAACCTGCGCTATCTAAACCAGTTGGGGGAGGAATTCCTGTAGTAAATGATTTTAAAAGTGTACTTGGAAAAGACACACTTCTTGTATCTCTTGGGAATGACGACTGCAACATGCACGGAGTAAACGAAAACTTTAATATTAAGCTCTTGGAAAAAGGTTTAACTTTCAGTGAAAACTTCTTCACTAAAAAGGATTGATTTAGTTAACTTTTAATGCAAAAATTACCAAAGAAATGTGCCTTTTAAGGCAATTTTCTACAATCAAGCCTGAATATAGAATCAGGGAAGACGGTAGGATCAAA
The DNA here is from genome assembly GCA_020631855.1 of Candidatus Nomurabacteria bacterium. Lineage (GTDB taxonomy): Bacteria > Patescibacteriota > WWE3 > UBA101185 > UBA10185 > JACKGU01. The sequence continues at coordinate 91,731 of JACKGU010000002.1, read as the reverse complement.
TAATAAATGCTTTGTAATACTTTTATAAATCAAAAAGAATTACTGACTTTCAGAGGGGGTGATACTTGTGTTAACTCCTGAACAAATCAGAAAAAATTTGTTAAGAGACGCATCATGGGTTCCCGCTGAAGATGCAAGTGACATGGATTGGGAACTGTATCAAAGGGTGTACGACGATATGATAGAATCCGGCGAATTGGACGAACCTGACGATGATATGGACGAAGGCCTGTACAGCGATGACGATGACTACTAATTGTACCGTTACTGCTCTTAGGGCGATCGGCGCGAAACACTGGGCGTAAAAGTCTGGCAAAGCCGACCTACTAAAGAGTGGTGGAGGGGGATGCTTCGGGTTGAGGCCCCCAAAGCTCGCTTTTGAAGGTAAAGGCCCCGCTACGCGGGGCCCCAACGACATAAACCATAAAAAACAAGATACTAAATCACTAAACTATCTAATATCCGATGCTACCAAAGCCTCTATCAGCCGAGTGTACGTACGAAGATTGTGAATTGTTGCCAGTCTGTAAGCGGACACATCTTTAACCTTAAAAAGGTGGTGCAGGTAAGATCTGGTGTAATTCGAACATGTTAAACAATCGCAGCTATCGCTAATAGGAAAATGGTCCTTAAAATATTTTCCACTAGTTATAGAAATGTGAGAATGCAAGCCCTTAGTCAGTAAATCTGAAGGGTTTGAATAGTCTCCTGTATATACATAGAGCCTTCCATGCCGTGCATCTCTTGTTGGCAAAGTGCAATCAAATATATCCCAACCGAATTTATAGCACATAGCAATTTGCCAGGGCGTTCCCACCCCAAGAGCAAATTTGTACGCGCCTGAAGGTATAATAGAAGCTAAATATTCAGATATTTCGAGGTCCAGCCCATCTTCATTCACTACGTAACCGCCAAAACCGTACATATCAAACCCTATGGATGAAAGATCATTGCAACATTGCAATCTTAAAGATTTATCGTATCCTCCTTGAACTACTGCCATCAACACCGGGGCATTTGCACGCTCTATGCCTCGTATATTCAACTGCCGTTCGTATTCGATCTTACTTCTTTGAGCCCACAAAACAGTCCTATTTACAGACTTTTCTATCGTTACACGATCAGCATCCGGCGGTGTGAAATCATCAAGACACACCACAATATCCGACTTTAATTCAAACTGCATTTTTATCGAATCCTCTGGTGTAAACAACTTCATTTTCTTGCCACCGTCTTTATCTGCAAATTTCACGCCCTCGTCTGAAATTTTTCCTGGCAATCCATGTCTGTGTATTAGAGAAAAAATTTGCCAACCACCTGAATCTGATGCTACCAAACCATCAAAGCCCATAAATGCTTTAATCCCGCCGGCCTCGGAAAGATGTTCTAGCCCAGGGCGATGGTGAAGATGATATGTATTAACTACAACTCCTTTAACTCCTGCACCAAGAAGATCTTTTGAATCCAGCCCCCTAACTACTCCGAGGGTAGCGTCCGGTAAATATATAGGAGTTTTATAGCTTTTTCTTTTGATTTCAAGCTCCTTCATGTTGTTGATAATAGCACATCCGAAATTTGCCTACTCAAAACTTGACAGACAATTAGCACTCGTTGTATAAAAGTGATAAGTATATATTTTCCAAGGAGGCAAATATGACCTTAAATTTAGTTCCCAGCTCATTTTGGGATCTTTCAACATCAAAGTTTCCCTCAATTTGGGATGAAGATTTCACAGCAGCGTCCGGCGTATCTATTTACGAAGACGATAAAAAAGTATACGTAGAAGCCGCGGTACCGGGTATAAATCCCGAAGAAGTAGAGGTTACTTTGGACAAAAACGTACTATGGATCAGAGGAGAGTCGAAGACAGAAGATAAATCTAAAAAGTATTACAAAAAAGCTACCTCTAACTTTTCGTACAGAGTTTCGGTACCAAGCAATGTAGATCTTAAAAACGATCCCGAAGCAGTATGTAAGAACGGAGTAATGACAGTATCATTCAATAAAAAGGAGGAGGAACAACCAAAAAAGATTGCTATAAAGAAATCTTAGTGTTTGGTTTAGCCAAGAATTCTGAGGTTGGGGCCACGGCCCCAACCTCAACCGCCCCCCCCCATACCCACACACGCATACTTTAATCTACCACCGCCAGCTTACACAGATGGTTTGCTGTAATTCCTTGCACCGCAAAGCCCAACATGTTGGGTAAACTATACCTACTAGCTCACGCAAGTAGTTTTAAGTAACGAAATTATAAAAACAGAAAAAATAAAGCCTAAGAGTCAAAATAACTGTAAAAAGACGCAATTAAAGATGTATGCGGCTATTTATCAAAATAATTTCTAGAAAAAAAGTAAAAATTCGAAAGAACAAATACAACGAGAGCGACTATACCCAACAACAAGCACCACGAACAATATTCCTTAAGGATTACGTGCTGAATAAAAAGTAGATAAACTTCAACAAAAGCTCCAACTAAGCCTAAGAGTAGGATAGAAAAGCTATAGAGCCTTCCTTTAAAGAAATCCTTGAATAACTGCGTTCTTAGATAGCCCGCTTGTACAAATACACCCAAACCCGATAATAATAAAAATGTAGAAAAGAAAGCTACACCTAAAACAGGAAGTCTTATACCGAATAAATATGAGTACTCGCTATTTTTTACGGTTTCGCACCCCGAAACATCTGCAGTATAACCGCATATAAAGGTGTTTTCACTGCTATATTCAATATGAAGCATGGCTGATATCACAAGACCGACAAAAACTAATATAAAAATTGCAGGAAGTAAGCTTTTAATAAATAATTTTGTCTGCATATATTATTGTTTCAGTAAGCGCGAATTCACTATTAAATGTTTCCTCTAAGTACGACTTTAATTGTTGCACATCATATCCGGCTTGAAAAGAAAAAGGTACAAGCACCTCAATACTAATCTGATACCTATTTTCACCCTCATTGTATTCAACGTACGCTGATTTTACATCAATTTGAGGATAATTATCAGACAAATAGGACATGACAGAGGATCTGACTTTTTCAATGTTAGCTGTATCCATACCAATAGCAATTCTTGGAATTAACTCAATGCTGAGCTCAACGGGAGTATTAACGAGCTCTGATAAAGTATTTTCTAAAGCCCCGCTATTAATGTTTGGGCGGAACGCTTCTGTGTCAGCTCTCAGAACTGCACTTACTCTCCACACGCCACGATCTTCTAAATAAGAAATGTCTATGCTGTCGATGTCGTAGTTAGCGTCGCTCATCCGGAGCTCAGAAACTAGTGCCGCCTGCAATAATGACCTTTTTTTTGAAACCTCAGATGCTTTTTTACTCGTTACTCCCAACGACCTTTGCAGAAGAAGGCTAAAATTAACGTCGGAATTTAACGCTTCGGAAAGCTCGGACTGAATTTTCTGCTGTACATCGAATGTTATCTCTATGCTGTCGGGCACCAATACCTGTGCAGATACTGAAACCTCTCTATCTTTTGAGAAGAAGGAAGGAACACTAGTATCTATACTTGATATATAAATAGAATCAGATATTTCTGAAAAGCTTCGATGTAAGATTTTATCCGACACTGAATATATTTGAACTTCAAAAGTATATTTTTTCAACAAGAGAAACAAAGGAATGCTAACAACAACCAGAGCCATAAAAAGTGTAAAAGTAGCCCTTTTAGCAAAAACCGGATCGTTTTTTGCTCTTAAACCCAAAAGCAGGTACACAATAATAGAAATAAATATGATAGATATGACATTAGCTAAGAAAAGTAAAAAGCTTCCTAAAAATATGTCGGGCCTCATTAAAGCAAGACCAATACCTGAAACACAGAGCGGTGGCATTAACGACGTAGCAATAGCAACTCCGGCCAAACTTTCAGATATTTTAGGCTGAGAAATTGCTAAAGCCGCAACACCTCCGGCCACAATAGCTACAATTAAATCCAACAAGGTAGGGTAAGTTCTTGATAATATTTCGGGATTCAGCAGTTTAATAGGGGAGAGGAAAGTTATCAAAACAGAAGCTGTTAGGCTTGCGACTATTGAAAAAACTAACAATAAAAAGGCCTGCCTTACATAAGAACTTCTACCATATGCGACTCCAATTGAGGTTTGCATCAAAGGCCACATCATCGGAGAGATAATCATACCCCCTATAACAATGGGGGTTGAGTTTAAAAGTAGTCCGAGCGTGCATACAATGCTTGAGCCGATTAATAATAGAATAAAACTGAATGAAAACTCAGTGCTGTGACGGACTTTTTTTAAAATTTCTGCTTTATTTACATGAAAAAGGTCATTAGTGATGAAAGAACCTAATAACATAAATTAAGAATAACATATTTAAACGGACGCTACCTCGGTAACTCTAGAGACGCTTATAAATACTGCTCTTAATTAACTTTAGTTCTAAGCTAGTTATTCGCCAAACCTCTAAAGCAAATGTAGCAAAATATATAGGCAAGAGCATAAAAAAGGGGTAGTCCTTAGACATATTTTTCTTATAGAACATTCTCATGGCTTTTGTAGTTTGCCTTACCATTCGTCTCTTTACCTTAGCGGGTACCGAAACTTTTTCAGATGTTTCAGGCCGAATACCCACGCTAACGCCTTTTAAATGCAAGGTTTTATATTGTGGGAGGTACATAATTTTATATCCTGCACTACGAAGGCGATAACATAAATCAATATCTTCGCCAAAAACAAAATAATCCTCGTCCCATCCCCCAACCTCAAATAATGCCTTCCTACGAACAAACATAAAATGGCTAATGCATGCCTCGATTTCATGAGGCTTTGCTAAATCTTCCCATCCCATAAAATACCTATTAAATACTTTGGAGGAAGGGAACAGCCTGCTAAACCCTAAGAAATAAGAAAGAGCCGCAAAAGGGGTTGGAATACCTCTGTGAGCATCCAGATCTAGAGAACCGTCATTCTTAATTAGCGCTGTTGTAGCAAGGGCAACTTTAGGATGTGCGTCAAGATACTCCGATAAACCTGCGACAGTCTCCAAAGACGGAAAAGCATCACTGCCTAAATATAAAATATAATCAGATGTAAAAGCAAAAGCGGCGGCATTAGCCGCGGCAGAGATGCCAAGATTCTCACTACCTTTCATTATCTTTACACTAGGATATTTTGTTTCTACCATCTCAGCCGAGCCGTCATTAGAAGCATTATCATACACAACTATCTCTAAAAACTTTGCCGGGGCACTATTTTTTATTTCAACTAGATTTTTTAAACACTCATCAAGTGTAGCTCGCGTGTTGTAGCTCACAATAACGCCCAGCACTTTAAACTCATTCATAATGCTATTTTATATGTAAAACAATTAAACTTCCATAACAAACGAGAACGATTCTATGGACTATTCTAAAATGTTATTATTTAAACTATCAACCACCACCAGCTTACGCAGGTGGTTGCTGTAGTTTTTTGCGTTACAAAGCACAACATGTTGGGTAAACTACATCTATAGCTTGCGCAATAGTTTTAATTAACGAAGTTATAAAACATGAGAAAAAAACTTAAAATAATAATACCAGTAATAGTCATCTTGCTTTTAGCCCTGCCGCCTCGTTTTAGTAATTTAGGGTATTCAAACTATTACGGAGATGAAACAAAAGCTTTATATACCGACAAATACCTTACCCCAATACAATTTTTACTTAATCAAAGAAAAGGCCCAATGCAATTTATAGCGACCTGGGGCATGGAGAAAATTACCGGGGGTTACTCGGAACAATTTATGAGACTGCCCTTTGCAGTAGCAGGTCTAGCCTCAACAATTTTCTTCTACGGCGCAGTTTCAAAAATGTTCAATAATAAAACAGGATTCATAGCAACATTAATATACCTATCAAACGGATTTTTTATAGCATTTAGTCGCACCGCGCAATATCAAAGCATGGTGCATTTTTTTTCCTTTCTAGCGCTGTATTTAACTCTTATAGGACTGCAGTCTGCGAGCAATTCTTATAATAAAAAAATTCTAGGTGTTTTCTCACTTACCTTAGCCGGCATATCTGCCGGGTTAGCACTCCTGTCTCACTACGATGGAATTTTTATTTTTATTCCAATAATTCTCGTTTTTGCTACCAAACTATCAAAAACTAAAAATATTTCCGATAAGCGTAATTTAACTAATAACTTGCTACTTTTTCTTTTTATGGCCGCTCTCATTGCGGCAGCTTTCTATATACCGTACATTATCAAAGGTTTCTTCCAGGAAAACACACTGAGCTACTTGCAAAAGAGGCTCAACGGAATAAACCAACTCCCAAATAACTCCCTGTATACTTTTTACGTTTACAACCCTTTTGTTTTTGCTTACTTTCTACCTGTCTTAGGTATAATTACAGCAGCTAAATCTTTTTTAAACAGAAATGTAAGGGCATCGACGCATACCTATATAATTTTAGTTTGGTTTTTAATACCATTTATACTTTTTGAGTTTATATTCTCAAGGCCGGGGACTCATATACTAAATTACATAATTCCTTTGATTATTGTGTCGGCAATTGGCCTAGAGAAACTATCCGCAATTCCTAATAATAAAAAACAACAAAGCCTATTGTATGCACTTATCTGCAGTGCTCTCGCCGTTGGTATTTTTTACATATCTTTAATTTTCACGCCCTCAGTAAATAAAAAATATCCATGGGAAGATACCAACATATACGGCATCAACCTAGATAAAATTGACCGTGATAAATCCCAGCTCTTCTTATACGGCTTTCCTTACAACAGGGCGTGGGATAAAATCGCAGAATATTTGCTGGGGCCCTTGCCTGTAGAAAAAACTCGAAATTTTGAAACAAACGATAACAATACCGTTGCCGAATTCTATTTAAAGCCCCTAACATTGTTCCTTGAAGCTCCTCAATACTTCATAGAGGTGGAGGACTCGCAGGAGATGCAAAACGCGAAATCGGTGCAGACAGACATAGATGATCCTTTTTACTATTCAAAGGAATACACTATTTTTACTCCCGAAGAAAAAACAATTAATATCTACAGGCGACTACAATGAAAAATATACTCATATCACATAAGACTCTTTTTTCATGCTTAGGGTTATTTGTAACATCAATTCTTATTATTGGCCTTGGAGGTAACTATGTTGTAAATGACGACTGGGTAATGCATATTCAACTCAAGATGTTTTTGGCCGGGGATTTCGCGCTGCAACAAAAACTTGACATGTCTTTTATCTTACAAGGGGTAGCCGGAGTGATCTGGTCTAGAATATTCGGTTATTCTTTCGAAACAATAAGATTTCTCACCCTTTTAATTACTATTACGGGAGGGGTTGGATTTTATAAAATACTGAAACTTCTTAAGCCTGCAAAGGTCTCCAATACAATACTAGGCGCAACATTCTTATTAATGCTTTTTAATCCTATTCTGTACAGCTCCACCTTCTCATATATGTCTGAGAATTACTTTATTTCTATATTAATCTGGAACACATATTTTTCACTCGCTTATATTAAAAGTAAAAATGTTAAAAATATATATATAAGCATGTTATTAGCTGCAGCCTCTGTGCTTGTCCGACAGGTAGGTCTTTTGGCTGTGGTAAACACTTTCATTGCTTACGCACTGGGATCAGAGATATATAATACTTTTTACACTAATTTCAAAAAAAGCAGCCTGTCGGGCAAAAACCTATTTAAAACCTTAAAATATGTCCCCCTCAAGCAGCTCGTAATTCTTTTGTTTCTTCCCTTACTGGGGCTTGGAATTTGGCTGGCATGGCCAACCTACAGGGACGCAGAGGCTTCTTCATACGTTAAAAGTACAATACTACTTAGTGTAGAGGAACTATCAGGCAGAATCGCAAAGCTATGGAGAATAATACCTTATTTTATATATTTTACGTTGCCTTTAACCCTAACCATGGGAGTAAAAAATAAAATGCGCTATTTTTTCATTAAAGCTATAGTTGCGAGTTTTCTAGCCGTAAATTTGCTATTCCCCCACGACAACTTTGCAATGGGTAATGTTTTTTATGTAGAAAAGTTGTATGCAAAAAATTACTATGCACAAAACGAGAGTCTTTTTGACAACAGCTTCTTTAAATTATTTATTAGTTTCTTGATTTCTATTGGGATAATTAATCTTATAGAAATCACATTAGCAGAACGCAAAAAAATACTCAACGCTATAAAAAAAGGTAAAGAGTCGCTTTATCTACTTTTTTCCACGGTATTTTTATTATCTTTTACTATAGTATCAAGCGACTTTTACGACAGATACTTAGCACCGGCATCTTTAATTTTTATTTTGTATCTTTTTTCAATATACGATGATAAGAAAAATGTCGCGCAAAAATATAGTAAGCACCTTTTTGTAGCAGTAAGTATTTTGTTTGTTTTTATTACTTTTGCACTGTCTTTAGACGACATACAAATTAAAAGAATTAAATGGGAGCAGGCCCAGAAAATTTCCGAAAAATATTTAGTGTCATCTCAAATCTATGTAGATGATTCTTATATAAAATACGTTATCGAAAATAATTTCTTTGAGACTGGGACACACTTAGATTTCTCAGGCCTATATCGATGTTTTGTAGATGACTACACGATCGATCAAAATATAAAAGCAACTAGAATGCTGTCCTTACTGAATCCTGAAAGACCAATCTTTCTGAAAAACCCAAGAATTTTTGAGAGTAGAAAGCCAAACTTACCTAACATTAAAAAACACACCAAGGAAATAGAACTTAATAAGGAGTACACGTCAATAATATATAATTTAGTCGGAAAAAAAGCTTATGTAGGAAGCTGGTGCCAAAAAGACCCGGTAAGAGTGCTATAATGGAAATACTCTTTTAACTTTACAAATCTGAAGTCTGAAAGCAATTATTATTAAATTTAGGTAAAAACCTGAAAGGATATTTATGACATTCGAACTACCAAAATTAAAATTTTCTTATGAAGATCTGGAGCCATATATAGACGCACAAACAATGGAAATTCATTATACAAAGCACCATCAAGCATATACTACTAATCTTAACGCGTCGTTGGAAAAACATAACGAACTTAGTGCAAAAAACATAGAGGAATTACTGCAAAACATAGCCTCTCTTCCCGAAGATATTAGAACATCTGTTCAAAATAACGGAGGAGGTTACTACAACCACCTTTTATTTTGGGAGAGCATGGCGCCGAAGTACGCCGAGCCATCTGAAACATTAATAATGCGTGTTGAAAAAGATTTTCAAACCTTTGAATCTTTCAAAGAACAATTTACTCAATCCGCCCTTACAAGATTTGGCAGCGGATGGGCATGGCTTACACTTACGCAGGAAGGAAAGCTGAAAATAGAATCTACCCCAAACCAGGATAACCCGATTATGACAGGCGGCAAGCCTGTTCTCGGGCTTGATGTGTGGGAACATGCGTATTACCTAAAGTATCAAAACAGAAGAGCGGAATACATAGAAAATTGGTGGAAAACAGTAAACTGGAAAGTTGTAGAAGAAAGATTATAATATTTATATGCATTTAAAAGATAGTCTGCTTAAACTTATAAAAGACCATAAAACAACACTTATAGTCTTAGTAGCTGCTTTTTTTGCCTATAGATTAGGCGCAAACGGCGGTTGGATGCAAAAACCTTACTATACCTCTCATATGAGAGGCGTGGGTGATATAAACTACGTGGGTAATACAAGAGACTTCGCGGCAGATTATAACAAAGGCGTAACTTTTGAGACGGGAGTAGACGAAGCGCAGATTTCGCCAGCCTCATCTTCAATGATGTACAAAGTGGAATCAATGCTATCAATGGTAGTGCTTGATGTGAATAAAGCTGTTTTAGATATTCAAGAAATTGCTCAAAACAAAGCTAAAGGCTACCTTGTTACAAAAGACATAAGCAATGGTGAAGAGAATTCTTACGGATCAATAACTGTAAGGATACCGGGGGAAAATAAAGATCTTTTTGTAAAAGAAGTAAAATCCCTCGGACTTAGAGTAGTCACCGAGACAATAAACGTAGGAGACATTACCGACTCTTATACAAACTACGAAAAACAGCTAGAACCTTTACAAAAAGCAAACGAGATATTCTATGGCCTTTTAACCACTACGACAGATGTTAACGAAGTTCTTAAAGTTCAACAGGCAATAACAAACACACAAAAACAAATAGATAGAATAGAAGGACAGATGCGCATGCTTGAAAAACAATCACAAACTAACTTGATAACAATCTATGTCGCCACGAATGAAAACACCTTGCCATACATACCAAATAACGGCTGGAGCTTTAAAACTGTTGTTAAAGAAGCAATAAGATCCTTAGTAATATCCTTGCAAAGCATCACTGAGCTGGCAGTTAAGATTGCGATCTTCTCGGTGATATGGGTACCTGCCTTAGGCGTATTTCTTTTCATAAGAAAATTAGCCGAGAACAAGAAAACTGTTGTTAAAGACAGCAAAAACCTTAAGCAGCAAGCATAGAAAAAAGTCCTAGAAAACGACTCGGGGAGAGGTATTAAAGGGCAGGGGACTGGAACAATAATAATAAGATGGTAGATAAGAAGAGGGCGGGCTTTCAGCCCGCCCTCAAAAATAAACAACCAAAAAACCTAAAACCGCTAAAAATAATACACAAACCTACGCCGAACTTATCAACCACCACCAACTTATGCAGATGGTTTGCTGTAATTTCTTTTCGCCGAAAAGCCGAGCATATTAAGTAAAGTGCTTCTATAGCTAACACAAGTAGATTTAAGTAACGAAATTATAAAATAGTAATAATCAATCTTGTTAAACCAAGCTGTTGCCTAGTATGTTATTATGTTCGCATGAAATCTGCTAAAAAATCTAGAGCTCTGATTATAAAAGACGGCATGGTGTTAGTGTTGCTAAAGTATAAAAATGGTGCTGTATATCTAACAATTCCCGGAGGAACCTATGAGGAAACCGACGCTACTTTAGAGCAAACCGTTTTACGTGAGCTTTATGAAGAAACCTCCATTCAAGCAAAGGTTGTTAAATTTCTTTTTTCAGCCTACGATCCTTTAAGAAAGTGCGAGCAATCTTTATATCTTTGCGAATACGTTAGCGGCGAGCCCGAGCTTTTAGATGAGGTGGAAATAAAGCATTTGAAAGAAAATCCTAATTTACTTGTCAGACCTGTATGGGTTATCCCCTCTTATTTTAAGAACATGGAAGTTCACCCAGAAGTTTTGAAAGATTTCTTTGTGTCTTATCTTGAGCAAAATTCGTAAATTTTACCGAAAAAAAATTTTTCGTTTAATGCTTATTTCTCCATAGCCTTTTTTCTTAGTTCCGGAGGCATTTTCTCTATAGCATATCTTAAGGAGGTTCTGCTCATTTTGAGTTTATTTTCTATAATAAAATCAAACACTTCTCTCTGCTTGCGTATCGAAGCTGCTTTTAGTAACCAGCCATAGCCTTTTTGTACCAGGTCTTCTCGATCGCCCATTAGCTTTATTGATACTTCAAATATATCGTTTAAAGAATGTTCCGATACATACATTGATTTGTCCGAGGATATCATACAAACTGCTGAGGCCCTTCTAAGCCACATATTTTTTGACATAGCCCATTTTTTTGTGTGTGCGATCAGGTTTGGGTACATTTTTAAGAGCGGATTCAGTATATGCAGACAGAAATCGTCGTCTTTACTCCAGTTGTCGATGTATTTTGTAAGCCAGCTTTCAAATATTTTGAAATCTTTTTCAGTAAAGTCTTTTGAAGTAGCTCCTGCCCACTGTATGGATATAGTTGCTTCTTCGTTGCTTCTATTTTTCAACAGATTTTCGCAAATTTCATAAATTTGTTTTTTATTTAGGCTTTTTATTTCTCGAAAATACTTTATTGCAATTTTTCTTACTAATGGGGTTTTCACTCCGTAATTGTGTGTTTTGTGTTTATAAAATTTTAGAGAAGATAGCTTATATTTTTTGTCTATATTGTTTATCAGTTCTTGCTGGATGTCATTTATGATTTTTTGTTGATCTATCGGGGATTTGCTTATTGACCTTATACTTGGTGGTAGTTTGCTTTTTTGCATATGTAGGAGAATTTGGAGCTGGTCACCGTACTTTGCTCGAACCTAAGACCTCTTATCGAGCCTAGTTTGGAACTCCAGCTTAGTTTTCTTAAAGAACATATTGGCATTGAATCTTTCGCCGCCGCCTATCAATAACATCCTTATTTTACTTCTTTTACCCTAGTAGATACAAGGTTGTTTCTGTCACTTTCTGATGTTGCGAACTTCTCGAGATCGATGTATTGTATAATACCCGTAACCTACATTAAAGATTATTCTTTATTGTAGGAACAATTTCTCGGTGGAGTAGTTACCGTTTTATATGACTATGAAAGATAAAGGCTCAAAAAAGAAGCCACAAGCAAAAATGACAGTGTTCGGGACCGCCCCGGTAAGTTCACGCGGTCAAATTGTGATACCTGCTAAATTGCGTAAAGCTCAGAACATTAATCCTGGTGATACTCTAATCTTTACTGGTAATCCTGAGTCTGGGTACTTCCATGTTCTGAATGCTAATTCTTTCAAGGGTTTCACCAATGATTTGAATAATCTTGTCTTCAACCATAAGCAGGAAGCGGATCTTGCTAAAAAAGAGATGAAGGTTAAAGAGCCTACCGAAAAAGAAGACGGAAAATAAAATCTCCAACTATCGTTGCCACAGCAGCAGCGATGCTAATCTTCACCGCCAAAGTACTCACTTTTATTTTCAAGTCACTAACATCTGCTTGTAATTGGTGTAAATGATTTTCTTTTATTTCCTTTAACTCTTTATTTACAAATCCAAACCCGCCATCTACTCGTTCTTCGAGTTTGGCAACACGTTCGAGCATATTGATGGTATTGACTGGTTTATCACTCATAGGACATTAGTTCTCAATATATTCACTTGCTGTTAACCATTTTCTGACTGTGTTGACAACAACTGACCAGAAAGCTACAACAATCGGAGTCCATTGACCGAAGTCGATATTGGGAATCTGTTCTGTCAAGTATGTTAGAGCTGCTCCGAGTAGTGCAATTCCTAAACCTGTACCAAGTTTCTTAAGGTCATCAAATGTCAGTTGATATTTAGGGCTGGTAACTATCATAGTTTTTCACCTCCTTTGGGTAATTTATTGCTGAAATACTGAATAACCAGGGAGAAAATTAATTGAGGAGTCGGAACCAGAGTACCCTTTTGGCACGCCTCAAATTGACCTTTGTATTGCTGTGCATCGTTGAGAGCTCTGCCCTTGGCTTTATTAGCTTCATCTAGCTCGCCCTCCAGCACCCCTATGCGAGCCTGAGCCAAGGGGAGCGCATCTGAACCATTTTTGAGCTGTTTATTTAATGCGTCGATCAGGGCTTTGTGGTACTTTTCCTTCTCTAGCAAATCCTTTTCGAGTCTGCCAACTTGTTCCACCCGGTTGCTAATCTCCTGGTTGGCTTTGTCGAGATCGGCTGACTTCTCGTTTAGCTTGTTAGATAGGTCAGTTTCACGACTTTTATACCCTCCGACTACACTCTTAATTCTGTCGCTGGGGGTAGTGTTGGGGTCGTCAGTGATCTCAAAAATCTTAAGCGTATCGGCCCATTTGGTTGCCGAAGAGACTACTTGCTCGTACTTAGTTCGCCATTCAGGTGTATTTGGCACCAAACATCCCTCAGGAGCAGAAGTTGTGCCTTTTTCTTTCTTATACTTTCTGAGTTCATCAAAGAACTCTTGAGGATTGATGGCTCCAAAATAGCCATTGTTATAGTTGTCGCTGGCAAACTTTCCGTTGGAAAGTTGTCCACGCTTTACGGTAAGGTGTAAATGACTGCCAGTGCTATTGCCGGTGTTGTCACTAATGGCCAATGAGTCACCCTCATTCTTGTTTTCAAAGCCTTCAATGGATTTGCAGTGAGCATAGGTCAGCTTGTAGGTGTTATAAAGTTGGACGATTACCTCAAAGTAAAGACCAAAGCCATCGTTCCCCTCGTTGCCCTGAGAATAAAATTTAGATGCCCAAGATGAAAGAATATTTCTAAAGCCCTGTGGAGTATCGGGAAACTTTGTTTTTAAATCCCAACCATTATGTCCTTTGAGTCCGAATCGAGCATAGTCAGCTGGGTTTTCTCCAAAACCTTGAGTCAATTCAAATGGTTCTATTGGTCGTATGATGTCTGCCATAACTGTTTATCTATAAATCAAACTCTTAATACTCTGATTGTCCGTGGAATTGGACCCATTCTTCAATGGAGTTAGTGTTGATTTCTGCTTATCACTGTCAGTTTCTTGAGGAATACCGCCAGGAAGAGTTGTCTTTAATAAGCGTTGTAAATCGCTCGCATTAAAAGTGATGCTACTTTGAAACAATGTTGCTTCTTTGGGATCATCTTTCATTAAAAGCGGAACAACCTGTGGGATCAGTTTTTCTGCTTCTTCGTTCCACCTCAGTGCCATTTGCTGGGCGCCTTGCATGTCACCAGCCTCTATGAGCTTCTTCATTTGCAGACGAGTGGTGTTGTAGCCTACTTCTGCTTCATATTTGATGTCCCAGGCTCTACGTTGCTTCTCACCGCCCTGAGTTCGGTAAAAACGATCCATTGTCAGACCTAGGACATCTGCAGGGCTAAGTAGCTCTCTAGCCAAGCTTCCGGTTAATCCATAGACTGCGTGGGTCAACTTCATAGGACTTACTCCCAAGGCACGACCGATGGTGATTGCTAAATCAGGTGTTCTACTGTCGTATTGTTCTGATGGGGCGACTTTTTCTAGTTTTCTTGGGACCACTGGAAATCCGGTAAAGAAGTTTGTATTTGTCGCTATTTCCAGAGGAGTACGCATAATAGGTGGCAGAGCTCCAGAGAAGAAGGCTTGAGCGGATAACTCACCATCTCTTGTAAATGGAACTGGAGCTAACTGACTCATCCACTCTAGACCGAGCTTGAAGAGGTTTTGAGGTTCTTGTTTACGAACATATTCAAACGAGTACATCAGAGGGTTGAAGAAAATCGTTCCAACGTCACCTTTAGGGATTTGGATTACCTTTGGAACTTTATTACCATCTTCATCTTTTTCTTCTCCGACAATAATGATGAAGTAGGTGTCTTTTGCCCACTGAGGAATATCTTCCCAGAGGTCTTCATGGTTCATGACGTTATAAAAGTAAGTGGCAATTCCAGGAAGAACAGTCATGGCAAGAGCTCTGGCTGCAGTTCGGACAGGATTGTCCTTCATGACACGGGTGACATTTAGTAAACCTTGCCATCGTGCATTTACAAACGGAACCCACATATTAATCAATCGGGCTTCAACTCCTGCTTTGGCAAAGTCGACTGTCACGTTTCGTGCTTCAAATGCTGCTTCCAAAGGACTGGCTCCTTTACTGAGAGCTTTTTTATAGATTCCAAGTCTCGGAGCAAGTTCTATGGCTTCAGAGAAGTTGCCTATTAACTCAAAAGGGTTAAGAACAGCTTTCGTTCTTTCCATCCATCTGGGTCGGAATAATTGATCAGAGGCAACTGACAAACCTTTGGTTGATTCAATGTAGCTCCCATAGCCACCTTGATTTCTCATAAATTCGTCATAGGCTTTGGATTCCCATTTAAACGCCGAGCGGAAGCCGTCTTTAAATCCTGATAGCCATACTGCAGGATTAAAGCCATATTTGGAAACCATCGTTGCGGTTTGATAGTCACGGACTGCATTGGAGAGCGTAAATGGGAAATAGAGCGTAGTCGTACCTGCTTTAAATGCTTTTGAAGACATCATTACTAACTTACCCATCAAACCTGTCTCTGCCGGACTCATGGCGTGCATTGCTTCAGATAATTCTTTTGGTACAGCCCAGCGCGTTACCTTGCCACCGATAAATACGCTAATTGATTCCCAATCTTGCGGAGCATTTTCTTTGGTGGGTAAGAATCTGATCAACCCTTTGGTTGCATCAGGGTGAGTTTTACGAAGCTCTACCAATTTCAGGGCTACTTTATTTCGTTCAACAAGGCTAACTGCTTTTGTGAGGTTGTCTATTACGGAGATAAATGGATCCCGAATGACCTTGTCTGTTCCTTCAAGAGCACTCACAACACCTTGCTTACTTACGGAAAATGTTTCGGAGCCGATTGCCATCTTGTCTGCTTCTTCTAGCGTGGGTATGTATTCCAAAACATGGAATGGAAGCCAGTTTTTGTTTTTCTCAACAACAGCGTTGAAGGCTTTATTGCTTAAAATTCCAGAGTCTCTCATGGGTTCGAGAATTGCTTTAACTGCCCAATTTTGCATTCCACTACCAACTTGTTCAAATGTTTTAAATGCTTTGTCACCAACTTTAGTTTTTAGTTCTTGGAGTGCCTTCTCTGCAGTTTCTTGAGTGACCTCAAGAGGATTTTCAACACCTCTGGCGGCTCTTTCTGCTGTTCTCTGGGCAAGTACATAGCGTGTAAAGTCTGCCCGCAATTTTCTGACAGGTTGAAGTGCGGTATACAAATCTCGGAAACTTCCTTCTACAATGCCGAAGCGTCCAGCATACATTCGGGCGCCCACATAAGGACTGGAATTGATATCGATGGGCTTGCCCTGCAGTTTACTTACTTTGTTTTCAAACTCCCGAATAGGAGCAAAGCGGTCAGTAAAAAGGCGCGGGAAAACCTGAATTGTTTTTTTAGCTTTGTCCAGAAGATTAGCAGCAGGCGAAAGCTTTCCAACCATCGCATCGATCTGGCTTAAAGCACTCCCTTCAGGAGGTGGTGAATCAGAACCAATAGGTGTTTCCTGGGGAGGTCTAGGAGGACTACCAGGCGGTGGATCTTTCACCTCATCCACTCGCGGTTGATCTGGTGCAATTATTTGACCTTGGCGCCGTTTTTGAATGAGTGTTGTCTGTGATACATCCTTGTTAGTACGTTCAAGTTTTTCTAGCTCGGTTTCGCCAGGCACTCGGTATTTGTCTCGTATTTCTGCAGCCTTGGCCGCTTTTTGATCTAAAACAGAGAAAGAGGTGGTTAGCGGAATGGAAGGCTTGCCATCAACTATTGGTACTACATTTTGTGGGTCAAAAATGACCATTTGGTTTAGGCCTTTAACACCGTCATATCCCTTCTTTTGTAGAACTTCAGTAATCTTTTCAGGATCCCCATACTTCGTGGCTTCAGAGTAAAGTTCGTCAATTTTGCCAGACCAACTGAAAAGTTTTAATCCTTTTTTAATCTTTGTATCAATTACTGTTCCGTATAATTTTGCTCCTTCACCACCTGGGGTAAGATCCAAATAAACACCCTTACCCATAACTCCACCATAACCGCTTGTTTTTCCAGACTCCGCCAAGCTAAATCCTTCTTTTAAGATCTTCTCGGGGACAGGCGTGCCATGTTTATATGTTTCTGCACTTAACTCGGGTGGATTTGCTTTGAAAGGAGTAACAGGTATCTTGTTTTCCATTGCTACAGTGACTAAATCAGCATCAGTTAGTTCTGCAACTCGTCCGAGTCGAGTTTTGGCTTCTTGCCCTCCAAGTGCGGTCACAATTTCGCTTCTTTGAGTCTCGTTTAATGTGGCTCTGATTGAGAGTCCCGCAGGCATGTTGCGAACCGCTCTGATAACAATAGCCCTTTTGTCAGGAACATTTTTCCAGAGGTCATAGTAAAGATCTTGAAACTCCTGTCTGAAGGACTTGCCGGTATATCCGGTTGGATTGCTTACTTTTGCCAGGAACTCGTAAGCTCTGTTGGCTGTATTCCAAGCTTGATTGAATTGCCCCATCTCTTGTGGTGTTTGCTTTGCTTGAGCGGGAAACTCTTTGGTAATACCAACTACTTTGTTTTTCCACGCTTGCTTCACTTGCTCTGCAGTAGCCTTTTCGTTTACGCCGAGGTACTCAAGAGCTTGTTTCTTGGTTATCTTCAACTGCTCACTGGCCGCTTTTTCTATTTGGCTCTCAACTGCCGATTTGTTAGGAAGATATTTCGCCACCGCAAAGTTTAATGAATGGAGTCCAATCATCGCTGCGGTGTTTTTGAGAGCGTCTTCGTTTGAGTCACCTTTGATAAGTGAGGTCACATATGTTGCGGGTCCAATAATTGCCGAGGATTTTAGAAATGAAGGTTTCATGCCAGCAATGGAAAAGGCTCCGCCGAGAGCAAAATCACTCACAAAGTCTTTGGCTCGGTGTTGAGCATCTTTGTAGGATTCTTCTTTTTGCAGTTGGGTTAACCCTGCAAAAGTAAGTCCATTCGAAAGTAGGCTAAATGTTCTTGGAGCAACTGTAGCAACTCTTCCAAGAAGTGGAACACCTTTGAGTGCTCCTTGAACTAGACCGCCTCCTACCACAAAAGTTCCTATTGTTCCTAAAACATTAAACTCTACCTCCGTCATGTCACCGGCCATTTTTTCGATGTCATTGGCGTACTCTATTTCCGGATTCCACCAGCCAAAAGTTAAGGCTTGGGCAAGACCATCTCCGGCACCCTTTAAGGCTCCGATTGTTGCACTTGGCAATCGCTCAAGTACATCTGTATCTCTGGCACCCAATCCAAGTGTTTGGGCAGCAGTTTCTACATACAGATTTTTGAATGGTTTGTAGGAGCCGGTTGTGGGACCTGGAATGGCGATGTCGTATTGTTCAGGCTTTAGTTTTTCCAGAGGTCTTAGTATGTCTTGAATTTTTTCAGAGCCAGAACGTACCAGAGAAGAAGCTGCTTGTTGCGACTTTCCAAAAATACCACCAAGAGTTTGACTCGTATTTTGAATTGACGAGGTTATGTTTTTCTTAATTTGTGATAAAAAATTGTCCATATGCATTAAACTCCAGGTGTAAATAAGCGTCTTAAGAATCCCATCACACCTGGCTGGGTCTTTAACTGCCATTCTTCATCGATTATTTGAGTGGCATTCTTACCTTTATCTGTTGCGACTCCTGATAGATTTGTCTTGAGTTGGTCAGCCGTGAATCCTTGTTTCCACGCAGATCTGATTTCATTTCGCAGATCGCTTTCGTTTACAGTGGTTACCTGTGATTTACTGGAGGGTTCCTCATAAAGGGTGGTTTTACCTGAGGTGGCATCGAAATATCCAACAACATTGCCAAAAGCATCTTTAACCTGTTGTTTAGCATAAGTTCCACCACCATCGCCGGTCTTCATTCTGCTCGTCTGGGAATCATATAGTTTTAGCTCAAACTCTTTTTCCCAACGTTCATCTTCTTTGGCAGAGGATAATTCTGAAGATCGAATTTGATTGTAGGTATTAAGCAGTCCTCCTAAAAATTGCAAATCATACCGAAGGTTATTAAGTTTGGCTTCTTTGCCTTGAGTTTCTGAGGTTACTTTACGAGTTATTTCTCCAAGTCGGGCGTTGTAATCTTCGGCTTTTGCATTTCGTTCTTCAATGAGATTGCCAATTTTTGCATTGGCAAGTCTTTGAACCTCTCCGGATTCACCTGTTATAGTGGCTGCCGAATAGCCTGGGTTTTTGCGAATCTTGCTGACTGATTCATCACGAACATTTTTTTCACTTGCGATACTTGTATCCAAAGAGCTAATGGTATCTTTGAGTTTGCCAAGTTCTGCTTTGCCATATTCTTCGTCGTAACGCCTTGTTTGGTAGGTTTCGAGATCTGATGATAAATCTTGAGCTTGTTTATAAGTGTCCTGAAATCGAGTATTGAGCGTTCCTACATCAAAACCCAAGATACTAGAACCATCAACCTGAGAAAGACCGCTACTTAAATTGCTGACCGATTGTTGCTTGCCTGGTTCATCGCCGGTTGTGTAAATGTCTTTGCCAGAAGAATCAGTACCCCACCATCTGAGAGCCTTATTTTGATCAGGTTGCCAATACCAACCGCCGTATTGTTTTGTCGCCATTAGGAGCCACCTCCTTTCTGGGACTGTATGACTTCGGTTATTTCACCGGTTACAGCATCGAAGTTGTATTCTTTCTGACTATCCAAGCCGTATTTGAAAAACTTACCGAGAAGCCACATGACCAATTGCGAATCAAGCGCTTGGATTGTCAGCTGATGCTGCTTAATCATCTGCTTTCGCAATTGCAGTTCTTTTAAATCGGACCTATCTAATTTAGTTTGTTTTTTTGACATTGCCTGCGATCTCCTTTCTGCCAACTGTGGTGATAAATTCACTCCGTAGTTGGTCAATTTGCTCCTGGACTTTGGGACCACCTTTTTTGGTAATCTCGTTTATTCGGTGTTCCAGATAGCGTTGCTTGAAAGTTTCCTCATCTTCGTCATCACGTTTAATCGCAATGTCGCCTTCAGGTTCAAAATCAAAGTCGAAGAATTTGTCGCGGACTGTGACGACCATGTAGTCAAACTGAGCGGAGGATATTCCTCCTTGCAGTTCTTGCACGACAAGATGGTCGTTTGTTACTTCGACAATGAAAAGTCCGTTGCAGTTTTGCTTGGGAGTCAGATATGCTGTAATGTTTCTGGGATCGCTGACCGCTATGAAGTGGTCTGGGAAGTCAATTCGTGTCTGTCCGTTACTTAGAGTGGCTGTCCCTCGATGAACGAGGAGAACTTCTGCTGCTTCAATACCAGTATAAACCAATCTATGGCCCTTTTTCAATGGATGAGGAATAGAGAAGTTTGATGTTCCGGATTTATTTATATTCCCAGCGACATTCAACGCTTCTAATCCCGACATCAAGATGTTAATTCTGGTGAAGTATCCAGTCCCTCCGTAAATACGTTCAGCGCTCATTGAGCCAGCAGTGATCTTCCCAGCGTTTAAGTCGTTGATCTCGGCATCTGTAACTGCCAGATCCTGAATCTTGGCTGTACTTATGGCTGCGTTTGCAATACGAGAGTTGCCAACTTCTAGCGCACCAATTTTGGCATTAGTGATAGACGCGTCAGCAATTTCGGCATTTGTCACGGCTGCATCTTGAATTTTGGCAGTGCTGATAGCAGCATTGGCTATTCGTGAGTTACCAACTTCTAAAGCTCCTATTTTTGCATTCGTAATCGCTGCATCTGCTATTTCAGCATTTGTGATTGCGGCTGTCTGGATTTTTGCTGTAGAGATTGAAGCATTAGCGATCTTGGCATTAGTAATTTGGGCGGTTCCTATATGAGCGGTAAGAATGATTGCTTCTGCAATTTGAGCAGAGACGGTAATAACGGATCCTGCTTTATAAACTTTTGCGGCGGTAATGGCATCATCTTGGATCTTTTGTGTCGCAACGGCTGCCTCTGCTAGTTTCTGTTCTGTGACCGAAAAATCGTCAAGCTCGTTATCTCCGACAGCTCCTGGTTTTATATTGACGCTGTCGACAGTATTTGCACCAAGAGCAGGTGAGTCAACTCCATTGTGGGTATGAGGCACTACCTCAGGAAATGGCTGATCCTCAACTTCTCGATTTGTTACTATTTTCTTAATATCTTTGGTCAACATAGATTTATAAGACTCCTAAAGGTTCGAAATAAGTTGTTGCTGAGATAACTTCCGGAGTGTCATTTCCATTGGGGTGTAGATTCATTGCCAATTCGTATTCCTCTCCAGTACCTGGGTCATCTTCGTCCCCACCGGTTTCGATGGTAAAAATTGCCTTTGATCTTCCTTCTTGGTCAAATAGCTCTGAGCCATCCTGCATAGTGGCCAGTTGCCACTCCGCTTGTTGATTCACTTTGTAGAAAACTTCTATCGTGCAGTCTTTGGGGAGAGGTTTTGTAACGAGCTTGATATGTCTGAATCCCTTCTGGGTAAATGATTCACCACCATCAAACACCAAGCCTTCATAGCGGGCTTCTGCTTTGTTATCTGGATCGATGACATCCGTTCCAAAAGTAGTTCCGTCTTTCCAGGAGCAGTAGATTTTGTCCTCATACATGGTTAAAGCCCCGATGAGGACATTTTCCATTTTGCCGTGAGAAGGAATGTACTCAAGGTTTAGAGCATAGGGTTCGTTTTTGTTCAGTCGGCCGTAAGAGTAAATGCCGCATTTATCGCTTCCATTCACTCCTAACAAAGGTAAACCTCCCATGATTGTGACACCGCCAGGGTTTACCCACCCAAACTCACCAGGAAGCTTTTTTATCCTCAGTAAGTTGGAGGTATCCCAGAAGTAGAGACCACCGCGCACTCCTGCTTGGATCATTAAGAATTCACCTTGCAGAAGGGCGTTTATACCTCTTTCGGCCACCATTCTTCTTTGGATCCAAGAGGGTTGAATCTTGTCCCAAGTCCAGAGCCAACCTTCCTCGACTTTGTCGCCCTTGGTAGAGCCGAACACAACTAACTGATCCAGTCCTAGTAAGCATTTGTTTCTATGGCTTCGAGGAAGATCGATAGCATCTCGATTAAATCCTCCTTCGAAGTCGACCATCGCTAAATCTTTGCTGTCGCAAATAAGAAGCACTCCCAGAGCTTCTGACATGGTGTGCCAAGAAGGGTCGCCATCAAGTGTTTGCCAGTCGTGCTCTACATCTGTTGGCCAGGTGCCAGAAAGTTTAATTCTGCTCACTTTTGTTTCAGTCGCCCAATAGAGATAAGGAATGTAGTTATCGCTTCCATCATTGTTGGTGTATTCAGCTGCTCCAGTGATTTTGCCGTTTGAGTCCGTATAGACCAACTCCCAAGCACTAGCTCCACCGGCTTTTCTATAAATCTTGCCAGTGTCACCAAAACCATATAAACTGCCGTTTGAAGCTGGAACATAAAAGAGAATGAGGTCTGTAATGACAGTGTCGCTACCGAGGTCTTCTTTTAATCGTTGGTTACATTTAAGAGTGTTTTCTTCGCCTCGGATATTTAAGCCATAGCCAAAACGAAAAGCCTCTCTAACCCCTTGGAATGGGTCATCAGCTATTCCACCTCGAAATCCTTGAAGTCTGTATGCGTTCATATATTTATGACCATCGGGTGCTTTTTGCCTGCCCCACGAAGACGGCCGATGGTTCCTCGTCCTCGCGATCTTTGGTTTGTTGTAATAAGGCGTGAGCTTCAATAACTTCTTTTTCTGCTTCGTTTTTTCTCCCTGGCTCTTTTGCTAGACAGGTTGCTAATGCCAGTTTCAAAATCGGTTCATCAAGTTCCTCTGGAGTAATTGGTTCATCAGTTTCTTCAACGAGTCGGACTGGGCGGCGTTTATAAAAGAGGTCGATTACTTTGCCAGCAACATCAGCCGGAGGATCTATAAAATATTGATCTCCGATTGCGGCGTAGATTTTTTGCCATCGCCAGTCTGTGTGAAGAGATGGGTGAACTATGTCGAGTGAGGGATGAAAAGTGGGAGCTATCTTGTTATCTGATTTACGGCTTAGATATTGGTTCTCGGAAGCTTTGTGATACTCCTCGCCATCCACAGAGAGGAAAACCATGCCACCTGGCTTAAAGTCGAAAGGAAGGAAGTACGATTCTTTACCTGAGCCATCAGGATTTAGTTCTGTGAGTTGACTGGCGTGTTTGCTTAGGAACTTAAAACGAGCAAAATTGCATGCCCGAACTATCGCTTTGTTAATCCAGCGATCTTTATCAGCATCTTTCCAGAAACCGCTTACTTTAGAGGCGGTCATTCTGGCGTTTAAGTCTTGTCTAAATTCTTGTAATTGCATATGTTTTATTGCAAACTTCCGGTCGCTCTATATCTCTGGACATAGGGCAAGATGGCATTGCCTGGACAATCTGTAGCTGATTCAGGAACTTCCCCATGACCGAAAACTCTTTCTTTTGGAATACTTCTTTCTTGGCGCAAGTCGTCTAGAACTTTCTGCAAAGTTGTCAGTTGGGCGGAGGTAGGGGTTTCACTGTTATGGAAGCTGCCGCACAAAACTACTCCTAATGAGCGGTAATTCATTTTGTTGCTGTCGCAGTGAGCACCGATAACATTGTCTGGTCGGCCTAAGATCAACACACCATCTCCGTCAAGGGCTCCGGCTATCCATTTGTGATATCCGATATCATCCCAACCAAAGCCGATGTGAGCCTTCTTAATCGTTTCAAAGCGGGTGTTATCCCGAGGAGTGGCTGAATGGTGGACAATAATAAACTCGGGGTAGTTAGCTTTATTGAAAGTCTCCACGTCTTTGTCTCTGGCGGTTACTCTGCGTTCTTTTGTCCAGGCTATAAGTAGTCGAGGAGCGTATTTACCTGAATCTTGGTTATAGTCCCAAATGTATTTTGTGTTTCCGTGTCCGGAGTTATAGTTCTCCAGCACAAGTCCAAGCTTGCTTTCTGCCCAACCTGGGCGGTCAACAATTTCTTGAATAATATCTTTGAGCTCTGGTGATTCGTAGGCACTTTCTGCAGTCCAGTGATCTCCTATAAGCACACCTGCTTCGGCATGTCCTAAGTTCCACTGAACCTTTGCGTTCGTCTTATTGCGTAGCGAAGGACGATTTGAGCCATTGGAGACAAAGACTGCAGCATCATCTTCAGCCAGACCTTTAATTAAAACATTTGGCATGCCGTTGTTTTGGAAAGGACTGGTTACAAGTATCTTTGCTGAAATAATTTCTGCTCTTTTAGGAATTGCAATCGGGCTGAAAATAAAACCAGCATCGTTGGGTGATTGCTCTGGATCTAGACTGCCATCATCTCCAAAGGTGGTCATATTGTTCTGAAAACCATTTGGATACCAAGTGCTTTTATAATCTTCTTCACCATCCCGATCGTTGCCTTGGATTAATCCGATCGTGACTTGTTCATGCAATCCTTGAGGGAGATAGTAAATTTCAAGTTCTGCCTGGTAACCTTCACCTTTGCTGGAGTCATAACAGGTTTTTGATTGATCGGCTGGGCTACCGTCATCCTCAATGACAAAGGCTAATGAATTACCTGGCTTCCAGCCACTTTGAGAAATGAGTTCTTCCACGATTAGATTCAAGTTTGGTGTTTGAACCCATTCGTGGACGTTCCATTTTCTGATAATGTCCCAATCGACTGCGTTGATTGTTTTGGTTCTAGTGGATGGACGATTTGAGCCGTTTGGTTTGAATGGGGCGGGGTCTGGTTCTTTAATTCCCTTAATCTTCAGGTTAACTGTAAAGTCAGTCTCATCGGTGATTGCAGGGCGAAGACGAAGCCTGGCTAGGAGAACTTTTGAAAACTTTGGAATATCGATAGCACGAAATCGCAATGCACCGGTTTGAGCGCCGGTGAAGTTTCCCAAAGTTATAACGTTTGAAGCATTACCATCTTTATTCCAAGTCGAAGACCCAGCTTCTTTGCCGTCATCAGAGTTCTCTTGGATTGTTACTTTGATCTTCAATACTTGGTTTTTCATAGTCGTTTTTGCTTCTGCGCGGAACATCTAACTTGATGTTTATTCGTGCGTTGGCTTTGACCCCTACGAGCTTCATAATTCTTCTGATTGCTGCTATGGTTTCACCGCCTCTGCCGATTAAGGCACCCGCGTCTTTGTCATCTAGTCGGACTGATAACAGGACTCCCATTTCGTCGACTTTTCTTTCGATAACAACTTTTTCCGGCTTTGCGACTATGGCTTTTATGATTTGTTCTAGTAGTGCTACATCGCTTTCTTGCATAGTTTTCACCTCCTTACAAATTTGCATCGATCGTCAATATGAGTTGTGGTGCGTTCGCGTTGCCACTGTTAAAGTCCCATATGTTTTCATAGTTATTGGAAGGGCTGGCATTATCTTCAATCGCTATACCAATTGCTTTATTGGTAAACTCCGTCTGATCGATAATTTCCTGGATAATTGATTTAATGTCAGGGCTTTCATACCAGGTATTAATTGCCCAATCTGCCCCCGGTACCCACGCAACAGTAGCTGTCGTTTTGGGTTGCTGAGAAGGTCTGTGAGTTGAGTCGAAGCTTAGAGTGCTGGGTTGTTTAATGCCTTTAATGACGAAGACGGGTCGTTTTGTGGAGTTGACAGCAGACTTGACCCTCAGAACTGCTTTAATGATCTTGACGTTATTTGGTAAAAGTGGCCGCAAAAATCTCAATCCTGCATCGTTGCTACCCGTGCCATCATGACCAATTGATATCTGGTTACTAGCAAAACCATTGGGATACCAGGTTGTATCGTAATCTTCTTCACCGTCATCAGTGTTAACGATGATTCTCAGTTTCGAAAACACTCTTTTAATACTGGATTGTGATGGTTTAAATTTAGCCATAGATTTACTTTTCGGTTATAAGTTCGACAACTTGACCTGCAACGCCGGAGCTGACCACAATTTGCTCTGTCCCTTTGATGCACAATGAAATGCTGTCTCCTGCGTTATCCAAAACAAAAGGAGCAGCCTTACTGTCATCGTCGTTATGAGCCACGTTTACAGGCGCAGTGTTATCTGCGCTGCTTTTAATAACGACTTCGCAACCTTCACCAACTTTGATAGAAGGGAGTGGATACCAATCATCTTGGTTGGTCATGGTTACCTGAGCAGTCGTAAAGGTTGGTCGACTGTGTATAGCCATAGATCTTTACTTTTAAAACTTCGGCTGGTCTGCCGTACTTCTAATTCCAGACTTTGCCTTAGGTTGGGTAGCCCCTTCTTCTGCACCACTCATTTCGACCTCTCGTTTGCGAAGTGCTGCTTCTCGAGCCTCAATTTCTTTTTCGCGTTCTTCTAGAGTTTTGAATTTATCTTGGTAGATTTGATCAACACTCTTACCGCCCTTTAGGTCTGCGGTTTCAACTTTTCTAAAGACGCTACCGAAATTTGAGTGATTATCGAGATATTCAACTTCCTCAGGGTTTGTGGTTTTATACACGCCCTCATGGAATTGAATGTAAGTACCCCGAATAATGAGCACTTTGCCACCAACTTCTTTTAAGTAGGAAGGTGACATCACTAACTTGAGTTCGTAGTAGCGAGAGATATAAACAGTTTCTTTTGGAGCTTGAGCCTTAGCAGTTTTTGGTTGCTGAGGTGTTGATGCCGGAGGGGTATCTCCTTGCTGCTCCTGAGCCTGTTTAATGCGTGCAATCAGTTCATCTCGCTTGCCGTCTTTGGAGACACCGAGCAGTTTTGCAACGCTCCAGAGTTCTGCCATTGACATTTCTTCTATGGATTTTGTGTTTCTTTCTTCAGTCATATTTTTCACCTCGCTTTCTTTTTTGTCTGATTAACAACCCCAGATTGGGTTGAAGGGGTGATAACGCTCACCCCTTCCTAGGCGACTACACTGAGTAAGAAAGTGTGTAGTGACTTTCGTTGCGTTGCTTTTTTATTCATAGGTTTCAGTAATGCTTAGGTTTAAAGAGCGCCGATACTCATAATGGCGTGGCGTTGCTCTTGCTCCATTTGCAGTCCACATTCGGTTAGGTACTCATCGACCTGACTATCTTCACCAGGGTTTTGACGATTAGTCATAAGCTTGGTGTCACGATTTGTCAGATAGCGGTATGTCAAAGCTTCCATGTCCAACCCAACGGCGTAGTTTCCGTAGGTTGTTCCGATTAAGAGCGGATGCTTGATGATGTGCAGTGTGCCGTGTGGAGAGTCGTAAGTAACGATTCTGAGTCCGTAGGCCTTGGTCGGGTTGACTACTTGGAGTTTTCCTTTTGCCCAGCCATTGATCATCGAAACGACCGAAGCTGAAGCAAAGAGATATTTTTCAGTGTTGCCGTGTGCAAAGAGACTTTCGAGCCATGAGTCAAACTCAGACTCGGTGTCAACGTTGGCAGTGGCGTAAGTAGCAATCCTTCCTAGAATTCCGCTTGTGAACCTCTTGGGGTGAGTTCCAGAAGTAAGAATGCCTTTTTTACCAAAGATAAATGTGCGTTCGATATCGACATAGTGTTCAATACCTTTTTTGCGCCTCTGATAGTCAAAGTCATTTTCTTTCACCCATCCTTGAGTATTTCGGGCAGTTTCTGTGATACCGACTGGAGTTCTGAAGATCTGACAATAGTTGGACACTTCGGCAATGGTGGTCGATTTGATATCTCGCAGACCTGCACCTTCCTCATTGGCATTACCAATGAGCCAGACGTCTCCGACTGCTGATGCAGCCGAGCCTGTTGCTCCACCGAGTTCGGGACCAACTGTTACAGTGTTTGCGTCTACGATTGCGGTTACCTGAAAGACCCATTTCTGTGAAGACACCAAGATGATGTCACCGACTTGAAGATACTGTGATTGCCCTGTGACAGTTAAGTTCCCGCCATCCGGATCGACAGTGCTTGAGCCTGTTAGCTGTCGCTTTCCAAACTCATCTTCAAACCATTTGAATTCTGGGTCGGTGGATTCTTTCTTTTTGAGTGCTTCGCCCTCGCCGGTTGCTGGATCTTTACCAGCGTTTGTTAGTATCGCCATCAATGGATATCGGTTGACATCCAATAGCGATACAACGTCCGCGACGTCATACTTTTGGGTTGCCCCTAAATTACCTGAACCTCTGATTCCTGTTGCTGATGCTGGCATATATTTTTTTCACCTCCCTTCTTTTAATAACATAGGGAGTTAGATTCCTAACCCTCCTAAGGAGCTTTTTGACCCGCTTCCGGCGAGGGCTTTCTGGATGCGTTTTGTTTCGGCATCCGAGCCGTCGGGCTGAGTCGGAGCGCCCGCTCCACTCTCAACTTGAGCTTTGGCTTTTTTGAGCCGGCTCTTTTCTTCATCTGATAATTCTTCAGATCCATCGTTATTCTCGGCTTCATCTTTTTCCTTATGCTTGCCGAGGAAAGCATCGACTTGAACACACGCTTCTTTTAGAGTGACGGTCGTGCCTTTAGCACTGGCTGCATCCATAATGGTTTGCACCATCTTGCGGTAGTCGGGATCCTGTAGAGGATGTTCTTTCTTTGCTTCTGCAATTTCTTTGCGAACTGACTCACGGATCTTTTCCTGTGTTTCGATAGTCTTTTTGACTCCATCATCAATGCGAGAGATAACCCATTTGGCAAAGTCTGAAGGAGTCATCTTCTGAAGCTCATCTGCTGAAGGAAGATTTAAGTTTTCTTCATCTTTGTCTTTGGTCTTGCCATCTTCCGATTGGTCTTTTTCGTCAGGACCTTTATTTTCTAAGGCATCGACACGACTCTCCAAAGTTTCGTATTCTTTAATTACCTCTTCACGGCTTTTGCCGTTCCAGCGATCTTTGCTGTCTTTATCTTTATCTTTGTCCTTATCTTTAGAGTCTTTATTCTTTTCGTCCTCAGAGCCTTCTTCGTTTGGCTTGTCATCTTTGCCGGCTTCCGGTTTCGTTTCTTTGCCATCGGGATTGTCTGCAGGTGGAGTGACATCCTTATTCTTTTTATCTTCACCAGAAGAATCCTCCTCGTCTGGTGAATCGAGTAGGGCTCGTAATTCTTCTTGTTCTTTTTGTTTCAGTTGTTCTTCGTCCATATATTCATTCCTTTCGTAAATCCTGAGCAGTTTCGTCTCGCTCTTTAATAACGCTGTCGACCATACTCAAGACTTTTCGGTAGACCTTGATCATTTGTTTATGTTCAAGGTCTTCCTCTATGGGACAGTCCAATAAATCCTTACTTTCAATCTCTAGCTCTTGGTCGATTAGGCTTTTTATAATCTGCCAGCCTTCGGTTTGAGTCATTTCCCAAACTGCTCGGCCTCGATCAAGTTTTTCGTCAATACTGCTTGCCATAGTTTTATAAGTTCGGATTAGCCGGTTCTTCTTCTTTTTCCGGCTGTTCCTGGTCTTCTAACTTCATTTTGTTTTTCTGAGTTAACCCACCAAGAGGGCGTACCTCGTTCTCCTTCATGTCCTGCAGAGTAGCGATTAAGCTATCCAGCACCTCCACAAAGGTGGAATTGCCCTGAAAAAATGCGTTACGGGCGACTGTGAATAGAGAGTCAACCTTGTCCCACATTTGAGCTTCATTGGGTTGAGCTGATGCACCAGCTTCAGGTTTTTTGTCTGCAGGATTTGGATCCTGTGTTGGTGCTTTTGGTTGTTTGTTTTGATCTGGTTCCATAGTTTTCCTTAAGTAATCGGGAACGGTCTTTGCGCGTCCCACAGTAATGCTCCGATATATACTTCAGCAGATGGGGTTGACCCAGCAGTGATAGTTACAACTGCCCTGAAATATCTTTTCTTTCGTTCAATCTGCATCTTGTAGCCCGTGTCTGCCGCAACGGTAACTTCCTCTCCGCCTTTAGCCACAGTTACTCCTGAAGAGAAGTCCGAAGCATCTGATTCTTCAATCTTCACTTTGGTGGATGTTTGATCGCCGAGGTTCCCGATGGCGATGTCGATAAGACCAGAGTCGTAAGCTGGTCGATCAGAGAGATAACTATCAACTGCTGAGCCCTGAGTGGTTTCAGTAATCACTCCGATGGGAAGGAGAGTTGCCGGGTGGATGTTCTGATTAAGTGTTTTCATTTTTTCTTAGTAACTAAAAAGGGCTGTAACTTCTAAACACACGCGAGTATGCGTATATTCAAAAGTCACAGCCCCGATTGTTTCGTTAGGCTTTACTTCCTAATATCTACAGTCTAGTAAAGGGAAAAATAGTTCTCAATAAACTTTGTGTTATTTTGTGGTGATTTGAAGGGATATATTTAAAACTAAACTTTAGAAGATAACTCTCGATGCATGTATAGTCTCCGCTCACTACTAGGGGAGACCATCTGTACAAAAGGCAGACAGCTGGAATGATTTAGGAATTCATCCAAGGCTTTTCTCGCTTCTTCTACGTCATTCCAATAACTGATACTAATCCAGTTTTTGTCAGATTTGAGTATTTCACACCTGATGAACCCTTTTTGCTTCCTGAAAAAGCTATATTGGGCTTTCTTCTCAGCTTTAAGTAAGGCTTCATCACTAATACCTTCGATCGGACTAAATTCATAGAATTCTATCGCTGGGGTTTTTCTCATGTATCACAATTTTAGCACAATTACACACAAGGAGTAGTTATTATTAGTTATGGAAAATAACAAAAAGAATGAGATTATTCGTACCGAAGAGCGTTGAGAGCGGAAATCTTTGTTGCACGCCTGGCTGGATATATTCCGGTAGCAATGCCGACTAAGAGAGATAAAAACACTACGACAAGCACAAAGGGGAACGGCAAATAGGAGATGTCTACAAACCCGACTCCTCTAACTATTGAGAAGAATGATAGGAAGAGTCCTGCTAATTTACCGAATAGGAAGCCGACAAATATCCCCAGGACTCCGCCAAAGAATCCCATTATCATCGATTCTGTAAGGAATAGCTCCTGCACTTCCGATGATTTCATCCCCATTGCTTTCATGAGTCCCACCTCTCTGGTTCTTTCAAGTAATGACACGGTTAACGTGTTAAACATCCCCAGAGCCGCTACAGCCAGAGCCACCATTCCTAAAAGAGCTAAAAGTGTTCTGGCAGTCGCAAATAGCGAATTAATTTGTGCAACTGTATCAGCTACCGATCTGGTAATATACCCCATTGCTTCAATCTGCTTTCTGGTTTTTGAAAGATCCGTTTGGTCTTTAACTACAACCTTGACTTGAGAATAGTTACTGATTCCCAAAGATCTTAAGTCCATGAAGGGAACATAGAAAACCGGGGTCTTTTCTTCAGGAGTAACTCCCACGATGGTATATTCAGTCGGTGCTGACTCAATTTTTTCTTTCGGATCTGCCAGTAGTTCACCGACAACGACAAATGAAGCCGTAAATTTCTTACCAACAGCCTCATTTTCATTAATGCCGAGAATTTTCAGCATTGCCCGGTTAACAACCGCTTGTTTCTTGGCACTGTCCGATAACTCTACTGTTTTGATATCAGATGTCTGAATAACTCCTGCTTCTGAAGCAATCTCAACCCAATCAAGAGAGGTGGCAGTATTAGTAACAGGTTGAGCACTTCCGGAAGAAACATCAGTAGTTTCGCCTAAAACTTGAGTATATTTGATACTGGCTCCACTAATTGTCAGGCCAATTTCAGCAAAGTATCCTTCTTTCTGCGCTTGTTTGCTGTCCTCGTCCCTAAGAACCATATATTTACCATCTTCGCAGTCACCTTCCGTTTCCGTGTCACATGTTTGCTCCTTCCAGAGGAGTACAGGAGCTTTTATCCATTTCCCGATTGTAGAGCCTGTTTCTGACTCACCCGCTGTACCCGCTCCGTTATCCGAAGTATATTTACCACCCCAAACCTCCTCACCGTTAGAACTTCCTTCCACACGTTTGGTATACCCCAACACTTTTGCACTCGTAGATGCATCTTCCCTTACACGGATCCAACTTGTTTGATCAATTGTGTATTCGACATCCTGTATTTTTTCTCCGGGTTCACCGGACTTACTTTCAGTATAAACACCAGCCACTTTTCCAGATGTATCCGGAAGCTCTGCTGTTAATTCGTTGCTGTCAAATATTTTTCCCTGAATAGGTTTGATGGCTGATTGTTTGAGATAGTCTGTGGTAACACCGTAAACCGCCATATCAGATACAGAGTTTTGGTAATTTACCCGACCGACAACAGCTATGAGCGGCAGAGACATTTCGACAGCAGTAATATCTTTAAAGTCATTGAGAGTCTTGTCATCAATTCTGACCTTGCCGCCAGCTTGTGGAGTTATATCAGCTTGTCTCATTTCTTCAAGCCTGGCTACTCTGGTGATTACGAGTTGTTGTAACCCGTAACCGATGGAAACCAGGAAAACAATCGTACCTATACCTATCATCATTCCGCCTATGGTTACAATAGTTCTTGTCTTTTTTGCTTTCATATTTCGTATTGAAAGTTCAATCAAATCAATACGTGAGATAGTTCCGGTCCGTTTAAAATCCAGAATCTTAACCGCTTTGGAATAAAAAAGTGCCAATGGACCTGATAACCTATTTTTAATTATTTTTGGGAAAAATCTCCAATTAGCCAGGCGGGAGATGCCCTTACCGGTCATATACAAAATTAAAAGCAATACAAAAGTCCCCATCTGATACATGGTGTGGAACATTGTGCTGATTCTGCCTTTTATATTAAGTTTGATCATGGTTGTATGTTTTTTGATGGCTCTAATTTTTCCGGTTTTGCCTGATGTTCAAAGTCACCGTTTCCGCGTTTACCTTTGATTTCATTCATTAGTTTATTCTGATCTTTCTCGTCGTATACTCCGACAATCTGGCCGTTAAACATTCTCACTGCAGTCTTTGCAAATCTCAAGTATTCCAGGTCGTGTGTCACCATAACGATAGTTTTCCTGGCTTTCTTATTTAATGAGGTCAATAGCTGCATGAGTTCCTGTCCTGATTCATAGTCCAGGTTTCCCGTCGGTTCATCGGCTATAATAACTTCAGGATTGGTAACCAGTGCCCGTGCCAAAGCTACACGTTGTTGCTGACCGCTTGATAACTCCGTGGGTATGTATGCAGACCACTCAAGCATCTCTACCATTTCCAGAGCCTGTTTCGCTTTCTCGAGGGCAACGCTCTTGTCTTCGCCAAGCAGTTGCAAAGGGAAAGCTACATTTTCCTGCACGGTCAAGGAACGGATCCAGTTCGGTTGCTGATACACCATCCCTGCATGTTGCTTCCGAAAGTCCGAGCGCTCATCTTCAGTGACTCCGTTGTAAAGATTTTTATCCAAAAACAAAACTTTGCCGCTACTGGGTTCTTCCAAACCCAGCATGGTGTGAAGCAATGTGGATTTTCCACACCCTGACGGTCCAAAAATAACCACAAAGTCTTCCCTCTTTATGTCAAAGGTAATGTTTTTCAAAACCGGCACGTCAGCAGTAGCCACATGGAACGACTTTGAAACCTGCTGGACTTGAAATAAGTATTCACTCATAGATTATTTAGTTAATCCTCCCAGAAACCCAAATGCTTCCTGTAAATTAGTAATGACAAGATTCAGAGCATTTTCAGTCGCTTTAGGAGTTATGGTTACCGTGTCAATTGAGTTTCCTGTATTCCCGGCTTTATCTTTTGAGATAGTTCGTACATGGTAGACCTTGCTCGGAGTCAGGCCGGAAATAATAACCAGGTGATTATACGTCAGGTTACTATCTTCCTGAGTCTTTGATGAGTACGTAGTGCCTGTGCCTTCTCCGAATTCAACCTGTGAAGTTGATGGTTCGTCTGTATTCCAGGAAACAATAAGCTGCGCCATAGATTCCTGAGCTGTGGAGGCTGTTGGCGGAATCGCGGCTCCTTCTACATGGAGTTCCGAAATCTGTGGAGGTCTTGTATCTGTGGCAGTAGTAATTCGTTGAGTATCGGAAGTTGCTTCGTTGCCAATCTTATCCCTGCCCTTAACTACCAAAATGTAGTTAGTTTGCGGTGCTAACCCGCGGATAATCATCCGGTGTTCACCTTTAGTGAGAGCCACATTAACTTCATCTCGGGCATCAGCTGTATTTTCCTCCGGATAGTATGTGACAATGGAAGAAACATCTGTGTTCGTCATCCAGGTAACAAGAACAGTCGATTGAGCTGTATTGGCCACTTGCTGAATCCTGACATTGCTTATTCTGGGACGGGGTAGAGTGGTGAAATCCAAAACTGTACCTTCATATTCACTGTTGTCGCTGTCAAAAGTGTTGATTTTGTAATAATATTTAGTGCCGTCCAACAGACCTGTAAGTTCAGCAGTATAGGTTGTTTCAGAGGTCGACGTTGAGATTTCTTTTGCCCCACCAAAACTGGTCGTCGTGCCGTAGTATATTTTCACCTTAGAAGCATCCTTGGAAGTAAATTGAATAATCGCCGAAGAAAGACCGATATTTTTAGCAACAACATCTTTAACAGTGGGGGCAGCAGCCGTGGTAAAATTCTTTTCTTCGCTGGTACCGGTATTACCGTCTTCATCCGTCCATTTAGCTTTGTAATAGTAAGTTGTTCCCGGATTAAGGCCTGTTAACTGAATTGAATGAGAGCTGACCTGGGAGGAGTTGCTCGGCTCTACATCTCCGTAGCTTCCCGATGATGTTCCGTATTGCACTTTAGAGTCACTGGATCTGGAGGTCGTCCAGGCAATGGTTGCTTTTTTAGTGGTAATACTACCAACACTTGGACCGGAATCAAGAGACGGTGCAGTTGTCCATTTGCCGGTAGGAGTGATGGAAACGGCATTTGTACCAGATGATGTCGCATTAGCTCCATCCTTTGTATAAAGCTTGTAGTAATAGAGTGCGGAGGATGGTGTATTGTCTACGTAAGACAAACCTGTTGTTGATCCAACCTGAGTGAAACTGGTTCCGTCTGATGAACGGTAGATAAGATATGTTAAATTCCCAGCACCCTGGTATGTAGGTGCTGCCCAGGTTAGGGTTACGTTCCACTGAGACAGGCTCTTGATCGAAGAGTCAGATGCCACCAGGCCGCTCACGTTATCCGGATCTGTAGAATTTAGTGTAAATGCTCCGCTTATATAGTTGGAGGGAGAATAGTTAGGAGTATCCGCGTCATCTACCGCTACAACATAAACCGTATTACTGCCCTTATTTACATTCGATAATGCCGCAGCTGCAACGGTTGTTGAAGTGCCATTGTCGATATATGTAGCACTATTACTTTGCAAAGTTGCCAATGTCGACGGAGGTGAGGTATTAACCATGTAATAATAATGTGCAACTGATTGGCCCGACGTCGCCGTTGCTGCCGGCCAGCTTAAAGCGTATGAGTTTGAGGTAGAAGTTGATGGCGTAACCGTAACTTCATCTAGGCCATCAAAAGCAGGTGCAGCTCCACCGTAAGAGAGGTTACAGGTTCTGATGGATGCGTCAGTTGAAGTGTTACCTGCTGCGTCTACACTCCTAAAGTACACAATGTTATTTCCAGACACAATCGAGGATCCATCTTGATCTTGGGTAAGAGTTCTGGAAGAAGCACTGGTTGGTATGTAATTATTGATTCCCAAGCTTGACTCAGTTGTTGTCCCCAGCCATGTTCCAACAGTTGAGTTGATCTGGTATTGCCAACCTAAAACTCCAGCGTTGGTGTCAGAGGAAGCAACACCCCCTGAAGTTGGCCACGAAAAGTTCATATCTGCCACATTTGAAAAAGATCCAGAGGCACAGGAAATGTATGACGTATTGGTTGGAGCAGTATTGTCAAATCGAAATTGGAATTGCTCTGAGCTTCCACCAAAAACATTACCGGAATTATCTACAACCTTAATGTTTAAATAATAAGGGTCACTTGAAGTGGTTAACCAAGTTCCTCCTTTATATGATGAGGTAGCAAAATCAATCGATGTTGCTGAAACGATAAACTGACAGGTTGTTCCAGCTGTTGAGACAGGACTTGTCCCAAGGAGTCCTTT
Source organism: Candidatus Nomurabacteria bacterium (assembly GCA_020631855.1). Lineage (GTDB taxonomy): Bacteria > Patescibacteriota > WWE3 > UBA101185 > UBA10185 > JACKGU01. The sequence continues at coordinate 55,569 of JACKGU010000002.1, read as the reverse complement.
GCTGGTCGCTGGATTGCCATTTGAGTCTGTTCCTAAATACAAACAATACCCTTTTACGCCACTTCCACCACTATTATCTGCTCCAGCTGTCCAGGAAAAATATGGAGAGAGATTGTTGGTCCAGCCGTTAGAGGATACGCTTGTGCCACCATTGCTTCTGGTCATAGTGACTGCAGAGGCATTTGTGTCGGGTGGGGTGGTATCGGTAGTCAGACCAATGGAAACATGAGGAAGATACGGGACATCACTTCCGCCGGAGGTAAAGATCGCCTTAATGGATATCTTCTGGGAGAAAATGGGAAGCGCCTGCATGGCTGTCTGGGTAAGTTGCACTTTTGTATTGACATGCGTAGTTGTATTGGACGCTGTTTGCCAGGCAGCCCCATCCCAGTATTTCCATGACCCGCCTGATTCGCAGGTAGATCCGTCATCCGTGCAAATCTGATATTTAATAACACCATAACCGCCCTGAGTGGCATCTTCGGTGCAGGTGGAACCGGACAACGTGCCTTCGCAGAAGGTGTCCCAGGTAGCTACCAAAGCATTTGAGTAAGCACTCGTGGTATAGACACTATAAGTGCCTTGTTTTGTGAGAGTAAAGTCATCTACCTTGACGGTTTTTCCGGTTTTAACTAACACACCGTACTCGCGGGAAGCGTTGGCACCAGTCAGGGTTCCGGTTAGCTTGTACCAGTTGCCGGACACCGCTTCGTACGAGGTAGTGATTGTGGATCCGTTGTAGTATAGGCTGGCAACGCTCCCGTCAACGACAGTACCCTCACTGCCGGAGGTATTGTTATAGACATAAACAGAAAAATCATAAGTAGAAGTATCACCCACATTTACCGACTGGTAAATTTTCCCGTCGGATACAGAGCCTATAGCCACCGAATTTCCGCCGCCGCCGGCTACGCCGGAACTAGATGAATAAGATTGAGAGATTCCTACGGGATCACTGGCGCAGCGAAAGCCGACATCGTGGTACTGGCTACCCGTAGCGTAAGACAGGCCGAGTGTGAACGCACCCGCGTAGGAACCATTATACCAAGACCCGCCGCGACGGAACACACGATCGGTGGTGGCAGTTTCACCGTCACCGTAGGTCCATATGCGACCCACACCGTGATTTGCATTATATGAGGAACCCGAAGGTCTTATCTGGTCATACGAGAGTATTCCGTATCCGGAAATTTCGGTGAATTCTCCCCAGGCACCTGTTCCTGCGGCATCATCACCAGCAATACTTAAAGTAGGCTGTTGATTTTGAGGAATAAGTGTATCGCCAGAATTTATTTTTACATGTTCCCAAACATTGCCGGATAAATCCCAGATCGTAGCACCGTTAGAAAGTGTTAACATGGCCTTGCTGTCACGGCCGGAACCGTATTCAGGATCATTGCCGTTATAACTTACGCTATCGCTCTGACCTACATTACCGCGTTTAAATCCGCCGCCGGCAGACACAAGGCTGCCGACTACTCCATTAGCCCAGTTGGAAGTTTGAGCTTCGGCATCTCTTGTAATCGACATCCATTCGGGATTAGTAATCAGATGATAACCCGTAGGACAAGCTGTGAGTGCCTGGGTGTGGGTGATGTGAACAATCGGAGCGCCGTTGGCTGTAGAGACAACGCGGCTGGAAGAAAAACCACTGATATCACGATAATCTAATCCCAACCCTGAGTCGGCAGGAGCCGAACACGTAGCCGCAGTATCACCATCGCCGTCAGGCGTAGCAGTACAGTCGTATTTTGCTTCATACTGCATTGCGAGGAAGTTACTGGTTCCGTAGGTGGCATTACCCGGAACCTCCACATAACCAGATGGCGGGACTGCCGCTACACTCCATGAGGTGTTATCAGAAGCAAAAGCAGGATTTGCAAGTTCATTTGCCCCTACTTGCCCCCCAGTAGGATGAGCACCACTATTGTCAACGACAGTTTGGCTTGTAGTATAGTCACCGGAGCTGGCGGCATTAAAAGTCCAAACTTTGGCGCTATCATTGAGAGCAAAAACTTTTGGGTAGAGTTCGGAAAGCGCCAGGTAAGTGCCGCTAACAAAACCAACACCAATAAAAACAAGTGCTACCAGATTAAACTGAAAGCGGCTGAAATGAAACCGTGGCTCCCACAGATAATGTTTAATTCTCTGTATTATACGCATAATAATTGAATACCATAGGTAACACCTACCTACTCTTACTATTCAGTATAACTAATTCTCAGCAAAAGTCAAACAGAATTCTTGGTCATAAAAGAATACAAGCCGTGTGCATCTGCGTGTTTCAGATGACCGCGCACTGAAGCTTCTGACATTTGCATCTGATTTTCCGTAATTTTCCCTTCCCGAAATAGTTTTAGCCGCTTTCTGTGCTTCCTCTGTAAACGGATGAGTGTTTCACCTCTCACTAGTTTGTGATCATAGAATATCCGGTAGCCGACAAAAGGGACACCCTCATTCACATTTTTGATAGAGATTTTTCTGGGGTGAAGACGCAGTTTCAGTTTTTTGTTAAGAAAAGTTCTTATATCTTCCCTGACTTCTTTCAGGTGATTTTTGTCTTTACTGATAACGAGGAAGTCATCCATATATCGCGCATACCATTTCTCGCGGAGCGTTTCTTTGACATAATGATCAAGCTCGTTCAGATAGACATTCGCAAATAACTGACTCGTTAGGTTGCCGATGGGTAGCCCTTTTCTTTCCGCCACGGAAACCGGTGGTACCTCAATGGGAGAAAGAGACGAAAATAAATCTAATTGACAGCTGTCCTTACTTGCCGGCATTAGTTTTCTGTTAGTTGAGTCATGGTTCTCTACGATTTTTTTAATAAGATCGAGAGTTTTAGGACAATGGATTGTCTTTGCCACTATAATCAAGAGTGTGTTCCAATCAATGCTCTGAAAGTATTTTTGGATATCACATTGAAGGACGTAAATGTCCTGTTGCTTGCCATATTTGCATCGGGCAGCCATTAAAAATTTCTTTACCCGTTTGGCTCCGAAGTGTGTACCTTTTCCTTCACGGCAGGCATAAGAATCAACAATAAATTTCTTTTCAAACAAAGGTTCGGCAGACTTTACTAGTGAGTGTTGTAATACCCTGTCTCGAAACGCGGGCGCAGATACGCTTCTTGTCTTAGGATCAAAAATCGTGAAGTGAGCGTAAGGAGCTGGGATATATTTTCCTGTTTCCAGAAGGTATTTTAGCTTTATTAAATTACTCTCAAGAGTGAAATCAAACTCACAAACTCTTGTTTTCTCGCGCTTACCCTTTCTGGCACGATAGTACGCACCAACCAGTTGTTCCAGGTTGCAAATATTATCAAACATACTCGGAGGTAGTTAACCCATTTCCCCCGCGCCTCATGCCGCTGCTGCGTACAAGACGCGGGGATACAGGTATTATGTTTTCCCCTACCGATGGGCAGGAAACGGAGAAAACCTTGTGATCATATAGATCCGGAATATGCATCCTTAAACGCATATCACTCATCCGGCACACCAAGACGTGCTTGGCAAGTTCATCACTGGCGCAGCGAAAGCCGATATTGTTGTTCTGGCTACCCGTATCGTTATTCAGGTTGAGTGTGAACGCACCCGCGTTGGAACCATTATTCCAATTCCCGCCGCGAAGGAACACACCGCTGCGTATTTGTGATTTTCCCCTTAATAAAACTATACCACTTTCATCCATGAATTGAGCATCCTTCCTATTTCATTAATTTTTTCAGCACCCATTGCATACTGTTTTATACTCATAAGCCTTAAATCTTTTGTGAGCCGGATAAGGATGCGTATAGAGTCAAGGTCATCGGATATCTGAAGTTGCAGAGAAGTCCTTTCTTGTCCACGGACTTTATTGGCTTTAACCGTAGTGACCAGCAAAGCTATACCAAGTTCTTCCAGTTCTTTTCCTAATACTAGTCTGTGGCTTTTAGGGATACGGTTAATTACAGGGTATAACCAGAGAAGTAAATCATATGTTTTTTGGAAAATGAGCAGCTTTTCGCACATAGTGATTGTTAAGTTTCTTTATAATTTTCATCAAATAACTTATTTACGGACATTTTGTTTTTCTGTTTTCTCATGACTATTTATAATGCAAAAACCCACAGGGAGTGGGTAGAGAAGCATACAAGGAGTATATACGATTTGCTTGATGGGCAAACCTATTACTCACAAACACATTTTGATGAAATTCGGAGAGAAGGTGCAAAGAGTCCGGAAAGCTAAAGGAATTAGCCAGGAAGAATTAGCCGCCAGACTGGCCATGCATAGAAACTATGTGGGCATGATAGAAAGGGGAGAAAGAAACCCTACTATCCGCACGCTATATAAAGTATCTAAGGCCCTGGGCGTTAAATCCTGCGAACTCTTGCCGTTCTAGCCGAATGTGTTATTTTTCGTATTTTCAAGTATACTGATAAATACACACTCCTTGTTGTTAATGAGCCGACAGTATTCAGAATAAACAACGTTGTAAGAAAAGTAAAGATATTCTTACTAGTAAGAAGTGAGACAAAGAAGAGGTTTTTTCTGAAAATAAGCTCCTTCAGATTGAAGTGGAAATTATCAAAACTGAGCTTCTATAGAAATTGTGAAGTGTCTGCGTACATACTCAGAATTGGCTTGACACCTGCTTTGTGCTTCTTTTCTTCCTCAATATTTACAAAATTAATCAGGTAAATAATTGCTGCCTTAGTTAGTCGCATAAGATTCACTGTTTCTTGAAGGAGAGTATCCGAGTCGATATTGTGTTTATCGGCATCATCATCAATACTTGTTATTAATGAATCGAAGACAACTAGTCTCCTGTGGGTAAGTGCGTTTCTTATTTGCTTAATTTTTTGACACCTGTTTGATTTAAAATCTCGGTAAATATCATATAGGGCGTAAAGACTTATATTTTCTGAGTTAAGTATTTCTCTTCTAATTGCTCCTTTATCCTCCCAGATTGAAGCTGTAATGAAATAAATGTTATTCTCCTTGAGTTCCAGGTTGTAGTAGTCATTAATAAACACTGCGATTTTATCTAATATGTTGAATGCGTCTTTAAATGCTGATTTCAACAAACCGATATAGAGATTAAATTGTGAGTAGTCCAAAGCATATACATAACTGGTTCTTTTGCTAATGTTATCGAAGGCTTTTTGTTTGTATTGTGATTGGACCAGATTCAACCTGGCTACAGCATAATCTTCTTTAATCTGATTGAGCTGTTTTGCAAAGTAATAAAACGTATCGTTATCGTCCAACTTTGTGATTAATCTGATAAAGACAGGATCCTCAATAGCTGCTTCGCAGTGACCGTCGTGAATGTGGAAGTTTAGAAACAATCCTTCCTGACTGCAAAAGTCCAAATAGTATTTTTCAAACTTGGTAAGCCCATCGGTTTTATAGCGAGGGTGTTTGATATTTTTCTTGAGTAACGATTTGTCCTGGAAGCGGGATTCAATATTAGTAAGTTCACGTTCGAAAGCTTTCTTTGCTTCAAGCCCACCAACTTGTACTAGTTTTGGATCGTCTAGAACCGACTTAATGTCCTGATAAGCTGTAACATATATCGAAGCTCGATACTTGTCAGAGATATCGGCAAATGCACGAAGAGCCTTGGCTCTATTTGCCACTGCCATAGGGAAATTTTTACTTAAACGAAGAGCCTCGTTATAAGCGTGAATTGCCTCTATTCCTCTACCGAACGTGTCTAGACTGTTACCCAAGTTAACTAATAATTGTACTTTCAGGCTCGGGTCATCAATTTCAAAATCAGTAGCCTGAAGTAAGTGCCGTTTAGCTTGTAGAAGGTGTTCGCTTTGAGGTATGGTCCGGTCTACAATGCCACCCATACTCTCTGTAAGTTGATGCAAATATGTGTACCCATTTGCCAGGCAGTAGCGGAGGTAGGCCTGTGTCCTGTTGTTCTTTGTTTTTGATAATGTCACTTCACCAAGATCAATACCTTCTCTAATGATTTTTTCGTCTCTGAGATCATTACCTATATCAACTAGAAAACCTGGTTTATAAAATATCAACCTCTTGTCTTCAGAGTTTTTTTCCTCGAATTCAGCCAATCTCTCAAGAGCTTTTTTTGACTCTCCTGAATTGATTAGCATGGAGATTGTCTGGAAGGAGAGGGTTGTTTTATCCATGCTATTTATTTAGGCTTTCGTAACAATCATTTGTAAACTTTGTTTCGTCATCAATTAACCTTCTCCATTCGTCTGACCCGAAGTCAGTTATCCCTAACTCATTTTTTCCCATTTCCAGATAAGTGGCTCCAAGTTCTGCACAATTCTTAGGAACCGGATTACTGGCAAATTGATACCCAACGAAGGCTCCAACTAAAATCATTATGATGGAAATCAAGAGAACTACTGGAAGTCCTACATTTCTTACTTTCATTACTTTTATTATATGAATTCAGGGGATTAAATGAAAGCGAAACATTCTAGGAGTTGAGCATTTTTCCTAATCCTGGAATCTTGCCGATAAGCTCTCGTATTTTGTTTTTATTGGCAACAGGTGATGAATTACCTGCTTCAGGTGGCAAAGTGTCGTTAGAAGGCGCTACAGGGGTTACAATCTCGTCATTTGGAGATGCTTCCTCTGTCTTCTCTTGAGCTAGTGTTATTTCGGGACCAAGTAGGATATCGACATACTGGTCAAGGTCTAGTTCCTCTAAAATCATCTTTTGCAATGCACGCTTGCGAATTAGCCAGTGTTTTACATCTTCCACGCTATTTGGATCCGGTTTGTCCTGTGCGATTAACTTATCGTACAGAAGCAGGATCTGGTTAAGGCGGGCTTGTTTATCTGGTGGAATAACCGGCTCTACCTCAACAACAGCATCAACCTGAATCTTTTTGTCTTCAGATTTAAATTCTTTGAAGTCCACGACGTTACCGACGATGCGGTACAGTTTATCTTCACCGATAAATTCTCGGTTTAGTTGTATAAGAATATTTGCGACAGTGGTCAGGGCGTTGGATATGTTCTGGGCGTTCATACTCAACCTGAGATTGCTTTGACCCAAAAGCAACAACCTCTTGCAGTTAGCCGATATGGTGTGTGGAGCAATTTACAGAAAATACAACAAAAAAGACGATTCGTTTTATAAACTAATCAGGAAGCGGGAAGAAGATTTGTGGAAGCCCTACTAAAAAAAGCGACCTCTGTGGCTAAGTTGAATCACTATCGCTAGTGTCAACAGTTCCCTAAAAGTAAGGTACCTTCACCACAAAGGTCATTCGGTATTGTTAATATACCAAACTCACCGCCCAGAGTCAATGCCGTTAGGTAAGAATCAGGTAAGCCACGAGCAATAACCCTGAGAATAGAATGCCCCCTACAACCCACCCAGAATAATTAGGTTTACTCCGACGAGTCTCTATTGCGGAGTACATAAATGGCTGTTTCTTCTCCTGTCGAAAAAATGTTGGCATATTTTTATCATAGCAAATCCGGGGTAATCGATCAGTAATGTACACAAGCTTCCTACTAATTTACATAAGTGGACAAATTCACTCACAAAGTTTATTGAGGTAAATCAACAGTTTCTGTACCTTTGTTTATAAAGATGACAGAAATTGCTGCTCAAAGCCCAACAAATAACGGAAACACCCTAATACTTACAAATTCTCTTGTGACGAGGGAGGAGCTCGATGAATTTAAGGAAATTGCCCTAAAAGAGTATGGAGTGAAGTTAACTGATGAACAAGCCTTTGAGCAAGCGACTGCATTATTGCTGTTAGTGGATACCTTAATCGAAAAATCACTTGCAAACAAACGCAACAGAGTTAACATCAACACAATCCAGAAGTAAGAATATTCTTACTTGGTAGACAAAATAACATGAATACTTGTTTTATATACTGTAGAAAATCTTCCGAGGATAAAGATCGACAAATTCTCTCCCTTGATGATCAGGAACGCACATGTAAAGAATTGGCCAAAGATAAGGGGTTTGCGGTTCTGGGAGTCTATAAAGAAAGTAAATCAGCTAAGCGCCCTGATCATCGTCCAGAATTTACAGCCATGGTTGAAAGAGTTTCCAAGGGAGAGGTAAAACACATACTCTGTTGGAAAGCCGATCGACTCTGCCGAAATGCTAAGGAAGGTGGTACGCTCATTGATCACGTCGACTATAACGGCATGTTGATCGTCACCCCTACCATGGATTACGATCGCAACAACTCTACCTTCCTTTTTATCGAATTTGGCATGGCAACTAAATTTAGCAAAGACCTTTCCGATAATGTCAAAAGAGGAATGAATACAAAGGTTCAAAACGGCTGGCGACCTGGCTCAGCTCCTTTGGGGTATTTGAATGACCCTATTAAACCAAAGGGGCAAAAAGAAGTTCTTCCTGATCCGGATAGATTTAACTTATGCCGATCTTGGTGGGAATTTATGCTTACAGGAAATGAGACTGTCGAAAGTTCGCTAGAAAAAATTACTGCCTTAGGGTTGAAAAGCAAAAGGACGGGAAAACCAGTCAGTAGAACGGAAGCGTTTAGGTTTTTTAGGAACGTATTTTATGCTGGACTATTTGATTACAATGGAGAACGTTTTAACGGCAAACATACACCAATGGTTACCATTGATGAATACTATCGCGTTCAGGATATCATTGACGGCAGAGCCAAAATTCACCAGTTCACGAATGACTTTTATTTTATGAAGACACTCAAATGCGGAGAATGTGGATCTGCAATTACATGCGATCGAAAAACGAAGAAGTATAAAAACGGGAACTCACAGACTTTTATTTATGCGAGATGTGTTAAGAAAAAGGGGCCATGTAGTCAGCCTTATCTGAATGCAATCGAAGTTGAAAAACAAGTTATCGCTTTCATTAGTAGCCTAGAGATTAGACCCACATTTGTAACGTGGGTAAGAAAAAACCTGAAGCGCAGAAATGAGCGGGAATTTGAGTTTGAGCGTGGACAAAAGAGCAAATTAACCAAACGCTTAGATTCGATACTAGTCGAGAAAAAGAACCTCTACGGGATGAAGATAGAAGGCTTAATTAGTGACGATGAGTATAAAAAGGAAAAAAGCCGATTACTAGTTGAGGAGAAACAAACTAAAGATAGCATTGCGGGTGATGGTCTTACGAATTGGACGGAGGTCATGGAGGAGGTGTTGGCGTTCTTAGCAAATGTTACCAAAATCTTCCATTCTTACGACACAGAAGCAAAAAGGATGGTTCTGAGGATACTTGGCTCGAACCTAGAGCTAAAAGATAGAATAGTCCGAATCAACGCCAAAAACGCGTTTGTGTATATCAAAGAGACTGAAAAAAGCGTAATTAGGAAAAATGAGTGGCTCGAACCTGAAAATAGCCCTACAGATCGGATTAAAAGGGCATTTTTGCAAATGCAGTCCGATATGGAGCGGGATACGGGAATCGAACCCGTATCTTCACCTTGGAAGGGTGACGTTGAGCCTTTCAACTAATCCCGCTGACTCAAAGCTATAGTACACAAGGATTTTATCACATTTGTTTTAGAAGTTCACTCCTCTTTTTATTGTATTCGCGTTGAGATATTCGCCCCGATTCAAGAAGTTCGTTAAGCCTTGCAATGCTTTTTTCCATTTTAGCTACTCCGGTTGATTTTAAGCCGAAAGTCTCTGTGGGTATGTGGTGTACATGGTGGATTTTCTTATCAATTATTTTTTTAGCTTTTTTTGCTGTTTTTTTCCATACACCTTTTACCTTTACATTGTCAGCTCCGGAGTTCATGATTTCGATTGTAGCAAAAACTATTCCTTGGTGCAGATACACCTGAACAATGTGGTTATATGAGACTGTTATTTCCTCTAGTTTTACGAATTTGCTACGTTTTTTATATATTATGTAGTCGTCATAAATGTATAGATGGGGACGAAACATTGTGTGGTTGACGTACTTGTTTCCACCTAGTTTCAGCAAAAGTGTAGGCATGGTCTAAAGTTATCATCGCTTTTACATAACGTCAATCAGCTGGCGACGACTTGCCGGTGCCCGAGTTTTGTATGGGTGTGATTGAATGGGTAGTTAATTTCATTAACGTGGTAAACTATATTTATGGAAAATTCAATCTACGATGTCCTAATATTGGGCGGCGGGCCTTCAGGTTTAACAGCCGCGGTTTATACTTCAAGAGCCAATTTAAAAACTTGCGTATTAGCCGGAAATCCTCCAGGAGGGCAGCTTATGCTCACGACAGAAGTTGAAAACTTTCCCGGTTTTCCTGAGGGTTTATTGGGACCGGAACTTATACAAAAAATGAGAGAGCAGGTTTTAAAGTTCGGCACAGAGGTTTTTGATGACAATGCCATCAGCATTGAGGGTGATTTTTCTTCAGGATTTATAACTAAAACCGAGTCGGGGGCGAAGTACAGTAGCAGGACTGTAATTGTAGCTACAGGCGCTACTGCTAAATGGTTAGATATTCCAAGTGAGCAGAGACTGCGGGGCAAAGGTGTTTCTGCATGTGCCACTTGCGACGGTTTCTTTTTTAAAGATAAAGTTGTTGCAGTTGTTGGTGGCGGAGATTCTGCTATGGAGGAATCGAATTACTTAACCAAATTCGCTTCTAAGGTATATGTTATTGCTCGTAAAGAAAAAGATCAACTTAAAGCCAGCAAAATTATGCAGGATCGTGCTTTTGCAAATAAAAAAATAGAATTTATTTTTAATTCTGAGGTTGCCGAGGTGTTAGGCGAAAGCTTTGTTACCGGCCTTCGGCTTAGAAATGTTGTCACTCAGGAGCTTTCCAGTTTGGACGTTGATGGGCTGTTTTTAGCAATAGGGCACAGCCCGAACACCTCGTTTTTAGCTAATTTTATAGAAACTGATAGTGTTGGTTATGCAAAGACAAAAAACGGCACCAGGTCTTCAGTCGAAGGTGTTTTTGTTGCCGGGGACGTGCAGGACCATATTTACAGGCAAGCAATAACGGCCGCAGGCTATGGATGCATGGCGGCTCTTGATACCGAAAGATTTTTAGCTTCAAAAGAGTGAATTTTGTTACCTGTATTTATAATTTCGTTACTTAGACCTATTTGTGTTAGCTAGAGAAGCACTTTACTTAATATGCTCGGCTTTGCGGCGCAAAGAAATTACAGCAAGTTGTCTACGCAAGCTGGTGGTGGTTGATATATTTTTAAGATTCTCTCAAAAGGGTGGGGCTGGTTTGCTAACTATAACCAAGGACGCGATAATCAGACATAAATTTTTATAAGTCCTATTTAAGGCTCCCATCTAAACCTGTTTTCAAATGCTTTTTTCTTGAATGACTCTTGATCCACCATATAAGTGCTGAATATCCAAGACTAAATCCTAAAATGAGACTTTTTAAGAAACACCTGAGTCAAAAACCTTTGCTTAATTAAACTTTAGTTCTTTTATAATAGTGTCTGCTGTTTCAGAGACAAAAGTATGTGAGGCATCTCCACCTTTTGCAATTTCATAAATTTTTCCCTTTGAGATAAAAACATAATAGGCTCGATCATTTATTACTAACTTAAGAACTGATTTATCCCACATTTCTATTTCAGTAGACTCATTAATAATATATTTATCAGGACCCATTCCTTTATACTCTTTATTGTTATATTCAGAAATTTTTACGTCTAAATCTTTTAAGAGATCTGTAAAATTTTGTAATTTGGATGGGGCGCATGCAACAAAAACATATCCAGCACTGTAGCCACTTGCCTCCTCAGGGGATGCATAAGATGTAGCGATTACTGTGAAGTCTGTGTTAAGTATCCCTAGAACGGTAGGCCATATATTACCTCTAGGAAAATCCCAGTATCTTCCGCTACCCTCAAGGGCCGTAACATCAGAAAGTTTATCTTTATTGTAGGGATGATAAAAAGGAACTTCTTTTGGAGGAATTTTAAATTCAACATCACAACTATCTGCCTTTTTGTAAGTCCAGTCTGCAGTTGATAAAATTTCATTTATTTCTTTAGACTTTGATGGTTCTGTGGATTTTGCAGGTTCTACTATTTCTATATTTTTGGCCTTTTCGTCTTTATTTACAATAGTATTTGTTAATACCTTAGGAGAGATTTCAAAAAATATAATTACTGTACTAACTACTGCCAAAATTATTATTAACAAAGGTATTGAAAAGCCATAGAGGTTTTTTGTCATATTGTAAGTATGGCATTACAAATAATATTTTCAAGCTATGTCCTACCTATTACTACAAGGTTATATTTCCTATAACTGTTTGTGGAACGAGGTGATATCTATGAAAAAATATTAATTTAGTAAAAAAATTCGGAAAAATGAAGTTGATAAGACAATCTAAAAGTACTATGGTGGGCGAGGAGGGACTCGGTCACGCATAATTTTCTGCTGAAAATTTGCTCGACCCCGCCTCGGCACCGTCGTGCCTGCGGCATTCGAGTCCTTTTCTATCTCAATAAAAAAATTATGGTCGCATTTTAGCGACCTTAAATTTTTTTGGTGGGCGAGGAGGGACTCGAACCCTCACGGGATTAACTCCCAACGGATTTTAAGTCCGTCGCGTATACCATTCCGCCACTCGCCCGAATGTAAATGTTACAATAAAGCCCCGCCCGTAATCAAAATGCCTTCAAATGATTTAGGCTAATATGGCGCCCTCGGAGGGAGTTGAACCCCCGACCTTTTCCTTAGAAGGGAACTGCTCTATCCACTGAGCTACGAGGGCATCACTAATTCTCGTAACATTCTGCACTAAGATAATAAGCAAGATTGCGCAATTTGTCTAGTATCCCGCTCTTTTCGGCTTCTTTTTAAACGGAGAGCCTTCGGGCCATAAAGTGCTGTATAATAATCGTATGGGTAAGTTTATGGTAAATACCTTAATAACTAAAAGCCTTACATCTACATTACTTACAGTATCAATACTGGCATTAGTTGTGGTGGGGGTAGCGAGCAACTACTACGAACAAATTTCTATAGACAAATCAAAACTACCGTCTAAAGTAGAGGACAGCACCGGATTTCAAAGATGGATAACTAATCTAAAAAATAAGGGGGTCGAAATTGAAGCGGACAATTTTAGATTCGTAGAAGAAAATGAAATATATAACACTAAATGGATGCGAGTATATTCAGCCGATAATCCGGAAACAGAATCAAAGTTCAAACAAATAGTGTCTGAATACCAAGAACGATCTAAGATTGCATTTTCTCCAAGCAATAGGCAGTTTGTTGACTATAGACAAGAGCTAAGAAACTCCGAGCTGGAACCTGAAATTTCCTTCGATCCTAATGAGATCAGATATTTTGGGCAAAGAGACGACAAAATATTAGAGGCTCGAGTTGTTGACTGCTCAATAGGCTCTAATTGTTATTTTGATCGGGCTTTCTTTCTTCCGGACAGTAACGACGTTTTTGTTGTGACTGAACTTTCCAGAAATATACTAGATACTGATATCAATAATCCTCCGTGTGACCTAGAAAAAGAGTGCGAATATGTTTTCAAAGTGCATGTAATAGATTTAATAAATAACTCTCGCACAATATATAAATCGCAACCTTTTCTTGCCGTTTTCAACAAGTTACAGCCGGAACTATGAACATTGTTATATGTACTGCAAATCTTGAAAATACCAGCGGGTACAATTTAGTACCTAGATATACCGCAATAGAGCTAGCTAAAATGGGTCAGAATGTGATGGTAATGTGCATAAAAAAACCAAACAAGTTAATATCCGGTGAAGAAAAAATAACATTTTATGAAATAGGAAGAGAAAATTTAATAAAAATACCTTTTGCAACAAAAAAATTAGACGATTTTCAACCCAATATTATTTATTCTCACGGAGTTGCACTAACGGATCTTCTAGGTACCAGGTACGCCGTAAAAAAAGATGTAATATTATTTACAGCTGTTCATACAAACTTTAGTAAATTTGTCGCTAATTTAATTCCCATTAAAAACTTTGATTCTGCCAAGCTAAACACAATTGTGGAAAAATTAGCTCTTAAACAGCTTTTAAAATCGACTGTAGTATTTGCTCTTACTGAAGAAATGAAAAGTTACCTAAAATCTTTGGGGCTTAATAATGTTGAGCTTTTAAGTAACGGGGTAGATTTGGAAGCTTTTGAACCGACGCATTTTGATATATCTAAAGTGAAAAAAGTAAAGTTGTTGAGTGTTGGTCAGATTTCACAAAGGAAAAACCAGCTGTTTTTAGTTGAGACAGCTAAATACTTAAAACCCAACATTATTCTGCAAATAGCCGGGGGAGAAACATGGGACAAATTATACTATATAAAATTCACAGACTACCTGAAACAGTACAAACCTAAAAATGTAGAATATCTTGGTTTAGTAGAACACAACGAAATACCTAATCTCTATAAAAAAGCCCACGTATATGTAGCTTCTTCGTTGCTTGAGGCGCAAAGTCTGGCTCAAATTGAAGCTATAGCTTGCGGACTTCCAACAGTACGCTTGTTTGGAGAAAACACAAAGGGTATTACCGAAAACAACGTGACAGCAATACATATACCGGAAAACAGCACTCCTAAAGATTTTGCAGAAGCAATAAATCTTCTAGTGACAGATGCAAAAACCTACAACAAGTTGAGAGAAAACTGCCTTATAGAACGCTCAAGATACTCTTGGAAAGCTACAGCAAATGGTGTGCTAGAAACTATGAAAAAATACATAGTATGCTAGAATGATACTGCTTAAAGTACATCTCGGGGTATAGCTCAGCTTGGCTAGAGCGCACGGTTTGGGACCGTGAGGCCACAGGTTCGAATCCTGTTACCCCGACCAGTAAAATAAACCGGCTTTTCTCATTGTTGCAGCAATAATTCCAGAGTTCTAAATTTTGAAAACCTATCAGGACTTTAGAACTTTTTGATATACTTTCTTTATGAAAAGATTATTTGTATTAATAGTTTTTATTGCCTTATTTTTCACAGCTTTCCTGTTTCTAAAAAGAAATGTAACAGATTCGCCTGTTATTAATCCTCCTCTGGTAAATAATACTGAAAAGCAAATTCCAGAGAATTATCTGATATCTTTGCAAGTCGGAGAGATAGACACTCGAATCAGTGATCCTATGGTAGAAAATCTCGTATACAGAGAGCATGCTTATGTCTTGGTTCAAGTGAAAGATCCTATGTACTATGACGAAGTAACCTCAAAACTGGAGAAGTTAGGTGCAAAAAGATATGGATACGTTCCAAATTATTCATATATCTTCTACATACCTACAAACGCTTTAAATGAGATCACATCCTTAGAAGAAGTACAATGGGTTGGCTGGTATTATCCAAAATATAAAACGACACTGACAAGTTCAGACATTAAAAATAGCCAACTAACAATAATGATGTTCCCCGATGAGGAAAAAGTGATTCAAGCTGTAGCCACCTTAGATAATATGGGGAAATCAAATTCAGAATATTATTGCGATGAGTTAGCTTGTACTTATACAAGGTATGCTCTTGATAGCGGTCATAGTATTGAAGACATAACCGACCTAGAAGTTGTAATGTGGGTTGAAAGATATGTAGAACCATCAATTAGCCCACCAACACCAAATCTTTAGCGTAAAAGTTGCAAAAATAGTCTGCTATAGTCGACCATAAAAACTTGAATTTCGCTGAAAGTGGAATACAAATTTTTATGGTAGTGGTTGGACGAGAAGTTATCCGCAGAAGCCTTGGCGTAGGCTGAAGTAATTACGGCTAACTGGATTGATATTACAGAGGAAATACTAAGCAAAGTAAATAAATTAAAATATATTATAGTTCCAGCAGTTGGTTATGAATGGGTAGATGCTGTTTCTGCAAAAGAAAAAGGTATAAGGGTAATAAATTGTCCTACGCACAATTCGTGCGCAGTAGCAGAACTTACCTTGGGTTTGATGTTGGCGGTTTCTAAAAGAATTACTCAACAAAATATTGAATTAAGAAGCGGAATATGGCGGGGTTCCCAAACGACTGGAGTAGAATTGGCCAATAGAACCGCATTTATAGTTGGAGAAGGTAATATTGGAAGTAAAGCTGCTAAGCTACTAAATTCAATTGGCATACGTGTTCTATCTGCTAACTCAAAAACTTCAGAAGAGGTTTTTAACAGATATGTAAAAGGGACCGATTATTTAGTTTTAAATCTCCCTTTGAATGAGAATACTAGGAACTTAATTAATAAGGATAGATTAGATTTACTGAGAGAATCTGCATTTATTGTCCACACGGCAAGAGGTGAAATTATCGATCAGAAAGCCCTATTTGATAAATTAAGCAAACGAGAAATTGCAGGCGCTGCTTTAGACGTATTTTCAAATGAACCCTTGAAAGGGAGTCCTGCAAAAGAGACGGTTGAACTTGTTAATTTGGATAACGTTGTTGCGACACCCCATGTAGGTTTTGATACTTTGGAAACTCAATTTAGGTTAGGGGAAGAAATAATAACTAATTATGATGTTAACTCATCTTACATACTTATGGGTGCAAACTATCGCATGCGCTACACTGAAGAAGTTATACTGTAGATTGGGGCAACGATTGACAGCAATAGATAAGCAACAGATAAACCAATTAGGAAAAATACTAGCAAATCCAACTTAACTTCTGTGAACTGCTTTACACTAATCATCTCCCCATCGTTATATTTACTAATTAGCTCTTCTATCTTTTCTTTATCGGGCTTGGTAGAAAATAAATAAACACTTATGGCTAGATAAACCAACCCGAGTAAGGTAATACCATATGGGAATATTGTTATAGGCATGGGGACTGGTATTCCCAAATCTATATACATAGACCGTAACCTAGGAAAAACAGCCAAGGCCATAATCACATTTACATTAACCATTGCAAATAAAACTAGGCCAACAACTTTTCTTCTGCTTGTAAGAAAAGAAAAAACATCTTCTTTTTTAACATATTGTACGAAAGGTATTGGAATTATCGCTGGTACCATGGTGTAATTATATAGTACGAGTACAACATTGTCCAACCAAGAGATATGCTTTTGGTTCGAGCTGCTTCTTCAATGTAACACCTTGGCCGAGTGTAATGGTTTCGTTATTGTTTCTTGTTATAGTGGTAGCTGGTTTATTACTTTCGTTAGCAGGTTTCTCCTGACTAGGGTGTTTTTGTTGGTTTCTTTGACCATCAGTAGCTTTTTTGTTTTGTAGCTGTACCACATCATCTAGATTGTCTTTTCTTATATCATCTGCCATAACCAGATTATAGAATTAGACCAGGTATGTCTTTTACTTCTCCTGTCGATACATAAGACAAAAACTCGGCTGTACTGGTATTGAAATTCTGAATTATTTGATAATAAGTTGATATAATGTTCAGCAGTTCTAGATTAGTTTCTATCTCGCAACCAAAACGGAATAAAATCCTCACTAATCTTCAGCATGACTATATTGAATTCTCTTAATGCAATTGATGACGCAATCTCGTTATTTATGCAATGATTAATGTTAAAATAACAGCATGAATTGGATTTATCTTACATTATTAGCTATAACTACAAGGGCAATGTACGGCGGCATAGCTACGAAAGTTCTTAGTAAAGATGTAAAAGTTTCTGCAATAACACATTCTATACTGCTAACAACATTCGCAAGTATTTTATCAATTATAATTAGCCCTTTTGTCGGAGGTATATCCTTTACAGGTATAGAATCTTTTTACTTATCAGCATTAATAATGGTTCTATCTCAAGCTTTTGGGAATATTCTTTTTTTCAAAGGTATAAAATATTTAGACTCAGGAACAACCCAAATTATCTTTTCGTCAATTCTTATATGGGGTGCCATTTTATCCGTTGCATTTTTAGATAGTATTTTTTCTACAAAACAAATAGTAGGTATTCTTCTAATGCTTTTTGCAATCCTTCTTGTTCAGTACAAAAAAGGGGGACTAGATATGAATTCGGGGGTACTTTATGTAATAGCTTCATCAATACTATTCGCTGTATTTCAAGTTGCCAGTGCAAATCTATCTAAAGTAATTAGCACAGGAGCATACTTACTTATGGCATATATAGGGCCGAGTTTGATTGTTGGCATATTATACTTGAAACGTATTATCAACGATCTTCACCTCTTAAAACAACAGATTAAGGAGTCGTTTTTAAAAACTCTATTTGCAAGTGGTACCAGCATGCTTTATTTTGTATTTTCTTATCTTGCATATAGATACGCTCCCGATAGAGGTGTTGTCGTGGTTCTACTTACTGCACAGGTTGTTTTATCAGTTATTTTTGGAATTATCTTCCTCAAAGAAAAAGATAATCAATTAAAGAAGGTTATAGCAGGAGCGCTAGCTTTTGCAGCAGGAATAATGATAAAGTCGTAGCCCCCAGCCTGTGCTATTGTCTCATTTGCATCTTGGAGCATGAAACACTCCATGACCTTACTGCTACACCACCCCTAACTTTAAACGAGAATAACTAAAGTGCACGGAAAATAAACCACCACCAGCTTACAAAGGTTGTTTGCCGTAATATCTTTGCGCGGCAGAGCTCAACACGTTGGGTATACTGCGTCTACTAGCTTAAACAAGTAGTTTTAAGTAACAAAATTATAAACAAGCTACCCTTAATGAGAAAAGTAGACGTCAATATTCCAAATACAAAGCGTGAATATTAAGCCAAAAAACTTTGTTCAAGCTCTCTACCTTTAGGGGTGTCTAAGGGGAGCATGTTAGGCGTTTTGCATTTAGGGCAAACTTCTTGGGTTGTAGTCATCCTCCATATGGTATAAGCGACTCCTGGAATTAAAAATACAATCCACAATAAAAGTTCAAGAGCAAAGGATCCCTTAGTCTGTTTAACGGGCCTGCCTTTAAAGCCGCAATTGGCGCAAATGTGTGTAGGTTCTTTGTTTTTCATAACGTAAGTTTACTACAAGACCTGCTCAGTAACAAGCCTCGATGAGCCGACTATAAAGTAAGCACCCACGAATACCCAAATAGTAAGATGACACCTAAAAAACTACAAAAGATTTATTTTTGATGGTACAATACGATTATGCTAGTTGAGAAGAAATTAATATTCTCATTGACCTTTTTCTTTGGCCTCTTATAGGGGTCACAAATCATCAAGCACAACTTAATACGTTACACATAATTAAATTAAATATTTAAGGATAAAATGCAATCAAACATACTAATTGCCGGATATGGGGTCTTCGGAGCAGGACTTGTTGATCACATAGAAAGCAATCATAAAAATATAAAAATAGTTAAAATAATTGAGCCAAATAGACACAAAAGAGATATTCTTTTGAAGAGAGGGTACAAAACCTGTGAAAGCCCGCACGAACTTTCTTCACACGATGCTCATGAAGCAAAGGTAGTGATAGATTGTTCACCAAGAGGTGAGGGCTCAAAAAACAAACCTATTTATAGCAATATTGGTTTAAGAGCAATCTTTCAGAATGGGGAAGAGGATCGTTCTATAGGAGCATTGTATTACCCGGGAAGCACCAACATTAACAAGCACGAGCATTTTCTCATGCCCCTGTGCTCAGGAATTTCCGTACTTAAAGTATTAAGTGCATTGAAGAAGAACAAAATGTCGCTACCATACAAAATTTTAGGAACTCATTCTAAAGTATCAAACACGTCACGAATGCTCATGCCCAACAACCCTAACGCTAACAGCCAGATACTGGAGCTGTTTGGGGTAAATGCTCGGATGGACATTGTTTACCTTAGAGGGGAACCTTACCAAAACAAATTTACTTATTACGGGAGCGTACAGCTGCAATACAAAGAAAAAGCTCCGAGTCGAAAAGATTTTATTAATTCTATCGCTGAACATCCCTGGATAGATATCATCTCGGACAAATCTGATTTACTCACAAATCTGAGCATAAAAGATAAAACCGCTATTGTGAAAGAAAGTTTTTACTCAGACGGAAAAACAATTTCCTTTATGGGACTTTCAAGTACGCCTGATGTAAACTACCCGATCGTAATACAAGCAGTTTTAGATATATATTCAATGCGATAGAAGCCTATTAATTCGAGCCTACCTTTCTTCTTTGTTGGGGAGGGGATCTTTGCGTTAGAAAAAAACTATTCTCGAAAAATTAGGGCTGCCCGCCGAACGGCAACAGTACTACAACGGTCATAGTCAGGATGAGGACTAGGCGAGCGAGTCGCACCGGAAGGCACTCGAATATCATGCGCTTGAACAAAAAGACCATGCTTAAGTTGAGCATTAAAGTCTGGCTTCAGCTGAACCAACAAGGGCCAAGACTCCTTACCCCCTTTATCAACTGTGTAGGTGGTGGACAAACGCGGATCAAAACATACTAAAAAAACTTTGCCATTTTTAACATGAACTATGTGGTAATAAAGAGGCTCTTTGGGTAATAGCGTGGAAGCAAGAAACCCTGGAGGAAAAATGTCGTTGTCATCTCCTCTATCTTGGCTCGATTTAAGTTGTTTCTCACGCTCAGCTCTCAAATCTCTTTCACTTATATCCCTCTTTCTAGCAGACACATAAGAATTTGTCGATGGAACAAGAGCAAACTTCATACCCTCAGCTCCAGAAAGCATAAGTAGCTGATGTGCGAGAACCGCCCATTCGGAACCTCCGGCTTTTCCATATAAATTTCTACCTCTAAAGAAGCCTTCTAAAGGAACTTCTGGTCTGTTCGTATAAAACAATCTTCGATCTCTCGCGGAAGGTGCAGCCTCGCCCACAGAAAGACCGAGAAGCTCATTTAATGTCTGCCAAACCGAAAGTGCTAAAACGGAATGGTTCGGAAACTTTTTACTATTTTTATAATAATGATCTACAAACTCATAGTAAGCAGCTTCCATTCCGCAAACCTTCAGCCGGCGACGCGTGTTCGTCTGAACAACGACAGCACCTTCTGCTAGCAGCTTATCATCGACTCTGTCTCTGCAAGAAGCTGTATCACCTTCAACCAGGCCTAAAGAATTCAAAAGCCTAAGTCTCTCAAAAAAAGTTTGATTTATTAACCTTCCCTTTAAGCTTTCGGTCATGTGGGGGGCATCTAGCTCTCTTACAAGCTTTTCAACAGAAAAGTCTGCAGAATTGTACTCGCTAGCTAGTGAGGCCGCAATCGATCTAACCATTATTTGCCTGTAAAATCGGGTTACACTCTGGTAGGGCACTGTGTAACACAGAGAAAATCAACATATACCCAATATATCAACTTTTTTTATTTTGTGAAATTTCCTTACAAACTGAATTTACTGATATAATAATGTGATATGCGAAAAAATATCTCTACTCGAGGACAAGATTACAATCAATGGTATCAGGACGTAATTGCCCTAGCAGATTTGGCGGAAAATTCTTTTGTCAGAGGCTGCATGGTTATGAAACCGAACGGCTATGCTATATGGGAAAACATTCAACACGAATTGGATAGAAGGATCAAAGAAACAGGACATAAAAATGTTTATTTTCCTCTTTTTGTTCCACTATCAAGTCTTGCTAAAGAAGCAGAGCATGTAGCAGGATTCGCGAAAGAATCGGCTGTAGTAACTCACCATAGATTAATGTCAACACCTCAAGGAATCGAGGTTGACCCCGGATCAAAACTCGACGAGGAAGTCATTATTAGACCGACCTCCGAAGCAATCATGTATCAAACATTTTCGAAATGGATTCAATCTTGGCGAGATTTACCTTTATTGGTTAATCAATGGGCAAACGTAGTAAGGTGGGAACTTCGAACTAAGTTATTTTTACGAACTACAGAATTCTTGTGGCAAGAAGGCCACACAGTGCACGCAACACAAGCAGAAGCTCAAGAAGAAACTCTGAAGATGCTTGAGGTGTATAGGAGCTTTGCAGAGGAATTTCTCGCAATGTCTCCGGTAGCCGGACAAAAATCTGAGGCAGAAAAATTTCCTGGAGCATTAAAAACTTACACGATTGAAGCTCTTATGCAGGACGGGAAAGCTCTTCAAGCAGGAACCTCTCACAATCTTGGCGACAATTTCTCCAAAGCTTTTGATATTAAATACACTGATGAGAACGGTACTCTTACATATGCATGGCAAACAAGTTGGGGAATGAGTACAAGAATTATTGGCGGACTGATAATGACCCACAGCGACGATAGGGGGCTAGTGCTACCTCCCAAAGTTGCACCCGTTCAGGTTGTTATTATACCTATTTGGAAAGACTTAGAGGATATGAAAGGAATCTTAGCTTTTGCAGAAGAGGTTAAACAAAAACTAGAAAAGGTAGGTATTAGAGCTGAGCTGGATTCTAGAGATTATCAAACTCCAGGATACAAGTTTAATGAATGGGAAAAGAGGGGTACTCCTATAAGAATAGAGATAGGGAGGATCGAGCTCGAGAACAAAGAGTTAAAAGCTGTAAACAGAGTAGACTTCGAAAAGAAAACATTATCGGCAGGGGACTGCTCGAATGATATATTAGAAATGCTCAAGAATATACAGCAACAACTTCTTGCTAACGCAAAAAGCAACAGAGAGAAAAACACAAATAGTGTAGACAGCTACGAAGAATTTAAAACAATCTTGGAAACAAAGAAGGGTTTCATAAAAGCTTTTTGGTGCCAAGACCCAAAATGTGAAGAAATAATTAAGCAGGAAACCAAAGCGACCACAAGATGCTTACCTTTAGAGACAGTAGAAGAAAGCGGTAAGTGTGTTTACTGTGGAAAAAGCGCAAACCACAGGTGGCTATTTGCACAATCATACTAGCTGGGCCTTAATACGAATGATCAAGAAGATTTTTTATAAAGGAGGGTACAAGAGAATTTATAGGCTCAGGGGGGCCCTTCAAATGAGCTTCGATTACGCCGCGTGCTGAATTTATAATAGGAAAAGTAGAGCCGCGCTGACGTCTCCAAATCCTCATAAGCCTTTGATAGGCGGGCAGTTGTTCGAAGTCTTTAGCTATGGCTTCTGCCATATACTTCGCAGTAAAACCTTCGTCCAAAGAGGGGTTATAGTGCGGGTGATTGCTGTCAAAAACTTCGGTCTCCGAAGTAGCGTAAATATCTACAGTCTGCATCATCAAATATGAAACTATCATCTGCGCTTCAACGTTTCCTGCATCGGCATAAACAAAAAGTTCCGAAAAATTTTCTCTAAGAAGAGATAATTGCATAGAAAAATATGCAAATGCAAGCTCAAGCCCTTGTGGCAACAATCTTTCATTTCTAGTAACTGAAATCTCTACAGTGTTTGCAGCCTTTATGTAATCATTATCAGATGGGGTTAAGTTACTGCCTCTGTCATCTCTGCTTTCTTTCACTTTCGTCTGCAAATCCAAAACAGCTTCTATAGAATCATAGGGGAAACCAAACAAATCTTCACAATCTTCCTTGCGCACAAATCCTTCTTTTATTAGACGCTTTACTGCTAAGGCGTACTCAGAAGGATGCATATCAAGAAAACCTACTGTTCGAATTTGAATCATGGCCCTTGCCCCAGTATATTCACCAGCAGCGGCCACAGCAATATCTCCTGCCGCCTGCCGAACCGGATCACATTCCAAATGTGCGCTCTTAAGCTCCGCTCTTTGAGCTCTTAATATACTATCTATTCCGCATATAATGTCGTCTCCTATATCTACAGTGTTCGATGCTAAAGTTTGAACAAGATTTACAGCTTTATCAGATAAAAATTTAGACAGTGATCTAATCTTCGTATCACAAAAGAAATAAAAGACCGGCATGACGTACTCAGGACGCAATCCATATTTAACACTTAGCTCCGAGGCTATTTTAATACCCTGCTCTAGAGTACTGTCAAAATACAAGCCAGATACTGCATCTAGTCTTGCGGCAACGCCACCCTCTAACCACATTTCCTCTGAAACTCCCAGCTTCTCTTTCCCCCCATATTTTTCGTACAGGTCGGCATAATTTTCAGCACGGCCCGGTTCCTTTGGATCCTCCGCAACCTCTGCAACAGCCCCCGCAAGTGCCCGTAAGTGAGCAGCCCCTGCTCGCCCTAGTAGCTTTTCATAGCCGGCCTTACCGACCGCCGCCGTGCTTGCGGCAAGAAGGAGTTTTAAGAAAGCACGTTTGCTAATGTTAGGGTGCTTTTCCTGGTCTGGCGACCCCCCGTTTTCCCCACGGTGCCCACCGGCCTGTGCGTTTTTAAACATTTGTCTGGGGTCTTAAACTAACTACCGAAAGTAAATGCATTTACCTCCACCCCCGAATCAAATTGCAACTCTAATATTTGATCAGATGCAAATTCAGGCAAATTCACAAGCTTATATAGATCATGCCGATCTACTATCACAATGCCATCGGAGTTTACGGAGCTTCCCGCCTCTTCAACATTTATTGCCTCTCCGTTTAAGAAAACCTTAACTTTATATGATTTGGGCGCGTCCGCAGACTTAATAGAACTAGGCCCCATCACTAAATACACTTCTTTAGCTGAGAAATTGTATTTAAGCTTAGCGCCTTCAGCCCTAGCCTCAGAATGATCCGCCCCCATAAGCCATGTCCCACCTAAAGACCACTCGTTTCTACTCAATTTTGTCTGAATGGAATAAAAAACCTCTTTATCAGCAGCAAATTCGTTAGCATTCACCGGCGATAAATTTGCGCCTCTTTCATAATTCAAATATGTCTCAGGGCTTTGTTTAGAAGAAACACTACCAGAAACTTTATTCTCAGATACCAATTCATCATCAAGCACGCTGCCTTCATTCAGTTCTCCGAGTAACTGTCTTATTATAAGCTCGCTTTCCTCATACGCGCCTTCTCCAAAATGGGTGTGCCTAACTTTTCCATCCTTATCAATAAAATATTTCGCAGGCCAATAGTGGTTATCATATGCCCGCCATGTTTTGAAGTCGCTGTCTAAAGCAATTGGGTACTGCAGTCCATATTTTTTAACCGCGCCTTCAACATTATCCGGTACTTTTTCAAAAACAAATTCAGGGGAGTGTACCCCTATTATAACCAGCCCTTGTCCAGAATATTTTTCGTGCCATTTCTCAAGATAGGGAAGTGTTCTAATACAATTAATACAGCTATATGTCCAAAAATCCACTATCACAACTTTTCCTTTTAAATCTTCTAACTCCAACGGTTCGGAATTAAACCAAGAAGTTAAGCCGACAAAAGAAGGTGCCTTATAGGGGTATTTAACGTTTAGCATGATCTCTTGATTTTTCATTTTACTATCCTCCTGTGTAAAAATGTCTTTATTTGGAGACTCTCTCTCTAGTTTAGATAATAGCATTGTCTCAAAATTAGTTATATCCAAAAAACCTAAATCTAGTATGTAAGTTTCAACTTTCTTGTCGATCCCTGCTATTATAAAAATTCCCAAAATAATAAAAGTCGCACCCAGTACTTTTTTAAAGTAGCCTTTGGGGTTTGAGATCCACTTTATTTGCCTCAGATACCTTTGCCCCAACAAACCAACAAAACTAAATACTAAAACCAGACCAGCTGCATAAAAAATAAGATTGAGTAAACCAATCCAGAAACTTTGAGGCAACACAACCGCCAAGATAACAAAATAAGTTGGGCTGCAGCTTGAAAACACAGGCCCCAGTGCAGCACCAAGTAAAACATCTCCAAAGAAACCTTTTTTAGAAACGGTTTTTTGTAAAACAGTACCAGAAGCCGAGCCAATGCTTAATTTTATTTCAATAAAATCCCAGATTTGGGGGAAAAAAGTTATTAATCCAAAAAAAATAAATATCCCTCCGGAAAGTAAAGTCCATGCTAAAGGATCTACGTTTATAAAAGAGGTAGAGAACTTCAGTAACAACGTAAATACAACTATAGAGACGCCGAGCGAACCTATCACCGTAAAAGGCCTGAGCCTGCTGTGAGAATTATTTAAGGCACTTCCCAATACAACGGGCAATATAGGTAAAACACACGGAGCAAGCAACGTTAATACTCCGGAAAGAAATGAGATGGGTAGGTAATTCATCTTAAGCTTAGTCTAACACGTCCAAACAACGATAGACAGCCAAAATAATATCGACCGTTTCCTGCTTACACAAGTAGTTTGCTGTAATCTCTTTGCATTGCTAAGCTCAACATATTAGGTAATCTGCGTCTACTAGCATACACAAGTCTTTTTAGGTAACACAATATAAATTTTCTCTGCCAGCTTAATGTATAATAAATTAATGGCACTAAAAAAAGTGTGTGTAGTGGGAGGGGGATTAGGCGGGATGTCATGCGCGCTGGATCTCGCGTCAAAAGGCTACTCAGTAACCTTGCTTGAAAAAGGTCGGGTTCTTGGGGGCAAGGCGAGCAATGTAAATGTAGGTGATTTTTCCTTTGATCCGGGGCCCTCAATACTAATACTTAAAACAATCTATGAAAAGCAATTTAAAGATGCCGGGTTTATACTTGACGACTATATAACTTTTACTGAACTTGATCCGATCTTCAGAATCCACACCTACGAAAAATACTACGACTTTCCGGCCGGTTTAGAAAAAAATCTACAATTTATAAGACAGAGTTTTCCCGAAGATTACAACGCATATAAAAAAATTATGGAAAGTTGTGAAAGCGCATACAAGGCAACTCTGGAAACTGTTTTTAAACACGACATTAAGTCTGTATTAAGCATGGCAAATAAAAATTTTCTAAGGGCGTCTTCTTTAGTTGGGCCATATGATTCTATTGTAGAAAGGGTATTTAAAAATCCGATCCTTAAAGCATTTTTTTACGATTTTCCGGGCTATGGAGGGAAAAAATTTACACAACCTAGCCCGGAAGCTTTTATGATCCCCTACATAATGGTTAAGTATGGAGTTTTTTATCCTAAAGGCGGTGTTTCTAAAATTATTGAGGCATATGAAGCTGTTTTAAAACTTCTAGGCGTAGAGATACGCACCGGCACCGAACTATTGGCTATAGAGAAAGAGGGCAAAAAAATAAAAAAGGTTGTTACAAACAAGGGGGACTTTTATGCCGACTACTTTGTATCAAACATCGATTATGCAACACTTCAAACCAAATACCTTAAACACATAAATAACTCGCCCAGTAAAAATTTAATAAAAACCCCCTCCCATTCCTATTTCTCCTTACAAATCGGCGTGTCAGAAAAACCAAAAATACTTCTGCACCATAATTTGCTGCTAAACACCGAATACAGGGAGCAATACTCGCAAGTACACTTAAAAAGGCAGATACCGAAAAATCCCACCGTCTATATTAATGCCCCTGAAGATCGGCAAAACTTATTTTTTGTAGTCTCATCTCCGGCAATAGAAAACGGAATTGACTGGAAAAACTTTGAAACAAAGATGAAACCTTATGTATTTGATTTAATAAAACAATACGACATAAAAATCAATCCCGACTCAATTAAGGCCATCCGGAAGCAAACCCCTTTATATTTTGATAACGAACACAACAACTATTTAGGGGGGCTATTCGGCGCAACAGACGACAAAATACTTTTCAACCTCTTTAATCCTATAACTGTCGACAAAAGGATTAAAAACCTGTATTATGCCGGTGCTACAGTACAACCGGGGGCAGGATTACCAATGGCAGCCCTATCGGGAAGATTTGCAGCTAAAAATATTTTGAGTTCAAATTAAATAAGTTACCAAATAAAAACAATGATTAGCTTTATAATACCGGCATACAACGAAGAAGAGTACCTCCCGCACTGCATTAACAGCATAAGAGAAACCTGCGCAAATATTGAAGAACCATATGAAATAATTGTAGTAAATAACTGTTCAACAGATAAAACAGCACAAATCGCACTTTCTTTAAATTGCAAAGTCTTTTTCCAAGCCGAAAGGGGAATTGCAAAAACAAGAAATCTTGGTGCAAAGAACGCCCTGGGAGATAAGATAATATTCATTGATGCCGACAGTATATTAAATATAAAAATACTACAAACATCGCTTTCAAAACTCAAACAAGAAAAAGTTTGTGTGTCGTCCATAACATCTTTTGCAGAGTATCCCGGAGCTCTGACTAGACTTGTTTGGTTTTACAACCTGCTATCTAGAATTTTTAGCTTGGGCGTTGGCCAATATATTGCAATTAAGAAAGAGGCGTTTGAAAAAGTAAACGGTTTCGACGACAACTACTATGCATTTGAAGAGATTGATTTACTAAGAAGATTAAAAAAACAATACGGGAGACAGTCAGTAGAGGTTTTATGGATTCCTGTTGAATCCAGCAACAGAAAGTTCACCAAAGAGTCAAACAACGATATCTTGAAATTTATTACACAGCTGATAGCGGCAATTAACGGCAGGCCGGTAGGAAAAAACAAGAGCGAACTGAGCTTTTGGTATAAAGACGAATCAAACGAGCAAAAAACACAGGAAGGGTTTGAAAAGAAATCAAAAATAAAAAACGCGTTAAAAAGTGACGCTACAAAAAATGTATGGGAAAAAAGCAATCCGGCCACAATTTTTATAGCGACTCTCTTATTTTTTGATGTCCTGTTTGATCTACTAAATATTGAATTTTCTCAATCTATAAATGGAGTAGTGATATTTATTATTTTTGCTGCGGCAGTGACGACAAGCATAAATTTTTCTCAAATTAATAACGAGAAAGAGCGAAATCAACAAAATACAAAAATTTTGCAAAAACTTTTCTTGTTGGGTGCTTTGCTTCTTTTAGTAGAAGCGGTAGGGCAAAAAACCGGTTTGCCGTTTGGTCAATATACATACAACTATGAAATGAGAGAATTTGGTTTATTTGGTGTCCCGCTTTTTATTCCTCTTGCTTGGCTTTTTATAATTTTATCTGCTAAATCTTTTTTCTCCGATAAATTCAACGCTGCGATATTAATAATTCTTATCGATCTGATACTTGAAAAGTTTGCGGAAATTAAGCAGCTGTGGATTTGGAACAACCCAACAGTTTTTACAGCACCTGTGCTTAACTACCTGAGTTGGTTTGTAATATCAGTTATTGGTTTAGGCTTTTTACAAAACATTAAACTAAATGTGAAAAGCACACAAAAAACTTTAATATTATTGCTGGCATATTTTGCAATAATCCTGGGAATGAGAATGCAAATTCAGTTTGTGTCAGCGGTGCTCTTATTTACCATGCTAAGTATTAAACTCAAGAACCACGATAGGTGATATAATTATCTAAACTATGAAAGCGATTTGGAACGGAGAAATAATAGCCGAAAGTGACGAGACAATAGTGGTGGAAGGGAATCACTATTTTCCTCACGATTCAGTTAATAAAGAGTTCTT
The DNA here is from genome assembly GCA_020631855.1 of Candidatus Nomurabacteria bacterium. Classification (GTDB taxonomy): domain Bacteria; phylum Patescibacteriota; class WWE3; order UBA101185; family UBA10185; genus JACKGU01. Next base: position 26,384 of record JACKGU010000002.1, on the reverse strand, counting down.
AAAGCCTAGCCCTACGCGCACAATGCAGACCAACAAAGGAGAGGCAAGCTACTACAGCATTATAGTAAATAACAGAATTAACGAGGACGCCGCCTGGTATTATCCTAAACCAACAAGCGAAGCTCAGCAAATAAAAAACTATATCGCATTTTGGAAAGGTGTTGAAGTAATTGATTAAAGAACATAAAAAAAATGTCTTATATCAAAAGCTTTGCGTTAAAAAAACAACAGCGTAGTATGAGAGTGATAAAAAATACGGGATATTTTAGAAATATACTTTTCGGGGCAGAAGACAGCCTCGTTTCAACTGTAGGGGTCTTGTTCGGAGTAGCAAGCTCAGCACAAACAATAGATCAATCACAAATTTTAATGACAGGACTAATTGTTATTTCAGTTGAAGCCTTGTCTATGGGCGCGGGAGCTTTTTTAACGGAAACGTCCACACACGAACTAAGTAAAAAAAGCTATCAGGATAAACCTGCGATAGACGGTCTTTTAATGTTTTCCTCATATTTTTTGTTCGGCCTAATACCAATCACACCCTATGTTCTTATTTCAGGCCCTTACGCAAAGATAGTATCTTTAGGGGCCACGCTTGTTGCTCTCTTTATTTTGGGATATATCCCTACAAAAAAAATTAAAGCTGCAATTAGAATGGTTGTTGTTGCAGGTAGCGCAGCCGTGATAGGATTTATTATAGCCACTTTATTTAATATCAGCTGAGATACAGACACCGCTTTAAAAAAGAGGCCAACAACAAAAGCGCAAAGAAAAATAGAGAGAATATAGAAGAGAAAAAGAAAATAGAAAAAAAATGAATAATACTGCCCGAAACACATTAATTTTCAAAATGACCCTGCCTTTTGCATGGTTGATCTTTTCCACTATAGTTGCCCTAATTATAATTATCTATCTAAATAACTCCATGCTCCAAGCCTCCGCACCATCAAACATTTTTGCTTACCTAGGGAGTCAGCCAAAAGTATTGGGAGTAAGTGACCACGCAATATTTATGCAAGATAGTAGAGTACAAAAACTTGAGGGGGTATTCAAAAAATATAAATGTCCTATTCAAGGGTATGGGGCAAAATTTGTAGACGAAGCAGATAAAAACAACATACCTTATTGGCTAGTCGCATCTATAGCTTTTCAAGAATCCAGTTGCGGAAAAAATGTTGCAACTAATGCTGCCGGCGAGACAACAAATAATTTATGGGGGTGGGCAATTTATGGGAAAAACGCTAAAACATTTGACAACATAGACCATGGTATAGAAGTAGTCAGCAAATATCTGCATCAAACCTTTTACTCGAAAGATATAACCGATACCTGCGACATAATGCAAGTTTATACTCCGGGATCGAACGGCTCGTGGTGCAGAGGAGTTAATTTTTTTAGAGATGAGATTTTAGACTTTTAAATAAGGTACTGCTCTTCACAACATTGGTTACTTAAATACATAAACCGTTAAAGGAAAAAAATGAGCCCCGCATCCAGATGCGGGGCCCAAAGACTACAAATATAAAACCCTGATATTATAGAGAATTCCAAAAATCAAGCTGTTCTTTAGTGAAATTAGAAAATTCTGTAACAGCTGAGTCTGGGTTATCTACTAATGGTGTTGGGAAATTGTAGGACATAGTTTCTCCTTTTAAAATTTATACAATTAGCATTTGCTAATTTATATTGGCACTTTACCATTTTTATAAGTTTAAAGCAATGGGTGCGCCACGGGCCGAGCCCGCGGCGCACCCATGCTCACCGATAACCCCAAACACTAGCTCGAAAAACGGAATTCTGAAATTCTTATCATAGAAAGCTTTGCCTAAAAAACAAGGCCAGTGCTTGCCAAAAAAGCCTTTTTATGCTATTATTACACAAATAACCTTATAGAAAACAAAAGCAAATCCCTGCAACCAGATTAATATAAATAAAATTCACGCTTTATAGTTTTGGTTATTACTGCGGGTCAAACCCCCCACTACATATTTGTAGTTAGGGCAAAGCACGCAAATATAAAATGAATAAAAATGCTACAAAGGTTAAAAAAAATCATAAAGATAAAGCCGCTAATACTAACCTAAGCGATGTACCTATACGAGGCCTAGGCATTACAACCGTCTGGTCGAAAATACTTAAAAACCTATCCCATAGAGGCAGATTTTTGTTGCTTGTTATTCTTTGGGCAAGCATGCTGGTGATTGAAATAACAACCGCAAAAGCACAAGAAAGTGTTTTTGAGCCTTTCGTTGAACAGCCTGATCACATTATTGAATCAGTAAATATATCTGATATAAAGAGGCAGAATTTACAAGAATTCTTTGCTAAATACAATTCTCCGTTGATTGATTATGTAGAAGTGTTCATAGAGGTTTCCGAGGAATACAACATGGACTACAGATTAATTCCCTCAATAGCGGGGGTTGAATCAACTTTCTGCAAGAATATAATTCCGGGCTCATACAACTGCTATGGGTGGGGTATCTATGGGTCAAATATTCGTAAATTTACTTCTTATGAGGACGGTATTAGAACTGTATCAAAAGGATTGTACGAAGGATACATCTCTAAAGGTGCTGACACGCCTGATAAGATCGAGCCGATATACACACCATCAAGCAACGGGCATTGGAAATCAGGTGTAAAATACTTCATGAACCAGATGGATAGCCTTGCCTTCTAATACTTTGATCAGGGCGAAACCTTAACATTTTAGTTCATAAATTATATCATTCAAGCATGTCCAATGACACAGAAGTTCTTGAACAACCGCGCACAGAAGATAACAACGGGACCGGAGCAAGGGCACTCAGATATTTTGGTCAGTATGCAAACTTTCCTGAAAGAGGAAACAAACCAAAACCTCCTTTTAAAGGCGACCCCTGGGAAACTGCCTTGATTCTAGGCACCGGACTTACTTGTGTCACCGTAGAACTGACCCAAAAAGTAAGTGACAAAGTGGGTCCAACAGTCGCGAAGGTTTATGGTGCAGGGGGAACTATCTTAAATCAAAATTCTGCTGCTTTATATAGGTTACCATTAAATGACACTTTAGTTGAAGCGACCCCCAGAGCTGAAACGCACGAAGCTGATACAAGAAAGGATGACATGGAGAGGCTATTAAAAACGCTGACAATTTTAAAAAATAAACTACTAAGTAACAGGAGATTGCTTCAAGAAGCAGGGGCAGCACAATATCTTACAAAACTACTTGGGTATGTAATAGCTGAAACGCCAAGAATCAGGGGGGATGCCGCTAAACTAGGGGTCAGTCCTGACAGACTCGTAGGTATAGTACCCGCTACCGAATACGCACTAATTCAGATTGAAGAACAAATAGCAAAAGAGAATATTATCGAGAATATGAGTGCCGAAGAAATAATTGGGCTATATGCAAACGCAGAATTTTCTCGGACCTCTGGCGAATTTGCAACTTGTCTAGAAAGAATATTTGTAGAGACAGGTTTCGCAGTTGATATTTTGGACGCAAGAGGATTAAAAGCAAAGTCGGCCACTGATTCAAAAGGCCGTCATGTTAGTTTTGAGAAGGCCCTAGGGCTATACACCGGTACAAAACAAAAATTGGCTGCCGACGAAACCGCGACGGTCCTTTACCCAAAGAACTTAGCATACGTAAGGCAGAAGCAGGACAGCGGGGCTTCGCCTGCTTCGATAAAAATAATTGATACCTACCCTTTGCACGATCTTTCGCGTCTTAATCGAGATCTCAGACAGAATCTTATTGATATTATTAAAGAAGAGAACTACACAGCAATCATGCGTAGCTACAAAAATTCGACAGCTCTCGAGAGCTTTGCACTGGAGTATTTACTTCTGCTGAAATACCTTCGCGGAAGTGTCGTATAAAAAAATATAATACTACACAAAAGAGCCCATATGAGGTAAACTATTGCCACTGCAATCGTAACGAGTAAAAATTGCGTGAACAATAGAATTACCTATACACAAGACTTGATGGTTACCGGATAAAGGGCGAGTGGCGGAATTGGCATACGCGCACGGCTTAGAAGTTACCAAATGAAGGGCGAGTGGCGGAATTGGCATACGCGCACGGCTTAGAACCGTGTCTCGCAAGGGGTGAGGGTTCGAGTCCCTCCTCGCCCACCATTTGGTAAGTTCGGCGTGTAAACGCCTGAACCGTGTCTCGCAAGGGGTGAGGGTTCGAGTCCCTCCTCGCCCACCAGAAAAGTGCACAGCAGACCTTTAGGTTTGATGGGCACTTTTTTTGTTTGTGGATGAAGGGAGTCGAATGCCGGACTGAACGAAGTGAAGGAGGCGGGGTCGCGACCGAGCGAAGCGAGAGTTGTGACCGACTCCTACACAATACTTAACGAACGAGGTGAGTTTAGTAGTTGTGGATGCACGAAGTGCCTTCTCGCCCACCATAGCACTTTTAGACTGTCATATCAGCCTAAGACCCTTTCTGATTATTGTTGAATCGAACTGATATAATAAAACCATGTTAATAAATTGGTATCCAATTCATTCTGAAAAGGAATTACAATCATTCTTGAATTTTTATGTGCCTTTTTGTCTAAATTTACTGAGCAATCTTAATATTGATATAAATACGTTTAATATAGAAGGGGATCATATTGGACTACAATGTTTATCTAGTGAGGAATTTAATTTAGTAGATAAAGAACTCCTAAAATTTTCTAAATTAATAAATGCAGGTGTGATACACAATAGAAGAAACAATATATATTTATTAAATAATTATATTAAAGTTGGAACCATTGAAATAAAATCTATAGAAATATTCGAGCCTAAACCAGATGCAGATGTTACAAAATTAAAACCTGGTATAGAACATATATCTCTAATATCTCCCAATTTTGACGATTTACATTCTTTCTTTATAGTTAACGGTTTACCTGTTGATAAAATGGGTATTGATGAAGTACATAAGTTTTTTAAAACTAAATTAATAAATATGATAGAAATTGAATTTAGGAATGATTGTTTATATAAGAAATTTGAAAAATAGTTCGCACATCCTGACAGATGGTCCACCACGGTTTTTAATAGTATTAGACAATAAAGTCATTTTTCATTCATAAGTTCTAAAACGAATCTGAGCAGTGTAATATTAGAATATGACTAAACTAATGAAGCTGTCTATTACTGACATAAAAACAGCAGTTACAGCAGAAAACTTATTTGTACAATCCTTTAAAGCTGAATCATATAAATTCTTAGATACATATATTTTAAGTAATAAAATAGATAGAATTAACATAAGTGATGCTTCATTAGCTGATGAAATTAAGTATCTTGAAAATACATATAAACCTAAAGGCGTTTGCTGTTTTTTAATTGACCCATCTACTTCACCAAACACTTTAAAACAATTTTTAACTTCTTTTGGTTATAAAAAAGATGAAACTTACGACGATGTTTGGTGGTTTAAAAAAACAGAAGATACAGAATCGGAAGTCGCTCAGCAGATAGTTAATATAGTAGAAGTAAAAAGCTTAGATGAACTAAAAAGTAGCTTAAATGACACTGAGTTAGAATGGTGGACTTCTGTTTTTGGAAATTGTTTGAAAAAAAGCAACAAGCCGCTACTTACAAAGCTATATATAGGAAAATATGATAATAAAGTTGTTTCAACATATGCTTCAGCTTTTTATGAGAATGTGACAATATATAAAGGAGCAGAGGTTATAGAAAACTATCGCAAAAGAGGTATAAACACACAAATGATGCAACATTGGCTAAATGAGGCAAAGGAATATAAGTGTAACTGGGCAGTATTTCAGACTGATTCAAGTAATTTTGGGTCAATCAATACTGGTAAAAAGTTTAGCTTTAATATGGAATTTGCTAAAGAATGCTATTGTAAAAAGCTTTTTTAATTTTACAAATATTACAAAATTAATCTGTAAGAATTTTGTTAGAAACCAAGCAAAAAGTTCGCACATCCTGACAAATGGCCCACCAAAAATGTACATGATCTAACCTTCATTGACCAAAGTTTATAGCAAGACTCGGGGGCACCGACGTTAAATTAAACGCCTTACTCTCACTACCACCCAATTTTAACGATAACTTTGAGGTAGATAAAATTCATACAATTTTAAAAAAATGGCTTTCGCATTCTACCATTGCTAAATCCATTTGCTTCAAAATGCAAGCCTTGGCTAGGTCATTTTTAAAACATTTACACAACAGCAAACTATTCCAAATTTAATTAAAGTAGAAGCAATTAACCTGATAGGGCGTGATTAACAATATCTTCAGACGGGATCTTACAAGAGCCTTCCCAAAAAATAGCTTACGATTCTGAATTTATTTTCGAGCATTCTCATAATTCCGTTTTACACCGACTCATTTTTTGGTTGATCAAGAAAGCTCACATAAGATGAAACAGTTAACATACAAGCAGCACAGCTATACAGAAGAGTTTTGAAAATATTATATGCGGTTGATTGCAAAGAAAAGTGCGGTATACTAAAAATGCTTGTATCTATTTATACGGGGGCTTGTAATAAAAAGCGAAGCAAAAAAAGCCTGTAAGCTAAAAAAATGAGTAAATCGCACAATGAAGATTCAACGCAAGAAATAAAGCATGCTTGGGGTGAAATCCACAGAATAGCTGCAGTGGCGCATTCAAATTATTTGCATTTTAATAGCCGGCTCAGAGGAATAAACAGCGTGCACGATACTGAAGTGCACAGGAGGTATTGTGAACGTAATACAAAGCTTTTGGAAAGCTTAAAAGTGCTCGAGCCAAACATACTGGAATACAAAAACCCGAGAGTCCTAAACAAAGTAGCAAAAGATAATGAAAACTTATTGGAGTTCACACCTTGCGGTTTAATATTGCAAAAAGGAGATGAGATAGTTATCTATATAGTTGAAGAGGGCAAAGAAGAAGAAGAGGTAGAGGTGCTACATGTCAGAAAACTTACGACGGTTATAGTTGGCGAAAATCGTGTAATACTGAGACTTCTTGAGGCTGAAAAAGACCTTGCAGCGATTAGCAAGCCAGATATGCTAGCAGTAATTAGCCGGGACACAGACACAAGGTATTTTTTTACACCAGATTACAACATTCCTCAAACGGAACTTGTGGACGAACTCACTTCTTATGAGCTTGAGGTGGAGAAAATCGATTAAAGGGCTATCTAAGCATAGAACCACCCGCACTGATTACCAATAGCACATATACACGAATTTTCACCACAAATAAACTAAGTTGCATAAATTTTCACAATATGGTATTTTCGGGTATCTAATTGAAAGGATACCTATTTAAAAATGGCGACTAAATCTGAGTTAGATATTAATCCAGAGAGACAGGTAGCGGCAGCTTTGTCTACGCAAAATGCGTTTTTCAGAACTTTACTTGGAACGACGCACAGGATGAGTGATAACACAAAAACATCTATTCAAAGATACTTTATTGATAGACTTAATGAAATTGTCAAGCCAACTACCATGCTGTTGGATAGAATCATAAATGATGGGGGACAGCCTAAACTACTTGCTATCGGACATGTATTACTAGAACGACCAGATCTGAATACAGACAGCTCTCCCGCTTTTTGTTATTGTCCGAGTGCTGGCGCAGCAATAATAGGAGATGGGGAAGGTAATGTTACCCTTTATGAATATTATAGAGCGAAAAGGATTTTAACTCCAACAACTAAATTTCAAGCTGTCTCGCAAGGAAACTTGCATCTAAGTTCAGGGAATTTTTACCATATCACTGCGGCAAATGGAGAGCATATGCAACATAGTGCGAAAAGTTTTTTTAATGTATTAAATGAACCCCGGAATTCGGCGCTACTTGGACTCACCACTGCTACTGTATATCGAGAAGGCCTACCTCAACAAGTAACCGCCTTTCGATTAATAAAAAAGCTTTGGGTACCTAGTGACGAACGCTTAGGATTCAAGTTCGGCAGGCCTATAACCAGAATCGTCTTCATTCCCGAATGATGGGTGTTGAAAACAACCCTCATATATCCTCAAAGAAATATTTGCCTCTGACACATCGTTTGAAAAGCATACGAACTTAAGGTAAAATCACAAAACGTAAAATATAGAAAGGCAAGAAAAATGCTAAATACTGAAACAGGTGTTACAAGACTTAAAACTAAGTGGGATCCTGATACTAGGTGGGATTTTGTTACAGCAGTCATGGGCGCGCAAGCAGCATACCGCTTGCCCGTAAATGGAGAGCCCCCGATGATTGAATTAGAAAGAGCCCGTAGTGTTCTAGCTGGGGAAGTAAAAACTATCTTGGCATCCGTTCCGAAAGAAATAGCGATACGTGCGATGTCTGAGATGGTGAAAGCGAAGCAAGAAGAGGTAAGGGCTGGAATGGGATTTACCACGTCTGGCAGAGTTATAGAGGCATATGACAATAGAGGCCCGGGCTTTCCTGTTAAGCGCCGTTACCTTGAAATTACACCACAAGGGCTAGTAGTATTTTATGGAAAAAACGGACATATTACAGTAGTACATCAAAAGACGCCCGAACAAGAAGGGTGGGGTATAAGTAACTTTGTAATAGCGCCGGGGGCTGCAAACGTTGACGTTTATCCTGCCTGGGCTTTTACAGAGATGAAGCAGTACTTTGCGGGAGCCACAACTAGAGTGCGAGCCCAGAAAAATACACCGCGAAATCTAAGTCCGGCAGAAAAAAGAGCTCAGCTAAGAGGGGTTCTTGGAGGATATTATTCTGTAAGATGTGTAACAGATGGCAGTAATCCGACGCTTACATTTTTCCAACTTCCTAATCCAGACTCTCCTCTTAACACGGAGGTAGGCTCGCCAAAAATAGAACCTGTACTTATTATAACAATCAGAGGCTAGCAGAAAACTGATCTCTGCAATAATTTCGGATATTCAATCGATTTTAATCCTTCTAAACCTAAATATGGTAAAATACCCTTCATGAAAACTAAAATAACAAAAGAGCAAAAATCTACAGTAAAACTACAAGTCACGGTGCCGGCCGATAAAGTAAAAAGTACCTATAACAGCATTTTTGAAGAACTTGTTAAAAATACAGAACTCCCGGGTTTTAGAAAGGGACAAGCTCCAAAAAATCTTGTTGAAGAAAAAACTGATGTTTCAAAGCTGTACGGAGATGTAATAAACGAATTACTAAAGATATATTACCCGCAGGCTCTTAAAGAGCACTTGCTTCAGCCTATTGCAAACCCAAAGGTCGAGGTCACAGAATTCGATCTAGATAAAGATTTTGAATTTACTGCCACAGTTGCGATTATGCCGGACGTGAAAGTGGGGGATTATATAAAAGCTCTAAAAAAAATACACAAGGAAAATTCCGAAAAAATAAGGGCTGAGAATGCCGAAAAGCTTAAAAGGGGAGAGGCGATTACCGGGCACGACCACGCTCATCTATCCCCGGATGAGGTTGTAAATTCTATTGTAGAGGTAACAACCGCAGAAGTTGCGGATTTAGTCATTGAAGATGAGGTTGACAGGATGATGACAAGGCTTGTCGACCAAGCACAGGCTGTGGGAATTTCACTTGAACAATACTTAAAATCACAGAATAAGACTGCGGATCAACTTAGAGAGGACTACGGAGTAATTGCCCTCAGAAACCTTAAAGCTGAATTTGCTCTTGACCACCTGCTTAAAAAATCAAAGATAGAAGTTTCTGATGCAGAAGTTGAGGAGATGGTAAAAGCAACAGGAGACACCGAAACCGAGGCCTTAATGCAAAACCCCATGCAAAAAATGTATGTTAAATCAATTTTGGCAAAAAACAAATTGATCTCAAACATTATCAAAGAGGTCGAGGGGGATCTTCATAGCGAAGACAACTCACAAACTAAAAAAAATTCAGGCCCATCAAAAGCCGGGAAGGGGAAAAAATAATGAGCACTTTAATTCCTATCGTAATAGAAAAAGATCCAAAGGGTTTTGAGAGATCATACGATATCTATTCACGCCTACTTAAGGATTTCGTTGTTTTTGTTACAGGAGCAATAGATATGGCACTTGCGAACACATTTATAGCTCAAATGTTGTTTTTAGAAAGCGAAAACCCGGATAAAACTATAAGTGTATATATAAACTCTCCGGGGGGCAGCGTGTATGCAGGTCTCGCAATGTACGACACAATAAAGCACGTGAAAAACGAAGTCTCAACTATTAATGTAGGGCTTGCAGCGTCGGCAGCGTCACTCTTACTTGCTTCAGGTAGCAAAGGAAAGAGATATGCTCTTCCAAATACATATTCAATGATTCATCAACCACTAATTGGTGGGGGTGGAATTGAAGGGCAGGCAACGGAGATAGAGATTGAGGCCAAGCACATGATTACGTTAAAACATCAATTTGCGGATTTATTAGCAAAAGATACAAAGAAAACAAAAGAAACAGTTCTTTTAGACTTTGAGCGCAACAGATACATGGACGCGAAAGAAACAAAAGCCTACAATCTTATTGATGAGATTATGGCACCGAACAAAAAATAGCCCGCACATAAGATATAAGTTTTTGTTTTTAAACATGGCCCGGGTACGTTTTTTTGTTTAGAAATTTTTTGATATAATTGCTTTCGCTAGGTTAGGGCGGTTAGCTCAGTTGGTTAGAGCGCTTCAGTGACATTGAAGAGGTCACAGGTTCGAATCCTGTATCGCCCACCAAACCTTTGTAGTTTCTTTACTTAAAATTACTTGCGTAAGATAATAGATTTAGTTTGCCTACCATGTTGGGCCTTGCACCGCAAAGAAATTACAGCAAAACACCTGCGTACGCTGGTGACGATCGCGGTAAGAAAATATTAGAAGGAATAAAATTGAAAAAAAACTACAAAAGACTATTTTTTCCAAATAACTTTTTTTGGGGCGCCGCTACATCCGCACATCAAGTTGAGGGCTATGGTGTGAATAATTGGAGCGAGTGGGAGAAATCTAAAAAAAGACTTGATGAACTAAAGAGAAGCGGCGAACTTGCAATTTATGGACAAGCAAACTATATATCGGGGAAGGCCTGTAACCATTACGATCTATACGAAGAAGATTTTCAACTAGCTAAAGACTTAGGCCATAACTGCACCCGACTGTCGATCAGCTGGGCAAGAATTCAACCGGACAAAGACAGGTTTGATAAGTCCGCAATTGAACATTATAAAAAAGTTCTACTTTTTTTAAGAAAACTTGATCTGGAACCCTTTGTTACGATCTGGCACTGGGATCTGCCCTTGTGGCTAACTGAAGAGGGTGGGTGGCTCAGCTCGAAAACACCTGAATATTTTAGAAGTTACGTAAAAATTCTATGCGACGAGCTGGGGGACCTAGTCAATTATTGGATCACCATAAACGAACCGCTAGTTTACGCCAGCAACTCTTATCAAAAAGGTAGTTGGCCACCACAACATAAAAGCTTTGCAAAAGTCTACAAGGTTTTAAAGCACATGATAAAAGGACACATTTTAGCCTACAAGGATATAAAACAGAATAACGAAAAGGCTTTTGTGGGAATAGCGAAAAATAATGTATATTTTGGCGGCGGTTTGTTTAAAAAACCTTTAAGATATTTTTGGAATTATTACTTCTTAAATAAACTAGAACAGCGCTATGATTTTATTGGGTTGAATTTCTATTTTGAAAATAATATACATAGTCTTCTAGAAAAGTTGCTGAGGAAAAGCCATCGAAAGAAAAAGCTTAAATATTCTGACATGGGATGGCTATTAAAACCGCGATCTATAAAATACACAATCGCTGAGTTAAAAAAATACGGAGTTCCAATATTTATAACCGAAAACGGCCTGGCTGATGCAGAAGATAAATACAGAAAAGATTTTATCTCTCAAGCACTTTATGGGGTATACGAGGCAATTCAGCAAGGAGCGGATGTTCGGGGGTATATGCATTGGTCATTAATGGATAATTTTGAGTGGGCCGAGGGCTTTTGGCCTCGCTTTGGCCTAATTGGAATAGATTACAAAACGCAGAAACGTAAAATAAGGCCCTCGGCCCATTACTATAAAAAAATCTGCACGAGCAACTCACTTGATGAAAAAGAAATAATCAAAAGCAATATCTTCTAAACAATACAACTAAAACATATCGTGGTTTTATAAAACGCGGGAACCAAAAATAAAACAGGGTAGGGATGACGCAGGAACAAAATTACTAAGCCATTTTTCATGGATAACTAAGTAACTAATTTTTCCATTCCGCAAACTCATTTTTACTGCCAAAAGACGAAGCTTTCGTGCAAGAGCTAAAGTTTGTAATCTTACAACATTAAATAAATTGCAATAATTGCTTGTGTCCAAACTACATCTGACTTTCAAGAACGTGCTCCTCGGGAGTTTCATCAACCACAGATTCCAAGGTTATAACAACTGTATTATAGCCAAGAGACGGATCTTCACTACTGTACTCTAAAACGTACACACCTTCATCATTTTTCGACATTACTCCGGTAGAAAAAAACTCTCCTTTAGCAGCATCTTTTACTAGCCAGCCCTCATAAGAATAACCTTCCTGAGGGTCAGGTAACCATGCTTTAACCTCATGATCTAAGCCAAGGTCAGTTCGGCTTATTGTTGCTTCTCCCTTCAACGAAGAGTCTTTTGTAACTGAAACAAGACTCGTCTTAATATACGAGAGCTCTGCTTTATTTTTAAGCTCGGTATTTAGATCTGTGTTTTCTGAAGAAGAATCGATTTCTGAGGTGACTGTTTCACCGTCAGTACTAACAGTAATAGTAGATTTACTTGATGACTTTTCTACTATCTTAGTGTCCTCGATTCCATTTTTATTTGAAACAACCCAAAGACCAAGAAGTGCTAAAAAAACAACAACGACTGCTGTTAAATAAAGATAAGATTTCTCATTTGTATCCAAAAAAATCACCTCCCTGCTTTTTTACGTGTCTACAATTTCTATATAATCATAGAGACTTATATATATTTAGTTTATCATGGCTACATGAGAAATATCGCCCCGACTAAAGATCAGATCGAAGTACTTAACAAGCTCATAAAATGGTATAAAAACGAAACACGAAACTACATAACTTTAGGCGGATACGCCGGCACTGGTAAAACAACAGTAGTTTCTCTGTTTAGAGTTCTTCTAGGACAACATGAAAAAAAGTTGAAAGTTGCTTTTTGCAGCTATACAGGAAAGGGGGCCCTAGTACTTAAAAACAGGCTTGCCTCACTACAAGCGAGGTTTCCAAAAGATACGGTGGGCACAATACATTCACTCATATATACGCCACTAGTTGCTTCTAACAATGAAATAATTGGTTGGGAACTAAAAGACGATATAAAATACGATCTTTTAGTTGTTGATGAAGCATCAATGCTAGATTCAAAAATTTGGTCGGATTTGCTGTCTTTTGGAATTAGAATAATTGCGGTCGGAGACCACGGTCAACTGCCTCCGATTAACGGGATTTTTAACCTAATGCAAGATCCTGAACTAAAGCTAGAAACAATTCACAGGCAGGCCTCGGGTGATCCTATTATCGGACTTTCAGTACTTGCGAGGAAAAAAGGACACATTCCTGCTAAAAGTTTTGGGACAAAGACAAAAAAACTCGACTCATCTTTACCGGAATCCCACGAAATAATTATGAGCTTACTACAAAACTGGAGCGAAGATACAATAGTGCTTTGCGGGTACAACAGCACCAGAGTAAAAATAAATAACTTTGTCCGAACAGCTCTAGGCATAGAATCGCCGGAGCCAACTGTAGGGGACAGAGTGATTTGCTTGCGTAACAATCATCAGAAAAATATCTTTAACGGAATGATTGGTACCATTACTTACATAGCAGAAGAAAACGAGACCATGTATTACGCAGAAATAATTTTTAACGAACTTCCTGAGCAATACAGCGGCCACATTTTGAAATCACAATTTAACAACGAAGAGTCAATAAATTACACAAAAAATAGGAAAGCTACATTAAAATGCGACCTATTTGATTTTGGTTATGCAATGACTGTTCATAAAGCTCAAGGCAGCGAAGCAGAAAGGGTTATTTTATTTGAAGAAAGATTCCCCAAACTTGACGATTTAGGTTGGAGAAGATGGCTTTATACAGCGATTACTAGGGCTAAAGAGGAGCTATATATATTAGGGCCCGCACAAGAATTGAAAAACAACAACAATGAAAACTGAGGCCTAAGCTGACAAGGCATAACTTAAGAGTTATACTTTATTTGTGTCAGAGCAAAAATCAAAATTTGTTATTTGGTCGGCGGTAATATTTGTAATGCTTTTCATACTGTCGTTCTTAATCTCTATTCAATTCGAAAGCATAGTGAGCTCTCCCTCAAGAGGTTTTTTAGGATTGAATCTAAACTTCTTCCTTAATCTAGTAGTTTTACTTACTCTGCTAAGCTTTGTTTATACATTTTCCATAGGAACATGGGAATCTAAATGGCATTTGGCGTATATTCCGCTCAGCATTGCGCTAGGAATGTTTGCCATTGTCGCGCCATATAATTTACTAGCCGGAATCATAGTATTATTTACAGCTTGTGTATTAATTTTTAGCGACACATATAACTCAACAAAAATGAAGGAGAATTTAATTACATTCGACCCCATCTTAATAATGAAAACTTCTATTAGAAATATCTTGCTAATTTTTTCACTTCTTGCAGCAGTTATTGCCATGATTAATACTAAAGGTAGAAGCGAAAACGCATTTGCTAACCAAATTACCACAATGGCAGAAACCCAAATTGATTCGATACTTTCAAACAAAGACTTTCAGACCTATATAAACAACCTGACATTGGGTATGGGCAATTCATTAAACCTAGGCCCTGTTGAAAAAAACATAATAGAAAAAAACATGCCCTTGACCGATCTGCAAGACAAAGTTAACCAAAACTCTTCAGATCCAAATCAAAACACAGCACAGGAAGAACAACTCGCGTTCCCAAAGGAAGAAATAAAAGCTGTAGCATTAGCCACGCTTAACAAATATATAAAACCTTACTCACAGCTGCTGTTTATTGCTTTTTCAGCAGTTCTTTTTGGATTTGTGCAAACCTCGGGAACAGCCGCTTACATAATTTACGCTATGCTTGCCCGCCCTTTCATTAAACTGCTTCTTGCGCTTGGAATATTTAAAGAACAAACAAAAACAGTTGAGCAAAAAACAATTATTCTTCCTTAAAACTTAAGTCTTTAACATTCACAGAATTCTCTACAGAATATTCTCCTACCTTTGTCCTCACAAGAGACAAAAGAATGCCTGAACAGCCAAGCTGCTCTCCTAAATCATGCGCCAGTGACCTTATATAGGTTCCGCTGCTACAAGAGATGGTACATTTAAAAACGGGTATTTTGCGATTTGCAAAACCGACATTGCCTAAAACTTCCTGGCCGGATTCCAATATAAAATTTTTTAGTTCGGCATGTAAAAAAGTTACAGGCGTTATGCTATAAATAGTTACAGTTTTAACCGGCAACAACTTACTATCAAGAAGATTTTTTCTTGCTAAATCGTAAAGCCTTTTGCCACCCACCTTTTTAGCGGAATATGGGGGTGCGGTTTGCTCGATCTCTCCAGTAAAAGACTGCATAAGTTCTAACACCTTGGATTTAAAAGACCCCAACAACTGCGTTGTTACAACAGGGTCTTTATTTTCAAAAGAAGATAAAAAAACATCATTAAAATCTAAGGGGCCTTCTAAATCGTATGTAGGAGAATCGATGCCAAAACCGATTTCACAAACATACTCCTTTGTTGTTAACATGAGGGAATCTTGCTTTTTAGTATCTGCTCCCGTTAATACAACTAGAACGCCTTCGGCTAAAGGATCGAGAGTCCCGGCATGCCCGACTTTAATTTTATTTTTTTTGGTTGAGCTAGCTGAATTAATTATTTTTTTAATGTAAGCAACAACGTCAAAACTAGTCCAATTTTTAGGTTTATAAACATTCAGTATCATCTATGAGAACTATAGACTGTCAATTGAGCATTTTCAAGACAAATTGCGCCGAGATAATCCTCAGCTGATCGCTCGAAATCTTTATAAGACTACGCAAAAGGTCTTCTTCTTAGTAAAGAAACAGAATAAGGGTAAGATTGACACGCCAGGACTTATGGTGTATAGAGAAAACTATGGGAAATGGTGGAGAAGATGGAAATTTTTTTCTAGAGCCGGGTTCGCTCCGTAGGGGCGAGGTTGAAAAAACCTATACAACACAAGAGGTTTTTAGCGCATGTACTCGTAGACCTAGGCCTGAAGCCGTTTCACTTATTGACGACATTGTGAGAGCGGGAAGTGGGGCTGATGGCGGTAAAAGTTGGACCTTCTTATATTGGTCCGAAGATAGATATGGCCGTAAGCGTTCAGGAAGATTTTATGCACAGGCGCTTGGCGAAGGAGAAAAACCTATTGCAACATTAATTACGGCTTGGGAACCAAATACTATGCTCGTATTACCACGTCCAAGCGGACCAGTTTTTATAAGTGGGCTGGGAGAAGTTGGTGAATTGTTGGCTGGAAGTGTCTACACTGTAACACCTGAAAATCGGGGGCTTTTTCCGTATATTCTAGGTAAACATCAGTTATATAGATATCTTGGGGCGATAGCTGATTTTACGGGCAATAAAACACCGGCCCCTTTCCTAGAAGAAGAATTGTTACTGGAGTTACACCAGAACACCTTAGAGGATGTGCGGCGCGCAGACGCACCCTGTAGAAAAAGCAAGGCAAAGAGATCCTGGTTTGGGCTTCTTACGGATCAATTTTTAGATGGATTCGCTGCGAATCCTACGAAGCCCGAATGCGGAGTCACCACAGCAACGGCATATGCAGCGGCCCGGAGCCTCTTGCCGCTGGATTATTTTCTTGGCAGAGGGGGGGATGGGTTTGAGTTCTGCCTCCCACGCTACGACTTAGAAACTAGAAGACAATTTATAGTTGATGCTTATAGATTTAACGTGGCCAGACAGCAAAGAGAATTAATACAAAGCTTTGCCTATGCTGATATGTGGCGAGATTAATGTGGGCCATTCCAAAAAGCTAAATTCTTTAGCTGTTGGGCGGTAATTGCATAAAGTCCAGGGGTACAAAAAAAGAACAAACAATTGAAAGTTGCTGTAGACTTCTGCCCGATCGTAAAGTAACAAACACAATTAATTATTTTAAAACAACTTGGCTAACAAGAAGACAAGTATATTTTTCTAAACATATCGTACAATTAAGAGATGAGTAAGAGTGTGAATAATACACCGGTGCTTAGGCCGGAACAAAATGACAATCCAACTAAAATGGCTTCTGCAGAGATTGCTGAATTAACTGCGCCTAGACTTATGTCCTACCTTAAAAAGGAGGGCATCGAACACGAGGTTCGTTCCGGAAAGAAAAAAAATACTAGATATAATAATGCATGGAGTGAGATATTATTAAGAGAAGCGAGAATAAAAATAATAACTAACGTGTCGACATATAACAAACCGGATGAGACTTTGGGGCAAGGCGATGGCCCAGGAAAAAAAGGGTTGGTATCAACTGTGGAAATAAGAACAGTAGGGCCGAATAGCACGGACGGCGCTGTAGTTTGGCATAACTCTTTAATAATCGCCGACAACTCGCACACCAGCGTAACGTTCGTAAGAAATGGGGAAGGGGAGATGTTTATGAGGCCGGGGGATGGGGTAGATAAAGTAATAACCGATAAAAGAGCACAAGAAACATACCTTTTGGCATTGCTAAAAAAATCTTGCATCCTGAAAAAAAATAAACAAAAGCACAGAATATCTGCCGGAAAATAGAGGGGATAATGTGACTAAGTTACTCTACAAAATAAATTGGTTTGACCGGAGGTTTAAAATGACAAAATTGACAGCCTGCGCCAGGCGTTACATAATATGTTTATGACAACTATTTCATCTATATCTGGTATATCTGGAGATCAGGTTGCCGGTTTTGAGCGGGCATCAATGCTGGACAAACAAAGACCAAAGATTAAAGTAACGAATATTACAGGGGCAGGTGGCGGTGCTTTAGCAACAGTTGTTGTAGGGCATGATGAAATAGGCGGAGAGTCTAGCGTAATTAGGTTTAGTGTCTCATCTACAGACAGGAATACTGCGCCAGCCGAGATACAAGCCACCCTCCTAGAAACTTCTCGAGTTGCGAAAAACGAACTAAAAAATATTTTTTCTCGACACTCTCTAGGGAATTCTGATTTAACAAACCTTTTACTGGGCGCAAACATCATGGAAAGAGAAGTTTTTGTCGTGAGTGAACTGGTAACAGGCGGACAAAGTGTTGGTACTGAAACAATAACAGCATACTTACCGGGCGGAAACACCGTTAGAGTATCTCTACATGCTCAGGGTATCAGCGGAATTGATTTTTTAGGTAGTAATTGTTGGCAGTTGGCATATAGTGAAAGCCCCTCTGGTGGCTTGACTATAGATAGAGGAACTTGGCAAATAAAGCGTGACGTCGGGAGCGGTAATTGCATAATTGCACATACAACATCTCGGCCTGAAGTACATGCAGGAGCAGCTATTTCGACTCAAAGACCAGTAGCAAAACCTAGGAATGTAGTGGAGGCCGAAAAGATTGCTGCGAATGAACGTGCTAGTCTTACGTTAAGCAGTGCCTTATATTTAGTTAGTCAAGCAATAATGGCAGCCAAGTTGAGTGCCGATCAAGAAGATGAGGACCACTTCTCGTTACCGGGCAGAGCTACTGCGTATTGAAAACTAAGACAACCGCAAAAAAATTTATAAAATAAGCACTTGGACATAGTCAAAAAACTTTGATTAGCTGGCCAACTTACAGAATTAGCCTCACCTTTGAAATATATACTAAATAAAATGAGCCAAAAATTCACGAGGACTAAATAAATAGCTGTGGAAAATTAATATCTGTATCTAAATTCGATTCACAATAAGCAAGAGAGGGACAAAATTAGACGGCAGGATCGTGGGAGATAAGTTTGAATATTTGAAAGACTGCAGAAAAAACCCACCTATTAAGGAAATAGCACAGGCCGGTGTTGAAGTAATGCAGATATTGACATTATAAAAAATATAGCGTATAGGTGGGATATGGCGCAAGTAACTCCCTATAGTGAGACACCAGAGCAAGAACATACTGTAGCTTATGAAAGAAGCAGATCTTGGAGGCCAGTTGATGCATCACGAGTGATTTCATGCCGTAAAGATTTTAATGAGCTACAACAGGATATTCCGAAATTTGATCCTGTGGCGTACACTCTTGATGGTCCAAATGGCAAAGTTTATATACGTGGGATGCATGGGCCAGGAGAAAGACTGCATGGGCACGTATATACTGTAGAAACCCCGACTCGAGTATATGTATTATCCGGACTTGGACTACTTTCGTATTTCAGCATCACGGGAGATGAATATCAAAACCTCGGGGCGAGTTTTACAGAATTCTGGCTGAAAGAAACACACAACAGTACTCTACACCAGGCCGGAAGGAATGGGAATGATCCTATAAACATGTGGTATTGGATGGATTATTTTCTTATGGTAAATGAAAGTTTATATAAAAATAAAAATCCTACTAACCCCGCGGTATGGCCAGAAGCACACGCATTGGCCCGTCAACTACTACCACGGACGCGTTTACTAGAATCTAGGGGGACAAACTTCTTACTCTACTGCCGTATAGCTGAAGATCAGGGAGGCGATCCCATATATAGGGTCATGCAATATGACCAGCGCAATAAAGTTGAGACACAAGTTAAGACATATACCTACTTAGGTGGTGAGGTTATAACAAGATAATACACTAGTGAATATCAAAGGTATCCTTTTTCAAAAACTACCAGCCACAATGTCCTCTTATTTTATGCAAGGTTGAATGTATCGACCAACTATGCCCAACGGGAAGAATTAGTAGTCTATACAATTTAATAACAGGGTTGTTTCTTTATCAAAATATTTAGCACAATGAGTCATTATACAATACCGATTGACATATTATGAGAATTTAGATATATAAACTAGAATATGTCTATGATTAGTTTTACAGAGAATCACATTACCGGACCACAAAGAGATGTCTTTGATGCTGTCCAAGATGTAATGAGAAACACCGAGCTTCGCAAGAAAAGCTCTTGGGTAAACACGCCTATAAAGCAAGGGCGCGGGTTTTATTTTCATCTTCGAAACGCAGGTCGAGGAGAAGTCACATCGGCTTCAGAAAAGTTCATGCCCGGTGCTGCAATCGAATTGCGACCAAACGCCGAAATTATATATAGTTTAGGCTTGGGAGCTCCTAATTTTATTGAGGTTGTACTTTGGGGACTTGATGATAGATTTATGAGCGCTCTACAAGAAGCCGAGATAGTAACAGGTCCCACTACTTTCATGAGAGTAACTGAGTCCGGAACGAGACGGACTAGTAGCGCACTGATACCTCCTGCTGTGGCGGCCGCATTAATAAGAATTTTAAATACAGAAGAAGATATAACGAGTCCTACAGAAGAGATGATGAGAATCGTCTACAATAGTGCTCCTACCTTCACTGCGGCAATCGGCAATAAAATAAATGGCGGCTCCTTGCATGAACTAGTTCAAATATATAGGAGCTGGGGGCAGGACAACGATATAACATTCGAAGGTAATCAAGTCAGACTACCCAAAGTGCTGGCCGAAATACTCAGAAAATCTTTATTAGCAGAAATGGGCATAACTACCCTAGAAGATGCAGACGTAACGCTAAGATTTCCAAACAACAGAGGCACGGATAGGTTCGGATACAGGACCGACAGATACAGTAAGGCCACTTTCACTAGTATAAGAGACATTGACATGGAGAGGAAAGAAGGGGGCAGATTTTTAATACAGCATCGATCTATCGACGGGACAACATTAGAAACATGGGGGACCAGCGGGCATGATAGGAACATTATATCTAGGTAATAAACATATATACCATAAAAAAGCGCACTGAATTTTGCACCGAAGCTGCAACAAAAAAGTCGTAAGAAGACAATTTAAATAAAACAACTATACAACACGTATTGCTTTATTTTAGAAAATGCTTTATAAAGGGGCTATGAGAGGTTATTTACAACCAACTGAATGTCCAATTGTTAATCTCCAGGAAATTGAGGGAGAAATTAAAGGAACTCGGCTAGGAAGGGCCCTATGTTCACCATCAATTGCTTCTGCGTTCGAGGGTGTTCGAGTTTTGGAAAACTTCGATGGCTGTGGGTTCGTGGCCAGAACAGATGGTTACTTCGATGCAATGCGGGAAAATGGCCCACAGCGCTACCTGGAATTACAGATCATGTACGAAGAACATGGAGCTATTCAGGCTACCCTTGTAAAAAATGGTATTAGAGGTACTCGCGCAGCAATGCGCATTACCGAGCACGCTACGGACCAAGGCCAAGCTGGAATTGCGCCGTTCCTTATAGAATACGAAGCGAGAGCTAAGCGTCGGAAAGAACTGTCATGGTCCGGTTTCTTTGGTGGTGACCTTGTATATCCGATTTTAACATTTGTAGATGAGCAAAGAACACCTTTCGGCATGAGACAATTACTAACTAATCTAAGCCCTACCCCCACCGGACTATCTACAGACACTAAGAGTATCGATATCAGACAAGAAATATTAGACTACTTAACTTTAATTCTTCGGTTATCCACACTTCGGATCAGAGAAAGAGCTGGACCATATTACACGTCGCAAGGACTGGATCACCTAGCAGCAGCACTTGCAGCTTCGTTCCTACTACCTCGAGCTACCCTTATAGAAATAGAAGCTGTCGGCGGTATACATGCAGTACGGGCTAATTTTTGTGGAGACTTATCTAGTATTACGAAAGGGGAGGTAGTTGTTACGATGTATTGCCGACCGACTAAAATTCATCCCTATTCAAGATTGCCGAACTATAATTCTCCATACTTGGCTGAAACTCTGCTAAGTTACACAAGAGATCCTGGGCAGAAAGATATGGTCGCAAAAGAAACCTTCGCAGTGTTAACAGGACCAGACAAACATTCTGTTTATGAGGTAGGGGCTGTTGCTGGCAGTCCTTTGAATCGGCAGCACCTGAAAGGACTTGCACAAGCTCTTACTGAAAATGGATTCGTTCCAAGAAACCTAACAAACGGAGTAAGTACAACACAAGCCAGAGCAAAAATATCGCGCTAACCTGCAACACTTTTTCTACAAACATAAGTAATATTTACTCAAAAATAGCAAATATTAAATGAGTGCGTCGCTGCATGCTTCTCACAAACAACGATTTCTTATAAAATAAGGTGTAGCTATATCGAGAATAAAGATCCGCTGTAAACCTTCCAGAATAGCAATAAAAAGATAACCCGCTAATCTATATTGACATTTTATATGGGGTGTTGTAAGGTGTGGGCATGTTACTTAACCCTGGTTCGATAACAGAGAAAGGCCCAAAAGTAATAGCCGAGAGTACACTGACAGAAATTGTTGAGGGCATGTATATAACTGAAATCAACAAGAAGGATGGCATTGGTTTTTCTGTGCCTAAAGGGGCCTCTCGGCTAAACACGGTAATAATGGCATTTAGACACGGAGATCACATTGTGGTATCTTCCGGAACGACGACCGGTAAGTCAACGTTTTCAGAGCTACAAAAGTCACAGACGGATGTCATTAAAATAGTTACAGGTACGGGCCTCGAACCCGCCCTAACTACAGCACTTAAGGCAGAGTTGAAACGGCAGGACACTCTGGCTGAAAAGCTCTTCTCTAGCATGTATGGTACTGCGATAGCAGAGCTGGTGTTATTGGGAAGAGCCCCAGACCAGTCTTTATGGAGCTGCTCTGTGGATACAGCTACAATTAGGGCCGGAAGTCGAGGCGGTGAAATAACAAAAGTAGAAATTGGAATAACGTTCGATATTTTTTTTCAGATGGCATGCACATCTACATCCGCACCGGCGATAGACAAATAACCTATATGAATGTGGCATTAGGAGACAGGAGTTATAGTTGGGATCTTAGGCTTCGTGGAATGAATGAAGAAGGCCAATGCCCGATACTTAGAATGCACGATCTAAGACGCACTTGGTATAAAGAGGATATACCTCTTCCAGAGGAAACAAATACGCTCGAAAGTGCTCTAATACATCTACGCCTTGCCGTGGATAAAGGTGCGCCGAGACGCAACCAACCTTACGACGATACAATAGCTCGCTAGCTCATGAAGACTATTACATAAATATACTTAGCGTTAACAGCACTCTACATCTACTCTTTATACTGACCACAGTATAATCTCATAAATATCAGATCAATAAGGTAATTGTTCTACTATAATATATGGAGAAAGGCAAAGATAGGTAACCCACCAATCTATATTGACATTTTATGTGGGATATTATATTGTGTGGGCATGTTTAGTACAACAATTGGTGGCAAGACGCAAGGACTTGCCGAAAGAGGAATGGAAGGGCTTGTCGCAGATGACAATCTGGTTCGAGAGGTCAGTGGAACGTATTACCCTGCAGAAAAAGTTACGGATGCTCTCGCGAACGCGAAGCGACGTCTTATGGGTATCGTTCAACCAATGCAAGGATTTGGAGCTGGGGATTTAGGGACAATGCCTACTATAGGTATAGCGGTTTACAACGGGATATTAGAAATGTATTACGGCTATAAAGACCGAGCTGCGCGTGGGATGGTCAAAATGCACGACCTAGGTCCCTCTCCTAGAACACCTACACGCACTCGACTTGAGGTTACAGAGGAAGATGTACAAATGGTTATAACCGGTATGTTTGCAGAAATCGACAGATCCGCTAAGAATTACTTTATTACCAGAATCGACACAGACACTATGCTGGCGGCATTATTGGGTATTCCACCAGAAAAAACTTTTTGGAGAGTCGAGCAAAGTGTTCGCATGATACCTAATCACCCAGATGGTCCGGCGGGTATGCATTCAACAGTTTTTCGAATTGTTTTTGATAATGGGGTCAGGGCTGTTATATCCCTCGATGGGAATCACATACGGCGTATATCATTCCAAAGATGCGAAGGGGAAAAATATCGCAGTGCACATTTTTACTTCAACGGACAATATCGACTTGAAGCAGCTTATACGACCGAAGGGGTCAGTCAATTTTATTATCCAAATACGAATAGCGAAATTCAAAGAAATCTTATTGGAGACGGCAAACTTAATTCGAATACGGACCCTCTAACAGCTTTAAGAGAAGCTAAAGATCAGATTACACAATTTCTGAAACAAGAGTAACGCACATAAGTATTTCTGTAACTCCCGTAAAAACCCCTAAACCATAACTTTAGTAATTCGAACAATAAATATGCTATAATTCAACAAATGCTAATTATAAAGCTTTATAAATACATTTCTACTTGCCCTCTTTGCACAACAACCCCTTTGGGGTTTTAGCTGTTTTGTTTCCACTTATAATGAATAAAGTAAATAAAGTTTAAGGTTTTAAGTTTGTAGAGTATAATTACTCAAAGTTAAGCTTAAAATACACATATGCAACAAAAAAAAGAAAAAGTTATAGATAAATTAAAAAACGATCCTTTAATGCCACTTAGACATACCGCTGAGCATATTCTGCACATTGCTATGTCGCTGAAATACCCTAGCCTTAAGAAGGTTATGGGCCCTCCAATAGAAGATGGGTTTTATTTTGATTTTGATCTGGATGAAAAGGTAAGTCCTGAGATTTTTGATGAGATAGAAAAGGTTATGCACGAGATCATTGAAGCAAAACTCCCAATATCTCACAAAGAGATTACAGCAGAGGAGGCGCGAGCAATTTTTAAAGATAATAAGTATAAGCTTGAAAATATTCAGGAAATTGCAGACAGGGGGGAGAAAGTATCAGTTTACATTTTCGGTTCCCCAGAAAGTAAGTATTACGACGTGGATTTGTGCGCAGGACCGCACGTGGACAATACCTCAAAAGTTAAAGCTTTCAAGCTTCTAAGCGTAGCAGGAGCCTATTATAAAGGTGACGAGAAGAACAAGATGCTTCAACGTATATATGGCACTGCTTTTGATTCTCAAGAGGCACTGGAGGCTCATTTAGCCCTTTTGGAAGAGGCAAAAAACCGTGACCACCGAAAGATAGGGAAAGAGATGGATTTATTTACATTTGCCGACGATGTAGGGGCAGGCCTGCCCTTGTGGACCGCAAAGGGCACAATTATTAGAGAAGAGATTGAAAAATGGGCCAAGGAGACTGAGGAGGAGTGGGGCTATGTAAGAGTAGCGACACCTCATATAGGAAAACACACCCTATACGAAACTTCAGGGCACTTACCTTATTATAAAGACGACATGTACAGTCCGATGGATATTGACGGGGAAGATTATTATCTGAAGGGCATGAATTGTCCTCATCATCACATGATTTACAAGTCACAACCTCGTTCCTACAGGGACTTACCCATGAGAATGGCAGAATATGGCACAGTATACAGATACGAGCAGTCAGGATCGCTTTTCGGTCTAATGAGGGTACGTTCTATTGCTCAAAACGATGCCCACATATACTGCACACTTGAACAAGCAGAGGAAGAGTTTTTAATTTCTTTGAAGCTACACGAATACTACTATGAAACTCTAGGGCTAACTAAAGATGATTATCGAATAGTTTTTGGTCTTCCCGACGAAACTAAACGTGAAAAATATCACGGAGATAAAGAGTTGTGGGATGAAGCTGAGGCAATGATGAAAAGGGCAGTAGAGAAATCAGGTATAAGATCGAGCGATGATATAGGCGGGGCGGCTTTTTACGGCCCGAAAACAGACTTTAATGTAAAATCCTCGATTGGCAGAGAGTTCGCTATATCAACCGTGCAGCTTGATCTTTATATGCCACAGAGATTTAATTTGGAATACACGGCTGCCGACGGTTCTAAGAAAATATGTGCAGTTATTCATAGAGCGCCGCTAGGTTCTCACGAACGCTTTGTCGGCTTCTTGATCGAGCATTTCGGAGGAGCATTTCCGGTATGGCTGGCACCGGAACAGGTTGAAATTATACCTATCAACGAAAAGGTGCTTGACTATGCAAACGAAGTGCATAGGTCTCTCCGAAAGGCCAAGCTAAGATCAAAAGTAAACGATCGAGACGACACCATGCAGTCAAAAATAAGAGAAGCTCAGCATCAAAAGCTTCCATATATGCTTATTTTGGGCGGCCGGGAGCAGGAACAAAATACGGTAAGCATTAGACTAAGAACAGGGGAGCAGATTAATGGTGTTTCTGTGGAGGAGTTTATTAGGATAGTCACAAATGTAAGGGATAGTAAGTCGCTGGCTTTGTGGGAGGATAAGTAGAGTAGGGGATTGTTGGCGGGGGATTGTTGGCGGGGGATTGTTGGCGGGGGATTGTTGGCGGGGGGGGGG
>JACKGU010000001.1 GCA_020631855.1 Candidatus Nomurabacteria bacterium | reverse complement strand
CAAGTGCAACAGAAAATCCTACCTGCATTACTGCGTTGCTAAAAACTTTCTGATCCAACTCCATAGAAAGATACTCGTTTTTCAGCTCAGGTAAGGGAGGGAAATCGTCGGACGGAACACCGTTAAATTTCGACTTTGTTCTCCCGGCATTAACTTGAAGAACATTATTTTCTAAAACTGCTGATACGGTTTCGCTGGATAAGTTGCTGATAAATTCAGCTAACATCTTTGCCGGAATAGTTATTGTGCCTTCTTCCTCAATGGAAGCTCCTACATATGTTGTAATTGAGGTTGAGGTGTTTGTTGCAGAAAGTTTAATCCTACCGTTATGAGTTGAGATTAAAACGTTCGATAATATAGGAAACGTGCTTTTGATAGGAATTGCTTTTGAAACTACGCTCAAACTTTTTGCTAAATTTTCTCTTAAACATGTAAATTTCATACTGTATTAGGTTACCTTAATATACTACAGGTAGCAAACTCTACTTTATCCTGAGTTTAAATAAGTTTTACTGTCATTATCTAGCCCAGTGGCCTAAAACTACGAACTGCTAACTACAATGTGTCTTTCGGAACCTTCTCCGGTGCTTTCTGTCTGCATGTCATCATAGGAAGACACGAACTCGTGGATATATTTTCTCTCAAAAGAATTCATAGGAGGTAAGGCGACTTCTTTTGAAAAGAAGCGAACCTTATCTATAGCCTTCTTTGCCAAATCCTCAAGCCGCTCGAATCTTTTTTCTTTGTAGCCGTTAATATCAACAAACACATTAAACCACTCTTCGTATTTGTTATATAAAGATAAAGCCAACAAGGCCTGTAGAGCATCTAAAGAAGTTCCTCTAAAGCCAATCAAAAAGTTTAGATCATCTCCTGTTAAAACAACTTTTACAGAATCTTCTGCAACATCAATATTTACTACAGTTGCAACATTTAGATGGTTTAAAACATCTTTCATGTATTGAGTTATAAATTGATCTTTATTCATTTTTTCTCCTTCTTAAGTACGGGCATTGTACTAATATCCTCTCTTAATACAAAATATGTTTGAAAGGCAGAAAATACGGTTGATACTACAAGATACAGGACAACACCTGCAGGCAAGCTTATGCCTATTACCACATTAAAAATAGGCATGGTATAGAGCATCTGCTGCTGAATATTATATGCTATATCATCTTTTCTGTCAGGAGTTTCTTTAGCCGCAGCCTCGCCCGACTTATTAAAGCTCATTGTCATTTTAGAAACAATAAACTGTACAATACCTGATACAACAGCCAAAACATAAAAAGGATCGGGCTTCGACAAATCAAACCATAAAAAGCTTGTTTTTATACCCTCTGTGACCTTTAAAGCCTCAAAGTACAGGGTTTGATTTATTTGATCTATATCAGTGGCTAGTGCGATTTTTCTAATAACTGTGTAAAGAGCGAGCATAACCACAATAGTTGCAAACATCGTTATACAGCCTGAACCAGGATTTAAACCATGCTCTTTAAAAAGAGTCATTTGGGCTTCGGCTTGTTTTTTCTTATCGTCCTTATACTTTTTTTTGATTTTATCAAGTTCAGGCTTAAGTGCCTGTTGCTTTTTCATAGTACGAAGCTGGGGATTGGTGGCAGGAACCAAAATCGCTTTAATCAAAACAGTAAGTAAAATGATAGAAAGTCCCAAATTTCCCGTTAAAAAATACAGGAACATTGTTAAGTTATATAACGGTACTGTAAGTATTAAATTAAAAAATTCTTTTATTAGTTCCATTTTGGTTATTTCACCGGGTCGTACCCGCCTTTATTAAAAGGGTTACATCTCAAAAATCTATACAAACCCAATAAAGCACCTTTTAAAATACCATATTTTTGTATAGCTTCATATGTATACCTTGAACAGCTTGGCTCAAATCTGCAAACTTTAATTCCTAGTCTGCCCGGAGATACAAATGTTTTGTATAGCCTTATTAATGTCAGCGCTAATTTTTTCATAGGGCGCTTCAATGCTTGCCTTTCTTGGAATTATAACTATCCAGTAACCGTTTTTAATGTCAGACAATCTTTCTCGAACACAGCCTCTAAAAACTCTTTTCAGCCTGTTTCTGGCAACAGCTGATTTTAGCAGTTTTGTACCAATTACAAAACCTACCTCTGTCGGGGCTTCAGGGTCAGTATAAGAGTAGGACAAGTAAAAGTAAGGGGATACTATTTCTTGATTGTATTTTTTAGATAAGTATCGAACTTTTTTAAATTGGTGGCGAGTAGACAATCTATTTTGTTTGGGTAACATATTAATATTTCGGCCGATCACTTCAGTGGAAGAGTGGAGATTGGAGTTTGGTAATTATTTAATCTTTAAAACTCTGGCCAAAAGCTTTCTGCCTTTTAGTCTTCTTCTTTTCAGTACGCGTCGCCCGCCCTTTGAGGACATTCTCTTTAGGAATCCGTGTTTTTTCACTCTTTTTCGTTTTTTTGGTTGCCAAGTTCTTTTAGGCATAGCTATGGGGAATTGTAGGATAAAGTTAGAAATAAGTCAAATAGATGAAACTGCCCGGCCTTCAAAAAAGAAAATTCTAACACTAATAGTAAAAAGCAAACGTGCATAAATACTCCAACCTGCGTTGCTTTACGGCTGTGGATAACTCGTATAATATTTATTCACAATGTCGCAAGAAACACTAACCGAAATTACACTATGGAAAGCGGTGCTAGCTGAAATGGAACTAAATTTTTCAGGAATGCACTATAACACCTGGCTTTCTAGAACCGAGGCTGTTAGTTTGGATGAAGAAAAAGTAGAGATTATTTGCGAATCAAAACTTGCTAAAAATAAAATTGAAACTCTTTATAAAGCTTTTATTTTGGACAGCATTAAAAGAATTTGCAAAAAAGATCTTGATTTAGTTGTTAAAATCGGACAAACAAAAGAAACACGAGATCAGATTAACACTTCACCTTTGTTCGCCACCACAAACAAAAGCGATGATAAAGTATCAAGCCTTAATTTATTTAAAAAAGCAAAAGAAAACGGACTAAATCCTTTATTTACATTCGAGAACTACGTAATGGGAAATACTAATCGTCTTGCATACGCCATAGCCACTACAATAGCCGACAACCCCGGAACAAAACATAATCCTTTTTTTCTATACTCCGGAGTAGGTCTTGGAAAAACACACTTAATACAAGCTATAGCTAACAGGGCTTTGCAAAATAATCCGGAGGCAAAAATTATATATTGCACCGGAGAGCAATTTACAAACGAACTAATTGAAAACATTATGAAAGGAAAAGGAGGAAAAGGCGGCTACAGCACAGACACATTTAGAAAAAAGTATCGCAACGCGGACTTGTTAATTATTGATGACATCCAATTTATTGCCGGAAAAGATTCTACTCAAGAAGAGTTCTTCCATACCTTCAATGACCTACAGATGAAACAAAAACAAATAGTCTTAGCCTCAGATAGACCTCCCGAAGAATATAAAAATATTGAAGAGAGAATTACATCAAGATTTAAGAGCGGGATAATGGCAGATATCCAGGCTCCCGATTATGAAATGCGTACAGCAATTTTAAGAAATAAGAGAGACAGAAGCGGAGATAAATTGCCAAACGAAATAATAGATTTTATTGCGGAAAATGTTACCTCGAACATAAGAGAGCTTGAGGGGGCGTATAACCAGGTTATTATTTTTTCAAAAGCAACGGGCGCCGATTACTCAATTGAAACAGCTAAACAAGCTTTAGGTAACAATATAAAAACTGAGCCTTCAAAACCAATAAACCTAAACCAAATAGCAAAAGCGGTTTGCGGATACTACGCAATAAAACACAACGACTTAAAAGGTAAAAGGCGAACAAAGGAAATTGCCCTACCGCGGCAAATAGCAATGTACTTAATGTACGAACTTACAGGAACGCCTTTCATGACTATAGGAGAATACCTGGGCGGAAGAGATCATACAACCATAATGCACGGGGTAAAAAAGATCGAAAGCGATATTAAGGAATCTACCAGAATGAGACAAGAAGTAGTAACAATAAAAAAAGCCTTATACCAATAAAATAAAGTGCCTCAAAGCAAAGAGAGGCGAAACAACACCGTTAGCAAAAAGCATCTGGAGAATAAACCGTAGCTTATCCACAACGTACCAAAGAAAGTTGTACAAATAACCACAAAGCTCACAGCAAAAGCAAAAAACAGGCGGCATTTAATTGTGAATAAAATGTAGAAAAGACGTGAATAAAACACGAGGATTAGTGGAAAGAAAACAACAATCACAAGCCAAGCCGTGAGAATCAGCGCACTTTTACACAAAAATATCCACAAGAAATAAAGAAATACCCACAAAGATTTGCGTCTTTACGACAAAGAAAAACGCCCGCCGGCCATAAGAAAATGCTGACAACAAGCCGAAAAAGAGTTATAAACAATACAGAAGTAAATCTGTTACTGCAAACAGGGAGGTTGCAGAGATATACACTTATCAACACTTACTAATACTACTGCAACTTAATTTATATATACTAAAAAAAGATAAGACTGTTGATACATAAGAAAAAACAATAAAAAGAAATGAGATTTGCATTATCAAAATTCATTGTGTTAATAATTTTCAATTTAAGTACTAGGTTAGGTATAGGCTCAGGGTATGTTTGGCCAGGGCACGTGGTGTTGAAACTCTTCCCCTCAATTTTAAGTTTTAAACAACTTCAATGTCGAAAAGGTTACATTTTAATTAGCGGAACTAACGGAAAAACAACTACAGCCAAATTGATAACTCATATATTGGAACAATCGGGATATAAAGTTTTGAATAACAAGACCGGTGCTAATCTGCTTAACGGTTTGGTCACAACAATTTTATTGGCCGATATTGGTTCTGTAGATTATTGTGTATTAGAGATTGATGAATTTACTTTGCCTAGGTTTTTAGAGTACATAGATCCAAAGGCCATCGCACTCCTCAACTTATCTAGAGATCAGCTGGATAGATATGGTGAGACGGATATAGTCTTAGATCGCTGGCAACAGTCTATTCGAAAGCTGCCTCCTTCTGTTCGCATTTACGCTGATTCTGCCGAGCCTAGGTTTAAGACATTGTCTGCAGACATGCATTTTTTTGACGACAGTTCGGAAAGGCTCAGCCTGACTAGCCTTAAAGGAAGCTTTAATGCGAAAAATATAAATGCTGCGACCAAGCTAGTACAGGACTTAGGCATCCCTTTAACCGGTATATTGAGCTCTTTGGATTCTTTTGAGAGTGCTTACGGAAGAGGTGAGCAGATAGATTTTTTTAATAAAAAGTACCATTTGTATTTAGCAAAAAATCCGGCAAGCTTTACCCATAATCTTGATTTACTTGAGCACTTTTCTCCTGATAACACAGATGTATTGATTATCTTAAATGACAATATTCCTGACGGAAGAGACGTGTCGTGGATTTATGATATTGATCCTACAGCTATTAAAGACAAGCTCGCAATGTTTAACGGCCTGTATATTAGCGGTACGAGATGCTATGACATGGCTGTTCGTTTGCAGTATGCGGGCTGTAGTATTGATATGTCTAAAGTTAACCCTTTGATAGGGGAAGTTGTTAGGCAGGTTCTTCCTAAATCAAAAGCCGAGCATGTTCTGGTTCTTCCTAACTATTCAGCAATGCTTGATTTTAGAAAGCTTTTGCTTGGGAGAAAGATTTTATGAAACTGAGGATAGGTTATTTTTATAAAGATTTATTGAACCTATACGGAGATAACGGTAATGTGGAGATATTAGTCTCGAGGTGTAAAAAACGTAACATCGATGTAGATGTTTACGAAGTAGGCTTGGAAACTAAGCTTAATAAATTTTTTATGTCCGGCATTGATCTTGTTTTTATGGGGGGAGGTCCGGATTCTAGCCAGAAGGAGATGTATAAAGATCTAACTACTTCGAAAGCCTCGTTTTTAAGAGACTATATTATTTCCGGTGGCGTTTCTTTATTTGTTTGTGGTTCTTATCAACTTTTAGGACATTATTATAAATCTGCTGATGGCTCTACTTTGCAGGGATTGGGTATTTTTGATCTTAGTACAGAACATCCCGGTAATAGCGCCGCGCGGTGTGTAGGTAATGTAGTCTGCACTATGTCCTCAACAATAACAGGCGACCCCTCTTTTCCTCATGAGTCAGGCTTCGGCGGTAGCTTAGTGGGTTTCGAAAATCATGGAGGAAGAACGAATCTTGGCACGAAGTCTTCTGAGTTTGCTGTTATAAGACGAGGATTTGGAAATAATGGGAAAGATGGCACTGAGGGAATTCATTTCATGAATTCTATAGGAACGTATTTACACGGCCCTGTGCTATCGAAAAATCCACATTTAGCGGATTTTTTGATTGCCAAAAGCTTGGAGCTGCCGGCTTCAGGTTTGGCGAAATTAGATGACGGCCTTATATTAAATGCCCATAATATTGCTTTAGATCTAAATTAGGGGTCACGCAGAGTAAGAAAAATAATATGCAGATTAAGAATATAAAACTGAATTTTATGGTTCAATTGTTGGTAGTTATAGTTTTTGCTATTCCGTTAAATCTCGGAAAGCATTTTATTATCCCGTCCAGCTATGTTAACGGTCTTCTCGTAGATTATTTAATTCCTACCCTTTACGTGCAGGATATTCTGGTATTTTGCTTTTCATTAGTTTTTATTTTCGAGGCTACTAAAAGTAAAAACAGGGCAAACTACAAATCTTCGTTTAGCAAAATAAATAAATCATGGCTGATTCCGTTAGCAACAATTTTTATTTTCTCTTTCGGTCTATCTTCCATAGGATCCGTTAATATTACGGCGTCTTTAGTGGCCTTTTTAAGATTTTCTTTATATACATTTTTTTGTTTTAGTGCTGTAATCGTGCTGCTAGAAAGTGATAAAAGTGAAAATCTACCTCTTTCTACCGGCGGAAACTTAGAGGATATAGAGCTTGGCGCTCAGACTTTTTACAGCAATTATCCGGTTTTTTTAAAAGTTGCTTTTTTCTCCCTTTTTTTATTCTTGGTTCTTGGAACTGTGCAATTAGTTTTGCAAAGATCTGTGTTCAACAACTACCTAGTTTTAGGTGAGCAGCCCTACACTAGTGCAACATTCGGTATTTCGGTAGAAACCTTTTTCGGTAACAAATATGTTCCTCCCTACTCAACCTTTAGGCATCCGAATGTTTTTGCAGGGTATGTTGGCCTTCTCGTATTTTTTTTATTCACGAACTTAAAAGATTTACGTAATCTTGTAAGTAGAAAGCTTTTAGTACTTTGTTTTACAATGTGCGTGATTGTACTGGTAAGTGCTTCCAGCTTCAATGCTTTTTTAGCTATTTTAATAGGCTTTTTACTGTACTATGGTTTTTCGAGTTCGGCTAATAATAAGAATAGGCAGGCAGGAGTTACGTTAGCGATATTTATTTTAAGTATTGTTATTTCTTTTTCTTTTTTAATTAATACTGTACCGGATTTTACGTCTGTATACTCTCCTTCAGTTGTTGTAAGAGCTGCTCTGGCAAGCAAATCAAAACATATTATTATTGATAACAGCTTGTTTGGTACAGGCTTGGCAACATCCCCTCAACTACTCGAATCTTACTATTTTGAAAGAGAGCGCAGATTTCCTCAGCCGGTGCATAATATATTTTTGCTTTTAGGTTCAGAAACCGGTTTAATTGGGTTAGTTCTGTTCTTATCTTTTTTTCTTTACACACTAAGGTTTTTTTACATAAATAAAAATTATGGTTCTTTATGCTTTGTATTGTTATATTTTTTGCTTGGTTTGTTTGATCACTTTATTTTTACATCGCATCAAATTCTATTACTGTTTTGGACGTTTCTCTCTCTATCCCTGTATAGATCTGAAAAAAGCTTAGCTCGACATCAAGAATAATACGTTCTAAAGATATAGCGCTTTTTCCTTTTTAGTTTTTCTAGATTGGGGATATTAGGCCAGTTTTGCGCCTGTGTGGTTTTTTCTTTATAATTTCATTACTTAAAACTACTTGCGTAAGCTAGTAGATGTAGTTTACCCAACATGTTGGGTTTTGCGTCGCAAAGAAATTACAGCAAACCACCTGCGTAAGCTGGTGGCGGATGATTTGTTTTAATTCAAAGAAACCTTTGCTTAATTACCTTTATATGGTGTAAAATTTATTCAATATGCCCAACAAGTATAAAACTTTAATGTTACTTCCTATAATCTCGTTATTTTTGGCAGGTTGCACAATACAGGATCTCCCGGTTATTGGCGGTCTTTTTGGTGGCGGAGGCAAGACTACCGAACCTGTTACTTTGGTTTTTTGGGGGCTTTGGGAAGACAGCGGAGTCATGAACGTTCTGATTCAGAAGTATCAGGAACAAAATCCGAATGTGACAATAAACTATGAAGACAGGTCTATTATGACTACAGTTGATTATAAGGAGAGGATATTTACCCGTTCTCAGCAGTCTTCGGGAATAGATTTAGCATTGGTTCACAACACATGGGTGCCTGATCTTGTTACTTTACTAGCTCCAATGCCGAAAAATTTAATGGATGTGTCTCAATATACAACATCGTATTATCCGGTTGCTGCTCAAAGTGCCGTGTTTGACGGCGAAATATATGCAGTTCCCGCATACTATGACGGGCTCGTTCTTGTTTATAACAAGAAGCATTTTAAAGAAATAGGTCAGAATTTTCCTCCTACCGCTTGGGAAGAGTTTAGAAGACTTGCCATCGAACTTACTGTCAGAGGTCCCGATGGTGAGCTAAAAAGAGGCGGAGCCGCAATTGGAACAGCCAAGAACATTGACCACTCAACCGATATAGTAGGGTTAATGATGGCTCAAGCCGGTATAGCTGTTCCTGAGCAAATGGATACAAAGCCTGCACAAGATGCGCTTACTTTTTATACGAATTTTGCAAAAGTTGATAAAGTCTGGTCAGAAGCTATGCCGAACGCTACAGAAGCCTTTACTAAAGAGCAAGCCTCGATGATCTTCGTCCCTACATGGCAGATTCTGGATATTTTGAAGGCTATGCCGAATATTAATGATGTTGGAGTTGCCGCTGTTCCGCAGGCTCTTATAGATAACCCTGTTTCCTGGGGAAGTTTTTGGATGTATGCTGTGCCGTCAAATTCAACAAATTCAGCGGTGGCGTGGGATTTTATAAATTTTTTGGCACAGCCGGAGCAACAACAACTTTACTTTAGCGAAGCATCTAAAATTCGTGCTTTTGGACCTCCGTATAGCGCCGTCAGCTTAAAAGATACCGTAGCAAATCCTTACATAACGCCGGTTTTAGATTCAGCTCCGTTTGCTAAAAGTTCAGAAATTGCAGGCCGTGCCGGAAACAGAAGGCAAGCCGACGCACTCAACACTTCTATCGAAGAGGTCCTTAGCGGAGCATCTGCTAAAGATGCTTTATCCAGAGCAAAAGTTGAGATAGAAAAATAGGTTATTGTTGAGCTTTTTATAATTTCATTACATAAAACTACTTGCGTAAACTAGTAGATATAGTTTACCCAACATGTTGCGCTTTGCAGCGCAAAGAAGTTACAGCAAATAACCTGCGTAAGCTGGAGACAGTTGATAATACTTTTCTTCAAACCAATATAATCAGCTTAATAGTATTTCTGTGAAATATTTTTACATGTTAAAGAGTGGCTATGCCGCACTTTATAGGTAGTAAGTATTATGTCTTTTGTAAGCGAGCCGGGGTTTTTAGCTGTCGAGCTCGATTAATCTATTTGTAGAATTTTATATTTTAGTTTGCCCACAGGAGCAGAAACCTCTGCAACATCGCCAACCTTTTTTCCTAACAGCGCTGTTCCTATAGGAGATTCGTGTGAGATCATTTTATTCATTGCGTCCGCTTCCATGCTGCCTACAATCTTAATTACCTCTTTCTCGCCTTCTACATGTATAGTCACAGTTGAGCCTATTTTTACTGTTCCGTTGGATTCGCTCTCCTCAATTATTTTTGCTTTTTTAATTATATCTTCAAGCTCTTTGATTCTTCCTTCAACCAAACCCTGCTCGTGTTTGAAAGCATCGTACTGTGCGTTTTCGGAAAGGTCTCCTTGGTCTCGTGCCATTTGAATGTTTTTAGCTATTTCCGGTCTTTTGAGTTCAATTAAGTCTTGCAACTCTTTTTTCAAGTTCTCTAAACCTTCTGCTGATATTAATATTTGTTGATCGTTCATTTTTTTTATATTTAATTTCTAATTAATTACGCACCAGACACCTTACCTTTGTACTTCTTTTAGAGCTTCTCTGGCCGCTATTTTTCTCTTTTTTCTGGGCTTTTGTTTAAGCAGCTCTTTGGGCTCAAGTATTAATCAAGCTTCTATGGTGTTTTTTTTGAAAATAAGCTACTCGCTTTATAAGCTGTCTGTACTTGTTGAAAGCAACGTACTTGACACGCACATCAAAAAAAAACACCAAACAACTTCATTTGGTTTGGTGACGATAGTATATTATCACTTTAGTTACTGCTTGTCAAAAGGGCTAACTCTACATATACTTTATACAAATGCACAACAATATTTTATATTGTTGTGTTGCTTACTGCCCTATGCCTAATACAAATGTTATTAAAAAATCTGCACTATCGCCGACAGTCCTCATTGTAGGAGGAGCAGGTTTTGTCGGATCTCACCTTGCCGAAGCCTTATTATTAAAAGATGCTCGCGTGATTGTGGTTGACAATTTCAGTACCGGTAAACAAATATACGTTAATAAATTTCTTGAGAATCCCAAATTCGCTTTATTCGAGGCTGATATAAATGTTGGTTTGCCTAAAGAGATAGAAAGTGTTGACTATGTTTATCACTTGGCAGGATTGGAAGCTTATCTCACCGATGCTTCTTCATTAAGCTACTACACCCTATTGACTAATAGCGTTGGGACAAAAGTAATCTTGGATTTCTGTAAGGCCTGCAACGCAAAATTCATGCTCGCGTCTTTAGTTGATGTATACAAAGGTCTTATATCCCCAGCAGGCCTTGATCATTATTATGGCACCTCTAAAGAGGTAGAAAATAAATACACACTCAACGAGGCTAAGAGATATGCAGAAGCTTTGACCTGGGAGTATTACAAAGAGTTTCAATCAGATGTTAGAATAGCAAGATTCTCAGAGATATACGGACCACGAATGAGCTTTGAAGCCAGTGGTAGTTTAGGAAAAGCTATTAAAAACACACTTGAAAATACCGATATTGTCATTTATGGCGACGGAGTAGAAAAAGAAAACTATATTTACATTTCAGATGCAGTTTCTGGCCTGGTAAAAGGAATGTTTTCCGATAATACATCAGGCGAGATATTCACCTTTATTAGCGAAGAATATAGTACTGTTCTTGAAACTGCCTATTTATTAAAAAACCTAGCCAGCTCAGAAATAGAGGTAACCTTTAAACCAAAAACTACTTCATATGCAGGGGTAGATAAAATAACCTTAGATTCCGCAGCACTTAAAAAAATAAAATGGTCCCAAAAAGTTTACTTGAAAGAAGGTTTAAAAAAGACTTTGGAGTCTTTTGGTTACGATGTTAGTTCTCATTCATTTAAGCCGGCCAGTCTAATTTCAAAAAAGAAAAACCCTAAGTCCTCTGATGAGGTAAAAATAGACTCTTTGGTCGACGAAACTTCTATGGGAATAGACGACGTATCAATTAAACCCGGAGAAAAGCCAAATACACCTGTGTCAACAAATGTCCCTGCACCTGAAGACAAAAACGCGGTACTTATAACTTCGCAAAATCAAATAAGCAACAACCCAAGCACCATAGAAGGTATCAGCACGGTTGATAGCTACGGTTCCGAAAAAGGGGCCCCTGTATCAAGCTTGAGTATACTTGCGCCGGAGAAGCAATTTTCTGTAAAGAGTAAGCCGAATAGAAGATTTTTTAGTTTTAGAAAAACCGCAAGAGATAAAAGTTTGTCGACAAAGCCTTCTCAGCTTGAAACTTTATATTCCTCATCAAATTTAGGCGATTCCGGCTCTTCAAGTATCGTGTCAAGCGCTGATAGAGGAGGGTTCTTAAGTTCTAAAAAAGTACAGTTTGTACTCTCTCTGGCTTTAGTGTTTTTAGCTTTCTTGATAGTTTTTGTTATTATGCCCGGGTTGCAGATTGCATTACACGCTATGAGGGCCGAGGGCTTTGCCCAAGAAGCTATCTCTGCGACCAGAAGCATGCGTTTGGACGACGCTATCAGTAATTCCGAAAAAGCCTTTAACGAGCTATATAGGGCCGATGCGGCCCTGTCACGAACATATTATCTTTTTAAAGTTGTTGGGCGCGAAGATCTTTTTACCGATACTAGGCAGGCACTAAACTCAGGAAAGTATTCAATAAAAAGTATATA
The DNA here is from genome assembly GCA_020631855.1 of Candidatus Nomurabacteria bacterium. Taxonomy (GTDB): domain Bacteria; phylum Patescibacteriota; class WWE3; order UBA101185; family UBA10185; genus JACKGU01. The sequence goes on along the minus strand of JACKGU010000001.1, from coordinate 507,657 downwards.
TTTTTTGGCATCAGCAGGAATGCCTCTAAAAGATTTGTGGGACACAATGAAGCCCACTTCAGAAAATCCCATAGACACCTCTAAGATAGTTGAAGCTACAGAAGATCTTGAAGTGGCAAAAGAAAACCTTCAGCTAGCTGCTTACGAACTTGATCAAATAGACTATCCAAAATTGAAGAATAGAACCGCCTCTTATAAAGAACAGCTACAAAACGCGCTCTATCTAAGCGACCTAGCAAGCCCGTTTTTAGAGCAATTTCCCAGTATTATTGGGGTGGATGGAACAAAATCATATCTGGTATTATTTCAGAACAATAACGAACTAAGACCTACCGGCGGGTTTATCGGGTCTTACGCGGTAGTAAATTTTAAAGACGGCAAGATAGCTTCTATAGTGATTGACGATGTTTATAACCCCGATGGTCAGATAGCTTTAAGAGAGATAAAAATTGATTCCCCGGCACCTATAAAGACATATTTGCAGGAAGATAGCCTTTTTATAAGAAACGCTAATTGGTATCCCGAGTTCAGCCAGAGCGCTGAAGTTATAAAAGAGCTTTTTTTCAAGGTAGATGGGAGAAATTTTGACGGTGTTTTTGCTGTAGATCTTAATATGGCAAAAGAATTTCTTGAGATTACCGGCCCGATCTTTTTAACGGCTTATAACGAGGAAATTACAGCACAAAATATATACGAAAGGACTCAATTTCACAGCGAATTCACTTTTGAAGCAGGATCCGAGCAGAAAAAGACGTTCTTAACTGTAATGGGGGGTAAGTTGTTGGAAAGTGTGTTCGGGCTGAGCGACACCAAGCTACCTAAGATGGTTTTAGCTACAAAAAAGCTTTTAGACGAGCGTCATCTAATGGTTTATCTTCCGGGTAGTTCTCTTGGCACCGTTTTTAACGATCTTGGCTGGGATGGAGCAATACGCCCTACCGGCGGAGATTATCTTCAGGTAGTAAACGCTAATTTAGGAGGTACGAAAGCTAACTATTACATTAAGAACGAAATGGCTTATTCAGTAACATCTTTGACTAGGGACGGGGTTTTAAGGGCTAGGCTGGAGCTTTTATACGACCACACAGGCACAGATTCTGCTTGGCCCGGAGGACCCTACACAAATTATGTACGCATAATAACCCCTGAGGGCACGTTTTTAACCGGCGCAAAAATTTCTGCAAATGATGTAGAAACAAACGTTTTTGACTCAGTGGTTGCTGAAAAGGAAGGAGCGTATAACTCCTTTGGTGTAGGCTTTAAGCTCGATCCTCAGAAAAAATTGAAGGTTATTTTTGAGTACGATCTCCCCGAGATGTTGAATATTTCAAAGGAAAACGGTGAGTACAGCCTGTATTGGCAAAAACAGCCGGGTACAAACGACGATTTAATGTCTTTTAGCTTTGACGGGCCTTTTGGTACCTCAATTTCTTCAGACGATCCCAGGCTTATTTTGGGGTCGCTGTCGGGCTCTTATAGCGGCTACTTGAACACTGATTTCACAACTTCTTTGAAAATAAACTAACTATCTATAGCTTTTAAGTGCCGAGTGTGTTAAAGTTGCAAAAATGTGCAAACAAGGGTAAAATCTCTTTGTTTCTAGGAAAAATAGTATTATGACATCATCAGTAAGCCTAAAAAACCAGCTATCTAAAGCCTTTTGCACTAAGTGCGGAACCAGCTTGGACAGCGCAAAATTCGTGCCTATCAGCGAAATGCCATTAATTACGATAGCCCATGCTGTTTGTAGTAATTGCCGTGCTGAAAATATGGTAACCATAACCTCTATTGGACTTGGTGTTTTGCCTTTGGAGTCGGATTTAATGAGCAGTGAAGTAAGAAAGTATATTAATGTGCCTGCCGTTAGTTTGGAAGAAGTATTACAGGTACATAAGAAACTAAAAAAGGAGTCTGTATGCAACTTAATGCACAAAAAAGAGAAGTCTTCGGTAAAAAAACAAAAAGCTTAAGAGAAAACCGCCTTATTCCTGCAGTTATTTTTGGAAAAGGCATGGAATCTGTGCCTGTTTCTATTAACTACGTTGACTTTGTAAGAGTTAACAACAAGGCAGGTGAAACAAACGTTATTGATTTAATGGTTGATGGGACTGAATACAAAGTATTAACAAAAGGAATTGCAGTTCATCCTGTGACTTCTACAATTCTTCACGTTGATTTTCACAAGGTAAACTTAAAAGAGAAAATTTCAGCCACTATACCGGTTGAGATTGTTGGGGAAGAAAAAAATCCTTTAGTGAAAAATGGGCAAGGCTTAGTACTTGTATTACTTAATGAAATTGATGTTGAAGCATTACCGACAGACTTGCCGAATAACTTTACAGTTGATGTTTCCGGGCTTGTAGAGATTGACCAAGGAATAACAGTAAAAGAACTAAATTATGATCGATCCAAGGTTGAAATAAAAGACTACGAAGACGAAGACTTAGTTGTAAAAATAGGCTACGCAGTTCAAGAAGAAATAGTTGAAGAGACCGAAGAAGATGCGTTGAGCAAGATTGAAGCAACTGAGGAAACCGCTAAGGACGAGACTGATGAAGGAAGTTCTACTGACGAGAAAAACGACTAGAAACAACACATTGAAGACTAACATCTAATAAGATATACTACATTTTACGATGCACGTTTGGTTAAAAAAAGCACTCGTTTTTTCAATATTGTTATTCGTAATATCACTGCTTTCTCAAAGTGTTCGGGCACAAGATGTAGATCAGCGTTCTGATTATCTTGAAGTGGTTAAAAAATGCAACGAGGAGAACGACACTTCGGCAGTTTGTAATAGGTATAGGCAACAAGCGTTAATTTTTTCCAAAAACAGACTAGCAAATACATTTGAGGCTTTTGAAAATCGCCTTAACCGTCTTTTGGGCTCTTCCGAAATATGGGACGACGCCGAGCTCTCGGACTTAAAAATACTTAAGGCTGATTTTTATACATTTAAAAAAGAAAACCTGGAGTTGGTAAACGAGGCTGAAACAGTCGGTGATGTAGAAATAGTTGTATCGAATTTACAGCCTGCTTACTCCGTACTGCTAAATAAACTTAACTCCTTTATATACAAAGAAAGTCTACTAAAACAGAAGGTTGTTTTAGATAAGATCGTTTCTCTTATAGACGTTCTTGAGGATACTCAAGCTACTTACTCCCAAGAGGATAAGGATAGGCTCGCAGACCTGAGTTATAGGGCGCAAGAACTTATGGTAAACATTGATGCATTGTTAGAAAACCACGATAACATAAGTAGTTCAAGCTTTAATAGAGATTTGACAGAGAACACAGAAGACATAGACTCCTTATTTGATGATTTGCGAGAATTATTGAACTCTTTAGGTTATATTTAAACTCTATTATTTATGAAAAAAAAGGACAGCATCTCATCGATATTTGACGATAAACCCTCACCGGGTAGAAGTTTTTTGAGTGGTAAAAAAATAATGCATATGGCGCTTTTTGTTTTATTGTTTTTGTTAGGACTTTTTATAAAATATATTTTAATGCCAAACTTTGATAGTCGTATTTTTCATTCAGCAGTTTCACAGCCATCAGGTACAGAAGATGAAAAAAAAGATTTTGCAATTGAGCCTGAGGAAGATATATCGCAGGGTGCTGAAATAAAGGAGCGTGTAAAAGTCATTGAAGGTTCAATAGAAAGCCTGGACACTTTACCAAATAATGAAGACTTGATGTTGGATATTCCGGAAATAGGGATGTAATTACACTCTTTTTATAATTTCGTTACCTAAAACTGCTTGCGTGGGCCAGTAGACGTAGTTTACCCAACATGCCGGGCTTTGCAATGCAAAGAAATTACAGAAAACCATATGCGTAAGCCGGTGGTGGTTTATTTGCTGAGATAAGATTTATAAATTAGATTCGAAGGCGAAAGTGTAACAAAGAAGCAGTGAAGAAGAGGCTACGGACTTAAGTCAGAAGCACATCATTTTATTCTTTCAAACAAGGCCTTATCTTTGATAATCTTTGAGGAGGAGACTGAGGAAACTATTTGATTCGCTGTTTCAGGTAAGAAAGGCTCGAGCAGTATGCCAATGCTGTACAGTTCCCTTAGCTCGTGGGACAGGATAGTTTTTAATTGATTTTTATCTTCAATCGCCCACGGCTCGTTTGTATTTATATGCTTTTCAAGATCCGATAGTTTAAGCCATATTTTGGACAAAGCCTCATGCACTTTTACCTGTTCAATATCTTCCTGTATAGTTTCTAATATCTCCTTTCTAGACTGAGCCTCTGATATGTTGTCAAAAGAAATTTGTGAATTTTCCGCTAATTTTGTGACTCTCGCCACTGTGTTGCCTAGGCCGTTTGCAAGGTCGGCGTTATATTGCTGTGTTAGTGTTTCTATAGTTACATCTATGTCGTCTTTGTAAGGAATGTTTTTTAGAACTAAATAACGTGCCCCATCAACACCAAAATATTTTATAAGTTCGTCAGGGGTTATTAGGTTGCCTAAAGATTTACTTATTTTTTTGCCGCCTATATTTAGAAAACTGTGCGCAAAAATATTTTTATAAAGAGGATAGCCCGCTGAAAGTAAAAACGCAGTCCATATTACAGAATGAAACCAGTTAATATCTTTTCCTACTAAGTGGGTTGTATATTTGCCCCAAAAATAATCATAATTGTTATTTATAACAAGAGAAGATATGTAGTTTGATAACGCGTCGGCCCAAACATATAAAGTTTGTTCCGAATCCCCGGGAAATTCTATTCCCCACGACACTTTTTCTTTTGGCCGTGTTATGCTCAAGTCTTCTACCCCGCTTTTAAGGCGAGAAAGGATCTCGTTTTTTTTCGATTCAGGAAAGATTACTACAGAATCTTTTTCAAAAATTTCAACTAGGCGGTTCGCATATTTTGATAGGCGGAAAAAATAATTTTCTTCAGTAATTTTTATGGTTTGGTCCGGTCGGTGTAGAGGGCAGTACCCTTCTTCATTAAGGTCCGATAGGGTCAGGTGTTTTTCACACCCATTGCAATAAGTGCCCTCATAATTTCCCTTGTAAATATCTCCGGCTTTTTGCATTTTTAATACAAGTTCTTTAACGAATTTTGCGTGGTACGGGCTTGTTGTTCTTACAAAATAATCATATGAAATGTGCGTCTTATCAAATACAGCTTTCCATTCTTGTGCGGCCTCGTCAACATAGGCTTGAATATTTTCTTCGTACCCGGCTTTTTTTGCTGCGTCAGAGACAGTGGTGCCGTGTTCGTCGATCCCGGTTGTAAAATACACATTTTCAGCCCCCACGATAAGCCTGTTATACCTTGCCAAAACATCCCCTATCGTCGTGGTCAGAAAGTGCCCGATATGAGGACTTCCGTTGGCATAGTATATTGGGGTTGTAACATAAAATCTTTTTTCCATGCTTTGGATTATAGCAGATGTGTTGCAGGTTAGAATACAAAGAGCAAGCGTAGAAAAGCTCGAGGCCGAATCGTGCCTCTCGTTAGATAGAAGTTTAAATAAGTTTTAACACAATCTTTATAGTAATGGTTAAAGTTAGTATGAGTGCTATTGCTGTGGAGGCGCGAAGGCCTTGTCTGTATAACTCCCTGTCTGTTTTGTCGGATTTCTTTCCTTTATTAAAAATATAAACCAGCACTGAGGTTGTGCTGTAGGTTGTGATGAAGAAGAGAATGCCCCAAAGCAGTGCTGCAGGAATATTTTTTGGTGGAACAGTTTTCATGTATGTTAGTAAGGTTAGCCAGCTTACCAATATTACGACCGTGAGCGTATATAAAAATTTAGGCACACCAACATTATACCTTAATACGAAAGAGAACGTTTTTTAGGAAACGCGCCTTTACTCTCTCTGCTTAAAAGAACGAGAGATTTATGAGAATTCTTGTTACAATAACCCTATGAGTACTTCTACACTAATAATATTTGCGCTGGCGCTGGTGGCTTTAGGAATTATTTATTACATAAATACAGCGCTAAAAAAGCTGAAAGAAGAACTACAGGCACCAAAAGAAGATACGACCTTGATCGAGTGGTTGAAAGAGATGAAAGGGTCGGTGGACAAGAATGCAGATGTTATAGCTAGTCAACTGAAAGATCAGCGTGAATCTCTGAATGTTCAGTTAAAAAATCAGCAAGATTCTTTGCAAAAAGCCCAAAAACTAATGTGGGACAGACTAGACAATGCTACAAAAGTTATTTCCGATGTACAAAAAAACCTAGGAGGGCTTCAAGAATTTAGTAAGGACATGAAGGATCTTAGTAATGTTCTAAAATCCCCAAAGCTTCGCGGAGGGCTCGGAGAGCAGTTTTTATATGACGTTTTGGCTAATGCCTTGCCAAAAGATTTGTATAAAACTCAATATAAATTTAGAACCGGAGATGTTTGTGACGCAATCATCAAGACTGATAAAGGTTTGATTCCTGTAGATTCTAAATTCCCAATGGAAAACTTTAAACTGATGCAGACTCAAGATAGCCCTGAAGAAAGGGAAAAGGCGAAAAAGACGTTTATTAGAGATGTGAAAAAGAGAATTGACGAGGTGGCAACAAAGTATATTTTGCCGGCCGAAAATACAACAGACCAGGCAGTAATGTATATTCCTTCTGAAAATGTTTATTATGAGCTTCTTGTTAATACCGCAGAGATAGAGGATTATGCAAAAGCTAAGAATGTTGTTTTAGCTTCCCCAAATACATTTTCATATTTCCTAAAAATACTTTTGGTTGCTTATCAGCAGCAGGAGCTACAGCAACACGCAGGAGTAATTCTAAAAGCACTCGGAGGACTTAAAGTAGAAGCTAAAAAATTCGATTCTGACCTTGGGGTTTTAGACGGTCATTTGAGAAGAGCTACTAACTCTATGGATACAGTTAAAACCAATTACCAAAAAATTATTAATAAGCTTGAAAACATACAGCAGGTTAAACCAGCGGAAGACAGCTCTAAACTTGGTTTGGAGCAAAAGAACCTTTTAGAATAGAATGTTCGTTCTTTCTTCGGTACTGCTTTGCTGTATAATGACTGTTAAATGAAAAAGGGAACCTTTGTACTAAATCCTGAGCAACAAGCCGCTGTGGATCATGCTGTGGGCCCCTTGCTTGTGGTCGCCGGTGCAGGAACCGGAAAGACTCGAGTTATTACTGAACGTATAAAAAAACTGATTCAGCACGACAACCTTCCTCCCGAGAAACTACTAGCACTAACTTTTACAGATAAGGCTGCAGCAGAAATGCTGGCTAGATTAGACACTGTTATGCCTTTAGGTTATACCGAGCCTTGGGTTGACACTTTTCACTCTTTTTGTGATCGAGTGCTCAAACTTGAAGGTCTTGAAATCGGGCTGAATCCTTCTTACAAAATTTTATCCTATTCAGATCAGTGGGTTTTGGTTCGTAGACATTTATTTGATTTTGAACTGGATTATTATCGCCCTTTGAGTAACCCCACAAAAGCAATTTCCGCATTGTTAAAATTTGTTTCAAGACTGCAAGATGAAAATACTAGTGTGGAAGATCTGCAAAGTTACGTCGAGTCTTATGTTGGCGAGCCTGAAGAAATCAAAAGGTGGAAAGAGCTCTCCTCTTTTTATAAAAAATACACTGAGTTGAAGTTGCAGCAGTCTGCCATGGACTTTGGAGATCTTATCGTTTGGACCATTAAACTTTTTAAAGAGAGGAATAATATTCTAAACAGGTATAAGAAACAATTTACGCATGTTTTGGTGGATGAGTTTCAGGATACGAATTATGCACAGTACGAATTAATAAAACTTCTCTCTCCTTCTGCGGAACTGGAGGTTGAGAAGAGAAGCCTAATGGTAGTTGGAGATGATTCTCAGTCAATTTATAAATTTAGAGGTGCTGCAGTTTCAAATATTTTAGATTTTAGGGCCGATTATCCAAACACAACAATGCTGACTCTGCTTACTAATTACCGTTCATCCCAAGCGATATTGGACCCTGCTTATAGTTTGATACAGAAAAATAATCCGGATACTCTCGAAATAAAACTTAATATTTCTAAAGAATTGGTTAGTAGTTTTGGGGCCGATTTTTCCGGCTCGATAAAGCCTGAGATTATTGAGCTAGACACATTGGAGAGCGAAGCTGAGTTTATTGTAAAGAAAATACTTTTAATACTGGGACAAGAGCCCTCGTATTCATACAAAGATTTTGCAATACTTGCTCGTGCAAATAACCACCTTGATCCTTTTATTATGGCTCTGAGGAGACACGGCCTCCCCTATCAGTTGGTAGGTAACCGCGGTTTATATGATACCGATGAAGTAAGAAATGTTATTGCCTTGTTAAGAATTTTAGTTGATCCATATGATGCTATCAGCCTGTATCGTATTTTGAACCTTCAGCATTTTAATATTTCCCCTGATCTTATTTCAAAAATTCTTGCTGAGGTGAAGAAGGAGAGAGTTGATCTGTGGGATAAGTTAGTGAGTACCCCGGTGGAGGAGGTGCAGAGTTTCTTAAAGCTATTTGAAGATTATAGAGGGCGTTTGGCGAGCCAAACGCCCTCCCAACTAACCTATGAACTTGTGCATGCGGTAGGTATGATAAAACGTCTAACGTCTGAAGAATCTCTGGAAAATGAGCTAAGATTGAAAAACCTCGACCTGTTTTTAGAGAAAATAAAGAAGTTTGAGCTTTCTCACTACGCAGATACAAGAGAAATCGCTACTGTTGTTGATTTAGTAAACTATATTGATCTGATGCTGGAGGCCGGGGACAGCCCGGCTCAGGCAGAAATACAGGACTACGACACTGTTCAGCTTATGACTACACATGCGAGTAAAGGTCTGGAATATCCCGTGGTGTTTATGATTAACCTTGTTTCCGGAAGGTTCCCTACACGTAATAGATCAGACGCAATTGATTTGCCCGATAGCCTGGTGAAAGAAAGATTGCCCTCAGGAGACGCACATTTGCAAGAAGAGAGGAGATTGTTTTATGTTGGCATGACTAGGGCAAAAAAATATCTTTACTTAACTTACGCAAAGAGCTATGGCGGAAAAAGAAACACCGTTCCCAGCGGCTATTTAGCTGAAACAAAAATAGAAACCACACAATTATCTTCTCAAGACTTCGAGGGAGCCGAGAGTCAGAGCACCCTTTTCGATAAAAATTCAGTCTATCGCAAACCGAAACCCAAAAAAAATCTAAATGAAAAGAAATTGGTACTAAGCTATTCTAAAATGGAGTCTTATCTTTCGTGTCCGTTTAGGTACAGATATGAACATGTCCTGAATGTTCCTACGCCGTCAAAATATAGTTTAAGTTTTGGAAACACAATTCACAACACCCTACGGGACTATCACATGAAAAAACTTGTTTCGCCATCTGTAAAAATTGAAGACGTATTGCAGATGTACAAAGCTAACTGGGATCCTACAGGATATCAAAGTAAAGAACAGCGCGAAGGATATTACAAAAAAGGAGAAGACGTTCTAAAAAAATATTTTGAAGTTGATATTTTAAATTCTGCTAAAACATTTGCATTGGAGAAAAATTTTTATCTAAGCTTAGATCAAGATAAAACACTAAACGGAAGAATAGACAGAATAGACAGGCTGGACTCAGAAGATGGTGTCAACGAAGTCGAAATAATAGACTACAAGACCGGGCAAAGTAAGTCTCAAAAAGAGGTAGATGAAAATGAGCAGGTAACTATTTATGCATTAGCGGCGAAAGAAGTGCTAAAGCTGGTGCCAAAAAAACTAACGCTGTACTTTGTTGAGCATAACGAAAAAGTATCTACCACTCGAACACTCGATCAGCTCGAGGCCATAAAAACAAAAGCTTTAGCAGTGTTCTCTAAGATTCAAGACAATAAGTTTGATCCTACTCCGGGGCACGTGTGTAAGCTGTGTCCTTACTCAGATATTTGCCCTCACGCGCAGAAAGTATCTTACTAATGTTAATTTTATTATTTTTAATGTTGCTATTTTTCATACTTGTTGTTGCAGGATCTTTAGTTTTTTTGGAGCTGTTCACGTTTGTATACACAACGTATCTTTGCGACGCGCCGTATCTTCCGCTAGATAAGAAAAACATTGATTTAGCTCTAGAAGTCTTGCAGCTTAGCGGAAATGACGTTTTCGTTGATTTCGGTAGCGGTGATGGGAGAGTTTTACTGTCGGCTCTCCGAGAGCACGGAGTTAAAAGGGCAATAGGTGTTGAAAAAGATCGTTACCAAGCCCTAAAATCCAAAATATTTCTAAAGCTTCGCTATAAAGGATACGGCACTTACTGCGTATATAGAGAGGACATATTTAGACCCTCAACCAAGCTGCTTGAAGACCTGTCTCAAATAACCGCGGTCTATATGTATTTATTCCCCTCAATGATAGACAGAATCTATATACAGCTGCTCGAACAGAAACGACCGTTCCGTATTGTGTGTTGCCGTTATTCTTTAAGTGGTATACCCCCGACCTCGGTGATCAAGGGAGAAGAGTTTGATAGTTATTACTACGAAATAGGATAGTTTTTTAAGCTTTTACCGGAAAGTTTGTTTAGTACTTATGATGTTTTCCCTAAATTTTTAATTTTAGCTGCAAATTTTAAACCACCAAGTACTTTTGGATAAATGTTTTTAAAAGCGTGATAAATAGGTTTGTTGAGAACATAATCATAAGAATCAATAAATCTTACATACGTACCTCCATACCTAATTTTAAAAGTTGTAAATCCTACTTCCGGATCAGATTCTTTTGTTAGATCTTTGCATGCTCCCCACATATCAAAAAGGTCGCAGTTAAATTTTTTACCCAACGTAATAGCTTCCCATCCAGTTAATGTGCTTGCTTGAAAGTTTCTGTATTTTTCGGAGGAGCCGCCATAAGGGTAGTAAAGTGTTCCGTCTTTTATAAAAACCATCCATGAGGTCAGGGGCGTTTCTCTATATTCGGCTGTAATCAAAAAAGCTGCATTTTGTTTACCAAGTGTTTCGAAAGCCTTCTCGAAATAGTTTTTAGAGTGTGTTAAAAAGTTTTGCCTGGCTCTAGTTTCTTTCTGTAGATTCCAGAAGATTTCAAAGTCTCTTTTAGCCTGCTCGTCATAGTTATTATATGGTGTAATTCTTACTTGCACGCCTTTTTTCTGCGCGTACTTAATGTTATATCGGTGTTTCGGATGCATGTTCGACAGAAGCTTGTTTTCTTCCTCCTCGATGTTTAGTAGAACGTTGTTTTGAGTAATTGTACTTTTATAAGTTTTGATACACCCTTTTTTTGACGTAAATATCTCCAATTCTTTTGTGTTTGAGTTATTATAATTAGCGGCGGTAGAAATTATATTCGGAACATCAAATTTTATTGCGAAACACCTGTTACTTATTAAAGACTTTTCTAATTCTTCCCAAATTATATTTTTTGGGTTTACTTTTGGGCAATAAGCGTAGGCTATGTTAGTTTTAGGTAATCTGTGTAAAGTGTACTGTACACCGGCCACCCTTATAGCCTTTGTTCCCATAGCTGTTTTAAAATCTCCCCAAACATCTGTTTGAAGAATGTGCGTTTTTTGAGCCCGCTCAACCATGTTTTGGGTTTTTAGTGCATTTACGTTATTGTCTACTGGGGCGCTTGTCATAGTGCTGTTATTATACAACATTGTGTTTTTGGCTCATGTCAAAATTGTATGATTGTGTAGTATAATAACCTCACATTTGGAGGGTTGGCAGAGTGGCTAATGCAGCGGCTTGCTAAGCCGTGACGGATAAAACCGTCCGTGGGTTCGAATCCCACACCCTCCGCCAGTTGGAAAATGTCTTTGTTGGCTCGCTCGAGGTTAGAGCTTACCGGCCAATTCCAAGCACAAATTGGATTTTTTATTTTGTCCCGCTATCGAAAGTCTAGTCAAAGGCCGGTTTCCCCCATTTTTATAATAGCGGACTTTTAATATTTTTGAGTAATGGATTGGTGACCTGTGTATATCTTTGTGTTGTTCTGATATTTTGATGCCCAAGAAGTTTTGTACATAGCGGACATCGGTACCATTTTCAAGCAAGTGTGTTGCAAAAGAGTGTTAGTGAATGAAAAGTGGCGTTCTTTTTTATACTAGATGCTCGTAAAGCATTTTTAAAAACTTTTTGTGCTGTTCTGGTGGATAATTTTCCCCCACGTTCGCTTTCAAAGACAATGTCCCCGGCTTTTTTGCTGTAGTTAAATTATCCAAACCGGTAACTAAGGCTTTCGGTATTACGCTTATTCTATCTTTTTGGCCTTTTGCTTGTTTAACATGCACTGTCAGCTCTTCAAGATCTAAATTTTGTACTGTCAAGTTAACCACTTCGCTACTCTCAACCCTGCCCCGTAAGCAAGTGAAAGCAGAAGCTTGTGCTTAATGTTTTTTGGGATTCCAAGACTCTTTTTACCTCACTTCTAGACAAAACGGCAGGTAGGCTTTTAGGCTCTTTAGCCGATCTAATATCGATTTTTTGTATGTTCTTTGCTACATTACGGTAGTAAAATTTAATTGCATTTAGAAATAAATTTCTGCTTTGAGGCGATATACGTTTTTGTTGGCATTGGAGAAGAAAATTTTTAATGCTATCCAGTTCAAATTCCGCTAAATTGTTTTCTTTAAAAGAAAAATACTTTCGTAAGCCATAGAGACAACTTTTAGAGGTTTTAAAGCTATAGTTATTGATTTTTAACTCCCTTTCTGTTTTTTGTAATTCTGTTTGCATAAAGCTGTTTAACATATGAATATCTAAGTGTATTATGTAGTTATAAACACTGCTGTAGTTTCGTATAGTCTACGAACTGTAGTTATGTTGGTGAAGATACGTCGTATAAGAATTAGTTAGGCGAAATTGCGAAGAAATAGATTATAATTAGGCTTGTAAATTATGAATAATAAACGATTTTCACTAGAACAAATTCACTCTCTCTCAATTGCCATGGCATTGGGAGTTTTCGTCATACTAAGCTTGTTGGATGTTGATAGCTCGGCTCTCAAAGCAGTAGGTTTTTTGTTCATTTTTGAACTTGCATTCAAAATCATTTACAAGCCAAAAAAGTAAGTAGCTTATTTCTTCGCGACTCAAGGGGACGCTGCGCTTTCGCTCGGATAGTAGGGGAGATTCTACTCTCCTCGCTCACCCTCGCCTAACTACAGTATATCTGGTTCGCGCCTCAGCTCAGCACTCTCTCATATTTCGCTCTGAAAATTAAAAAAATGATAAAATATTGATATAGCTTAACTTTGCGTATCTCGAAAAGTTAAAGAAAAGAATTTTCCGCAAAACTAGGCTAAGCGTTGAGCAACGCTAAAAGAGAAACTAAAAACTTGAAATAGTTCGTCTTGAAAGGATTGTTTCTATAGGTTAGCTGAGGGGGCGGGGGTTTGACACGAATACCGCACTCTCTACGAGTTTTTGGCGAAATCTGTTGGAGTTTTCGAAAACACGCCGCTGATGCTTAGGCTGAAATGTCGTTTTGTAGGGATATTCTCTAGAAAAGCTTTTGTGTTCGGAGGTTTTTTTGAATTTTGATTTGTGTAAAACGCTGCCTTTCCGGTATATATGCATGAAATTATTTTGAAATTTATTATTTTTGCTTATGGCGCAACTTCTTTAGTTGATGCGATTGCGTATTGGCCTACAATTAAAGATTTGTGGTTTCACAAAAAACCCTCCGCCAACTCAAGGTCATATCAAGTCTGGACTTTGTCGGCTATTGTCACCTTTTTATATAGCCTTTTTGTACTTCCCGATGTTTTATTCAGAGTAGTTTCCTTGGTTATGTTATTACTAAATGTTCTCATTTTAGTTCTTAGGCTTAGGTTGCAGACTTTTAAACAGCAAATTTAGCGCACCCCGACTATTTGAAAGATTTACCTTTCCTTTATCCCAGATTGCCCTAGGAATGCAACTGCTGTATTATTATGTTGTCTACTTATCGTAGATATATATTTATTTATAAGGAGATTACCATGGATTGGTACATAACTGTTTTAAAAAAATACGCTGATTTTAGCGGGCGGGCCGGCCGTAGTGAATACTGGATGTTCCAGCTAATCAACGTCGGAATTTATTTTGCCCTTGCTTTTGTAATGGGAGTTTCTTCTAATATAAACACAAATCTTGGAGCAATTTTTTCCATAGTCTACTACGTATATATGTTTGCCGTACTTATACCGTCTATAGCCGTTTCTGTTAGAAGGCTACATGATACAAATAAATCCGGCTGGTTGTTGCTTCTAAGCCTCATACCTTTTATTGGCGGTATCATAGTTTTTGTATTTACTGTTTTGCCAAGCGATGCAGGCCCCAATGCTTACGGCGAGGCACCCGCAGCCCCTGTTGTTAGCAATAGTGCGCCACAGGCGACGGCTGAGTCTGAGCCTAAAGCTTAGAGCAGTTTACTTTGTGTTTTTTTGATTTAGTGGCCGCGGATTTATCCGCGGCCACCATCTTTTCCTGCCAAAACAACCAGATCAGAAATACTCCACGAAAAAATAGCTCGTTTTGTTAGAAACACACCAACTCAAAACTTTTTTATGGAGTGTTGTTGAATAAAGACTAAAAAAACTATATCATTGTAGTATGAATTTAAACCTAAAATATCTTAGTGAGGTTATGGGTTTCACCACTAGAAAAGAAGAAAACATCTATCAAAGAGAGCAAGAGCTAAAAGAAAAAGCACGACCAAAAAAATCAGACAGAAAAACTATATATGAATGGGAGGCTTTAGCAAGGCCTCACAGAAAGCCACTCAGCCAAAAGTTTTTACGAACTCTTATGGTAATAGGTGTGTTTTTTGCTGCACTTCTTATAGCGGCAAAAGAATTTACATTAATAGCTTTGATACTGGGTATATACATACTATCTTATGCTCTTACAAAAAATGCTCCCGAAACCGTTTTATATAAAATAACAAATCAAGGCCTAGAGATAGAGGGAAAGTTCTATTTTTGGGATGAACTAAAGCATTTCTTTATTTTTGACCGCGACGATCTTAGAGTTCTAGGTATTGATGCTTACGAAGCTTTTCCTCCAAGAATCTACCTCACTTTAACCGGTAGCAAAATTGATGAGCAGGAGTTAATCCAATTACTTTCTGTACATATGGACATGTTGGAAGAAATGCCGGAAAACTTTTTGGATAAGGCATATCGAGAATTGATAAGCAAGCTTAATGTGTAAGTCGAGTAGTTGTTGACTCCGCCTTTTTAAGTAAAAAGTCGCAAACTGTAGCAATTTTGCTCTTACTCTACTATAATCCCAAGTATCGAAAAGGTTTTATGTGCCCGTAGCTCAGAGGATAGAGCGCAGCGTTGCGGACGCTGAAGTCGGGGGTTCGAGTCCCTCCGGGCACACCACTGTTGCATAAAACCGTGTAAATTAGGGCATGTCTATTAAAGAAGAAATTACACATGGGTCGGAAGGCCGAAAAAGAATTGAAGGTGAGTATTTTCTCCCTACGGCGTCGAATAGGGGGCTTAAAGATTGTGGTGTTTTTGCCGCTTTCTTTTGTGCTCATAATTTTAGAGGAATACAGTACAGGCCTTTAAACGATATGCGTGCTGAGATTGGCAAAGAAAAAGATCTGGGTACTTTGCCCGATAAAATTTTGAAGTTTCTAGCGACGCAGGGGTTACAGTGTGAATATAGAACACAAGTAGACTGGGAGGAATTCCTCCACTTTGACAGCAACAAGTTGGAAGATGTTGCTAGGGAATTAGACGGCTCTGATGGTGTTTTGGTGACCGCCTCTGGTTTAAAAGAATGTGCTAATTCGCTAGTATATGAACATTCTTTCAGTCTTTGGGAAACGGATGAAGATCCTGAAATAACTTTTAAACTTGCTTTGACTGGCGGCGCCTTCGTGATATGTTTAGTGGGAGCCAATCATTATGTTGTTATTGTTAGGCAGGAAGATGAAGCCTATGTTTATTATGATCCCAACGACCCCTCAAAATTACAGGAAAGTAAAAAAACTGATTTTTTTCAATGGTGGGAACAGACTACGGGCTTTGTACGTTTACGCGAAGCCATTATTGTAAAGAATACTGAGGAATAGCCCGCATAGAATCTTTACTGTCCTATAGTGCCCGCTCAGTGCTATTTTTACTATAGTGTTGCTGTGTTTTTATTACATTTCTTCGGCTTTCTTGGGCCAGCTTGTTTTTTTCAGTACTGCGTTTTATATTACTGGGGCGCCAATTCGAGTACCCAAGAACCCTTCCCCCAGGAAAAGAGAAGCTTGTCTTAAGTAAAAAAATTTACTGAGGACCCCGCCCCCAGAACTATCCGTGGTATAAAAATTCCCATTAGTTGTATCAATTTTTTAGGGTATTCTGTTCGAGAAGTCCGTGGAATGTATATCAGGTAGAAACACATATTCCCTCGTGCTATCATTGAAGCACTGCCTATGAACGTTTTTACAGAGATCAGCATTATTATTTTTATAGCTATGACTATGGCCGGTATAATGCAGTTACTGAAGCAGCCCTTGATCATGGGCCATATTCTTACGGGGTTGGTTGCTGGGCCATATTTTTTAAACTTAACCCATTCCTCAGAAACTATTGAGACTTTTTCGCAAATCGGAATTGCAGTGCTGTTGTTTATTGTAGGCTTGGGTTTAAGCCCTAAAATTGTGCGCGAAGTTGGAAAGATTGCTGTAATAACCGGAGTCGGGCAAGTTCTTTTTACCACTTTTTTCGGTTCCCTCATAGCTTTAGCTTTTGGGTACAGTTTGGTTGAAACCCTTTTTATAGCCGTTGCGCTCACGTTTAGTAGCACAATCATAATTTTAAAGTTGTTAACAGATAAAAAAGATGTCGAAAAGCTTTACGGCAGAATCTCAATAGGTTTTTTGCTCGTTCAGGACATTATCGCAACAATTATTCTGGTTGTCGTTTCCACCGCCTCGAAGGGAGACATGAACGCTTATACTCTTATTCTTTTCACAATCCTGAAAGGCGCAGTTTTAACAGCGATACTTTCCTTCATAAGCATTAAGATTCTACCTACACTAAGCGGATTTTTTGCTAAATCACAGGAATTTTTATTTCTTTTTGCAATTGGGTGGGGGCTGGGTTTAGCAAACATTTTTGCCTATATGGGCTTTTCTATTGAAATAGGAGCTTTGATA
Source organism: Candidatus Nomurabacteria bacterium (assembly GCA_020631855.1). GTDB lineage: Bacteria > Patescibacteriota > WWE3 > UBA101185 > UBA10185 > JACKGU01. Next base: position 490,542 of record JACKGU010000001.1, on the reverse strand, counting down.
GCTGGTGTCACACTGTCGATGTCTCCCTATAACCACGAAATAGGATCTAAGCTCAAGCCTCTACGTGATTTTTTTATAATTATGTTTTTTGTTTTATTAGGGATGAAAATGAGTCTTGATAGTATTGCTACAATTCTTCCTCAAGCCCTAGTTTTTTCGGCCTTTGTTCTTATTGGTAATCCGGTAATCGTTATGGTGTTAATGGGGCTTCTGCGTTATAACAAAAAAACAGGATTTATGGCAGGACTTACGGTGGCTCAGATAAGTGAGTTCTCCCTGATCTTGATTTTACTTGGAGTCCAGGCCGGACATTTAAGCCAGAAAATACTCTCGCTAGTTACGGTAGTGGGTCTAATTACTATTGCAGGCTCAACTTATTTGATTATATATTCCGAAACTATTTACGCAAAATTAGCAAAATATCTCGTTATCTTTGAGCGGAAATCTTCAAAATCGGAACATTATAAAATTTCTTCTCCCGAGGTTGTTCTTTTTGGTTGTAACAGGGTCGGGTACGATTTCCTAAAGCTATTTAAAGAACTTGGCAACGGATTTTTAGCAGTTGATTTTGATCCCTTAATAATAAAACAACTGAATGCCCAAGGATTTAATTGTATTTATGGCGATGCCGAAGACGCGGAGCTTATTGAAGCCTTGAATTTACAAAATGTAAAAATGATAATCTCGACCATTCCGGATTATGAGACAAACACATTTCTGATATCTAAGGCAATATCTATAAATCCTAGTATTGCGGCCATAGTAATGTCACATAACCTCGCGGAGGCTCTTCAGCTTTACGATAAAGGAGCGGCTTATGTAATTTTGCCGCATTTTATTGGCGGACATTTCTCTTCGATGCTTGCCGGCAAGCACTGGGCAGGGGTTGACGATTTACTAAAACAACGAGAAAAAAATATCGAGTATCTCAAAAATAGAGTAGAGCTGGGACACACCCACCCGACAAAAGATCATTCTTAGATGTACGCCTTGAAGAATGTCCCTTATCTAAACAGCACGTTTTTTTGAATTATTGGTATAATGTGCAGTGTACGGGCTGTTAGCTCAGTTGGTAGAGCGCTTCATTCGCATTGAAGAGGCCAGCGGTTCGATTCCGCTACAGTCCACCAGATTTGCACCAAGTTATTCTTGAGGGTCTATGGAAAAACACAAAAAAGATACAGCCTATATTTTTAAAAGCAAGTTCTGGGCACTTTTTTTTGTGCTGTTGTTGCTTTTAGCGGCCGTTTTAGTTTCACAAGTTGTTAAGAAAATGCAGCAAAAACGGCTTACAGAGTTTACAGAACAGGGCCTGGGCTTGAATGAGTCTCAGGAAAAAACCTTTAATTTAATACTTTCTCTAAAAGTACCCTTTACTCCGGAAGGAAACTTATTACCAGAGCAGGTAGAAGCACAACGTGAGGCCATTTCTGAAGCTCAAGAGTTTCTAATTGATGAGTTTGGCGACCGCATAGAGGTGTATAAGGTTTATACCACTTTGCCGAATCTAGCCGTACGAGTGAATGCAGAAACGTACGAAGAGCTCAGGCAGAACCCTTTAGTCACAAGCATTTCCGAAGATCTTCCAGTTCCTGCAAACTAATTACTCTTAGGACAGAGCTTTGCCCGGGTTTGCCGTGATTTTTTAGAAATTTGCTTTGCGGCAGTGTATAATCACTAAAGCCGAAGTTTTAATACAAGCGTTTTTACCTTTTATCTAGGGACGACTCATGCGCCTAAGATTGTAAGCAATTTGGTTCAACGCACGTTTTTCCTTGGCTATATTTTGTATGTGGAGGAGTACCGAAGTGGCCATAACGGGCTGGTCTCGAAAACCAAGCGCGGGGCAACCTGCACGTGGGTTCGAATCCCACCTCCTCCGCCATCGTGTACGCAGAGCCAACAAATCTTCTGAATATGCCTGATTATCGCTCTTTTTGGTTAGTTCTAACCTTTGATATTCCTTTTGCAGTGCTGGGGCATTGTTTTTGATGGGCACAAACCACTTCATCGTCTCCAGGTAGAGTTTTCCTGCCTTGATTTTGGGGTTGTAACCCAGAGCCATCAAAATTTCCTTCTTCAGTTCTAACCCTCCGGTTAGGAAAGCCGAGTGAGCGTAGGTAGCAAAGTTAAAGGTTTGCTCAGTCAGTTCTAGCCATTTCTCAGCTCTTTCTTCTGTGTGGCGCAATTTTGCCTTAAGATCGGTTAACTTGGTTTGGAGTTCATTCTTTTGTTTGAGAAACATCTCGTCATCAATTAAGTCTCGATATCTCATCTTGGTTAGGTTATCCAATTCCGCCTGGGTAGTTAGCAAGGTTTTGCTTTGCATCTCATGAATCTTGGTTCTATCGGCAATTTCTCGGTCATTATTTTCGTTTAAGACTTCTAGGGCCCACTTCCTAAAGTCGGGAATGATAGTAATACTGGCTAGTTCCTCCTCAATTTGTCTTTCTAGTTTGTTTAAAGGGACCATCTTGCGTTGGCTGCAGTTAGTGGTCTTTTTCTTCCTGGTGCAGTGGTAATAGGTGTATTCTTTGAATTTGCCGGTCTTTTTGATCAGCTTCCTCTTAGTTTCAGCTGTGTAGAGGCAACCACACTCTCCACAACGAATAAAACCAGTAAAAGCAAAGTCATGGGTTTTCCGTCTTGGTTTGCCCTTTCTACCTAAAAGCATCTGAACCCTGTCAAACTCGTCCAGAGTAATCATTGGTTCATGCTTGCCTTCATACTGTCTGCCTTTATGCTCCAGGACTCCGGCATAGAAAATATTGGTGAAGATTCGATAGATACCGCTTCTAGATAAGGGCTTGCCACCTAGTCTCTTAGTTTTTCTGGTTAAGTAGCCCCAATCTTCGTTGGCAATCTTGAGAATTTGGGGAGGAGTGTAGGCTCCGGTCAGCATTAATTCCCACATTTTGGCAATTAAATTAAACCGCTCTGTATCCTTGACTATGGTGTTTTCGACTTTTTCGTTTAAGTATCCGGCCGGAGCTAGATTGGGCAACCAGCCTTTATTAAGTTTGGTTTCCAAGCCCCGTTTGACATTCTTGCTCAAGTCTAAGATGTATTGGTTGGAGCTGGCAGCTTCCACACTAAAGATAATGACATTATCACCTGGCAAGTATTCCCGGTCATAGGTTTGGATGGACTTGATCACATTTTGTTGGAGAAGCCAGCTGATTCTGCCGCTATCAACCGGATTCCTGGAAAGACGATTGATCTGCCAGCAAAGGATTCCGTCTGCTTCACCATTCTCAACAGTGGCCATCATTTCTTCAAAAACGATTCGATTACCTGGTTTCTTGGCTGACTTGGCTTCAGTGAAAGATTTGACTATCCGAAAACCTTTATCCTGAGCCAGTTCTCTGAGCTTGGTGACTTGGCTTTCGATGGATTGCACTTGCCGATCCTCGCTGTCTGAAGACTTACGAGCATAGAGCACATAGCGTAAACTTTTCTTATTTTTTGGTATGGTCATGTTCTGTTTTTAGCTACATAGTAGCGCAAGCGTTCATTAATAGCTAGGCTAAAAGATGTATTTTAGTCATCATTTGTTTGTTTCATCTTTTTTCTGGCGCAACTTGTCGTAGTAATCTTTCACCGCCTGATCAATAGCCATGCCCAATTCCTCTTCTTCCGGGGTAGGAGGCTTTTGCTCAGCTTCGTTAATTCCGTTTACAAACTCGTGTTTACTGGTAGTTTCCCCAAACTCGATGCGCATCATTTCCCAGAGAGTTTTAACTTCTTGGACTGTTGCTAGTTCGCCTGACTTCATTTGCTTTTGCACCCGCTTGAGTTTCTCCCAAAAAATCTCGGAAATAAGATAGGCACGACGCTGTTTAATTTTTCTTAGCTTTTCATCCAAATCCTGCATTTCTTCTGAGAGTCTAGCATCGGCTCGCTTAACCCACTGGTATTTTTTGCTCCAACGCTCAATGGTGGCATGGCTAGGTCGATCCCCAAGTTTATTCATAAAATCTGCCCTCACTTCGCCCGAAGCCTGCCCTAACTTGTCCCAGGTGTCAAAGAGCTTTCGCAAGCTTCCCACTTCACAGTACAACAGAAAGGCAGTGTACTGCTGCTCGGTTTCTCCTGATAATTTAGCGGTTATGATTTCATTCATAGTTTTCCTTTCTGCCTAAGCGACCATAAACCATTTCTATATCCGGATCCGGAAAAGGCGGAGTGGCCATAGCTCTATCTTCAACTAATGCCTGATGGTTTTGCCTATGGAGTGTCCAAAAGAGTTTCATATTGCCTGCTTTAAAAGCTGCTTTCATCTTAAAAAATCGCCTGCAAGTAGTGGACCTTCTGACTTTACTGTAATACTGACTCCACGCCCTTCTTCTTAAAGCCAACTCTTGATTGTCTATTAACACCTCTGGGACCGTCTTAAGTTGTTTATCGGCTGGTTGATCTTTTTTAAACGCCATATTTTTTACCTCCTTTACTCAGGGTATTGGCCACATTCATCAAGTCCCAGCCCTGCTCGCTCCAAAATGGATCCTTGTCCATAGCGTTAAGACAGTGATTGATCTGCTCATCACCAAAACCTGCTTTATACAATTTGTGCAGAGCATTGATTTGTTTAGGAAAATTGACGAATTTTTTGCCAAACTCCAATTCGACTGAGTGAATGTTTTCAATGCAACGGTGATGACCATGAGGATTGGGGCACTTAGTCGAGCGGGTTTTCTTTTGAACTTTCTCAGCGGAATTATTTTCTTCTTTACCTGGTTCTTCTTTTGTGTCCCTCATTTGGGACGATGTTTGCCCCTCTGCTGTAACTATCTGTTTATTTAATTGAGATTGTCCCTCTGATGGGACAATCTTTTGCGAGCGATAAAAGTCTGTATTGAGTTGCCATAAATCAACAATTGAGTAGGTCATGCGAGGTTTAGTTTTGGCGGGAATAGTGCCGGATTCTTTTATCCAGCCTCTTTTAAGCAGGGACCTCAATAACCTGTAGACGGTGTTTTTGCTGATACCACACTTAGCGCCCAACTCTCTGGCTGAGTAGTAAACAGCACCATGCTCACCAGCGATGCGTTTAAGGGTTAAATAAAAGCCTCTTTCCTCTAAACTGGAGTGGTTAATGATGTAATTAGGTACAATAGAAAAGTAGGCTTTGTCACTGGATTCATCTTTAATGTTAAAGGCTCTGTCTTTCATAAGTTAAAAATTTGTTGCTGGCGTTTGATAACTTGTTGGTATTGCTCTTTGGTCATTGGCTTATAAACCAGCTGCATCATTCGGACCAATTTGAGAGCTTTCTCTAAAGCGTCTTCCCGGCTCAACTCCTCACCAAAATGCTGTTTGTATAAAGCTTTGAAGCTGGTGAGTTGGGCTTCACTGATCTTCATATTGCTGATGAGAAAATTCTGTTTTTAGGCATTTTGATGTTTTCAAAGAACGACCGGGCATCCACTGATAACCGACCAGCAAAGTACTCCTGAGTGGCTTGTTCCAGCTCAGGAGTGCGAGAAAAGATAAAGCCTATTTTTCTGGGATTGTCCCGGTTCAAGGAGATCAACTCAAAATGAAGGGTAGCTAAAGCAGCTGCCAAACCAATGTCATAGCTCAAAAAATGGGAATCGTTAGTAGAAGCGTCAAATTTTCTAGTCATAGTATGTTCTGCTGACTAAAAGTCTAGGCAAAACACACTGTAAGTCTCAATAAATTAAGTGGTGATTTATACCAACATATAGTGACGAGTAGTAATCATTATCTGGTAAGAACAGTTTGCTTTTGTTACACTACGGTCAATTTATGAGTCAAGATAACAACCAATCATTAATGCCTCGCCAGCAAAGGAATTTAGCTCAGTCAGTGGGTAAAGTGCTGGATAATGCTACTGTTGATAATAAGGAAGAGGTTGTTAGTTTAACCGGTCACTTCTTCCACAATCTGGCACAGTACATCTTCCCTTTCTACCAACTGACTCTGGGAACTTGGAAAGATTATGTAGATGAAAAAATCAACAAAAAGCGTGAGGCTGAAATTGACTCGTGCATTGAGCATATAAATAAAAGGCTTAATGGGGTTGAACTTAAGCAGGAAGCAGTTGACTATTTTGAAGATTCAATCGTTTTTAGACTAGAGGACATTACCAGAAAACTACTGACTCATCCAGGAAGAGGTTTTGATGAAGTTATTGCAGAATTTGTGGCCACTGCTCTGCAAAATTTAGATGTTCACCCTCAGACAAAAGATTTAGTGCTATCAACGTTGCTGAATCTTGATAGTGTTGATTTGCTGGTTCTCAAAACAATGGACCAACATTTTCTTTCTAACTTGCCCAAAAACGGTGGCAATGGGGCAAAAGGTGTTACTCGCGACTCTATTTGTACTTTGCTTAAGGACCGCGCAATAGATGAGGCTGTTATCGATCGATCAATCCAACGGCTCCAGTCAGAATCATTGATACAGCCTATGAAAGTTAGCTCGCCCATGGTTGCTGAAGCCCCTACAGCTGACGAGCTTTATAAGGGCAAAAGACCAGATCAGTTTGATTACCCTGGAGGATACATCAATACCGGCTTCGGTCGAGTTTTTATAAATTTTTTGAAGTTAAGCAAATAAATATGAATATTAAGAAGGGTGAAATCCAACTGGCTAAAGCATACATAGATGCACATTTTGATAGGATAATCGACTGGTCTATTGGCGACATCCGCCGGTGTTGCAGAATGAGCAAAGACGGAACCTGTGATGATAACGGAGCGTTGGTGGGAGCTTTTATTTTATGGTGTTGTGCTATTGAATATTTTGGTGGTTTATATACAGGTTTAACGGAACCGAGTAATACAAAAGCCAGGTTTAAAGAGTTTATCCAAAAGTACATGAACAAGTACGATTGGCAAAAAATTGAAGACTTGCGTTGGTCGTTGACACACTATTATTCTCCCCACCACTTTGTTTTGTATCATGAAGGCGATTTGGATAAAAACAAATCTATTCATCTGACTCAAAACAAGAGAGGGACCATGCTTCATTTAGGGTGGGCAGTTAAGGATTTAGAAGAGGCTGTAAAGAAATATTATGAAGATTTGAAAAGAAACGATGTTCTTAAAGTAAAAGTGTGGCGTTTCTACAAGGAACAATTACCGATTATGCCCGTTGAAGTCGAGAAACTGATCCCACCAAGTACTCTAGCTTCATTAGCCACAGGAACTGCAATTCAATCGTTAAACGCTTCTGGAACTGTAGGACCAAACGAGTGGTGAAGTATAAGCTAAAACGGCAACAATTCTGAAGAATCAACTTTCAAAGCCTTGGCAATTTTGTACAGTGTTCGTATAGTAGGGTTGCGTTCCCCACGCTCAATCATACCAATGTAGGTTCTGTCCATGGACATCTTGAACGCTAGTTCTTCCTGAGTGACCCCTTTGCTTTTCCTGGTTTTCTGCAGTTTAGCTCCAAATTTTTTGAGAATGTGTTGGTGTGAAATTGGTTTACCCATGTCTTTAGGGTAGTGACTCTCAGTCACATTCAACACGGACTCCTTGTCATCATTTATGTTATATTTAGCCAGGTGAAAGAAATAATTTGAATTTGACATTTTGGGACCACCCAAGCTAACATCCCAACACTCTGAAAGGAGGTTTATATGAAAATCATAAAAGGTTTAATAATCACAGCTTTACTTCTGACAGTAATCGTCTTTGGTCTTAATGTCGTACGCTCAAAATACCAGTCGTTTCAGGCACAACAGGTTGAGGATCAAAAGATCCAGGAGATCAAAGAGATCACAGAAAAGCTTAGTACCAACCCAAAATATCGGGACCACACCGCTCAAGCCACCAAAGAATTAAAAGAAAAGTTGTGTTCTCTGACCGCTCGGCCGGTAGATGAGCGAGAAAAAGCTATTGCCTCTATTCGTGAATTCTTGGAAATGCCGACCGTGGAAGTGGAATATGAGTGCAGTAATGCTTTTTATAGCTTGGAGGAAGACAAGTTTGTTCCTGCCAAAGGTGAAACCTATACTGTTGGCTTAACTTACTTTATTGTGGATCCTGAAACTAATCATGTTTTGCAGGTAGAAGAAACTCCTGGAACCTGGGGATACAGGACTGATGGCAGTCGCTGGTTTAGTGAGGGCAAAGAGTATGATTACTCCGCTAACTACTCTCAGGAAGAGGTGGAACAAATTGCCAAAGCCTTTATTGCCAAACATTCCTCGTCTATTGGCAACATTGATCTGAGTAAATTGGCACTGGAAACTGGCAAAAAAGACGGTGGTAATGATAGGGTAAATTATTTTTTCATTTGGAGGGGTGAAGCGCAAACAATCCAGCATAACCAACCGCTTGAAACCTGCAGTGAGGACTTAAATAAGGACATTGAAGGCTTGTATTACAACGGCAACGGCGTTCCCTGCATTAAGGTCTACGAATCCACAGAAACGCCAAATATCAGCATTGCCTTTACCAATGGCGGTCAACTCATTAGCTTCTCCAATGAGTTAGATGGACCAGTTAGTAGAGCCACTATCAGATAATCTTATGAAAAAGCTACATCGTTTTATTGTTATCAAACTTTTGGTGTTTATAGAAATGCAGGTTAAGCTATTAAAACGTTTGGTTTTTCGTTCTTCACAACGTCCCCAAGAAGCGGTTTAAAAGCTCCGGAGGTATAACTTCTCCAACCAGGCAGCAAACGCCCCACAAAAGTGGCCACAGTGGCTCAGGGCTCGTGATATATCTTATGGCACTTGTTCATGTTTCGCTAATTTAGTCATTATGGCATAATGAAGTTATGAGTTTTGAAGGATCTCTACCAGAAAATCTTAGTGTCCCTCCACAAGGGGAAACTCCGTCTGCAGTATCAGTAAAAGAGGTGCCTACTTCCCTGTCTACCAACACAGAGTTGTTTAGGGGGCGTAGAAACAAAAACAAAGCCGAACATGTCAGGATTGATTTAGATAATGAATATAACTCAAACCCTGCAGTGGAAATTGATGTTTTAGAGCCAATAATTCTTGAGGCAGAAGATAGTAAGGGGCAAAAAGTTAACAAGGACATTACCGAACAAGTTCGAGCAGAATTTAAATACTTGTCTGCAACTAAGGCCTTGGAGGTGGGTAGTGCCAGGACGGATATTATCCAAGATTATGTCGACAAAATGGTTCAGGGTAATCAACAGTGGGAAGGAAAAGTAAGAGTTGTCATCATGAACAAAGGTCAGGAACCCACTGCCTTTGCTTATCCTGATGGGACAATCTTCATTTCGCAATCCTTAATGAATCTTTACGACAGCCTAGATGAGGTAGTGGGTATTATGGCTCATGAGGTTAAACATTTGACAAATGGTACTACTAGAGCTGCATTTAACGCAGAGGCAAAACGAGGTACTTCATTGGGTGTTGATTGGTTGCATGAAATGGCCTCTGATTTTGGAGCTCCAGAATTGCTAGAAAAAGTAGGTCTTAAGTCCACTGCCACTGCAGACGTGCTTACTAAGTTAGCTGATCATTTTGGCAATCGCAGAGGAACTGAACACCAGGCTCCTGTCTTAAGAGCAATACAACAATTAGGAATCCATGCGATAAAAGATTACGAGACAAGTCATCTTGATTACACCCCGCTACCTCCAGAATTAAGGAGAGAGCCAAGAATGACTAATTTTGAAGCAATTATTGATGCTGCTGTTAAGGATGATTTAGGCTCTGTTGAACAATATTTAACAAAACTGCACCCAAGAGACCTTGGCACTTTTTTTGATGTAGCTGACAATGGCTCATATTATGGCTTGAGCGAGGTATACCCAGAGAAAGACACGGAAAAAGAGGTTGCTAAGAAAGTCGGATCATTGGTAGTTCAAAGATTAATGGCTGAAGGAATGTCAGAAAATGAAATTAAGATGTTTTTCTTAACAAATACCAGAGGTTATTCTCATTTGTCACCAAGTTTCAAAGACATTTCGGAAATTACTGGTTACGCACAAATTGCAGAACATATGTTTCAAAATAGCAAAATCAGCGAGTTAACTCAAAAATTGTTTGGTTATGAGAGGAATGGCGATCCCCTCAGGAGCTTAGTTTATTTTGTAAACTATCGATTTGATCAGTTTACTGATAAAGACGCTGTGTTTTATACGGATGTGGACTCTATAGCCCAGTTTTTAGGTAGTGTGAATAATTTAGTTAAAGGAGACCTCCCTACCACAAAGGATGGTAGTTTTGTGGATTCAGACGGAAACTCATTGAGATATGACTCAAACCGCTCAGCTCAACTACATGAAGAGTTAAAAAATATTTTATTTGACTATATTGAACGATATTATTTGCCTGATGTTCCGGATGGAGAGTTGGACCAGGAACAAATTGAAGATATCTTTCAGGCGGTTAAATTGGCTGGCTTTGAACCACTAACAAATTCTTATTATTTCCCCATAAAGGATAAAAACATTGGACCTGGCAATAGACAAATAATCGAATCTGCTTATAAAAAGATATTTGGAAAAGAGTTGGTTAGACGTGATGATGGAAAAGAAATAGAGTCCTTGCCAACCCCTGCCGAGTTTAGGGAGCAAATTGACGGTAAATCCAGATGGGATATTGAACAACTATTAAATAAATACGCCTATGATCATGAATTAGATCCAGAAACCAAAGCACAATACGTTGCAGTAGGTCTTGCCTATCTTGATGATTACGACTTTGCACGAAAACATCTTGAGTCTTTAGTCCAAGACAAAATCGGGTACTCTGCTATGAAGAACTGGCGAGAGCATGGTGATCCTAAGTGGAGTGCCATGAACTCAATGCGAGCAAATCTTAAAAGCTCGTTTGTTGAGGCTTCAGGGCAAGGTGAAGAGCCGAAACCACGAAAGCTTACGATTGATGACCTGATTCAAGAATATAGTTTAGATAGAGAGTTGCTTTATGCTGAAGCTGGCAAAAAGGGAGAGATTGAGAGAACTAGTACTAAAATTGAATTTGTTACCAACACCATTGCATCCTCCGAAGAAAAGCTTTTTGTATTTGTTGAATCTATCATGAGAGATACCCATGCCGACATAGGTGCGATGGATCAATACCAGCTTTTAGCCTTATGTCACCCGTTGTTTAAATTGGCAAATGAAGATGATCGGAATGGAGTTTTCGAAAGAGATCGCATAAGGGACTTTGATAGATTTTATCAACTACATTTTGTCCAAGAGATAGTTAAGCAAATAGAAGAAGTACATTTTGAGAACATCCAGGATCTTGCGGCTTATGTGAAGGACGCTAAAAACAAATATAGCCAGCGACCAGTTAATGCAAAATTTTCTTTGTATGAAGACGATGTTTACTCTGTTTTACTTGCAAAACCTGTGAGAGATGAGTTGCATAGACTAACCGAGCCAGGAAAACTTCGACAACAAGATTATCCAGCATTAGTAGGGTTATTAAATGAAAATTTTCCTTACAGTCCCCAACGTAGAGAATTGATAAAAGCCCTTAATACCGCATACCTGAATGACCCTGAAGTTGTGATTCAGGATAAGATGGACTTTTATTTCAAGGAATATAAGTTGCTTGGATTTGAAGGGGCCATTCTGGTTGCAGAGCAAATCACAGATATACCCACTTACCAAGCCTTTAAACAGAGATTAGATGAGCTTGCAATTGAGTATATTTCTGGTGAGGAAAGTCTAGATGGAGTTGCTACAACCGATATTGCTAGTTCCATCTTAACCCAAAAAGCAGATCTCTTAATCAAGACTGCTTCTGGTAGTGGTCAAGTTGCAAGAGAAGTCTCTACTGATTTAGCTGTTGAATGGGTTAGGACTTATCTCGGTGAAAAGGAATGGCGAAAAAATGACATTCAATACGATAAGAAATCAGGAAAGTTTATTTTAACTGAGTCTGGCAGGTCGGCTTTCGCTACTTTCAGTGATACCATTGACTACTTTAAAAATCTGCCAGATAGCCAAAAGTTGGCAATCGCGCTAAAAGCTATGTCTGATCAAGACGGGTTACTTGTTTCTGAAGATGGTCGCAACTTACTTGAGAGAATGCTTGTTGATGGCTTGGGATTAAAAGAAGAGTTTTTCAGGGCAGCTTTGAGTAGTGCTATCAAAAAAGGTGACGCAAAAGTGGTAGGGTTGCCAGCTGCACAGATGCTTATTCCCTTCATGTTCCAGGCTCTCAAAACCGACTCTGTTGATATGAGAAGGCTACGAAATGTGGAGTTTAGAGAAAGGGAAGATGGGAAATACGTTTACAGAAAGGTGAAAAACAAAGATTATTCGGAAGATCTGCCACAAATTCTTACTTCAGGAACTCGTAATATACGCTATTTCGGTTTTAGATATCATCATCAACCTAATTCTGTCATTGGCAAACAAGCTCAAGAAAGCGGCTCTACATACTTCGAAACCTTAGAGAACTTACAAGGTCAAGTAATTTCTGCTTATAGTCAGGAGCAAACTGAAATAGTGAGCAATCTGCCTGCAGCTACTGAAGCAATGATCAAAGCGGGAGAAACTTCTCCGGTTTTCGTAAGAGGTATGCAAATGGCAGTTCAGCTTATAAATTTTGAACCTGCTGTCCGTGAACGTTTGTCACAAACACAAGACAGTATGAAAGGAATGGAAAAATTGCGTTTTTGGGATAACTTGCTATCCAAGGCGCAAAGTGATCCTGAATTGGCCAGATTATTAGAGGAGGATTTAATTTCACTTGATTCTTATTTAGGAGGAGGGAGTCTTTTTACCACTTATGGAGCGACTATTCGAGCCGAAGATGGGTCTTCAAAAAAAGTAGTTATTAAAATGTTAAACCCTAATGCTGAAGAATTTATTCGATTATCCTACACTTTCAGTTCAACGGTATTAGGTGAAGTAGAGCAAAATACTAGAGGAAAAACTAGGCAAAACGCTCGACTAGCCGAGTCATTGCTAGATCTCTCAAATACCTGGTGTATCAGAGATATTAATGATTCTACTTACGCTGAGCGTGATGATGCCTTTAGGTTAACAGTTCAATCATACAATGAAAAAAGCGGAAAAACTGCCATTGATGCCCCCGAAAGGCGCTACACCTCCAAAAAAGTCAAGGTCGAAGATCAGTATCAAGGGATCACACTCAACAAGTTCCTGTCATCTTCTGAAATTTCCAGTGAGACTAAACAACAAGTTGTCGACAACTTGTTGGGTTTCTTCGATTATCAGTTTGATTTTGCTCCCATAACAACCCCAGAAGGGGAAAAAGTATTTGTTTTTCATTCTGACCCCCATGCTGGTAATTATATGATTGATCCGGAAGCCTCAGGCCAGTCGCTTGGTGCAATTGATAGAAGTATGTACCTGGCTTTAGAAGAAAGAGATGTGGAGATGTTTAAGTTATTGAAATCAGGTAATGGCGCACAATTCATTAATGGGTTTATAGCTAGATGTTTAGAAGTAAGTGGAATTGAAGGGTCTGAAGCAACTAGAATTAGGTATGGAGTGCTTAATCAACTTGGAGGAGAGTTAGTAAGACAAAGGTTGAGAGGAAGAACTGATACAGCCTCATATTTGCAGGTAATAATGCAGGAGTTTTCCAAATATGGTGAAAAATATCTTCCTCTAGACACTACTGTTGAACAGTCTCCTATAGAAGGAGTTGTAAATTCATACTTTAGAAATAACCCCGAAACACATGCTTTAAGCGCCTATAATGCTCTTAAAGATAATTTAGTTAATGGAGAAAATGGTACTAGGACATTGACTTACCAACAATTTAAGGAGTTATTGGCTCAGATGCAGGACAAAGGGTTTGTCCGTAAAAAGGCAATTGAAGTCCCTATAGAGTATCGATTAATGATTAGGAACATCGTAGCCATGCAAAATCTTCGCCAGAGATGGTCTAAGTCAGCGTAACATTCTAATAAGCAGAGCGAATAGCTAATTGTGGTTGTAGGTCGGGAATGTGGATGTAGCCTGGAGTGTTTTGTATAATAGTTCTAACGTTGTTCACAACGTCCCGCCAGATAGGGCCGTGGTTGCGATTTATACCTTCACTGAGCCTCGCCCTCAGTCCCTCGGTTCTTGTGTGAAGACAAAGAATTTGTTAATTATAAAAAGCACACACCACACAACACGACATATTTTCTGAAAATTCTTGCAAGAAGAATGTTAAAGGATAAAATAAAGGAAGAAATCTTGATTTTTTTCTATAGTGAGGGTAATCAAATATTTTTAGTTTAACTATTTGAAAAGAGGAAAAGATTATAATATGTTGGACTTTGAGAAAACAGCGCTATTTATTGTTGCTGCTTTACTTATAGTAATGGGCTTTTTTGGTCAGACTGATTCTTACAAAAATTGGATGATAAAACAGGCCAAAAAATGGGTCCCGTATGATGTTAATGAAAAGAAGCAGATGAGGCTACTAAATTTTCAAGCCAAGTACTTGTTTGTTATGGGCATTGTTGTTTTATTGTTAGCTTTCATTTTTTAAAGAGTAGCTAGTGTTCATAAAGTATTTTAAATACTCTTTGTTGGATTTCTTTTATCTCCCGTTTTGGCGCAGTTGTTATTTCTATAACATGTAGTTTTAATGGGAATTATATATTTTTAAATGTTATAGAAGTTAATTATAAACATAGATCTTAAAATAATTAATTAGCAACAACGTGTCCTAATTTGGTATACTGTTGTGTGAGAGAAAAAACCACTAATTCGTTTTTAGCGAGTCTATTTTCTGTAAATTACAATGAAAAAATTATTGCCGGTTTTATTACTATCTTTTGTCAACGTCGTTGGTTTTAGTATATTAATACCGATTCTCCCCGAAATGGTCCAGCAGTATGTAGCTACAAAGTATCTCAGCATTGCATACGGTGCTATTCTGTCATCTTACGCTTTTTCGCAATTCCTAGCCGCCCCGCTCCTAGGTTCTTTAAGTGATAGGTACGGCCGTAAGCCTATTCTTGTTCTTAGCCAGGTGGGCACCATAATTAGTTGGTTAATATTTACCTTAGCTTATTTTGCCCACGGCCGTATCGTGTTTGGATGGCTACCTGTTCCTTTGCTTATTATAATAATTTCTAGAATAGCTGACGGTATTACCGGGGGAAATATTTCAGTTGCACAGGCCTGGGTATCGGATTCCACAGTTAAAGAAGAACGCACAAAGGTTTTTGGTATGATGGGCGGTGTTTTTGGTTTGGGTTTTTTATTAGGACCGATTATTGGAGGTTATTCTTATAGCTTGGGTCCCGGACTCCTTGGAACTATTTTTGTTGCTTTAATTATTTCAATTATTACTTTGTTTCTAATAGTTTTTGTATTGCCCGAGTCCTTGCCGTATGAGAAACGCGCTCATCACCTTAATATCAAGTTGTTGTCTGAGGTGAACATTTTCAATAAGTTCAATCTTTTTAAAAGTGAAGAAATTAAAAAGCTTTTATATATTAGGATTATTTTTGCTTTTGTTTTCGCCGCTTACACGACAACCATAACTTTGTTATTGCAAATTTACTTTGGTCTCTCGGTTTACCAGTTGGGAGAAATGCTGGCTGCTATAGGACTTTTTTCAATTACAAATCAGGCTTTTTTTGTACCAAAACTTGGAAAGAAGTACGGAGAGCTCAAGTCTTTTTATGTTGGAATATTTATAATTTTTGTTTCTATGCTCGTCATGCCGTTGTTGCCTAGTAAGCTGATGGTCGGGAGCTTTAACCTTGCCCTGCCGATGCTTTTAGTGAGCGCCTTCTTCGTTAATTTGGGTCTTTCTTTGAACATAACTACATTCAGAGCCTATTTAGCAAACAGTGTCGAGCCTCACCAGCAAGGCCAGGTTACGGGTCTGGACGCGTCAATCTTGGCTTTTGGTAGCGGACTCTCGCCTCTTTTATCCGGTTTCTTATATTCTTTGTTAGGTAACTACACTTTTTTAGTTTTTGCTCTTTTACTCGCAATTCCTTCTTTGTATACTCTACTTACGACCTCAGAGACTGAGAAGGTTCTTTCCTAGTATTTTGCGCATCGGCTTAGTGTTATTGACGTTGTTATAAAGGCGAATGTTTGGTTCGTGGCTCGAAAGATATGTCGGGAAATATGCAGCAGGGGTTTAGCTTATAGCCCTTGCATGGTAGTATAAGCAGTAGTTTTGGAGGGATGCGAGAGTGGACTAATCGGCTCGCCTGGAAAGCGACGCGTCGGGAAACCGGCACGAGGGTTCGAATCCCTCTCCCTCCGCCAGTTAGGAAGTGTCTTTGTTTGCTCGTCACCTCTCTCGAGGGCACGTAAACCGATTTTTCCTTTAAGCCGGACCTCTCATCTTTCAAAGGCCGAGTTTCTTCACCCTTAATCGTAGTGGGCTTCTTATATTTTTAAGCTTCGGGTTGGTTACTTGTGTATATCTTTGAGTTGTTCTAATGTTTTGATGCCCCAGCAACTCTTGAACATAGCGAACATCAGTTCCGTTCTCAAGCAAATGCGTCGCGAAGGAGTGTCGGAGTGAATGAAAAGTAGCATCTTTTTTTACGTTCGAGTCCTTCAACGCATTTTCAAAAATTTTCTGTGCTGTTCGCGTTGCCAACTTTCCGCCTCTCTCACTAGCAAAGACAAGATCGTCTCTTTCCTTCCCTGCAGTTAAACCCCTCAAACTATCAGCCAAGCTTTCTGGCATTACGCTTATTCGATCTTTTTGTCCTTTCGCCTGTTTAATGTGCACAGTTAGTTCTTCAAAATCCAAATCTTGTATTTTCAGAGATACAACTTCGCTTACTCGTAGTCCTGCTCCATAGGCAAGAGCCAACAAGAGTCTGTGCTTTGCATTTTTGGGAGATTTTAAGATCTTCTCGACTTCGCTTCGTGATAAGACAATGGGTAAACTCTTTGGCTTTTTAGCTAATTGAACCTCGATTTTTTTTGTATTCTTAAGGACATTACGATAGTAAAACTTGATACTATTCAAAAACAGATTCCTGCTTTGAGGTGAAATGTGCTTTTTCTCACAATGAAGTAGAAAATCTCTAATGTTTTCTTGGCCGAGCTTTGCAAAATCGCTGCCTTTAAAAGAAAAGTATTTCCGTAAGCCATAAAGATAACTTTTTACAGTTTTGGGGCTGTAAGTTTTTGATTTTTAACTCTCGTACTGTTTTTTGAAGCTCTGATTGCACAATTCCTTGAAAATTGTAAAATAAAGGCAGTTTTTATTTGGTCTAAATTTACCACCATCTCGTATAATATACGACTCATGGTGTATATTGTGAAAAGATATCGTATAAAAACGAGTTATATTCAATTTGATTTTTCGGCTCTGAAAACATAAACTTTATTTAGTTATCAAACTTATAAATATTATGAAAGCGATAATTATTCCAGGAAATGGCAATACAGACATTACGGAAAATTGGTTCCAAAATGTGAAAAGTGGACTTCACAAATTGGGATTGGATGTAATTGCAGAAAATATGCCAGATCCTGATTTGGCAAGAAAAGAATATTGGCTTCCGTTCATCAAGGAAAGATTATCAACCGAGGATGCGATTTTAATAGGTCATTCCTCTGGTGCTGTAGCTATTCTAAGATATCTTGAGGAAAATAAATGTAAGCTCGCAATTCTAGTCGGCGCTTGTTATACAGATTTGGGCGATGAACACGAGAAGAAAAGTGGATACTTTGATAATCCGTGGAAATGGGACAAAATAAAAAGCAACGCCGAAAAGATTGTACTATTTGCCTCGAGGAATGACCCATATATCCCAATTTCTGAAGCTTTATTTATCAAAGACAAAATTGAACCCGAATATCATGAGTATAAGGATGAGGGACATTTTGGAGCTGATGTAAATAAATCTGAATTTCCTGAAATAATTACAGTAGTTGAAAAGTATATTGAACGCCAAAAAATCAAACTCTGAAATTTCCCTTCGGGACGTTTCACTAAATTTCAGCCCTTCGGGGAATATAACACGGGATAAAAGACTACGAAACCTTGCAGGTTTCTTCGTCCAAAATTGCTTCGCAAACTTCTTTTATCCCTGATGTTATGTGAAATTTATATTCTGTGCCTTACGTTAATTTATAATATCACGTCCTACAATGAAACAATCTCAATTATTCACAAAAACAAGCAAAACAATTTCTAAAGGTGAAGTAAGTTTAAATGCGAAATTACTTTTGCAAGCTGGCTTTATCGACAAAGAAATGGCAGGCGCCTATTCATTTTTGCCATTAGGATTGATTGTAATGGAGAAAATTACAAGAATCATCCAAGAAGAAATGAATGCTATTGGTGGCCAAAAATTATCACTTACAGCATTACAATCACCAGAAGTATGGCAAAAAACTGAAAGATGGAATGATGAAGTTATAGACGTATGGTTCAAAACAAAACTAAAAAATGGTGCTGAGCTTGGATTAGCTACAACTCATGAAGAGCCTTTGACTAATCTAATGAAGAAATTCATTAGTTCTTACAAAGATTTGCCTGCTTATGTTTATCAATTTCAAACAAAGTTTCGCAATGAAACAAGAGCTAAGTCGGGGATATTAAGAACTCGCGAATTTATCATGAAAGATTTATATTCTTTCAATCGTACACAAGAAGAATTAGACGCTTTTTATAATAAATGTACTGATGCTTACCGCAATATTTTTAAAAGAACTGGAATTGGAGATCAAACTTTTTTCACTTTTGCCAGTGGGGGTTCTTTTTGTAAATTTAGTCACGAATTTCAAACTATTTGCGAAGCAGGTGAAGATATTATTTATATTGATAGGCAAAAAAATATTGCGATAAATAAAGAAGTTTACAGCGATGAAGTATTGAAAGAATTAGAAATTGATAAAAATAAGCTAGAAAAAGCCAAATCTATTGAAGTTGGAAATATTTTTAAACTGGGAACCAAGTATTCAAAGGCTCTTCATTTGAGTTACTTAGATCAAGAAGGAAAATCTAATTCTGTTGTTATGGGAAGCTATGGTACAGCGCCAGCTCGTATTATGGGCACAATCGTTGAATTGTGTAACGATGATAAGGGGATTATTTGGCCAAAAGAAGTCGCACCATTTTTTATTCACTTATTAAACATTTCCAATACTGATAAAGCCAGCCAGCTTGCAAAAGAATATTATGAGAAACTTACTTCAGCTGGTTTTGATGTTTTGCTTGATGATAGAGAAAGTGTAAGACCTGGAGAAAAATTTGCTGATTCTGATCTCATCGGATGTCCTTATAGATTAGTTTTAAGCGATAAAACAATTTCGCAAGAAGCAATAGAAGTAAAAAGACGTGATGAAGATAAAATTGAGATTGTTAAACTAAAGGATTTAATAAAACGTATGAAGCAATAAACCGGCACAGAATTTAAACTATCGTATAACACTGAGTATCCGGTTCCACAAAATGAACTCAATTACTTTCAAAGGACTGTTCATTTTGTTTCACCCAAATTTTTTGCCTTCGAATGTGCTGAAACTGAACGTCTTCCAACAAATAAACGAAAGTGCTAAAATACACGTAAATACTGAGAAATCCGGCAAAAAACTTCGGATACTCAGGAACGTTATATTCAATTGTCGTGTAAATTAATTAGGAGTAGTCGGGCACACAAATTATATAAATCAATCAATTTATCAGAATAATATGGCAATCAAACCAAAGAAATTACAGAAAGGACACACCGTTGCAGTAGTATCGCCATCTTGGGGCGGTCCAAGTGTTTTTCCTCATATTTATGAATCAGGCATTAAGACACTTGAAAACTTAGGTCTTAAAGTTAAAGAGTATCCATCTGCTAGAAAAGATGCAGATTATCTTTACAAAAATCCAGAATTTAGAGCCAAAGATATAAATGACGCCTTTGCTGACAAAGAAGTTAAAGCGATTTTTATATCAATCGGCGGTGATGACTCTGTAAGAATAATGCCTTTTCTAAATGCAACTGAAATTCGGAAAAACCCAAAAATCATCATCGGATATTCTGATACAACCACTCTTTTGACATATTTTAATCAATTAGGACTTGTCACCTTGCATGGACCTGCAATCATGGCAGGATTTTCTCAATGGGATGCATTGGGAAAAAAATTTGAAGAGCATATCAAAACAATTCTATTTGAAAATCCTGAACATTACGAATACAAACCATACGATTCTTATACGCAGGGTTATTTAGACTGGAGTGACAAGTCCAACGTAGGAAAAGTAAAACCGATGTCAAAAAATATTGGTTGGAATATTTTACAGGGAAGTTCAAAAATTCAAGGTGAATTATTCGGTGGTTGTATTGAAGTCCTTGAATTTTTGAAAAGTACAAAATTTTGGCCAAATGATGATTTTTGGAATGGCAAAATCCTATTTTTAGAAACATCGGAAGACAAACCATCTCCAGACCAAGTCAAATGGATGCTACGTAATTATGGTATGCAAGGAATTTTTGATAAAATTTCGGCTTTACTTATTGGAAGACCAAGAGATTATTCAGAAGAAGAAAAGAAAGAGTTAAATGAAAACATTCTCAATGTGGTAAATACCGAATTCAGAAATACCAGTCTTCCAATAGTTACTAACATGGATTTTGGACATACAGATCCACAATGGATTTTGCCATTAGGAATAAAAGCAGAGTTTGATTGCCATAAAGAAGAATTTAAATTGATTGAAAAAATATTTGAAAATTAGTGTGTGCCCGACTACAATTTTTTTTAGACACGACAACTCTGAAATTTCCCTTCGGGACGTTGCACTAAATTTCAGCCCTTCGGGGAATATAACAAGGATTATGAGGTTACGAAGTCTTGCAGACTTCTCCACCCAAATCGTGCTACGCACGACTTCTCATAATCCTGACGTTAAGTGAAATACTTTCAACTTATAAGGAGGTGAACTATTATGGCGATGTGTAAATGCCCAAAGTGCAGTAGTGAAAAGATTGATCATGGTAATCTTGGCAACTCAGCAATCATAACTGGATATTTATCTGATGTTAATAAAAAAATGATCAATTTACGTTCTAAGGTTGTTGCATATGTGTGCCAGGATTGTGGCTATACAGAACTATTTACAGATTTAAAGAAAAAGAATTGGTTATAAAAAGTTGAAAATACATCATATAACACGGCATATACGGCTCGTCGGACACTATCGTTGCCTCGCCCATATTGCCGATTTAATTTGATAAAATAAAAAGGAGAAATCGGCAACATCGTATACGCTGAAACGTTAGGCGACATACATTTTTCCTATTTATAATTTTCGCTCAGCTTTTTATAAATAAAAAGGTTAAAAACAAGATTTTATTTTAGAGGGGAATTAAAAATCAGTATATGAACGTATCTACAGTTGTTCAACAAAAATACTTCAACGGTGTAGCAAGTGAGGAGGAAACACAAAGATACTTGAAATTAGTTGTAGACAACTTCGAGGAAGTGGGGATGGTTGCTTTCGGTCAAATCAAATTTATTGTTCGAAGTAAACCAGAGACCACAGTTGATTATAATTGGCAAACAATTGATAATCTTGTAGATTTTGCTACAAAAAACAACCTTCGACTTCATTACAACACTGTAATTAACAACAAAGACAGTTTTCCAGATTGGTACTGGAAATTAAGCTATACCGACAAAAAAAGTTTTCTAGAAAATCATGTCAAGGCTGTAGTGGGGAGATATAAGAATAAGTTTTATCTGTATAAATTAGTAAACGAATCAGTTCGAGATGAAGAAGAAAATTTTTTAGGAACAGGTGAGAATAGAATTAATTTGATTGCTCAAATCTTCAAGTGGGCAAAAGAAGAAAGCCCAAACTCTTTAATGATGATTAATGATTTCGGTAATTTTTACAAAGAGGATATTAGGCGGGGGTACATTAAACTGATCAAAGAAGTGAAAAAAGCTGGTGGCCCAATTGACGTAGTAGGGTTACAAGGCCATATGTGGACATTTGATTTGCCGCCAGATGACGAAATCGAAAAGACACTGTCTCAAATCCACGAAGAGACAGGATTGCCAATTTATATCACCGAGTTTGATTTGAGCTTCGACAATTCAATCCACAGTGGCCGAAAGATAGATCCGAATGAACCTTTCGTAACCCGTGGTGGTACAAAATACAACAATTGGTTTGATTATCAAGCCTTTGCTTACAAACGCTTTTTTGATATTTGCAACAGTACAGATTATGTTCATGGCTTTACTTTCTGGGGATTTTGTGATGAAAAAGTAGCTTGGGAACGACCAGGAATAGGTCTGTTTAATGAAGGTTTTAAACCCAAGCCTGCATTTGAAGTTTTAAGACATGTGTTGATACAAGAAGATTCAGCTCAAAAGATTCACCCCTAGACCCTCTTTTTTGAGCTGAAAAAGGAGTAATCTTGTTTTTATCAAAGGAATAAAAAGAGAAGAGAAATTACTTTAAAACCGACGGAAAAAGAAGCGGAATTGATAGAACCACATTGCAAATTAAGAAACCAGTAAATAAAACAACTTCCCAGTAAGCTCCACGAAGCTTTCCTTTTACTAAATAACTGATTGGAATAAGAAGAGAGCCCAGAATTAATAGAATTCCAAGATAAAGGTTTGTAGAAAGCAGGCTTAAGGATAATAGCAATAGTCCCAGCCCAACAAAAAGAGATGAAAAATTTGAAAAGTTCGAGTGCATTTCTTTGTGGCTCTTCATGGTAATAAAGCTTGATAATATTAAACAGACACCTCCTATTAGGAACAATCCTGAAGGAACACTAAAGACTTTTCCGGTAATAAAGTAGTTTGCTATCAAGGAAAAAATTATTTGCCCTAAAGCGAAAACAAAAAGAGAAAGATTGAAAATAGTGGCTGTTTTTTTGTCTGTAGCTAGGTTACTAGCAGTTTTGCTTTTTAGGTCAACCTTATCTGAAATTTTCAACAAGGTAGAAGCAATCGTTAAAAACAGAAAAATATTAACAAGGCCAATATATTTCAAAAAAGACGGCATAAATTAATACTAGCATTAAAAAGAAGCAAATAAAAAGCTTCGCAAAAAAATTGGGAAAAAAATGTACGTTTCGTCGCTAACGCTCCTCACCACGTTGCACTCTCTCCAGCTGTTCGCGAACAGCTGGGTCGGGTCGTTTAACGCGGTATATCTGGCTCGGCTCTTGCGGAGCCTCGACCCATATCCTGCCGAATTTGATAAAATAAATAAGGTGTCGGCAGGACATCAGATATACGCAAACGTTATACGCAATTCAAAAAATATTTTTCTTTTAACAAGGAATTTTGACAGGCTTTTAAAAAGGGGAATAAATTTGTTTTTTACTTATTATAGAGGGGAATATAAGGTGTTTTCTCCGCTACGCTCCGAAAACGTTTATTTATAAGGGGAAAACGAATACAATACAAATACTTAACTTGGATATTAAACTATGGCAAATTCTAAAGAAGCAAAAGCACGAATAAAAATAAACATATTGCTTGAACAAGCAGGCTGGAGCTTTTTTGATAATGAAAAAGGACAGGCAAATACTTCACTTTAATCGAATGTAAAACTTACCCAAAAAGAAACCGACACTTTTAGTGAAGATTTTGAATCCACATAAAACGACTTTATTGATTTTTTACTGCTTGATGAAAAAGGTTTTCTTCTTGTAATTTTGGAAGCCGAAAAGGAAGATAAAAACCCGTTAGATTTAAAATAACAAGCGAGAAAATACGCCCACACAGAAAATGCTCGTTTTGTAGTTCTTTCAAAAGGAAATCTTCATTATTTTGGGATGCTGTAACAGCAATAATTGGTACGCGCAACAAAATCCAAACACGTTGAAGGGCCCTGCAGTAGGTGGGTCCGGTTTCTGTATAGGGCTTAAGTTGCACCCTTTTTAATACCATGATATACATCATACAATGGATTCAGTTTCCCAAGTTAAACAAGCGCTTAATATCGTCGATGTTATAGGCAAATATGTTGATCTTAAGAAATCGGGCCGTAATTATAAAGGTAACTGCCCTTTTCATTCAGAAAATACTCCTTCGCTGATGGTTTCATCGGAACTCCAGATTTTTAAATGTTTTGGCTGTGGTGAGGCCGGAGACATTTTTTCATTTATTCAGGCAATAGAAGGTGTGGAGTTTCCTCAGGCGTTGGAAAGGTTGGCTGATTTAGCAGGGATAGTAATAGAAAAGAAGAATTTTGATCCGGACCATGAGTTAAGGAAGGTCATATATAAGATAAATGCCGATACTGCCTCTTTTTATAATCATTTGTTAGTAACGCATGCTGTGGGCAAACCCGGTTTAGTTTATCTGAAAGAAAAGCGAAAGCTCACTGGCACCACCATTTCGGACTTTAAGGTTGGGTTTGCCCCCAAAACCAAGTCTTGGGATTTACTAACTTCATATTTGTTAAAAAAAGGTTATACCAAAGAGCAGCTGTTGAGGTCGGGTGTCTCGGTAGAAGGCAAAAAGGGCTTGATAGACAAGTTTGTTGGGCGGGTAGTTTTCCCTTTGCGCGATGTTAGCGAAAAGACCGTTGGATTTACAGGCAGGACCATTTACGATTCACAGCCAAAGTACTTAAATACTTCTGAGACTTTAGTTTTTCATAAAAGTTCTTTTATATACGGCTTAGATAGAGCAAAGTTAGCAATAAGAAAAGAAGGCGCTGTTTTTGTAGAAGGGCAGTTGGATGTGTTAACGTCTCACCAGTCGGGCTTTTTAAATGTTGTTGCTTCTTCCGGAACTGCCCTTACAACTGAGCATTTGAAGATATTAGGTAATTACACTAATCAAATTACTTTTTGTTTCGATCCCGATAAGGCAGGAAGATCGGCTACAGACAGGGCGGTTTTACTGGCCGATAAGTTCGGTTTTGATATAAAAGTTGCTCTTATACCTTCTAAATACGCAGACCTAGACGAGTTGTTAAGGGCCGATCCGCTTGAGGCAGAACGTGTTCTAAGAGATGCTGTAAATATCTATGATTTCTATATTTCTTATGCCATGTCTGACAACGATGCCACTTCCTCTGAAGGGAAAAAGAAGATTTTAGCTTATTTGGCTCCCAAAGTTTCGTTAATATCCAACGGAGTTACAAAAGATCACTATATAAAGAAAATATCTGCCCAGCTTGATGTTTCCGAAGACGTAATCAGGGACTTAGTTGCCGAATCGTCGGTGGATATAGACGAAAAGCTCAAATCGGCAGTCGTCTCTACCGGCCTCGATTCAGGAACAAAAGTATTGATAGAGGATTATTTGTTCTCGTTGCTAATGAAGGCGCCTATTGACTTGGCCAACGATACCGTGTATAAACTTGACGCATCCGTATTTACTCTTGAAAATAGGGATCTCTTCAGTTCTTTAAAAGATTATTTGTTATCAGCAAAGGATATTTTTAGTATTAAACAGTTCACCGAAACCATACAGGATGAAATCTTGAGAAAAAGAGTTATGGACCTGTTTTTATTTGACTATAAAGCCGATTTGCTTGACAATGATAAAGTACTAAAAAACGAGCTCGCCGATTTAGTGTCTAGGTTAAGAAAGGAGGCCCTAAGAAGAGAGCTCAAAACCTTATCTGATCAAATTAAAGTTGCGGAACTAGGTAATGACTCACAAAAAGTAAAAAGTTTATCCCAAGAATTTACAAAACTATCAAAAAAAATAAAAGAATTATGATACCGACAGATTTAGAAAAAAACATTAAAAAGTTAATAACAAGGGGAAAAAAGAGAGGTTACATAACCCAATCCGAAATATTGGAATTCTTTCCTGACGCAGAGGAAAACATTGAACTGTTAGATACTCTGTACGATAAGCTGCTCGAAGCCTCAGTAGATGTGTACGATGTTGATTCTGTGAAAGAGGCCGAAAGACTAACCTTAGAAAAATTAGACATATCAAAGATTAAACTAGATAAAGTAGTTTCAGTAGACCCGGTCCGAATGTATTTAAAAGAAATAGGAAAAGTTGATCTTTTAACTCCTGCTGAGGAGGTTGAGTTGGCGCGTAAAGTAGAAGTATTAAAGTATGAGAAATACATAAGTGCTTATAAAAAAGAAAATAAGAAGCCTCCTACCGACAAACAGGCGGCCGAACATTTCGAGATTAACATTAAAGTTTTAACTGAAATTAAAAATTATTCAAAGAAAGTAACTAAAAAAGAGTGCGATCGCGCAGAGCAAAGGTTAATAAACGCAAACCTAAGGCTCGTTGTCTCTATAGCTAAACGCTACATGGGAAGAGGCCTTACCTTTTTGGATTTGATTCAAGAGGGAAATATTGGTCTTATGAAAGCGGTTGAAAAGTTTGATTGGCGTAGAGGTTACAAATTTTCCACCTATGCAACATGGTGGGTTCGCCAAGCAATAACAAGGGCTATTGCCGATCAGGCTCGTGTAATTAGAATCCCGGTTCACATGATTGAAACTATAAATAAGTACCGAAAGGTGAGCAGAGATTTAGAGCAGAAACTTGAACGTCCCGCAAAACCCGAGGAGGTTGCAAAGGAGATGGAAATTGATGTTGAAAAGGCCCGAGAGATTGTGAAAATAATGCAAGATACGGCCTCTCTGGAAAAAGCGGTTGGGAGAGAAGAAGACAGCTCTCTTAAAGATTTTATTGAAGACACTTCGATTGCTTCTCCTTTTGATTCTGCCAGCCACGTTTTGTTAAAAGACCACATAGACGAGGTACTTGAGACACTTAATCCTAGAGAAAAGAAAGTTTTGGAGCTCCGCTTTGGTTTAAGAGACGGTCGAAACAGAACACTTGAAGAGGTAGGCAAGGAGTTTGGTGTCACACGCGAACGTATTAGGCAGATTGAAGCAAAAGCCCTTAGAAAGCTTCGACACCCTTCTAGAAGCAAGAGTCTCAAAGATTACCTATAGAATATAAGGAACTCAAACTACTTGTTTAGATTTTTGTATACATGAACGTCCGAGACGTTAATTAAGTCCGGTTTGGGCAAGGAGAAAGACCTAATCAACTCAAAGTTTTCTTTATTCTGTATTGTGGACTCGAAACTGTACCAAGCAGCCACATATGTAGGGTATTTCTCGCTTATAATAGGGTTTTTAAAGTAAGACATTGGTCGTGAACTAAGTATTACATAATTATATAGGCTTGGGTTAGGAGGAAATTCTAGGTAGGCATTTTCGCTTTCATATACGTTGAAGGTTAAAACTGTTGTTGAGGGCAGTTTATTCATTGGATCCAGACCTTCTTCTGTCACCACGAGTTTTGTTGGTGGGCCGCTTATGTTGGACTGCGCCCAAATGTAAGCCTCGGACTTAGGAGTTTGTCTTTGATACTGTTTTGTTAATAGAAAAGCTTTTTCTCCATATGAGTAGATTAGCAATAAAACAAATAACGCGAATATGATATTCCCCAACTTCCCGTTTAGTTTTTCAATAAACACGCCGGCATATACAAAAACTATTGGAAGTACCGGTAACAGCCATCGATCGACAAGCCTGTTGCTTATTGAATAAAATACAATATAAAACATAGCGTACAAAATCAAATAAATATGCGCGTCTTTTGTTGCTCTGTCGGTATCATTTTCTTTTTTTCGAAAAAGTTTTAGTGAAGTTTGCGCCGTAGCAAGTACTGCTGCAGCTAGCACGATAGGAGATGCTTGTTGAGCTAGCGCAACTAGGTATTTTGTATATGATAAATTTGCCGAGTCGAAAACAAGGCCATTCTCTTTTGTTGCTAGGGTTAGAACTCTAAATGCAAAATCCTGTGCTAAAGCCCATGAAAACGGATTTGAAAAAATAAAAGCCCCAAAAGTTAATAGTGTGAATATCGCAATCGCAAAGATTCTTTTATTTTTAAATAGCAAGAAAAAGTATATTGGCAGAACTATGAGTGCGGTAACTTTTGTCCCTACAGAAAGCCCGAAAAAAACAGCCGATAAGACAAGAAATTTCTTTGTACTGCTCTGTATGTATTGCAAGAAAAAGATTGATGAGAGCAAGGTGAAAAAAGTCAGATAGATATCGGCATTTGCATAATGTCCAATTACAATTAATTTCCAGTTATACGCTGTTGCTAAAACAACAACCAAAGCCGCCTTTATTTTGTTTGCACTTTCCCTTTTGTTTACAAGATTAAATAACGCAAGAGTTAGAGGGATTATTACTAGCGAAAGCAGTGCAGAAAGTGCTCTCGCTATTACATACAATGTTTCCTTTGAGAAAGCGTAACCAAGCGTGTTCATTAATTTGCTTGAAGTCATTATTATGGGTGTCAGTATATATGTGGGGACTTGGCCATAAACAAAAGAAATAGGTATAAGCTGCTCATACGACCTGTTTGATATTATTTTACGTATTTCATAAGTGTATTTTATTGCCGGCTCAACAAGTTCAGGTTCGTCTGCATGAAAGCTTTGCGGCAATCCAAAATTTATATTATAGAATCTTAAATAAGCGGCTGTTCCCAAGATTAGTATCCATACCAATACTAAAAATAAGTTCTTCTTCAGATTCGGCCCGATTTCGTTATTTTGAGTTTTTGGTTTTCCTGGTGATTTTATTTTGGAGGCCATTTTATATAACATCATTGTAGAGTTATTTTATCAAAAACGCCCTTGCCGGAGCTCCGTCCAGGCCTTTTAACTTTAGCGGTGCGCATACTAGAAAATACTCCCCTTCAGAGACCGCTTTCAGATTAATGCCTTCAAGAATGGGTATATTTTTTGATAAGAGCGCTGTGTGTGGTGTGTTATCTGTGTCGCCCGACTTTTTTATAGATAAAGCATCAATTCCTACTAGTGATACTTTTTGCTGGGCTAGATATTCGGCGGCTGAAGGTTCTATATATACATAGTCTTTTGTAAAAACCTCCCCTTCACTATAAGAGTTGTCTGTTTTAAAAAGCACTTTATTGTTTTTAGTTAAACTTATTTTTTCTAGCATTGGCCCAGAGATAGACAGAATATTTTTTTGTGAAAAGTCTACTACAGTGCACGGCCCTACAAAAGCCTCGAGGTCTATAGCGTCGATAGGAGAGCCTGAAGGAATAGTGTGTAGCGGGGCATCGATGTGGGTTCCGGTGTGTGTGCCAAAAGATATCGTGGTTATTTGTGAGTTTCTTTTGATGACTGGTGTAAAACTGACATTGGGGTTGCCGGGGTATGTTGGCATATTTTCGAAGATTTCTATTGATATATCAATGATCTGCATATATTTTAAGGTTCTCTAAACTTTTTCTTTTGTAACCCTCTACATCGGGCTGATCAAAGGCATTTATTTTAAGAAGTTTGCCAAGCTGCATGACCTCCATCATTTTAAACTGCATGAAATTACCTATTTCTTTTTCTTCAATTAAACCTAAGGCTATTTCCGTAAAGGGAATTCTATTTTCCAGAAGTGTTTCCTTTACACCTGCTTGGATGCTGTTTCTAAGCTGTATTAGATTTATATTTTTTAACTTTACCTCTGACGGTAACTCTACGGCACCTTTTATTTTATAGGTTTTGTTAGCGTGCTTCAGGGTTACTAAACAGAGCTGTTTGTTCCTGTGCCCGCCTATATATGATTGCCATACAGAGTGCAGGTCAGTAGTGCCTACAGAAATAGTTGGGGTAATATTTTTTCCGTCTTTGCCTAGACTTTCAGCGACAAGCTGACGATACCATTTTGCAAGAGCCTCTAGTTTGGGTGCAAAAACTAACATGTCGAGAATATTTTTATCTTTTTCGAGGTTGCCGAAAATAAGTTGTGCTGAGATTCGAGCGGGATTGTTTAATATGTTTTTATCCAAGCAGTTGTTGCGGGCCTCCATTGCACCTTCAAGAAGTTTAACCGTATCAATTCCCGCGCAAAAAAGAGGAAACAGCCCTACGGCTGAAAATACAGAATATCTGCCCCCGACCGTTAGTGGTATTGGGAGCGCGGGGCAGTTATTTTTTTGCGCAAAGTTCCATAAAGGACTGTTTTCTGAAGTGATGAATATTGTTCTATGTATATAAGCTTTATTTACCTGGAGAAGCATAGAAGAGTTATACAAGGTTTCAATTGTCTTGCCTGACTTGCTTGCAATAATAATTAGGGTGTCGTCAGATCCATCGTCTTCAAGGATTTTCAATATTTTTTCCAGCTGTGGTTCGTCCAGTGTATCTAAGAATAAAATCTCGGTTGTTTTTTCTGTTTTTAAAGCTTCGTAAACAGCTTTTGTGCCAAGATTGTCTCCCCCTATGCCCACCAAAACTATTCTTTTAACAGGTTTAGAGAGCATTTTCTCTTTTAGAGGGATCATTAAGTTGAATATATCTTCGTCGAAAGGCAAGTTAATAGAGCTTTCAGGGTATTCATAGCTATTTTTTTCTGCGACGTGTCTTAGGTACTCTGTGTATTCGTTAGTTAGGGTCGATTGTTCCAGCAATACTGTTTCGTCAATAGCAGCATATCTTTTGTATATAAACTCCATTAGATTCCTACACGAGCTCGTGCATCTTGCCTTATCTGCTCAGTTCCTTTCTTGTAAAGTTTTAAACCGTTATGTTTTTGTTTTTGCCAAGATTTCAAAACAGGATCAACAACTTTCCACATATACTGCAGTTCGTCGGTTGTTAAAAACCTCATCTGATTCCCTTCCAGACAATCGTAGATCAACGATTCGTATTCTTCGGAATTGTTTGTGCACTCATCACGATTGTCACACAGTGAAAAGCTGAGAGTTCTCTTTTCAGGCACGAGGCCAAGGCCCGGCTTCTTTGCCCACAAGTCAATGTAAATGCCCGCATCGTCTCCGTCAAGATCAATAGTGAGTCTGTTATGGTGGCCAAAAGAGTTCAAAGGTTTAAAAGTTACTTTTATTTTTTTATTTGTTTGTTCCATGCTCTTTCCGCACTCGATGTATATGGGCATTTCCTGCCAGGTTTGATTTGAAACCTGTGTTTTTAAAAGGAAGTAAGTCTCAGTAAAAGATTGTTTATCGACCCCTTCAGTTTTAGTGTAGCCCGTGTATTGCCCGCGATAAGAATTTTTATTTGGATTTACTTTTGTTTTGCTCAATTCCTTAAGTAGTTTTGCACGCTTAGTTCTTAGGCTTTCTCTTGGCCCATTTTTATAAGGGTTTTCCATTAAAACTAGGGCTAGCATCTGCAGAAGGTGGTTTTGGCCTATGTCTCTCAGTGCACCGACTTCATCATAAAAAACTCCTCTCGAACCTATGTCCGTTTTTTCCAATACCTCGACTTCAATTTTTTCAATGTGTTTAGAGTTCCAAACCGGCTCGAGCAGGTTGTTTGCAAATCTAAACATCAAAATATTTTCCATCATCTCCTTGCCTAGATAGTGGTCAATTCTATAAATCTGTTCCTCTTTGAAAAGTTTCCCCAAAAGCATGTCAAGCTCCTTGGCTGTTTTAAGATCTCTTCCGAATGGTTTTTCAACAATTACTCTGGTCCACCCCTCATCTGCCCCGCAGGGCTTAGTTAGATTTGACTTTTTTAGTTGTAAAAATATCTCCTTATAGTATTTTGGAGGCACGGCCAGATGAAAAAGTTTATTGGAGCAGGTGCTCCAGCTCTCGTCTACGCGACCTAGTATATTTCCCATTGCTGTGTAACTGCTTTGGTCGACAAAGTCCCCGCTGATATATTGAAATTTCTTGGCAAAGGCAATCATGTCTTGTGGGCGTGCGTTTTTCCCTAAATCGGGATGATTCTCCAGTGATGTAAATATAATTTCTTGTACCTCATCAACAGTTAGCGTTCGTCGTGAAAAGCCAACTACATTGAATAGTTCGGGCAGTCTGCCCTCCTTATAAAGATGAAAAAGAGACGGTATGACTTTTTTTTGAACCAAATCTCCGGTAAATCCGAATAAAATTAAGTTTGTTGGGGCTTTGATTTCGGGCATTATAAAAATTATAACACCAATGCTTTTCATGCACCTAAAGATGTGCGAATATTAATGTATGAACACTAAAAAGATCGCAAAAATAATTGATATTGGAACTATGGTAGTCGGATTTTTGTTAGGTTTTAGAATAATTCTAAAATTTTTAGGAGCAAGCACTGCGGCACCGTTTGTTAAATGGCTGTACGAGTTTACCTCTGGCATGCTTGCCCCGTTTAATGGCATATTTCCGTCTCCAATGTTAGGGAGGACTTCGGTTGTTGATATTTCCGCTTTCTTTGCCATGATCGTGTATCTTTTACTGGGGTATTTCATTGGGGAATTAGTTGAAAGTTCGGGAGGAACACTTAAAATTCGAGATTGGCGTAAAAAGAATTATAAAGATATAACTAAAGACGACACTCTCTCTCAAAATCCTCGGGTTTAGGAAATTTTACCGTCTTATTAACCGCCACCAGCTTACGCAGGTGGTTTGCTGTAATTTCTTTGCTCTGCAAAGCCCAGAAATGTTAGGTAAAATACATCTGCTGATTTACGCAAGTAGTTTTAAGTAACGAAATTATAAAATTTTGAACAGCACCGGAGTCCTTGTTAATGGAAAGATGGGCACCGTATATTTATTTAGAAATTTGTCCAAAGTCCTGTTGTTTTCTTCCGCACATCCGTCATACCATGTGTTTAGAAGATTTGCTCTGGAAACAAGTATGTACCTGACATTTTTTGAAATGAGCTCGTCGCGCATTAGATCCGTGTCTGTATTTTCGAGAAAGTATAGATTGTTTCTCGTTATAGTTGCGTAGTAGTTTGAAGTGTAGGTTGTAAAGACAAAATATGGATGTAAGGCGGCATCGAGAATATAAGATCCTGGATTGTTGCCTATTACAGAATCTATAGTAGAAGAAGTGTTTACAACGAGATCATATCCTGACGTGATGTATGGATCTTGCTTTGTTTTTTCCCCTGTTCCAGAGACCTTTAATCCGTTAAATGATATGCTCAGTAAAAATATAACAGATACTGTTGTGGTTCCAAGAATAAGAAAAACTAGGTATGTTTTTATTATCCCGTCTTTTATTAACGCTGTGGTTGTAGAGGAGGCGATCAGGGCAATTATAGAAAAAACAGGAATTAGATACCAAATTAGTGTTTGTACTTCTAAGAAAAAAAGCCACACATAAACACTGCTTATTATAATCAGTAGCTCGGCAATGCCCAAAGGCTTTTTTTTGACAAACATATAAAGTGGCCATAAAGACAGAGAAAATACTCCTAAGTACATAGTTGTTTCAAGGCGAGCAATGCTAATAGCGTTGCTGGCTCTACC
This sequence comes from Candidatus Nomurabacteria bacterium, assembly GCA_020631855.1. Taxonomy (GTDB): domain Bacteria; phylum Patescibacteriota; class WWE3; order UBA101185; family UBA10185; genus JACKGU01. Next base: position 457,449 of record JACKGU010000001.1, on the reverse strand, counting down.
TTCTCCCAACGAACTCCAGAAAATGACCTTAATTGGTTGCATTAGAGGAAACTTGTATTTAGGTAAAAATAGCCCCTGATCTTTTGCTAATATTTCTTTATTACATGCTGCTGCAACTTCTTTGTTTGTACTTAAGGCCAGAGGTTTGATTTTTTGCGTTTGTGGGTAAAAGTATATATTAGGACCTACATATAGCCCAAATTTATATGTCCATAGTAGTACTAAAAAAACTACCACTATTGCTGTCAATGAAAATTTGGCAAGTTCCAAGACAGCTTTTTTTATCAGTATAGGCCGCTCTTTTGCCTGCAGCTTTATTTTGTATATTGTGCCGAAGGCTAAGCATAGGGCTAGAATCGGGCCAAAAGTAACTTTAGTCAAAAGAGCGGCCCCTCCTATAACTCCAGCCAAGAGATAGTATTTTAAAGAACCTGTTTTGAGTACTTTGATAAACAATATAAAAAATATGTTGGACAGCATGCCGAGAAAATGATCAATTTTGTATTCGTGCAGTAGCATGGCCGCAAAAACCGAATTGCACACAAGCAAAAAAACTGCAAAGCGAGCAATCTCTTTTTTTATTGCCAGTTCGCGGAAAAGAAGATGCGCAGAAAAAACAAACCCTATACCTGTTAATGCGAAAAATATTAAATAGTATTCGCGGCCGAGAGCTTTGTATAGTACGGCTAGTGATAATTCGCCTAAGAAGGGGTACTGCGGGATTCCTAAATATTCTATATTGAAGTTTGTGTTCACCAAATTTACCACCATTTTTTCATATGCGTTGTGTCCATCGTAAGAGTTTTTCCTAGGATGTGTTATGGAAAGAAAAATTGCAGATGCGCATGCAGCTAATACAATAATTTTTAATGCTCTGTCGGAGAATATAAACTGCTTTCTTAGAATGTAGTAGAAACATCCTAAATATACAGACACCCCTATTACAAGCAGTCCTTGTAAAAGGTTGTTGTTTAGCTCGTACAGCATGATCGGGAATATTACGAGTAAAGTGGCTAGTAGGTTTTGTTTTAGATTATTTTTGCTCATTCGTATCTTTTAGGGCCATGCGGCTAACTAGCTTGTTCAATTGCTCTTGTTGCTTGGAGATTTGCTGATCGGCCCTATACATTTTGTAGAAAAGCCAACCGATCACAGTATATACAACAATATCAGTACCTCTACCGATGCCGAACTTTTGTGCAAGCACCGCGGTCAGTCGAGGGTCGGCAATTACAGTCGCTCCGGCGAACGTAAGTATCAGCCACACATAAGTTCTAAAAAAGTTTTTACCCGAAGTCTTTTTAATAGATACTAGTTGTTTTAAAAAAAATATACCAAGCGCCGTTAATAATATTATTTGATATAGAGTCATGTAGATATTTTGAGCAAATTAATTACCATTGAAAGAGCATTTATAACCCTTTGTTTAACCGGTTTGTTAAGTGAGTATTCTGAGTACAGGGCTTCAATGTCAACCCAGCCTATTTTGCACTTTTTTTTACTATATTTTAGCAGGATCTCGGTGCAAAGTTCGTAATCTACGGAATTCAGCTCAAGATCATATAAGGAATTCAAACGTATTGCTTTAAGTCCCGACTGTGTGTCTACAAAGTACTTTCCGCTTAATGCCCAGAAAAACAGGTCGGCTAGAGCATTAATAGCCTTTCTACTTATTGGCATTTGCTCCTTTCTTACCCTTCTTCCGACTATAAGGTCGAGCTGGTTCTTTTTGCACTCTTCCAATAAGAGTTTTAATTGATCAACGGTATGTTGTCCGTCTCCGTCCATAGTGACAATATATTTGTAGTTTGGGTGTTTTTTTGCGTAAGCAAAGCCCGTTCTAACGGCCGCCCCATATCCCAAATTTATTAAATGGGATAGACATTTAACGTTTAGGTTTTTGCATACTTCCAGTGTTTTATCGGTGCTGCCATCGTTTACAACGACTATGTCAATATCAGTAATTTCTTTGATTTGCCCCAGCAAAGGTTCTATTTGCGAATCTTCGTTGTAAGCCGGAATGACCACTAGCGCTAGTTTCATGAAAGCATTATACACAATTTATAATTTCGTTACTCAAACCTACTTACGCAAATAGTAGCTGTAGTTTATCCAGCATGTTGAGCTTTGCAACGTAAAGAAATTACAGCAGGCCGCCTGCTTAAGCTGGTGGTGGTTGATCTATATATGTTGGAGTGTGTGTTTATGTGTTTTAAGCTCGCTTTAAAATTGATGCGAAATTAGTTCCGTTTCGCTTTTTTTACTGTATTTTGCTGCATGCTTACGTATTCCCTTGTTGCTAGAAAAAAAGCCCCGCCCCCAAAACCTAGTGCCGTTCCAACGATTGTCCAGTAAAGTAGGGCGGCTTTAACCTCCTTTATCTCGGGCTGTTCGTTTAAAACGATAAGTTTCAAGTCAGGTTCTATGGTGGGATTAAGGTCAAAAATTTGTGCCTGCAGGGCCTGCTCTAAAACTTTATGGTACCAGAAAGCAGACTCTCTATCTCTCGCTACGGTAGTTGTTAGTAGTATGTGCGGTGCCGGGTTCTGAACTTTCATCTTTGTGTTTGCGGAAATTTCTTTCTGCGGATTTTGTTTATTGTATTTTATTCTCGTTTCCTCTATGGATGACTGAAAGTTTGAGGATTGCGCTATCCAGGCCAGGGAGCGTGTTAAAGCCTCCGCCTCATTTTGGGGAGAATCGGCATCAAATAATCGGTCGGCTTGTAGTTGAATTTTAGGTTTTGGGCTTTCTTCAGTTTGAATTAAGATGGCATAGGTTTGACTTACGTTGAAGTATGTTGGGCGAGTAATAAAAACCAATGACCCAAGTAATATGCCAAGGGCTGAAGAAAGAACAAGCTTGTATTTGTATTTTACTAGAAAATTTGAGATAACTAATAGGTCCATAAGTGTATTATACAGCATATTTAATGGTATAATTACCAAGCTCGTAGATCTTAAATAGGTTAAAGCATGTTTAGTTTTGCCTGCCATAAAACAAACAAACGAAAGGCATCTATCTTTAGTAGATTTTATTAGTAAAATAAAAAGTTAAAACATGAGTCAGTATCGAGATATTCCAGTTGAAAAAATGCCAAACCACATAGCCATTTTACCTAACGGTAATAGAACATGGGCAAGGCAAAGAGGACTTTCTCCTATGGAAGGTCACAACAAAGGCGTAGAGGTAATAGCCTCCCTGGCTAGAGAGCTCAGGGTCATCGGGGTTCATACAGCCTCTGTGTGGGGTTTATCAACAGAAAATTTTGCAAATCGTGATAAGAATGAGGTTGAGAATCTAATTCGTTTGTTGTCCTACTCTTTAGACAAGTGGGGAAACGAGGCCCATAAAGACGGCGCAAGATTAATTCACTTGGGGCGAAGAGATAGGCTGCCAAAAAAAGTAATTGATCTTATCGACAAGTGGCAAGAAAAAACACTAAATAATACCAAACATACCCTGAATATAGCTTTTGACTACGGTGGGCACGACGAACTTTTAAGAGCGATGAAGAAGGCCTTTGATGATGTGACGGAGGGAAAAATCAGTTTTAGTGATTTAGAAAAAACCGATGGCATGTACCACGACAAATACCCTTATCGATTTTTTAAGCGCTATCTCGATACAGGCGATCAACCATACCCCTACCCCGATCTTATTATTAGAGGTGCCGGAGAGCTTAGGTTAAGCGGATGGATGCCTTGGCAAAGTGTTTACTCTGAACTTTACACCGAAAACGTATTGTTGCCCGATTTTGATGAAGAGCTTATTTACAGGGCTCTTAAAGCCTATTCAACACGAGATCGTAAGTACGGCGGAAGTAGCGATAGCGCATAGTTTAAGTGTTATTTGCAGTCTTTGCTACAGTGCTTCTATTTATCAACCACCACAAGCTTAAGCAGGCGGCTTGCTGTAATTTCTTTACGTTGCAAAGACCAACATGCTGGGTAAACTACATCTACTATCTTGCGCAAATAGTATTAAGTAACGAAATTATAAATTTAACTAAAACAGACCTCGACCACAGAGATTTATATAAGCATTTACTCTTTTTATTGCTTTATCATTTTGGCTGGATAAGGCCGGAATATTTAAAAGCCGGCCCGGGCGCTACAAGTTAGAGACTACATAGTAGTTATTCGTTTTGATTTTTTTCTTGAACGGCGAGCCATCTTATTATTTTGTGCGTCGTTTTTCTTTTTCTTTATTGACATAGCAATAGGCATTATAGCAGAGGGCAGCAATATAACCAAATACTTTTCTGTTTGACGCCGTAGGTTATAGAACGGGAGCTACATGCGCTTTTGCTTCCTTTGCTGTGATAAAATAATACTGTGACCAAAGACCTTGTGACAAGCAGAAAGAAGACTTCCTCGTATGTTGGAAGAATGAGCGGCTCTCTAAGAACGATACTAAACAGCGCCGATATTTGGCTTATTATGGTGCTAGGCCTCTTTTTAAGATTAAGACAATTCACTAAATCTGATTTATGGTTCGATGAAGCATACACAGGGATTTTGATGCGCGTTCCTAAAGCACTTTACCTGTCGGAGCTGAAGCTCGATCCGCACCCTCCTTTTTATAATATTGCAATGCGGTACCTGACAAATGTTATTGGTGTCTCTGACGTAACTTTGCGTTTGCCGGCTCTGGTTTTTGGGGTACTTACGATTCTTTTTATCTATTTAAGTATAAAAAAATTCATAGATCGAGAAACGGCTTTGGTTGCGGCTTTGCTGGTTAGCATCAGCCCATTTTTAGTTGAATATTCGGTGGAGGCAAGGTCGTATAGTTTTTACGGATTTTTAGGAACTTTGGCTTTATATTTTTACACGCACCGTAAGTATTGGGCATTGCCGGTTGTTTTAGTGCCGCTTCTTTTTACTCATCTCATGGCTTTTACCGTTGTCTCAGCCTTTTTTGGTATTGTTTTTTTCGATTTCGTTTCTTCATTACTACAGAAATCATCGCTAAAATCTCAGTTGCCAAAGATTTTCGCTTTGATTACAGTTTTTGCTTCCCTGTTGTATTTTAAGGCATATGTTTTCAATTATTACGGTGAAACTACAATAAAGGCCCAAGCAAGCAAAGAATGGATCAGGCCGGTAGCTTACTCAAACGTTTCGCGCAGCATGGAAGCTTATCTTCTTGGCGTGAAGGTTAAGTTGCCCGGGCAAGATACGCTAAATGACGTAGATTTTATATTTGACGCCCGCATATGGGGAGCTTTTTTGGTGGTTGTTTACTTTGGCTTAGTCCTTTTTATAGTTACGAAATACATTCGAAAAATTCTTAGTATTTCCAAGAGCGATAGAAATGTGCTTGAGCAGATTCTGGCTTTTATAAATAACGAGTTTGTTCGTTTGACTCTGTTATTTATTGTGCCACAGCTACTTCTAATAGGCGCGAGCTTTTATCTCGATAACAACTTGTATGTTGAGCGGTATCTATTTCCTGCTTCAATATTCTTTTTGGCCTCGTTCGCTTATTTAATTGTAAAATCGTTATCGTTCGAAATCAGGGCTTTTGTTGTTCTTGGGTATTTTTTATTAGTACAGGCTATAATTCCGCATCCGTATCTTTTTGGAATGAAGCGAGTAGCTACGGCCTTGCAAGATTTTGATAAAGAAATTGTTTTTTTAGCTCCGGTTGAATATACCGTTGGACGATACTACTTGGGAGAGAATAGGACTTTGAGGCTTTACAGTCCTGAAGACCCACTTAATACTTACAATCATTGGCCGTTTATCGAAGGAGATTTAAGGCCCAAGGATCCGTCTTCGGCAATTTTTGTTGCTACTAAGTACCAAAGCGTGCCCCCCACATTCATGAAACTTGAGCGTGAGGACCTGAATACAGGGGATTATATACTTTATATACAAAAATAGCCTTTACACCTTTCCAGTACTTGTGTCGTCAATAAGATAAGGTTTAGCTAACCAGCTTAACTGAAAATTTCATTTTTTTAATATTTCCTTCGTGATCTTCAATTTCCATTAGGCCGCTTTGTGCGTAGTAATCTGCAAGTTCTTGCGAAAGGGTCTCTTTGTTTTCAGTGATTTCCTGCCTTTTTTGCCTTATCTCTTCTTGCAATCTCTTATGAGATTCGGTTTCTAATGCTTTTTGTTTTTTTTCTTTAACTGCCTCGCGTACCTGCGTCATCTGCTCTTCTAATTCCTGAAGGTCCGGATTGTTTTCAAGAGAGTCATCTATTTGGGATTTTAGCTCTCTAAGTTCTGTTGTGAGGTCGTCAATTATTTTTAATCTGCGTTTTATTACTTGGTCGTTCAGTTCCATTTTAATTTGCGTTGATTGCTCTGTGAGCAGTTTACAGGGCCCAACTCTTTCTTTAAATTATAAACTTTGTTGTAAAATTCTAGATTATACTTGTGCTATAGTCAACGCGAGCTCAACCAATCTGTTGCTATAGCCCCATTCGTTGTCGTACCAGGCCAAAACTTTAACAAGGTCGCCGTCTACGACTTTTGTCATTGAAGCATCAACAATAGCTGAGTGCGGATCACCTATTATGTCTGATGAGACAAGCTGTTCGTGCGTAACCTTCAGCACCCCTTTTAAGCCTTCTGTAGAGGCCGCTTTCTCTAAGACGCTGTTAATTTCTTCGACTGTAGTCTTTTTTCTTACAAGCATAGTTATGTCGGCGAGTGAGCCGGTAATTACAGGAACTCTTATGGATACGCCGTCAAAAAGACCTTTAAGTTCAGGCAGGACTTCGGTGGTTGCTATCGCAGCCCCGGTTGTTGTAGGAATCATGTTGGTAAAGCCCGCACGGCCTTTTCTCAGATCTGAAGAGCCTTTCTTAGGCATACTGTCTACGATATTTTGTGTCGAAGTAACGGCGTGTACCGTTGTCATAATTGATTTTACAATGCCCATCTCTTTATTTATTATTGAAACTATGGGAGAAATACAATTTGTAGTGCAGGAAGCGTTAGACACTATGTTTTGGCCCAAATACTGCTTGTCGTTTACTCCAAGAAGAAAGGTTTGAATATTTCCTCCTTTTGCAGGTGCTGAGATCACGACTTTTGTTGCTCCGGCATCAAGGTGGGCAGAAGCAGAGCCGTCTTTTGTAAAAAATCCTGTGCATTCCAAAACCACATCTACATTAAGGTTTTTCCATGGCAAATTTTTAGGATCGGCTTCTGCAAACATTGCTACTTTGCTCGAACCTATAACCATATAGTTTCGGTCACTTTCATGAAGTATTGATATATCAAGCTCGGTGTTTTTATACGCAGAGTCATGCTTGAGGTAGTATGCTAAAGCTTCGGGGTCGGAAAGATCGTTTATGGCTACAACTTCGGCTTCGGGCTTTGAGAGGGCTATTTTTAATGCGGCGCGTCCTATACGACCGAAGCCGTTAATTGCAATTCTGGTTTTTTTGTTTGGCTGGGCAGTGGCTTTTATCATATTTGCAAGTTTATTCCAGATGGCTGTCGAGCCATTTTTTCATCATTTCTTTTGGCATGGCGCCCATTCTTCTATCAATCTCTTTTTCGTCTTTGAGTATGACGAAGGTTGGTATGCTCATAACACCAAATTTTGCAGCAGTGGCGTTGTCGGCCTCTACATCTACCTGTTTAAATTCTATTTTGCCTTCGTATTCCTTTTCCAGTTCGTGAAATACAGGCTTCATCATTTGGCAGGGGCCGCACCAGTCCGCATAAAAATCTACTATTTTAATCATTGTTATATTCTCCGAAATTTAATTACTTTTTTAGGTTGAAACATACAAATCATATCATAAGTTTTGTTTTTTTATAATTCGAACCTAAGAATTTGATTCTGGAGCTTTGCCAAGAGGCCTGTATTAAAGGCTAACGTCCGATAAAATTCTATCAATGTTAACTTTATTTCCCACTGTGACATTGTTTCTTTTGGCCCATCCCCCGTTTACTTCTAGAACATATTTTGCCGGAACTGTGGGTCTGTAGGCGGGGCAGTCTTTTTCTTCTGGGGGGCAGGGGGGTGCAGTTTGAATATCCACTATTTCAAAACTTTTATTTATCCAGATCATGTCCAGAGGTATAAGCGTGTTCTTCATCCAAAATCCCCACCCACCTTCTTGATCAAATATAAACAGCATTCCGGCGTTATCGGGCAGTGTTGAAATTTCCATCAGGCCTTGTGTTTGCTCCTCTTTTGATATTGCTAAAGCCACACTCATTTCTATATTGTTAACGACCATTTTTTTGTCATATTTTGGGCTCTCTCGTTTCATGCGTTTTGTAATTTTATTTGATAAATCATGTATTGATACTATTTGGTCTGTTCTTAGCGTGTATAATACAACAGACAAAACAATTAAAATCGAAGCTATTATAGCAAACTTCACTATTCAATATTATAGCTTTTGGTTCGTGTTGTGAAGTTTCAATAGTTAATAAAAAAATAATGGATTTTCTAAACGAATTAAATGAACAGCAAAAAGAGGCAGCGCTTCATGTTGATGGGCCGGCGTTGGTTGTTGCTGGCCCTGGAAGCGGAAAAACACGAGTTTTAACCTACAGAGTTGCAAATTTAATTTTTAATCACGGCATTAGCCCCTTCAATATTTTGTGCGTAACTTTTACTAATAAAGCTTCGGGAGAGATAAATGAGCGTGTGGCAAAGTTGCTAAGAAATCTTCAAGCAGGAAGTACAAAGCTTGCTTGGTCGGGAACCTTTCATTCTATTTGTGCCAAAATATTAAGAATAGACGGCAAGGAAATAAATATACCCAGCACTTTCGTTATTTACGATACCGACGATCAGGTCGCATTAATAAAACGTATTCTTAAAGATTTTGGCCTTGACCCTAAGCAGTATAATCCGAACGCAGTGCTTGCTACTATTTCCAGCGCAAAGTCTGAGCTTATTTTGTCGACCGATTATGCAAATTACGCTCAGGGATATTTTCAAAGAACTGTCGCAAGAATATACCCTGAGTATCAAAAAAGGCTTAGAGATAACAACGCTCTAGATTTTGATGATTTGTTGGTGCAGGCCGTTTTATTGTTTGAGAAAAGACCGGAAGTGTTGTTAAAGTATCAAAATAAATTCAAATACATTTTAGTAGACGAGTACCAAGATACAAATAAAGCACAGTACGTGTTAACCAAAAATTTGTCAAACGGATCCAAAAACATTTTTGTTGTAGGTGACATGTCGCAGGCCATTTATAGTTTTCGAGGCGCAAATTACAGGAATATTTTAAATTTTCAAACAGACTACCCTGATGCTCGTATTTTCAATCTTGAGCGTAACTATAGATCGACTCAAATAATTTTAGATGCGGCAAAAAGCATTATTAAAAATAATACTAGCCACATTGAGCTTGATCTTTGGACCGAGAAGGTTGAGGGCGATTTGATAGAACTTTATACCGCAGACTCTGAGATCGACGAGGCCGGCTATGTAGTTAATAAGATAACCGAGATAGTTTCTGATAGAACTAGGTCTCCTCTCATAACCTTAAATGATATTGCTATTTTATATAGAACAAATGCTCAGTCTCGAAACATTGAAGAGCAGCTTATAAAAAATAACATTCCGTATAGAATCGTAGGGGGTTTCAGGTTTTATGCAAGAAAAGAAATCAAAGATATAACCTCGTATTTAAAGGTTCTGTATAATCCACAAGATACAATTTCATGGCAAAGAATTATTAACGTACCCTCTCGGGGAATAGGTATAAAAGGTCAGGCCGAGCTTGAAGAAGGGGGATGGAATCTTGAGGAAATAAGTAGAAGAACGAAGGTAGATTTTGTTGGTTTGAGCTTGTTGGCCAAGGACTCAACTACCCTTGAGCTCTTAGATGTGGTGCTGGATAAAAGTGGCTATATAAAAATGTTAAACGACGGCACTGAGGAGAATATAGTTCGTATGGAAAATATACAAGAACTACGTTCAGTGGCCACTAATTTTCCTGTTCTCGCTGAGTTTTTAGAAAATGTGGCGTTGATTGAAAGTAGCGACAAGCCTGAAACGTATGAGCAAGATAGAATAACCCTTATGACTGTTCATGCTTCAAAGGGCTTGGAGTTTAAGTATGTGTTTATTGTGGGTATGGAGGAAAATCTCTTCCCTCACTCGCGCTCGCTAATGGAGCTTGATGCTATAGAGGAAGAGCGCAGGCTGTGCTATGTGGCAATAACCAGAGCAGGTATAAAGGTTTTTTTAACCAAAGCAGAGTCGAGGTTGTTTTATGGGCGTAGAGAAAGTAATGTTTCCAGCAGATTCCTGCAGGAAATACCTGCGCACCTTCTTAACATTTCGGGAAAAATTAAGGGCAAGAGCGGAACGGACGAGCGGTCTGTAGACGACTTTTTAGACGAGCTCGATTTCGATCGAATTAATTTTAGCTGGGAATAGCTGCAGGATGAAAGATACAGTTAGTCTTGTTGCGAGAAAGTCTAATCTCTTTATTTAAGGATTTTTGTTATTTGATAAAGAACAATCCCACATGCTGTAGTCACATTCAGTGAGTTATGTTTGCCGAACTTAGTAATTTCAAATATTTTATTAGAATTTGAGAGCATTTCTTCAGACACGCCCTCTACTTCATTTCCGAAGACTATCGCCGTATCATTTTCTAGTGCAGACAGAGATTGTAAAGGCTCACTGGTGGAGCATTGTTCTATGGAGAACAAGTTTATTTTTTGTTTGCGACAGTATTCGATAAAAGCTGTAGTTGATTCAAAAGTCTTAGTGTTTAAATCTTTCTCGGACCCGAGAGCGCTTTTCGCCAGTTTCTCATGCAATTTGGGTTTTCCCGTTACGGTAAGATCCATGCCGGAGTATCCAATTAGAAATATGTTGTAAATTCCAAAAAAAGATGCGGTTCTAAAAATTGCACCTACGTTGTAGAGGCTTCTTATGTTTTCTAGGGCGATGTAAATGTTTGTCACGCATGAAGTATACTACAAAATTCATGATAAAATTAAGTCATAATATGCCTTTGATAAAAGCAAAAAAAGAACTCGGGCAGAACTTTTTAAAAGATGAGTTTGCTCTAGATACAATGGTTCAAGAGCTTTATGCGTCGGGCGAAATTCCAGAAGTGACAGTAGAGATTGGACCGGGTTTAGGGGCTCTAACATCGTGCCTCTTGCGTGCTGGGTCTTCCTTGCTTAAAGCTGTTGAGTTTGATCCAAGAATGGTGACGTATTTAGAGCAGAAATTTGTTAAAGAGATTGAGAGCGGAAAGTTTGAGATTATCTACGCAAATTTTTTAGACTGGTACCCGGCCTTTACTTTAAGTGATTTTTGCCCGGATAGGTTTAGTGTTGTTGGTTCTCTGCCTTACTACATAACGTCGCCCATTATTCATAAATTAATACACGGTAAAACATTGCCTGAGGTGGCTGTTCTTCTGATACAAAAAGAGGTTGCTGAAAAAATCACCTCCGCTAAACCGGATAGTTCCTATTTATCTGTTTTTGTGCAAACTTTTTTTGATGTTTCATATGTAATAACCGTGGATAAAAAGAGCTTTGATCCTGTTCCCAAGGTTGATGGGGGAGTTGTAAGGCTATCAAAGAGAAAAAATCTGCAAATTGAGGGCACGGAAATAATAAGGTATGAGGGTTTTTTACACCGTTGCTTTGCTTCTCCAAGAAAAATGTTAAATAAGGTTTTTACTAAGACTGAACTCGAAATTCTAAATATAGATCCAACTTTAAGGCCTCAAAACTTTGATGCTCAAGATTATATAAAAATATTTAAAGCTCTGCGATCCTGATAGTTGTAATTGTTACTTCTTCAGCTGGGAAAGAGACTTCTCCATAGGCGTTTGGAATAACTTTTGTCGCGGCAATCTCATCTAAAACCTTCATACTCTGTTCGTCTTCAATACGCCCGAAAATCGTATATTGCTTAGGAAGGGTATCGGTAAGGTCTTCGTGAGTTATAAAAAATTGACTTCCGTTTGTGTTTGGTCCGCTGTTTGCCATAGCTATTGTTCCTTTTAAGTAGTTTTCATCATTATTTTCGTCCTCAAAAGCGTATCCTGGTCCACCGACTCCCCAATTGATGCTGTCTACCCCTAGTTCGGATTTTGTGAATGGATCCCCACTTTGAATCATAAAGTCAGCAATGATTCTATGAAATTTTACGCCGTCATAAAAGCCCTCTCTTGCAAGAAATACAAAGTTGTTGACAGTCATGGGAGCAAAACTTGGGTCGAGTATAACCTCCATTGTTCCTTTTGAAGTTTCAATCTCAGCTTTATATTTTTTGTTTACGTCTATTTGCATTTCCGGCTTCTCTGAGTATTTAGGTGCGGGTAGGTTAGTCATTTTTTCAGCTCCTGGCTTTTGGGGAGTTTGTGCTGTGTTATTGTTTCGGAATTTGGCAGTCGCAAGACTGATTCCTAGAGCTAGTAACCCCACCATAAGTAAAATTAATATTGTTTGTATATTTGCTCCTGTTTGTATGTTTTCTTTTTTCATTTTTGTTTTGGGGGTCCGGAGACCCTTGGTCTTCCGGACCCCTTCTCCGGGCAGGAATTTATGTCCGGATATCGATATGATCCGATCCACAGATCATGTAACTAGCTTAGCTTAATAACCTCTTAGAATCAAGCACCAGCGTTATGTAGGCCCCTCTGATATCGTTATTCCTGTTCAGATTCTTAATTTGTACTTCTCCCCCGAATTCTGCTAATACTAAAGACGCGACTGAAAATAAACCCACGCCTCCCTCGTTGTTATCTGTTTGTGCTTTTGTTGAAATCCCGTACGACGTTGCCTTCTTCAGCATTTCTTTTGAAAAACCACTTCCGTTATCTGACACCGATAGATACACTTTTTTATATTTGGAGGATAAAACTATAATTATTGAGGATGCCTCTGCTTCTATGCTGTTTTGTATTAAATTAAGCAAGCACCTAACAAGCAAGGCCGCTTTGGTTTCGTTTATCCGAATGTTTTTGTTACTATGTATGCGCAGCGAGATAGTTTGTAGAGGAAAATATATTCTTAATCTTTTTACAGATCTTTCCAGTTCTTTTTGTAGGGTTGTTGTGGAAACCTTGTTTTTTTTATAATCTGCGTCCAATAAGTATTCCAGACTCTTTAAGGTATCGTGCATGTTATTTAAGATAGGCTCTGTTTTTTTAGCGATTTTTATTGTGTTTAAACTTTCCTTTAACAACATAATTAAATTTCTTGCATCATGCATTACGCATCTCATCTTTAGTAATTCTGAGTCAGTGTGTTTTTCAATTTTTTCTTCAGAATCGGTTACCAGCCTTTTTCTCAGAAGGCGATCCTGCCTTTCTGTTGTATTTCTAGTTCTGCTCTTAGGCATTTAATGCATAGCCTACTTTGTAAACTGTTTTAATCAAGTCCTTGCTTGTTGATTTGCGCAGTCGATTTATATACACGTCAACAACGTTACTGTTGAGGTCCGTTTCTTCGTCCCACACTTCTTTTGTTATGTTTTCTCTTGATAGGACTCTTTCAGAATTTTCTGCAAGGTAGAGAAGCAGATCGAACTCTTTTTTTGATAAAGTAATATTTCTGTTGTTGTAGACTGCAATCCTCGCGTCCTTATTTATTATTAGTTTATTTGTTTCGATAATAGTATCGGTCGTTCCTTTGCTTTGTGCCCGATAAGCTAAAAACATTTTTATTCTAGCCACAAGCTCCACAATATTGAAAGGTTTTACTAAATAATCGTTGGCACCTAAGTCAAATGCTTTCAGTTTATCTTTAAGGCTAAATCTGCTCGATATTATTATTATCGGAGCCGGAGAGATTTTTCTAATATGTTGGCACAGGAAGAACCCTTCGTTATAACTATTCCCCAGTTTAATATCCAAAATAAAAAAATCAAATTGTATGTAATCAAAGTTATTTGGGGAAGAAGTCAGTAATATACAATCGGCAAAACCCTTAAAATGGCTTTCTATGCTCTCGCCAAGTTGTTTTTCGTCCTCAACTATTAATCCTCTCATGTATATTAGAATATTTATACCAATTCTAGTTTATTAGATTTAACTGTGCAAGGCCGGTCTTGCAAAAATACCCCCCAAGTTATATAGTTTCATTGTATTATGTTATTAACACCGCATACTTTTGTAGGGGTAGCTTTAGCAACATCACTCCAAAACCCTTTCATAGCAGTACCACTATCTTTTGCCATGCATTTGTTGGGCGATAAGGTGCCTCATTGGGACTTTTATTCAAATTCAACAAAAGAAGAAAGAGTTAAAGGCTGGCGACCCTTGGCAGTAATGGCCGACTTGGTTACAGGCGTAGCTGTGGGTTTAACATTTACCTATTTTGTTTTATGGAAACAGCAGAACCCCGATCTTGCGCTTACCATATTTTTATCTGGCATCGCTTCGGTTCTTCCTGACGCACTTGAAGGCCCTTACATATACATGAAAAGTGAGCCAAAGCTTTTCTCTTATATGACAAAAATTCAACGAAGGCTTCAATTTCAAGCCCCTTTGCCGTGGGGGTTGTTAACTCAGTTGCTTGTTATTGTATTTAGCTCCCTAATAATATTAAAAAATCTGGGACTTATTTAAACTAGGTTAAACTGACTTTCTGCGATTTCCCATAAATTTATGAAGTGTGCCTTGATTGTCGCTTTTATTTACGGGCTTTTCGGTGTGCCGAAATATTCAAAGAAGCAATAATAAAAGCCAATGTTCCGCCAATGCTAATAATTACAAGAGCCATGTTTTTATCGGCAGTAATCAGGCCCAAAATACCAAATACTGCCGTTGTAGCCCAATAAAAAAGTGCGGTTTTCTTTATGCTCCAGCCTCTATCCAGTAGCAAGTGGTGTAAGTGTTTTCGATCTGACTTAAGAGGATTCTGCCCGTTTAATATTCTTCGTATGATTGTTACGGCCGAATCAATAAAGGGTAGTAATACCACAAGCATTGAAACTGCTATTTTGCTTCCTATAAGTATGGACAGCGCGGCAATTATTGACCCTACAGACATTGCCCCAAAACCCCACATAATTTTAGATGGGTGCCAGGTGTAAAAAGTAATTCCAAAAGCTGCTCCCGCGGCAATAAGTGCTATTTTAGAATAATTCAACGCCGCGATATCTGTTGAACCGAATCTAAGAGCTAAGATTGAAATGACAACAAGAGCAATGCCTACCATCCCGCCGTATTGAGCGTCTATGCCGTTTGACCAAGAAAGTAAATTTAGCACCCATACTACCCACAGCAATGTAATGGTTACTGAAAGAAAGAATACCGGTGTGTTGTTTATCACTATGCTGAAGCTGTTAAAGTCAAAAATACCTCCGGCTGGATTCCCGATGTACTTAATTGAGATTCCGAACAGGATAAAAAGATAAGATGTTATATATAGTAGGGCTAGCCTTAGTACCGGGTTTTCTATAAATTTCAGCCTGCTCTTTGCGTTTGTGTTTTGGAAATCATCCAGTAAGCCCAGTGTGGCAAGTATTCCGGCTACAAGATATATTCCTGTAAGTTCTTTTGTGAAACCGACTGTAACTACAGATACTGCCAGAAAGACCAAATAAAAAATAAATCCGCCACCTCTGGCAGAGGGTTTCGCTAGAAGCATGCCCGGATGCCTGTGTAACAGTGGGTTTGTAACTACTCCCCTTTCGGTTAGCACACTTATAAATTTTGGTGTTAGTAGGTATGCAAGTCCTAGGGCAATAAAAAAAGGTGAGATAAATTGTATTGCTGCAGAGCCGGCCGAAATAGATTCCGGAGTAGACGATATATAGATACTACGATAAAGAGAAAGCGTGAGAAGAACATTAGATATTGAACTTGTAAAGATACTGAGCATGTCCAAGTATTGAAACTGATATTTTTTAGCAACAAAATAAAGTAAAACCCCTGTTCCTATTAACACTAGGTTTATGCTAGGTACGAGAAAAATATAATTTTTCGGAACCAGCTGAAGGTTGCCCCACGGCATGTAGTAGAAAAGAGGCACCCTTTCGTTTATTTGGTCGAGCTTTAGTATGGGCGCAATTACGTTGTAAAGAGTTAAAACTAGGTTTAATATTACAAATTGCACCAGCCGGCTTGAGGTGTTATTTCTTATTTTTTGGTAATAAATGACTAAAAGTGCAAAAACCCTTGCTTTCATAGTAGTATTATTTTCTCACTTTCGGGGTGTGATATAAATCCTTCATTTTATTTCCGAGCATCATCCTGGTTTGTGCTTCAATAAAAGGTAAAAACGAGAATGTAAATAAGTTTATGACTACCATTGGGCCTTCGAACAGAACCAACAATCTTCTCCACAGAGGCCAATCTTTAGGAATAGGTTTTACTATGCGGCTGCGAAAGACCGTAAGGGGCACGAAAAATACTAGGGCTACCGTTAGCAAGAAGCTCACTACGTCGGGCAGGGTGTAGCTGAAGCTTGCTTGCGCTGCTCTCGGATTGACCAAAGTAAGCAAAGTTAGGCCAAAGGTCATTAAATAAACTGTGGTTAAATAAATTACGCTGGTTTCCAGATGGCGTTTTGTCCAGACCAACTTTACGGACAAAGGTATATCTCCTCTCTGAAGAAAGCCTTTAAGAGACATAGGAACTTTTACTACTCCCCATCCCCACCTTAAAAGCTGTTTGTACATGCTTTTATGGGTTCTTAAATAGTTTTGTTCCTGTACGGCATCGGCCGAGAAAGGAATATAATGGGGAACACCAATAAAGTCTCCTTTTCTTACAAAAAACGCACGCCAAAAAAATACTGCATCGTCTATAATTCCTATTTTTACTTCCCAATAGTCCGCGTCAATTAGTGTAGTTAAAGAGGTTGCATAGTTAGCAAACGTATCTTTTACGTGGGCTTTTCCTTGAGCCCATTCAGACAACGTCCCTAAGGTAATAGAGTTGGCCTCTATTCTAGGCAGGGTAGGAACTTCCCAGATGTTGTTGTTGAATAGATGAACCGCTGTTGTATAAAATTTGTGATCTCTTTTATCGCTGGTGAGGTAGAGATGCGCCAAACGAGCTAGGAATTGTTCGTGCAAAACATGGTCTGCGTCCATAGTGTAAAAAATATAATTACGTAAATTTTCATTCTTTTCCTTTAAAACCTCCACAGCATGTTTTGCACCCCATGTTCTATTTGGCCCTGCCACGCCCTTAACCTCACCTTCTATGTTTGCGGGGTGTCTAAAAAAAAGAATTTCGCCAAACTTGGATAAATCATTCTTAAGCAAATCTCTTATAGTCTTTTCAATTTCTTCTGCGAACTTTTCTTCCAGAGCGAATATCAGAGCCGTCTGTTCTGACGGAAATGTTTGCGCCTGCAGGCCCTCCAACATAGCTGATAGTACTTGTCGAGGCTCGTTTACAACGGGAATAAGAACAAATATTTTTAGATCTTTAAGTGACGGAGGCAATGTATTATGATCAGGAAGTGTTTCAAAATTAAGGTTAGCGCATTCTTCTATCCAGTTCACATTAAGCTCTTGTTGGTATTTTTTATATCCCAACATGACGCCGTATGCAGATGTACCTGCTAAATACACCCACAGAACAGTAAGAAAAGTTATGTAAAAAATGAAGACATTAGGAGCCAAGAGGCCCAGCCAAAAAGGCGAAAGCAACATAGCCCAAGTTAAGGTTCCGGGCAGGATCTCAAAAAACCTTTGAGTCTGCTTGTCGTACTTTAATGCAAATTTATTAACCATATCTTTAATTAAAAGCAATTTCGAATAATTTAGAGGCGTTGTTGGTAGTCTCCTTTGCTACCTGCTCAACAGAAAGTCCTTTTATGTCTGCTAAGCGTTGCGCAACCATTTTAACATTTTTGGGCTCGTTACGCTCTTCTTTAACTCCTTTGGGCACAATATAAGGGCTATCGGTTTCTATGAGAATTCTGTTAAGTGGTATTTCTTTGACTATGTCAGCTAGATAAGACTTTCGGTTAAATGTCAAAAAGCCGGTAAAGGATATATAAAAATTTAGTTCTAGGATTTTGTTTGCAAACTCGAGTGTGCTGTCAAAACAGTGTACTACTCCTTGCAAATTCTGATTGTTGTATTTTTGAAGCAATTTTAATATGTGCTCGTCTCCGTTACGATTGTGAATAATAACCGGTAAAGTAAGTTTTTGCGCCAATAAAATTTGAAGCTCAAAAAGTTCTAACTGCTCTTTTAGCGGTCTTTGGTTGTGCCACTCTGTAATATCTATTCCGCATTCTCCGATTGCAATAACAACCTTTTTGCTGCCTGAGTTTGCACGTTTTATTTGTTTTTCTAGCTGTTCAGTTAATGTTGCCGGCCTTTTCGCCATTTCACTATTAGGGTAAATTCCGATTCCGGCATAAAGATGTTCAAACATAAGAGCGTGATTGATTATGGAGTCGTTTTCTTTGAGATCTGTGCCTATTCCAATGCAGTATTTTACGTCCTGTTCCGCAGCTCTGTTAAGAATATCCTTTGTTCGTGTTTTTGATTTTGGAAAATGTGCGTGAGTATCTATAAGAATCATACTTAAGATATTGTACAATATGCATATGATTATTCTAGGTATTGAGACTTCGTGCGACGAAACCGCCGCCGCAGTTGTGGTTGATGGGCGTGAAGAGCTCGCAAGCTCTTTAGCTACCTCTGAAGAGTTACACCAAAGCACGGGGGGCGTGGTGCCGGAAGTTGCGGCTCGCAAACAGCTGGAATTTTTTGTACCAGTTTTAGAGGATGTGTGCATTAAGGCAGCGCCTAAGTTAGGGCTGAGTAATTACACAGAAGTTTTAAATAAGGTTGATGCAATTGCAGTCACGGTTGGTCCGGGACTCATAGGGTCGTTGCTGGTTGGGGTAAATGGTGCAAAAGCTTTGGCTTTTGCACACAACAAACCTCTTGTTCCCGTAAATCATCTGGTAGGCCACATCTATGGAAATTTTTTACGCCCATTACAACATTCCGATTCAAATAGTTCAGACCATATTGCTCCTGCCACCTACCTCGATAATTTCTCTAACGAAGAAAATATCTTTCCCGCTCTGGTTTTAATAGTAAGCGGCGGTCATACAGATTTAGTACTTATGAAAGGGCACGGTAGTTTAGAATATTTAGGAGGCACCGTTGACGACGCGGCCGGAGAGGCTTTTGATAAAGTAGCTAGAATGTTGGGTTTAAGCAGTTATCTTGGTGGGCCTTTGATTTCCAAGGCAGCTGCCGAATGTCGGCACAATTCTCTGTTGGGGCAACTACCAAGGCCCAAAATAGCAGATGAAGATTATGATTTTTCTTTTTCGGGTTTAAAAACAGCAACCAAAAATCTTATTAATTCTTATTCTTCAAAAGACTCGCCCCTGCCTTTAAATGAGATTTGCTGTGAATTTGAGATTGCAGTTGTAGATGTTTTGATTGCCAAGACCAAAAAAGCCGCACAAGCCAACAATATAAAAAGTATTTTATTGGGTGGAGGGGTTTCGGCAAACAAACAACTAAGAACAAGGCTACTTGGGCTGGGCCAGGAGCTTGGGGTTTTTGTTAGCGTTCCCCCTATACGTCTATGTACCGATAATGCTATTTATATTGCTAGTGCTGCTTATTATAACTATCGCCCTGTGTCGGCAGACAAACTTGATCTCATAAAGGCAAATCCCGGATTAGGAATTGTAGATCAATAAGGTTTTATAGTAGATATTTCCTTTTTCACCTCATATCAACCACCACCAGCTTACGAAGGCGGTTTGCTGTAATTTTTTGCGTTGCAAAGCCTAACATGTTGGGTAAAATACATCTACTAGCTTATGCAGGAATTTTAAGTAGCGAAGTTATAAAATTAGAATATGCCATTTCGTTCTATTATATTTTTAAGACAGCGCATACCGGATAGTGGTCTGAACCTATTAGGTCATGCCGCACCGTGCTTTTTTCTATAATAAGATTTTTAGTAATAATCCAGTCCAGTTTTTGCTCCCAAGCGAAACCTTTCTTTTTTGTAAATTCAACAAGCTTCTTTAGAGGTAGCGCCGGGTTCACAACTCCCCGAATATCGGAAGTGTATGTTTTTTCTGTGTTTGTTATTTTGTAGTCAGTGCCGAAAAGCTGCTGGATTTTTTTACTTTGCCATCTTATAAGTGGAAAAAGAACTTTTACAGTCCCGATAGTGTTAAAGTCTCCCATAATTATTTCGTAATCGCAGTGTAAAGTTTCTAAATAATTTTTTACTGATCTTACCTGGTTTAGTTTGTGTTTGAAGCCTCCGCCGATGTCCAAGTGCATATTTACCACACCAAGAACTTTCCCCTCAATGTTGTAAGTGTTAATTATAGCCCCACATAGAGGCATCTGATCGAGGAAATATGATTGTATTCTCCACGGCAGTTTGTTGAGTTGCGGAAGTTTAAGATTGTGAGTAGTTGTATACTTTATGTTAGATGCTAAAGCCAGGCCCAGATGATTTACTGTATCGGCATGGTGCATGTAGTAGCTCAGGTTTTTTTGCTCTAGGCTCGCTTCAAGCTTTTCTTTAATATCTTTTATTTTTGGATTTTTTCGTACTTCCTGAAACGCTAAGAACGCTAAATCATTTGAAGCCCCCATCTCTGATAGCCGTTTAATGGATTCAAAAACTTTCTCGTTGGTTCCAAACAGTATGTTAAATGTTGAAGCAAATATGCGAATGGCCATGCGTTGTATTATAGACTTTTGCTTTGGTTTTCGAAACCCGCAAAGCTAGCGTTCCTACTCCTCGTCTAGATTCATTTAATTTTGTAAATATATTTTTGCTTTTTCTAAAAAGAATAATTCTCGTTCAAAGAAGGATTTAAATTTAGAATAGTTGTGATTATTTAAATCTTGTTTTATTTTTAATATTGCTTCTTCAAGCGGCATCCATACATTTTCAAAATTTTGTTCATCCATATTTAATTTTTTACTTTTAACATTAATCACTTTTGTAATAAACCCATGAGATTTGTTTATTCTTTTTTCTGATTCCTCTTGATAATAATCTAAGTCAAATATTATTCTTGTAATATACCCAGTTTCTTCCATCACCTCTCTAATAATTGCCTCTTCGTCTGTTCTGTCTATTTCTTCTACCCCACCTCCTGGCAGAGAATAGTAATTTTTATATGTGTCAAATACTAACAATATTTTGTGTTCTGCATCTGTGACTATGGCTCTTACCGCCTTTCTAATTTCTTTTTTACGTATCATTTTTGAATTATAACAAATGGAATACTTTTATAATTTCGTTACTTATAACTACATGCATTAGCTAGTAGATGCGGTTTGCCCAGCATGTTGGGTTTTGCAGCGCAAAGAAATTACAGGAAACCGCCCGCTTAAGCCGACGGTGGCTGATTTCGACTATTCTTTAGTTTATGCTATAATGCTGACAATGGCGAAGATTCGGCTAACACCGAGGAGCTTGAGGAAGAAATCTTTATAGAAAGTAGAACCTCACGGGAACTCCCGTTACAGAGTTGCGCCTTGTCCTTACCGTAGGTTTAGGGAGAGGCTTAAAGGCTTGTCTGGTAACAGATAAGCAAAGTGAGGTGGCACCGTGTATCTTTTGTTAACTGTAAGTTACTAAGAAACACCCTCGCAAGGATATCAATTTAATGTAGTATTAAATTGTTGGTATTCTAGCGAGGGTGTTTTTGTTTTCTCTCGGAAAAATATCAACTAAAGGAGTAATTATGGAAAGAACCTTTATAAAAGACATAGGCTCTAAAGTTTCTAAAGAGGTCCTACTGAAAGGGTGGGTACATACGATAAGAGATCAAGGAAGTATTAAATTCGTCTTGCTAAGAGATATAACGGGCATTTGTCAGCTCATTTTCACGCAGGAAAACAAAGAGGTCTTCGATAAAGCCTCCGGTCTTTCTTTGGAATCTGTGGTTGAAGTAGTAGGTGTTGCGCAAGAAATGCCCCAGGCACCTAAGGGCCTAGAAATCAAGGCAACTTCAATAGTAACTTTGTCTGAAGCAGCGGCTGAGCTGCCAATACCTGTAGTGGAGAAGGGCGGCGGGGAAACAGAGCAGCCTAAAAGATTGGATTGGCGCTGGATAGACTTGAGAAAGCCTGAAAAAGCCCTAATCTTTAAAGTGTGGACCTGGATGGAGCACTATATAAGAGAGTATTTCATAAACGAAGGTTTCTTTGAGATACATTCGCCGAAATTTATGAGTACTCCCAGTGAGTCTGGAGCAGAACTGTTCGAAGTAAAGTATTTTGATAAAACCGCTTATTTGGCACAATCTCCGCAGTTTTATAAGCAAATGGCTATGGCATCTGGTTTTGAGAAGGTTTTTGAGGTGGGTCCGGTTTTTAGGGCGAACCCGTCTTTTACATCACGGCATGACACTGAGTTTACCGGATATGATTTTGAGATTTCATTTATTGAATCTCATTATGATGTAATGGAGCAGGAAGAAAAACTTCTCGCCTATGTGTTAAAAAAGCTGGAAGAGAGGTTTGGACAAGATATTGAGCATGCCTACGGTAGGAAATTAGTAGCTCCTAAGACTCCCTTTCCAAAGGTAAGTATGCAAGAAGCAAAAGAAATTCTTGCCGGTTTAGGAGTTATAAGCGAAAAGGATGGAGATTTGTCCCCGGAAGAAGAAAGACGGTTGTCAGAACATATTCTTAAAGAAAAAGGAAGCGAATTTGTTTTTATTACTGAATGTCCGGTAGATGTAAGACCTTTTTACCATATGAGAGTAGAGGGTGATCCTG
The DNA here is from genome assembly GCA_020631855.1 of Candidatus Nomurabacteria bacterium. Lineage (GTDB taxonomy): Bacteria > Patescibacteriota > WWE3 > UBA101185 > UBA10185 > JACKGU01. The sequence goes on along the minus strand of JACKGU010000001.1, from coordinate 434,775 downwards.
CGCTAACAAAAAGCTTTGATCTTCTGTGGAACGGTATAGAAATAACAACAGGGGCACAGCGTGAGCACAGGCATGATGTGCTGGTTGCACAAGCTGAAGAAAAAGGTATAGGTCTAGAGTCTATAAAACACTATCTTAACTTTTTTAAGTACGGATGCCCTCCTCATGGAGGTATAGGATTTGGTCCTACCCGAATGCTTATGAAAATATTTGATATCTCAAACGTTAGGGATGTTACGTATTTGTATAGGGGTGTAAAAAGATTGACACCCTGACCACGAGTGAGGGAGAATTAAGTGAAGATATGGGTAATTATAAAATTGTTGCTCTCGCAAATTTTTTCTTGGGGTTACTATTTGTAGCTTTGTCTATAATACAAAGTATGATTGTTTCCCCAAGAATTACCCAAGTTACTTTGGAAGCGGGCTTGAATACTTCTTCGTATTTTGACTACTTCTACGTCTTAGCAGGTATCCTTTTTTGTTTTGGCATTGCCAATCTTGTCTTCGGGTTTAATTTATTTATAAAAAAATCTGAAAACCCAAACCTGTTAAAAAGTTCTAAAAGAGGCCTAAATTTGCTTATATTGTCAGTGCTTGTGTTGGCAGTGCTAGTGCCCGTATCGGCAGTTTCTCTCACGTCACCTTTTTATAGTACAGCCAATACTTCCGGAAATTCGAAGTCGGGAAAAATTAACAACCCCTCTCAAGACAAAAACATTTTTTTCGGCAGTGGGGAGCAAAAGATTACAGATACTTCTAGGCCCAGGTCCGCAGCTTTTATGCGGGAAGGTGACATATACTTTTTAGACATAGAAAATAGCGGTGATCCGGTGAAAATTTCTAAGACGCCTAAGGTTAGTTCGCCAAAACTATCTCCTGACGGAAAGTATGTTTATTATTTTGAAATAGACCACTCAACGGGAGGTATGCCAGTATATCAAATTTTTGTTTCCGATGTTTTAGGAGAGCAGGAAAAAACCTTTTCGATGTTAGCAAATCAGTCCGGAAGCAAGCCTTTGTGGTCAGAAGACTCAACTATGCTGGGAGTACTTCTTTATGATATGGCAGGCGAACTACCCCAGCTTCAAAAAGCAAACATTTACGACACCAAGACTCAGGAGTTAATTTATTTAGGCTATGCAACTTTGCCTCCGGGTATTCAGGATGAGTATGCGATAGCAGGTTCTTGTAGCCAAGTGGGACAGAAATATATTGACTTCTGCAAGAAGTACACAGCTTATGTAAAGGTACCTAGGGTAGGAGATTTTTTAGATCAGACTTTGTACCGAGTTTCTAAATATACCGAAGAAGGTTACAAATTAAGCAGAGCCACAAGAATAGGTGACAATAAAATTGTTTTGGAATATTACACTGGAGACCCTAAAAACCCCGAAGCTTTCTGGGGAGAGGGCGGGGGGTCTTATGTTGTTGGATACGACGCGGGTGTAACAGAAACTTACACGTTGTTGGTTGATGAGGGTAGTGGACAAGTTTTATATAGACTGCCCCAAGCTAGCGAAGTAGACTTTTTGTTTTAGATTTTCCTGCATTGCAATAATGATTTTCGTATTACTCTACCTTGTATAGATAAACTCTAGGTGAGATATGTATATTTAAGGGATAGTTAACGTAGTACACATCATATAGCCACTCATCTTTTAAGAGGTTATTAACTTTGTGGCTATCGTAGGTAAAAAGATAAAAAGGTTTCAAAGAATCATTCGCAGGATATTTTTCATTCAGGTAAAGCCATAGCTTAATATTTTTTAGATGCGTAGATTGCTCAGTCAGATCACGAAAACCCATAAAGCCAAGGGACCCTTTACCAATAGTTACAAATACTTCTCCGAGAGGATCGGTTTTAGGAGGCACGTTTATCTCCAGTACAGTATCAGCACGATGATACTGGCAAGTTTATTAAAGCCATTGCAGGGCTTAGATTGGCTGTATTATAGCCTATTTTCACGCGAATGACGACCATAGGTCACTGGGTTTGATTAAACAATTTATCTAAAATAGGTCTGTGAAATTGAGCATGGTCACAACCGTAGATAACGTAAACGTTTTTACCTTGTTCATAGTTAGCAACTATTTGGTACAGGAAGTTTCTATCTCTTAACGTGTGGAAAGCCTTAAAGATAGTGTTAACTCCATTGTCTGGTTTTTTTACGCTTAAGTCTTCCCATGCCTTTACGTGCGATCTTTCTTGTATAGTTTGATCAAATTTTGCTATGTGAAGTTTCTGTAACTCATCAAAAGTTGTTTTAGGCAAACTTGCACATTCCAAATTCGAGTTTACTTTCTCAACTAGATACTCCTCTAAATTTTCTTTTTCTATCCACTTATCTAGAGTTTGAGATTTTACCCGGTATAAAAAAATAAATAAGACAATATCTTCGTACTGGAATTCTGTGGCTAACACTTTTATATGTTTGCAAGTATTATGATCAAAATCAGTAGGGATTACCTTAACATTTAGGTTTTTTGCCCAATACATTATTAAGCCGCGCTCACCTTTTTGTTCTAATGCTTCTTCTTGGTTTTTAAAGTCTTTTAATTCCCAATCTTCTACCAAAGCCACCACGTTAGCATTATTCTTTGCAAAAGCAGCGAAATCATCCCTCAACTTTGTAATAAGTCTTTGTAATTCATCGCTCGATAAATGAACTGTGTGAGCTGTTCCAAAATAATGAATTTTATTTGGTGTCCCAAGTTCATAAATATAAGGAGTATCAACTCGAACAATATCCCAGTTTTTTTAAGTCGGAGATATAGGCATCTATTTGTGAAAGCTCGTCCTTTAAATCTTCTCTATAGTCAATTGGAAAGAGGTGATTTTTCATAAGACTAGCTTTTTAAATTCTTTCGTAGCAAGGTTTATTAATTCTTGGCCGATTTCTCCCCATTCTACGTATTTAGTAAAGTCTTTTGGATCAATATATTTTAATTCCACTATTCCGCCGTCATGTGGATCAATTGTTTGTGGATTCGTTTTACTAATTAAGGCAAAGTATCTTACTTGATAGTAGTGATCTCCTTTTTCTTTGTTTGGATTATTTGGGTAAAAAACTTCTTGAGCGCCTAAGAGCTTTAGATTAGTTATTTCTATATCCGCTTCCTCCCTAATCTCTCTATTTAGAGTTTCTTCCGGCTTTTCACCTTTTTCAGTTGTGCCTCCTGGTAAATACCAGGGAGTAAATGTTCCGGCTTTTAAAGGATTCCTTATTATTAAAACCTGTCCATCTTGGGTAAAACACAGTCCATAAACTTGAACTATAGGAGCCATACCTTCTAGATTGTTTAATGGATGCCAAACAAGTTTTACAGGATGTCCATTGTAGTAGGTTGTGCTTTCTATCATAGAGTCATTATAAGGGTTATTATTTTTCTTTGCATAAGTAATTTAACGTAGGAGAATATCCCTTGCCCCTTATATGTCTATAAGCAATCTTGATGTTACTTTATCGTTTTAAAATCTCTGTTGATATAGAACTTTTCAATATATGGTAGTAGTAACTTAAGTTGTGTAATCAGAAGCAAACTAGTCTTAATAGTATTGAAAAGCAATTGCTAGATATTTTAGACACAGTGATAATCTCACAAAGTTTTTGTGATTGGGCTGTGAAATGGATTAAAAATGAGCATAAACAGGAAACACAAAATCAGAACCAAATACTATCTAACTTTGAAAAAGCTGTAGAAATCGCTCAGTCTAAGAAAAGCCGCTTGGTTGATATGTACATGGATAACTTGATTGATAAGGATGAATTCTCTGTAAAGAAAGCGGAAGTTGAATCTGAAGAAGCTAGTGCCAGAAAAGAGCTAAAGATATTACAAGCTAGTACCTCTAATTGGATGGATTTAGCGATTAATACCTTTAATTTTGCTAAAACTGCTAAATATAGCTTTGAGCATGGCTCTGCAGAGGATAAAACAGCTATTCTAAGAGCTTTAGGCTCGAACTTTACAATAATGAACGGAAAAGTCTTATTAGACCTGCAAAAAACGTTCTTGCAGTTCAAAATTAATAGCGAATTGGTAAATGCGGAATTGAAATCCCTCGAACCTGACGTTTTTGTTGCTGTTACAAACAATAATAAAGTCTTTGAGGGCTGGTTTTTTAAATGGTCGGGAAGGAGCGATAAATCTTGAACAACTTTTACCGCTTGCTGAGTCTATTTTTGAGAATTGGGACATTGAAAAATTTGATGAGGGTCTGCTAACTCCTGTAGGTGCTGGTGTGGAACACGAGTCAATCTACAAGTACTAAATATAAAGTTCTCTCATTTTTTTCCTAAACTCTCTGTAACCACCTTGTGCTGGATGTCTAACATACTCTGCCTTTATATCCATAAGTGCTAGACCTTGTTCAGCTACTCTTCCTACTGCAATCATTCTTTCGGGTTTAATCATATCTAGCAAATCAGTAAGGAAATGTTTGTATTCCATCATTTCCTGTTTTGAGGGTTTTCTGTTAGTCATAGGTTCTCCCTTTTTGTGTGGGTGAAACATTAAGCTTTCCCATATCAAAGGTTTCAAGCCAAACTCATTAGCTACTTTCCATGCCATTTTAGATGTCATAGCTGTAGCTGATTCGGTCTTGGTTGCTTTTTGGAAGCTTTTTTCAATGCCAAGTATTGATTGCACTTCCTCAAACATACCTTCATTTACAAATGGAGCACCTGATCGTCTCGCACCTAGATAGCTTGGTGCCTCAAATAACCACACTGTTTTAGTCCCCAATTCTAGGTGTTTATTCAACAGAGTTTTAACATTCTCCAGTCTTATTTGAGGGGCATTAGGAAGGTCGTGTATTTCACATACCTCATTGAAAGGATTAAATAGATTTTCTGGTGTGTTAGTTGTTGAAAGTTTTGATAAAAACTTCTGTACCTTATCCATTACCTAAGTATATCAAGCTCATTAACGAAGGATAAAGGCTATAAGATGACTGGTAGGAAGTGAGCTAAATAATGCCAACACTATGTCTATAAGTTATTGTGGCGTAGAAAATTTTATCGAAAGGACGGTTTTGCGTCGCTAATTATAGCTTATACGACATCTATGGAAGTGTATCACCTTTTAAAAAATTAGTAATTTAGACAACAGAAGTTTTAATGAGTATTCTTCAAGTAGTAATTTAGCCTACAACAAGGCTACGTATAGGAAACCAAAATATGAATAAACTAATAACAAAAGATAAATATGAAATAGTACCAGGCAGACCTAGCATAGTTACTAATGCTGTTGTAAAAAAACTAGAGCATGCATTACGTAGGGGTGCATCAATCACAGAAGCTTGTAGCTACGCAGAAATATCAAGACAGGTGTTCTACTATCACATGCATGTAGACGAAGACTTTTTTGACACAATGTGTATTGCTAGAGACAGTCTTAAATTGAACGCATTGGAAAATATCTACTATGCAATACAAGAAGGTGATCTAAGAGCATCTATGTGGTATTTAAGTAAATGGGTGCCTTTTGATATTTCTCAAAGAGAGGCAGAAATTAAGGATTACAGAAAAACCGAAGAATTTGCTCACAATCTATATAAAACACTAGAAATAGAGATGCTTGCTTCGTAATTGTTAAATATAATTAACATTTAGTTGTTCACTTGGCTACTGAGGTCCTATTAATTGATTCTTCTAGAACATGTAATGATGTAATAGTAGCTATAGATGATATGTATTTTAACTCATTAGCTTTTAATACCAAGGTCTAGGTGAAACAAGAAATCCTCGTTCCATTTGTCCGTGTTGTTTATAAAGTAAAGAAGAATAGCCCTTGTAAGTACCCTTGCAGTGTTTGAAATATTATATCTGTCTTCCCACCATGTTCCTGTTAATTTGGTTCCCACTGCTTTTAGAGCCACTCCTTTTTTGGAGTTTTGTGCGGGGCTTTTTATCTCATCTATCTTTCCATGGACCATTTGTGACCGTAGGTCATAGAGATATTTTAGTGTTATGTAATAATTTTCTCGGTCCTCTTTATTTGGAGCCAGAATCATTGCACCTCTTGAGCTTACACGATGAGAAATTTCTCCATTCAATCCTATTCCTAATAAATTCTCAAGAACGATTACAAAATCAATTATGGATTCGTCAACGATTTCTGTGCAAGCCTTAGAGTATCTATCTATGGCTAATTCCAATGTACCGAATTGACAATCTAGTAGTTGAAGTAGTCTTTTTCTATTCAATCTTGTAATAATGGGTTGCTCCGCTATAGACCTTGTATCCGCAACATTTTGTCCTCCAAATGTACCTGCGTATTTTTTATGCTTATCGAGGTAATTTATGCGAGTATAACCTACCCAACTATTTGCATATAATTGCATTGCAATAAAGATTGAATGCATTAGCCAAAATGGCTGTACATACATACTCATTGGTGTGTCTTGAGGGGGGTTTGTAGATTTATCTTGGAATATCAGTTCCACAGTGCATCCACGCCCGCTCCATAAAACATCTTCTGGGGATTTATATTTTCTTATGGTAATAGGTCCAAAAACAATCTTTTTTGCTTCGAATTCCACCCCAGTAATTACTGTTTTGGCGGTAAATATAGGACCTTCACCAAGTTTTAACACTCGGGATTTCCAGATGCTTTCATCACTTGTATTAAAATCATCGGATCTATAAATTTTCATCTTTTTCAACCTCTGTGTTTTCCTCCTTGCTAGGAGAATCTTTCATGGTTAATTTGGTATTTGCTATAAGCAAGCAGAAAATATGTAGGACTGCCACTACTGTTGTTACTGAAGCGTTTTTTTGTTTAAGAAAGCCGTGTGCGACATTATTCCTCAAATTTAAACCTCTATAATCTCGCATAATCCAATCAATATATCTATAGACTGGTTCGGTTATATATGGCTTGAGCTCTGTAATTATGGATCCTAACGTTTTCTCTCTGAATCCTCCTCTTTCAACAACGGTTGTTTGTTCGCCGAACACTTCAAGTAAACGGCGTAGAAAATCTTCCAATTGCAGGGTCAAAATATATGTAGCCTTTAAATAATCCTTGGCAAAGAATGCTTTTATACCTTCTATCACGGTTTCATAGGTGTCTTTATCAATAATTTCGATAAGTTTTACAAAGTCTTCGAAATCGGCACAAGTTACTTTTTCTTCTTCGATGAGTTCTGTCAAGAATCCTGTAAGCCATCTTAGTGCCAATTCTGCCTCAATCTTAAAGTTGTGCATTATTCTATCTTCTTCCTCTTCCTCTGGGGTTAGTGGTCTGCCTAGTGGATAGTGTTCGCCATAATGTACTGTTGAGAATATCTGTTGGTAAACAAACTTTTTTTTGAAATTTTCTGTCATTTCAACTGCATGATTCCAGTTTGGAAAGAAAGTTGCTAATGTGCCCATTTTAATGGGTACCGCCTTTCCAGTACCTAGACTTTCCTTCATTTTTTCAATATCTTTAGGATCAATTTTTACACTTGTTGAAATTTCCTTGAACTCGTTGTTTTCAATAGCAGCTTTAGTTGAAACTTTCACCTCTTGAATTAGCTGCCTTACTTTTGAGGAATCTCCAAGTTTCTCATATTGTTTAATAGCTTCTTCCAAAAAATGTACCTTAACCAAACCGCTGCCTGATTTCGCCTCCGCTTCATCTATATATGACTGTCCAATTTCTTCCAATATTTTGTTCTTTGTATCCTTATTATCTTCAAGTAGGGTCGCTAGGTTACCCTTTATATCCAAGAAACTTCTTTGCAAGTGAAAATTACCGTCGGCATGATATTTTTTGACTATGGTTTCAACTAACCCAATATATTCTTCTATCTCTTCTCTGGAAAAGAAATCAGACAGAGCAATGACTAACTCAAACTGTTCTAGCAGCCATCTGTGTTTTCCAGATTCTCTAGTTGCAGTTATCATTTCCTTTACTTTATCTGATACCTTTAGTATGTTTGGTTTTTCGTCTAGAGAATTCTCTAAAATGAGCGCAAGTTCTGCTGCTCGTTGCATACAATCTAGTTTTTCTATTATTGCATCCTCATTTTCATAAGCATCTATTGCTTTTAGGTACTCCTCTATTGCTTCAATTGCAAATAGATGTTTGTTTTCCAGATCTGATTTTTCCCAGAGAAAGTCCAAGTAACGTGATTTAAAGATAGGACTCTTGGTTTTTTTAGTTCTACGACTGAAATATTCAAAGGATTCTTTAGGGAATGTGTCGGGATCTGGAAAGATACTTCCATCTGTAAATGTAGCCATCGGGACAAACCTAGGTGTCTTAATCATGTCGTTGTTAAATCTGTTTTTTGTCATTAATCTGAAAAGCAGGAATTCCCACTGCAAGTATTTATGTTGTTCATCCGTCAGTTTCTCTTTGTTATCCTCGATAATCTTTCGGAAGGCATCGGCAATTTGGTGATCGTATTTATAGTCGGAGGATGCATCTTCTATATTTGCAATTAGTTCTTCTACATTTATTTCGTTTTCCATGTTTGTATTATATCAACGAGTAATATCAATTTATAAACGTTAAATATATTTAACGAGTTGCCATATTTGTTGTACTTAAAGTATTTGTATTTTTAAGTCCTTACCCAAACGCAACTATAAGGTATTTTAAGGCTTGAAAATTCGTAGAAAGCCTAAGGAATTTGCTTTAGGTACAGTAAATAGTGGTTGACGCATGTTCTTAATTGTAATAGAATCTATCTACTAAGTTATATTTTTATAACTTTTTCAACGAGTATCAGTAATAGGAATTCAAACATGAGGATTTGCAAATCTTTGTGGGCGAGTTCCTTTTTTTGTTGCAAATTTTAACAACTAAAGGTGGTGATAACAATGAAATACCTAACAAGAACTCAGATGGAAAAAGAGATATTAAATAGGAACATAAGTACTAGCATTGAATCCGCAAGAAAAGAAGGTCTTTTACCTAGAATGTTGAGGAAAAAGCTTCCAGAAGGAGGCGTAGGGTCAACTGGATACTACCCAGAAGCAATGGTGGACTATCTCGAGCTGATCGATGTATTGAAGTCAGAAGGCTATACATTGGGACAAATCAGACAATTACTTACTGATTTGGTTACTCAAGAAACAGAGGTCATGAGAAAGAAAGCGAAGGTACAGGACTTATTAGAAGACGGACTAGAAGAAACAAGTGAACCAGAATTAAAAATGAAGATGTTAGAGGCTCTTAGGGAGCTGGATAACATGGAAATCGATGAGAACATGCTTTTTGAAAGAAAACTGGAAATGTTTAGAGACGACCCTCAAGCGAAACTAAAGTTTCTTTTGGGACAGAATTTACCAGAAAAGCTTAGAAATTGGCAAAGAGGATAAATGTGTGGGGGATGTGTAACTACATCCCTCATAACCTAAAAAATTACATGTTTTACGAACAAGATATATGGCTAAAAAAGTTAAGCAAAAGGAGACTAAAGTCCCCGTAAATAATCAAACTAAAAACCTAATAGGTTTAGTTGAATATTTGCTTAACATTGATGAACAGTTATTAATGCCTATAAATGCAACCTCAATGAGTGATAATAATGGAGGTCGAATCAACTTTTAAAGTATTAGCGTGGAATGTCTTGAACAGTTTATAAGTTTAATCTGCACCTTTATAATTAAATAGATGATAGATGAGCAATTGGATATTACAAAGTTAAAATATGTAATGTATTTAAGAAGATCCCGAGAGGACAATGAGGGTCAGTTGAAATCGATTCCTCAACAAAAAGATGTCTGTGAAAAATTCGCTAAGTATAAGGGTCTTAATGTCGTAGAGATAATAAAGGAAGAAGGTTCCGCAAAATCTCCAGGGAAACGAGAAAAGTTTACTGAAGTATTACGTAAGTTAAAAAGAAAAGAGTACGATGGCATATTATCGTGGCACCCAGACCGTCTAGCAAGGAATATGAAGGAGGGAGGAGAAATAATAAACATGTTGGATGAGGGATCTATAGTAGATCTGAAATTTGTAACTCATCACTTCGAAAACACGCCTAGTGGAAAAATGCTATTAGGTATAGCATTTGTGTTATCTAAACAGTATTCTGACAAGCTATCAGTGGATGTCACAAGAGGAGTAAGAGATAACCTGAAAAAGGGTCTATCACCAACACCTAAATACGGTTACAAAAATGAGGATGGCATATACAGACCAGATGGTGATAACCACGAACTCATTAAAACTGCATGGAGTATGAAGCTAGAGGGAAAGCCCCACGAAGAAATTTCTGAAACTATAAATTCCTTTGGATATTTTAGAGAAATAAAAAAGACTAGGAGGAAAACAAAGATGACACCTCAGAAACTTTCTGAAATGTTTAGAGACCCTTTTTATTATGGTGTTTTGGTACAGGCTAACCAAAGCGTGGACTTGAGAGAAATTTATGACTTTGTCCCTGCGGTTGCAGAGGCTGATTTCTTTCGCATACAGCAACAATCCAGAGTCCATCAGACCCCCTACAGGACTAGACAGAGACTAGCTTTCTATCCATTAAAAGGAATTGTTAAGTGTGCTTTTTGTGGTGGGAATATGTATATCGCACCTTCTTTAAGTGGAAATAAAGTGACGAGGAATCTGTATGCAAGGTGTGATAACAAGAGCTGTTTACGCTACCAAGAGACTGAAGAAAACCCAAATGGTATCAAAAAATCAGTCAGGATGAAGTTCGTAATGGATTTTATATATGAACTACTTGATGATGGTCTCAATTTTACTGAAAAGGAGTACAACGCTTATTACGGAAGCCTCAAGCAGATAAGCGATAAAAGAAGGGCTGAGTTAAGGACCTTGTTGCATAGCACGCAAGGTTCTCTGAACTTTGTTAAAACTCAAATAAAGGAATTGTCCTTATCTGTATTGAAGTCATCCACAAACAAGACGGCTAGAAAAGTTGGTGAACAGGAAATCGAGAATTTATCAATTCAACAAGAGGAATTGGAAATGGAAATGGAGAAATTAAATGAAAAGCTGGAAAAATCAGAGGTAGAGGAGATAAGTTTGGAACAATTCTTGAACTTATCGAAAAACGCTCCAGTAGCAGTAAAAAACGGCGGTCCTGCTGTAAAAGATGCAATTTGCCGATTTATATTCTTGAACATCGATGTTGGAGATGACGAAATCCTTTCATACCAACTAAAAGAACCATTCAACACCCTATTCAAACAGAGGGAAAAATCCAATGGTCGGGGTAGCAGGATTCGAACCTGCGGCCTCACGAACCCGAATCGTGCGCTCTAGCCAAGCTGAGCTATACCCCGATGAACTCTAGTGGAAATGGCCTAGGGCTTTCATCCAAGTTTATTTCGCTAGAAGTTATTTAGCAATTATACCACTTAGTGAGAGTGTCGTTCTGCAGATGTGTCGTTTTCGTCGGCAAACTTGACGGCGAGGAATGTTGTTATGGGTACGGCAAGAATAAGCCCGATGCTTCCTACAAGCGTTCGAATTATTTCGTCTGCAATAATTTCTAGACTCATAACCTCGGTAAAGCTCTTTTCTGAATTAATAAAAAGTAGAAGTAGTGGCATTGCGGCCCCGGTGTAAACGAGTACAAGAGTGTTAACTGTTGAGGTTATATGGTCGTGCCCAACACGCATGGCGTATTTATATAGCTCTATTTGGGATAGCCTTTTGTTTGCGTGTTTAAGCTGAGTTACTATTGAGGCTTGCGATACAGTTACGTCGTCAAGTATTCCCAGCGTTCCAATTATTATGCCGGCCAATAAAAGTCCTTTTATATTTATTTCGCCGTGTTTCGCAAGCTGCAAAAAATATGCTTCTTCGGAGCCAAATCCTGTGAGTTTAGACATGTTAATTGCAATTATGGAGAGGATCCCGGTTATTATTAGGGCAATTGTTGTTGAGATTAGGGCAATAGTGGTTTTTCTATTTATACCGTGTGATAAATAAAAAGAGGCGGGCGCAATTAGAAAGGCGCTAAGTATAGCTATGAGCAGGGGATCGTGCCCGTTTAGAATTTGCGGTAACATGAGTTTAAAAATAATCGCAAAGGAATAGACCATTCCTATTACTGCGGCAAGCCCCCAAAATCTACTGACCGATAAAACGCAGATAATGAAAGCGAAAAAAATTAGTACAATAGCGTTTGTACGATCGAAGTCGGTTATGTAGTACGAGATCTTTGAGTTTTCGTCTTCCACCCTAAGCAGATTGAGTTTATCTCCTACTTCGTATCTTGTGCTGTTAGATGTAGGAGTTTCGTTTATTTTTACTATAATTTCTTGATTTAGGTATGGTTCCTGCGTCAGTTTTATTTTTAGTTCTTGATATGTGTATTTTGCGTATTCGTTCTGGATAAGCTGCTCTTTAACTACCTCAGTAACCATTCCCTTTACTGCTGTTTGAGTTAATTGCGGAGGGTAGAACTCGCTTTGTGCGTGGGTTGTTTGCGCGTTGGTTCCGAGGAACATAAGAACGCCTAAAATTAGTACAGCCGCAAAAGCTTTTAAATGTGAGTTTTTTTCTATATAAATTTTTTTGTGTTGGCTCATTTAAATTTAATTATACATTTAATGTTTGAGACTAAAAACACGCCAGGGTGATAAAATTACATTATGCATAAGTGTCTTTTTAAGTATAAAGTTTTGTGGGACGAGAGAGATAGCCAGCATTTTTTTGAGTATATTCAAAAAGTACAGTTTTTCCTTTCACATTTATTGTGGGGCCTTGCAGGCTTTTTTCTTGCCGGCTGCCTGTTTTTAGTAGGATTTAAGGCGATTGAAAATCGCGCCGGGATTCTTGCATTTTTTTATAGTAATTTCCAAGAACTTTCAGTCTCATATTTTTCTGCCGATTTTCAATCGCTGCCCTATGCAGAACTGATATATGTTTCAGACAACATGCCCTCAGAAGTTAGTCGTGGTTGGTTTGCGGCACAAAGTTTTTTAGATTTTTATCGTGATCAGGTACAAACACTTTCGAACGATTCTTTTGTAATAATAGGAGAGGATTTCAATAACGATAATACAATAGAACCTTCTTTAGAGACAGTGCCTAAGCCTTTCTCGCCGGAGCCACTTACGCAGTTTCATGAAGGTTTAAATGGCGGTGTTAACAACAAAGAGTTATTTGAAGAACTTGTTGAGGAGATTCAACAAGCACAAGGTGTTTTTGGTTTATATATTAAAGATTTGTCCTCGGGCAGTGAGTATAAGTACAATGCTGACGAAAGTTTTTTTGGAGCTTCTTTGTACAAAGTTCCCGTTGCCGTGTCGGTACTAAAGCAAATTGAAGACCGGACAATTTCGCTAGAAGACGAAGTTTCTTATTTGCGTATAGATTTTTACGGAGGAACAGGAAGTATTAATACTTACCCTTACGGGACAAGATTTACCGTCAAGGAGTTGCTGGATTTATTACTAAAACAATCAGACAATGTTGCGCAAAACATGCTTGTCAGATACATTGGCCTTTCTAAAATCGAAGAGGGGTTCTCGAACATTTCCGGTAATCCCGGAAGCATTTTTTTTGAAGAGAATATCACTACCCCTGTCGAGGTGGGCTCGATATTTGAACATCTTTTTCTTCAGATCATTGGCTCTAACAAGAACTATTATTTAGGAAACGATGGATCTTCTACAATAATTAAAACCATGTTCAATACTTATTTTGATGATAGAATAAGCTCCGGCCTAAATTCCGGACTTTCTTTTTCGCATAAAATAGGAAGTTGGGGAAATACCGGATCTTGGCACGACTGCGGTATAGTGTATGATAGCTCTCAAATTGAGGCTAGGGCTGTAGTTTGCTTAATGAGTAAAAATACAACATACGCAGAGTTTGTTAGTGTGGCCGAAAAAGTTGGTAATTATTTGAGTAACATTATTGCAAGATAAAATTTAATGAGAGGAAAAGTTATATGGCGACCAAAGGAGGCCCAAAACCTGAAGATGGAGGCATTGCAAGGGCTGCATCTGGAGACAAAAGGTGGAGGCTTGATGTAGCCTTTTCTAGCGAAGAGCTTTTTAGTAGATTTGTAGGCCTGGGGCTGAGTGTACCGGCGGCCAAAACAGTAGAAGGGTTTATTTCTAGTAATGTTATAGCTTGTGCTACTAGTGGGCACGCTCAAAATTCCCTACAACACTTAGTGTTAAATGGAATTTGGTTTCCAGAAGTATATAGGTTAGAGGGATCAGAGGCTCATCATAGGGTTTATCACGACGAGCTTCACACTCTTCAAACTATAGAGAGGTTGTCTACAGTTACGGATTTATGTAAAGAATCCCTCACTAAGGAACAAATCTTCGGACTTTTAATGGGCATGGCATACCACGATTCGATCGTTTTTCTACATGGCCGAGGTCCTAATTTTAGCCTCAGCAACGAAACCGAGTCCATAGCGGCTATGTTATATTCGGCCAACGCAATAAACGAAAATTCACGGGATGAAATCCTAGACTATGAAGCTATTGTGCTTGTAGCTGTGGGGACTATCGCAGCAACTAACTTGAGAATACATACCGAGGATCTTGTTGGAGGATCTTGGCCAGCCGCTCTTACTCGTACAAAAATAATTGATGCCCAAGATCTAGTTGACGCGGTGTGTGCTTCTGGGACGCACATACCAGTTTTGCCTCAGGTAGTTGCCTGCGCAGTTTACGCTGATCTAGGAGGAGTTTTTTCTAATAAAATCGAAGAAAGAATCTCCTCGTCACTCCGACATTTTTGGGAAACACGTCCCGATTTTATTACTTTTGCTAATTCGACGAACTACTCAGCAAAAGACACCGTCGAGTTTTTAAGAGCAGTACAAGGCATGTCTTTGGGGGAGCGTGGGTTTCTAGAGATGGTAGCAGGTCCTAGACTTTGGGCTGCTCTCTCTCTCCTGTGTTTTCAGAGGAAGTAATCAACAATTTGCTTCCAATGCGGACTCGTTTTAACGAAGTAATCTTAGATCTGGAGGCAAGACTGCCCTTGCAGAAGGCACTAGGACTTCTTAAAAGTCTTGAAAACGTCTACCCTGAAGAACAACCACAGATGTTATTAAATGAAGAGCAGAAGAAGGAACTTGGAAGCATATTATATGCTTTAAGTGCCCCTACTCTGCAACAAGACTCTTAGCACAGACTATTCTATTGCTTCAAGGCCGGGGGCAAAACCCGACCATGTTAAAAGTTTTTTGGTCCAGTTGTTATGTATTTTCTCTTTATTTATGTATAATCACTCCGCATGAATTTAAGAAATATAGCCATAATTGCACACGTGGACCACGGAAAAACCACACTAGTTGACGGTTTATTAAAGCAATCCAAGACTTTTCAAGAACACGAGTCTTACATGACTCAGGATTTGATTATGGATACCAATGAGCAGGAGCGAGAGCGTGGTATAACAATATTGGCTAAAAACACTTCCGTAAAATATAAAGGTGTAAAAATAAATATTATAGATACTCCCGGCCATGCGGACTTTGCGGGAGAAGTTGAGAGAACTTTAAATATGGCAGACGGTGCCCTGCTTCTGGTAGATGCTCAAGAAGGCCCTATGCCACAAACAAAATTTGTTTTGAAAAAAGCCTTAGGGTTGGGATTGAAAACTATAGTAGTTGTTAATAAAATAGACAAACGCGACGCTGATATAGATCATACAGTGGGGAGGGTTTATGATTTATTCCTTGATCTAGCTACCGACGAGAGTCAACTGGAATTCCCTATAATATATGCAATTGGTCGTGAGGCCAAAGCATGGACCAAAATACCCGACGACCCTTCGTTACCAGCAGATCTGTCTCCGGTTTTTGATGCGATTTTATCTTTTATCCCGGAGCCGAATTTAGATCCGACAGGGCCTTTTCAAATTCAGGTGACAACACTGGCGTGGGATACCCATAAAGGGAAATATGCTTTGGGAAGAATTAATAGAGGCAAGGTTGTTGCGGGTCAGAAAGTGTTGTTGCTGAAACATGACGGTTCTCAAGAAGATTGTGTTGTAGATAAGGTTTATATGACAGAAGGATTAAAAAGAGTTGATATTGAAGAAGGCAAGGCGGGGGATATAGTGGCAATATCCGGTATTAAAAATGCAGATATAGGAGATACTCTTGCTGATCCGTCCTCCCCAGAAAGATTGCCGGACCTTGACTTAGAGGAACCAACTTTAAGTGTATCCATAGGAGCTAATACGTCTCCCTTTAAAGGAAGAGAGGGGGATTTTGTCAATAGTAGGCAAATTTTAGCTCGCATTGAGAAAGAGATACAAACAAACATTGCCATGAAATTTAATATCGATTCTTCCGGGCAGTATGTTGTTTCGGGACGAGGGGAATTGCACATCTCCGTGTTTTTAGAGACTTTGAGGCGCGAAGGGTACGAGCTTGAGGTTGGGCAGCCTAGGGTTATAACAAAGGTAGTGGATGGGGTAGTTATGGAACCTATAGAAGAAGTTACAATTGATGTTGCTAATGATTATGACGGTGCTGTTAAAAGCGAACTTGGCCGGAGGCGCGGAATACAGGTTTTTCAAGAAGATTTAGGCTCAAATACCGCCCGAATGATATTTGAACTTCCGACCAAAAGCATTATTGGTTTAGTAGGAGTTTTAAGTACGCAGACAAAAGGCACAGCTGTTGTAAACACTATTTTTCTAAGATACCAAAAAATGTCGGCAGGTATGGATAAGTTGCGTAAGGGCGTATTAATATCTTCCGATACGGGGTCAACCACTGTCTACGGCCTAAGAGTAGCTCAAGATAATGGAATAACTTTTGTGGGTCCCGGTACAGATGTGTACACAGGCATGATAGTAGGCCTTAACAGTAGAGATAAAGACTTGGAAATTAATGTTTGTAAAGGTAAAGCTTTAAGTAATGTCAGGTCTTTGGGCGAGGAGGCTATCACAATAGCTCCTCCTCAAAACATGAGTTTAGAACAAAGCTTAAGTTTTCTTGAAGAAGATGAACTTCTTGAGATTACACCAAAAAGCCTGCGTTTAAGAAAGAAAATATTAGATACCACTCAGCGTGTCAGGGCCGCACGAAGGAAATAATAGCGGCTTACCTGCGTAAAGTTGGCGGTGGCTGGTTATTTAAAGTTTTTATTATCGATCCTGTACATTTTTAAAAGCGTTTCGCCGTCTTTTTTATAGGTATACACCGGAGACTTTCCCGAGATTTTAGCAAACTTAGCCCCGTTACCCCTTGTAATAAAAGGTTTAACAACTTGAACTATATAGTAGCATCTCCTCGAGTTTAGAATACCGTATTTCTCTTCAACATATATTTGTGAAATTTCTTTTCCCTCGTTTGTAATATATGAACACCCATCCTTGTCAGACTTAATTATTTCGTTCACCTCTTTCCAATTTCTGAAATGAGGGAATCCAAAAGTTAGTACTTCTTTATCGTCATAAATTTTGGTGTCGTATTTAGTACCAAAAAGAGTGATTATTGTTTTACTATCCCAAGGATACTCTTGTTTATGATCAACAAATATTTTATATGATTGTAAGTATAAAAATGATACCGACAGTGCTAGGGGCAGAAGGAAAAGAATAAAAATGTGTTTATTTTTAGCAAGCGCGCTTATTCCAAAACTTGTAAGAAAAATCGCGGGTATAAAGTAGTTATAAATATGTGTTCCGGGTTTTTCCATGAATATAAAAATCCCCGCAAAATTTATGATCAGCCACATCATATAAGGCCAGCTCTGTTTAATTTTAAAAATTGCTATAGCACTTAATGCCCCAATAAAATATAGCGCATAAAACGGATTATATAGTTCAAAAATATATTTATGCCTGCTTAAAGGGTAGGCGAGTAGTCCCATTCTTTTGTCAAAGTATTCTAAGTTTCCTGAGTTTGCTGACAGATTATTTAAATAGGGTAGAAGAAAAGGTAGTATAACAAAGCTTCCAGCTAGAAAATTTATACTGGTAATAATCAATTTACTTCGTTTCGTTATATCTTTCCTTATTAAAAATACAATGTAAAAGTAGACGATTGGTACAATAAAAAAAACTGCATCCCAGTGTGCTAAGACAGATAAGGAAAAGCAAATTGTTCCAAGAACCGAATAAAGTGCAAGTTTTGTTTGTTTTGTGACAAGATTTCTATAAAAAAGTAATGATAACAAAGAGAAGAATATATTTAAGTTTTGGTATTGCGCTATTCTGGAAAAACCCACTATAAAACCGTTTGTCAAAAAGATGAACGCTCCAAAAAATCCTGCGGTTTTGGAGCCGGTGATTTCTTTTAATAGAAAATAAACAACGACTATGGACAGAAGGTTTAGAAAAGTGAAGGGAGCTCTTAAAACCAGCTCGCTTTTATTTTGATTAATAAGGAGTGTAGCTGAGGTAACAGCAAATTGCAGAGGCCCCTTTCTTTGGTTAAGTAAAAATTCAGCTGTTGTTTCTCCGTTTATTTTTCTTACAACTGCTTTCTTCTCATCATCTTGAAATTCTGAATACCCTAAGTTTGAAAATCTTAAAAAACCTCCAAAAAAGAGCAGCGAAATTATAATAAGTATATTAATAATTTTTATTCTGCTTATTTTTGATACAGGTCTTGAGTATAAGCCTGCCGCTGTTTTTAAATATTTATTCATGCTCCTTTATAAATCTTACTATATCCTTTGGAGACATTGTTTCTATTTTTCCAAGATCCTCGTTTCGTACATTTTCTAACTGAGGGGGCACTATTGTAACTAGTTTTGCGAGTTTCAAGGCATCCAGCCCCATAATTGTCTCAACTAAATCTTTATCCAGTGTGTTAGGGTTGGAACTTACGGTTTGAGTTATGCCTTTTAGTAACTGTTCCCATGTTTTCATGCCCGGGTAGTCTGCTTCCTGCTGTATTGATGTCGATTCGCGGTCGGAGTCGATAAAAACAACCGGCACCTGCTTAATAGAACTTTGGCCGAAAGTTTGAATTGTATTAAGCAGCCAGTCTGTGTCAAAGGCGAAGTCAAATTGTTTTTGTTTAGCTATTAGCTCTTTAACCGCCTTAGCAGTAAAAGCTTTAAAAGCCGCTTGGGTGTCTGTGATGCCTATTGAAAATATTTCTTTACCCACCATTCTTTGTATGTGTCTAAAAAACTTTACGCCCTTACCCCACCTTACTCCGTCCTTTATTTTAATTGAGCCCGGAAGATTTCTGTCTCCAATTGCCGCTACAAGAGATGGGTTGGTCAGGAGAGCAGTTAATAATAGGCCGGCTTGTCCTAAGTGAACTGACAGGTCGGTGTCTGTATAGATTATTATATTTGCGCCATCCTCAATCGCCCTCGAGGCTCCATAAGCTATTGAGCCGCCTTTTCTTGATTCGTCTACCGAGGACAGGCCTTTAAAAGATTTATCTACCCCTTCTTGCAGAGCAATAACTTTTACATGGTCTTCTAGCTTATTCTGAGCGACAATCTTCTGTGCAACACCAAAGCTGTCATGAGGGCACCCATCGTCTACAGGATAAAGTGTCCATGAAAAGTTTTTTGTATTTTCAAAAAGACCGCTAAGTTGATTATATTTTTCTCGAAGCGCATTTTCGCCTGAAGGATTGCTGGAAGATTTTGGCATCAGTCGGTTTTGCTCTCCCCACATCGCAAATATTATGGCTACATTTATTTTCTTGCTAAGTTTTTTATCTACTTCTAAAAGTTCGCTCTTAATCTCTTCCAATTTTTTAAGTAATTCTTGCGCAAGGTTCTCTTTCGAATAGCCGCTTTTTTGTAATCTTTCAGCAGGAATGTCTAGCAGGTCAATATAGTTTTTAATCTGATTCTCCAAAGATATATTCATTTTTTTATTTTACACTATAAGGTTGTTGGGGAGTATTGTTTGTCCGTGCCTATTTCTCGAACTTTTAAGTGTAACTTTTATGTTTCTACTTAACGTTATACCAGCCCTCAGGATAGGAAGTGTAAGAAAATTCTTGGCTCCACTTACCTTTGTTACAGTGGTTCACCGCCTGCACTTTTATATTTTGCCATGCAAATACGTTTGGAAGAAACTCTTGCCCATCGTTTGAAATTTCTGTTATATTCCAGGGGTAGCTGCCTGTGCCGTCGTCTATTTTAATATTAATTTTATCGGCACCATACTGTACCCATGTAAGATTGATTCCTGACACTCCGTTTTTGTCCATTGGTTCTAGCAAAACCCACGTGAGTTCGTTAGGATCTTGCCATCGGCATTTGGCATCTTTTTTGAATGTGTTTTTTGGGGTGGGGTTGTTGTTATCGTTAGTTATTATGTCCTCGGAGGGATCCTCTTCCGAAGGAGTGCCTAGTAGTAGATACACCCTTCCGTATAGGTTTTCATCTTCACCATCTCCGGGAGCCCCTATAAGTATGTCATCTGCGCCATCCCCGTTCACATCTCCTGCACCCGAGACTGCTTGCCCTGAATAATCGTATATGTATTCTCCTATAAAAGAAGCGTCTGCGTCAGCCAGGCTTGTTTCCATAGCCCAACCCCCTTCTTTGCCCAGTATTAAATAGGATTTTCCTTCGTATGCGTCCTCTGTTTCGTTATACCACGGAGATCCTAATAGAAAATCATCATAGCCATCATCGTTTACATCTCCTGCGCCGGCGATTGAGTATCCAGCGCTGTCGTAAGCTTCTTCGCCTTCAAAAGAAGCGTCTGCGTCAGCTAGGCTTGTTTCCATAGCCCAACTCCCTTCTTTACCAAGAATCAGATATATTTCTCCTGTTTCTGAGTCAGCATCTGGGGCACCGATTAAGAAATCGTCATAACCATCGTTGTTTACATCACCTGCTCCGGAGACTGAGAAGCCCGAGTAATCAGATTCGTACTCTCCCACAAAAGAAGCGTCTGCATCAGCCAGGCTTGTTTCTGCTGCCCAGCCTTCGTCCTTACCAAGAATCAGATATGTTTCTCCTGTTTCTGAGTCAGCATCTGGGGCACCGATTAAGAAATCGTCATAACCATCGTTGTTTACATCACCTGCTCCGGATACTGAGAAGCCCGAGTAATCAGATTCGTACTCTCCCACAAAAGAAGCGTCTGCGTCAGCTAGGCTTGTTTCCATAGCCCAACCCTCTTCTTTACCAAGAATCAGATACGTTTTACCTATTCCGGAATCAGCATCTGAGACACCGATTAAGAAATCGTCATAACCATCGTTGTTTACATCGCCTGCTCCGGAGACTGAGGAGCCCGAGTAATCAGATTCGTACTCTCCCACAAAAGAAGCGTCTGCGTCAGCTAGGCTTGTTTCCATAGCCCAACCCTCTTCTTTACCAAGAATCAGATACGTTTTACCTAGTCCGGAATCAGCATCTGGGGCACCGATTAAGAAATCGTCATAACCATCGTTGTTTACATCTCCTGCGCCGGCGATTGAGTATCCAGCGTTGTCGTAAGCTTCTTCGCCTTCAAAAGAAGCGTCTGCATCGTCTATATCTGCTCCCATAGCCCAGCCCTCTGCCTTTCCTAGTATCAGATAAACTGCGCCGGCCTCTATATCCCCGCCGTAACGTACGCCTAATAGAAAGTCGTCATAACCGTCCCCGTTTACATCTCCTGCGCTTGATAGGGCATTCCCAACATTATCTCCAAGAACGTTTGCTGCAAAAGATGCGTCGGAGTCGGCCAAGCTGGTATTTTGTTCGAAAGCCGCCATTGGCTGAAGGAAAAAATTAAAAATTAAAGTGACAGAAATTATAATGGAAAGAACTTTTGCATTTTTTTGCATTATATCAAATAATAGTTGTACAATTTTGCGTTGTCAATGCTCTCCTTCACTACAATTTAGGGCAGAGGCCCGATGTTTATCTGACTTAGTATGGTGCCCCAGAGGTATAGCTATGGAGAAGTTATTGCTTTTTGACTTAACTTACGACTCTTATGAATACAAGTAGATAAATTACTACTATATGGCCCAGAAAATACCAGCAGGATTTCTGACAGTTAAAAAATCTGGAACTATATTTTCGAATAACTTATAATATCAAACTCAGTGGCGTATCTTTTTAAGATTTCAGGCTTTCTTACTAGTAGATTAAGGTATTCTCCTCTTTGCCAACTTACAGAACTCATGTCGAATAGTTCCTGATCCACAAAACCAGCCAGTACAACTATTTCTGAAATGCCTTCTGTATTTTTTATATCAGATATCAGTAAGTCAACATCTTCTTCCAAGCTATATCCATGTTCGCCCTTCCAGTCTTTGGTTGCCACAAAAACACTGTTAGAGAATGTCAAGCCAAGGTCTTCCACATACGACTGCGCCGCATAATTACTAAACCATTGCCACGCCGGAGTTCTTAACGGAATATTTTCTTTTTTTGCAAGGTCTGTTATTGGTATTAAAATCTTAGGGTCCCCATGTTCTGATTTCTGGGTTGTTAGCGCCGTAGGTTTTCTTCCTACATTAGTTAGAAACCACTCATATTGTTCTTCAATCTCTTTCTCTATCTCGTAAGAATTATAATTGTCTAAAACAGAAAAGTCCCATTGTGCGGTGTTTGCTTTTAAGAAGTACCCATCTGAGTCTGTTAGTGTTTTGTACCCTTTACCTATTGGTTTGAAATCGGTAAAAGTAAAACACAAGTCAAAAGACAGATCGGTTCTTTCTCTTGCGATTTGCGCGGCTTGGTTGCTTGCAATGCCGTTAGGTAATAATGAATACTGTGTTGCTATGTTTTCAGCATGATTCATTGCAAACACAATCCCATCGTTTACAGAGAAAGACTTTCCAAAATCATGTAGCGTAAATACCACTCTTTTTTTTGTTATTTTTGTGTTCATATTTGTTTGTAAGTACAAAATTTAAACCCCATTTTTTTTATTTGGTCTATAAAATTTTGATCTGTAAATAAATCTATATCTCTTGTGCGTAAATAATTTAATGATGAATAATTTAATAATCTTTCATCAAAAAATGCAGGGTGTATTACTATTTCAGCTGTCTCCCCCTCATTTACTTTTTCAAGGTCTGTTATGAATGCGTTTTTAATTTTGTCTAGGTTATTTCCCAACATATGGGCAAAAAGATAATTTGTTGATTTTAATTTAGCCCTGGATAAAGAAATCTCTGCCGCATAATTTTGGTTTCCCAATTCAACATTTAAAGCAGTAACTGGTTTTCTAATTGGGATATTTTTTTCTTTTGCATATGCAATAATAAAATTCAAGAGCTTGAAGTTTCCATGAATTCCTTTGTGTGATGTAATATGTGTTGGTGGCTTGCCAATAGTTGTTTCAAAAGCCTTTAGTTCCTCTGAAGCAATTTTTTCAATCTCCTCATAAGTTTTTTCTTTAAATAGTTTGATGTAATCTTTTGCAGTAACTGGTCTACCTAGATCTTCTAAGCCTAACAATTCCATATGTATACCAATGTTTTGAATACTTTGCTCTTTCACCATGGTTGCCGCCTCTTTTGAGTATTTCGCTTTAGTAACCATTGAAATTTCAAGTGTCGGTATATTTTTATATAAGAAACTTATCCCGCTATTTATTGAGGGTAGGGTTCCAAAATCATCCGCAACTATTACAAGCTTTTTCATATAAGTATTATATACTACCTTTTTATCTATATTTTTTTGTTATTATCTCTTGACTTATAATACTAATTCGCAAATAACAATTGTTTATACTACAACGCCTGCTTAAAATCCTATCAATCCTCTAGCTATAAGGTTTAGTTGTAGTACCTGTTTGTAGGAGTGTTTAAAAAAATCCCATACTATATTCTGAAAGTTTCCTTATTACATCTGAAAATATTAAATATATTTCAATGGGATTATTTATCAATTTTAAATCCATCTTCTAGTGTGGTACCAATTAATTTTAAACCAGTATTTACTTTGTAAGTGCATGGTAGGGGTGTGTACCAGCACTGATCTCCTTTTTCCAATACATTTATGGAGATGCCATTACTCAAACTTTCCGTATATACCTCAGGATAGTAATTTATGTTCTCATTTCTATACTGATTCCATATGCCCACATCTGATATTAATGAAATTAAAAAATAACTAACTAGAGTTAATGTATACACTATTTTGACATCGCTACTTTTACGTATATTTTTGAAAATATAGTAGGTAGATAAGTAAGTTGAGTAAACAAAATATACCATTCCAAATCTAGTATCGGGTGCTGTAAAGAACCAAAAAAATATACCAACAACTCCAATACAACAGTAGATCAAAAAATCGTGGTTTTTTCTATTGTAAATAATCATATGAAAAATAACTAAAAAAAGCAGCGATAAACTTAAAAGACTTACTATATCTATATATTGAAAATTTGAAGACCATGTCTTTACCCATTCAATAAATGGCATTGACATAGTGGTACCTGTTCTGGCCCAATTTTTAATATCGTAAAAAGTTTCATAAGCTGTCTCTTTTGGAACTTTATATTGCAAATTAAATAAATCAACTTGAGGATATGGGAAAATAAGGTAGCCGCTTATCATTATGTTTCTAACTAGCCAAGGTGCAATTATTAAAGCGGAAAGTAACATGCCATATATAAGTTTATTCCTATTTTTAACCAGCAGATAAATTATTAAAATTCCGAAAACTACTGCGCTTAACTTTATAGTTATTAGATAGGAAGTAATCAGTATGGGTAATTGGTTATTAAATGAATAATCTTTTTCATTAGTAAGTAAAAGATCTATTAAAATGACGCCTAAAATAGTTGCGAAAACATCATTAGATAAACCATTTATGTTGAAAAAAAAGAATAAAAATATAAAACAAATCGAAGCTATATTGGCTAGAAAGAGCGACTTATTCCTTTTATTTGCATGAAACACTGTATTTAATGAAAGTAGAAGTATCAAATAGGAATTGATAATGTATTTATAATCTATAATTACTAAGGCACTTTGTAATACAAATAGATTCGAATTGAACCCAAGCCTGCAATGTATGTTCGCTAATCCTAGAATTAATTTAAATTCAGTAATATATTTGACACTTTGGGCATGATATAAACCTGTATCGTAAGTGAGTATAGGCATTGACAAGGAAGTTAAGAGGAGAAAAACAGGGATTGTAAAGAAACAAAATAAAACTGGTCTATTTTTTAATAAATATTTAATTTCGGAAATTATAATCAGCGCAGTTCTATACAGCGATTTATAAAAAATAGCTATGTTCAAAGATACCAGCAGTCTAATGGGAAAATCAATTTTAAAAAAAATATTTAATACTGAAATTAAAGCTGTCAGAAATATCATGCCTAGAATGTTTGTGGTGGTTATACGAAGCACGGGGTATTCTTTCCTAGACGTGTGGTTTCTATTGAGTATTTGTAATAGAAGAATTCCCCATGACTGAAAAAGAAAAAAATAATATACCCAAGTAATCACTACACTGATAGCAAATATCATATACACTAGATACTACTTTATAAAAGGCGATTTATGAATAATTTTTCAAGAAATAGGATACTGTAAAAAGGTATATTTAATTAGTTTCTACGTATTATTTTACCTCTACATTATTGTTCTTGCGACTATTCGAGTTTGTAACATTTGAATTGATTAAAGTGTTATATATGGAAATTGTTTCTTTCTCATTGTAAGCAGGGGCGTTAAAGCTCAACATTTTATCTATGGCATGTTTATCTTTTCCAACCAAATCTGTACCACTAGGCTTGTATCTTTTAGGCATGCGGAAATGCTGCAAGAGAAATCACCTGGTTTTTATGTTGCTATTATCAAGAAGTAACTCAATCGCTTCAACTATTTGCAAATATCCGGAACTTAATTTTAAGAATAAAATTCAAATATTAAGGTATGTTGTAATGCCTAGGAAGTCTTTTGCCGCAGCGCCGTCTATCCTGAAGTGATATTCTGAAGATGTTAGGTTAATTTCTGCGGCATAAGATTTGTTGTTGCTTGTTATTATAAAAAGGCTAAAAATAGCAATCTTAAGGCCCAGCTTAATATGTGTTCTATAATAACTCTTAAGTTCATGTGTTTTAAAGCCATGCATATATGTATAATAGTATAGATTTTTTCGGCCGAGTCAAAAATGTTGCGTAAGAACTTCCGCCCTATATCCATAACAAAACCATTTTACTTCGAGGATTTAAAAATTCTAATTATTAGTTACTGTTATAGTATAATTTCATCATGAATTACTTTAGTGCGATTTTTACCGATATTATGAGAATATTTCTTGGCACAAATTCGATTCGTTTTATAGAGTATAACGATTTTTTTTATGTTGACTCTCATTTTAAAGATGAGTGGTACAACTTTGTTGTTCCAAAACTATCTGATCCTAAAAAGCTAAATATATCCTTAATCGACCAGATCATACACAAGAGTAAATCGGAAGGGAAAAAGCTGTCCTTTTATGTTAACGAAAAATTAAAAGATAACTATTTACCTTTCGTGAAAAAATATGGAGGTGAAAAATTGGGCTCTGATAGCTACCTAGTTAAAGAGATTGGGAAACAGACAAATCCAAACCTTCCGACAGACTATTATCTGTCAAATGAATATAGCTTAAATGAGGTCATAAAAGTCCTTGAGAGCTGTCATCCTGGTTGGCCTGGGGAATCATATTATTGTAGACTTTATGAAAAATATAAAGAGGAAGGCCAAGAGGATCGCAAATTCGAAACTATTGTAACAAAACATAAACAAGAAATTATAGGTGCAGGATCAGTTATAGTAGATACAAGTTTGGGATTGGCCTACCTTCATAACGCAGGTGTGGTAAAAGATCACAGAAGAAGGGGGCTGCACACCGCACTCGTGGACGAACGATGTAATTTCGGTGTAAATCATGGCGTTAATAAATTCATTTCAATAGCCGAGGAAGCAACAGGGTCTTATAAAGGATTGATAAAAAATGGGTTTCAACTAAAAGATAAATTTTATCTTTTCAAGATCGATTAGTAACCACAAGCCAAAAACGGTCCGAATCTCAATAGCAAAACTTCAAAATAACAAAGATGTTTAAGACTTCTCACAAATCACGGTCATGGATGTGTTCACTTTGGTTGGGTATATGGATGTAGTACCATAAAGAATCTCTATCCTGTAAGCCGTTTCTACAGGATATATGGCTGGCCGTAGCTTGCGAAGTTAGAACTATATTTACTCAAATTTAACTTATTTCACTTAATAATAATTCTTTAGCTTCATTTAGATGTTCGGTTTTTAAGATTGATATTGTATCCAAGTCAGAATGATAGTATTTCATAACTATTGTTTGATCGTTTTGCATCCAAAGTACTTTAGGACTAATTTTATCCATATCACGGTCTACTCCAAAAACCCAATCAATATGGTTAGACACAAATTTGGGTTTTCCGATACCTACTCCATCCAGAACTATAACCTTTTTACAGCTTAATAGTAATTCATGATATTTTTTGTCGAAAATATTAAAACCCCATAAGCCATCTTCACTTGAAGTTGATTCTTCCTCACTACCAATAAAAACAAAAAGATTATTGATTAATAAATTTTTATCATCAGTTATTAATTGGTATAAAACATCTACAGCTCCTCCATTATCTAAGGCACCACCTATTAAAGAGTCATAATGAGCAAAAACAATATTTTCAGGATTACTCGTGTTACCGACTAAAATATTTTGGGATATAAATTTAAAATCTTCTACAATAACCTCACCCTTGATATTGTTGGCCATTATTAATTGAATAACTGAATCTCTATTTATAGTAACTGCAGGGTATTTTTTAAACTGTTGTAAACACACACCTAACGACACCGGATTAAAAATTATCATGGGATTTTGCACATTAGGTCCTGTTGCATTAACTATAGTTGCTTTGTTGTCTATATGTCCGCTAACAAAGGATGCTCCTAAACAAGGAATTTTTTCACCATCAGCATATAATTCAGCTTTTTTTATATCAGGGATTATCGTTTCAAATTCTTGAGTAGTAAAATCAACACCTGCTTCTGTTAAATATTTTTTAATTGATTGGGCTGCTTTTTGTTCGTTAATACCTCGTCTAGGTGAGATATTTGTTAATTCTATTAGAAAGTCGGTAAAGTTATTTTCCATACATAAAGTATACCTTAGTTCTAATCTCTATTGGGTATGGGTTGTTTTATGTTGTTTTGACAAGGAGAAAACACTGGCTGAGCAAATAGATCTAGAACCAACTTATTATCTAGTGTAGAAATTGATGTTAAACTGAAAGATATGACTGTGATTAATTCACGATGGTCAAAGGAGCCTAATAAACTATTGGTAAAATATTTAGCTGATTTAAAGACTGGAAAGGTTTTGGATTTAGGCGGATCAGATGGAACAAACGCAATTTTTCTTGCAAGAAATGGGTTTGAAGTTATGAATATAGATAAGGATAACGCAGCGCTTAATGACTTAAAAATATTTGCAAATGAAAACAATCTAAACATACATACCGAAGGAGCAGATCTTAATAACTATATTATAAACGACACTTATGATGACATCATTTCCTTCTTTACTTTTCATTTTTTAAAACTTTCGTCCGGAGACAAACTCATAGATTCGATACAGGAACATACTGCAACAGATGGAATAAATATAATCGTTGGTTTTACAGACCAAGGTGAATTTAATATTAACCATAAAAAATGCTATTTTGTTGGAGACTATCTAGTCAATAAATATAAATCCTGGGATGTGTTGTTACACGACAAAGTAATAGGTGGAACTAAATCAGGTATGAACCAAGAACGTGAAATTTTAGTGGCTAGAAGGAGATAATTATTATCCTGTAAGCAGTTTCTCCAGGTTTAATGACTGGGCAGTTGAGATTTGGTTGGAACTTTTATAAGTTGTGGAATGTTTTAATCATGATATGGATAACATAACGCGCTTTGTTCCCTCATTGATTATTTACATGATTTTGACCAGATATATCGAAAAGCACCTATCCGTGGACGAGACCAAATGGAAACAGACCCAGAGCATAGTTTCAAACTAGCGATTACTTGCTGTATCTTATTGAGAAATTTAACCTAAATTTGGATTTATTAAAGGTCTTTAAGTATGCCCTTACGCATGATTTAGTAGAAATTCAAGCCGGTGATACGGACTCTCATAACGCATCAGAAGAGCAAAAGAACAATAAATTCGATAGAGAACAGGAAGCACTTAATAATATAAAAGAGAGATGGCAAGATTTTGACGGTTTACACACTTCTATTGAAGAGTATGAGAACAAGAGTAGCCCAGAATCTGAATCCGTTTACTTAATGGATAAAATTCAACCTGTAATAAATACTTTGTTAGCAAAAAACAGTTATTACATTGATAGTAAAGTCTCTTATGAGAAATATATATCTTGGTTGGATGGAAAAACAAACGGATTAAGCAGGCTTCCTATAGAAGTGCGAGAGTTTTTGATCGAATTAAAACACTTCTTAAAATCTAAATCCAAAGGTTTTTTCTTTTAGAAGAGACGATACCATTTTATTGCATACATTCTGCAAGTTCCAAAGTTCAAATTGGCCTACGTTTTTTAGCGTGTTTTGGAACTTGCGGTTATAAAGGAAAGTAGTGTTTTTTCAATTTGGCCGTTCGTACTGTACGCTATTTAAACTTTCACCCACTATTCATTTACGTATTCCTTATAAGAATTTCTCATCTCTTGAGCAATTTCTTCCCCAAAGCTTTTAATGGCAGGATCGATATTCGCATGTTTTAATCCATAACTAATACTAAATTCCAGATGGTCTTTAAACAAATTCCCATTACTATATTCAAGTACTTGTAGCAAGCATTCAATTTTATCTAGTGCTTTAACTACTTTTGCTTCAAAACATTCCTGAGATTCATATTCAACCCACAAGTTAAACATTTCCTCACCAATATCTTTTGGAAGTTTGCTGAACAGTTCCTTTGCAGCATCTTTTTCTCTTTCGTGTCTTTGTTTTTGAACATCACCGTTATAGGCATGCGAATCTTTACCAGTTCCATCTTTTCCCATTGGACTATCATCGCCAGAAATAATTTCAGGTAAATCGTGAATAATTGTCATTTTTAGTGCTTTTTCAATATTTATGGGGTGCGAAAGTTTTTTTTCAAAAGCGTAAATCAATAAAGATAATCGCCAAGAATGATCCGCTACAGACTCATATCTTGGTAACGTGGGATAGTCCTTCCAGTAGAATTGTCCTTTAAATCTTTCTAATTTTTTTAATTTTTCAGAGAATGTAATGAACGAGACTATTTCCGAAGTATTCATAAGAGTATTTTACGTTACTACTATTAAAAATAATAGTTACTGCCTTGGCTGAGCAAGCAGGTCAAGAACCATTAAGTATTTTTTGCACTTCTTTAGCCCAATTTCTATCGCTGTCCTTTTCCTTTTCGGTTAAATCTTTGTATGGGGTATCAGCTTGCTTTTTCCACTTTTCTATATTTTCAGATGTAAGATTTTTTAGCATATACTTCATCCAAGTGGCCCATTGTCTATGTTCTAGTTCGGCAAGTCTTTCTAACATCTCTTTGTTG
Source organism: Candidatus Nomurabacteria bacterium (assembly GCA_020631855.1). Taxonomy (GTDB): domain Bacteria; phylum Patescibacteriota; class WWE3; order UBA101185; family UBA10185; genus JACKGU01. Next base: position 404,354 of record JACKGU010000001.1, on the reverse strand, counting down.
AAATTCATTCCGTAATTATACAGATATAGAGTTATATTCTCCAAGCTATTGGCTGAGCATACGGGTCTAGCACCAAACGTTATTTCAAGGAGTAATGTTTCCAAATAGCATGGTCTAGAGCTGTTGGAGTAATACCCATTTCCTTTGCAACAATTTCTATAAACATCACAGTTTTTTTGTCAGACATTTTTTCTCCTATCCCTTCAATAATAGATCTTTTTATATGAACATCTGGTTTCACAGAATCAACGCCTAACATCTTTCTTATATATTGGCTTGTTGCAAATCCCATTCCATCTATTGGTAATATTTTTCCAGAATTTATATCTACACTCTTAGCCCAATGTTTCATACTTTCTAAATCATCCTTGATAGAATTTTCAGTTTTATATTCGAGAAAAAACTTAGCTAGGTTTTGTAATATTTCCACCCTCTTAGGATGATTATAATTCCACACGTTTTCGAAGTCATTTATACCCGTCTCTTTTATCAAATTATTAAGTTTCTCAAGAGTATTTATATTAGGAAAACTCTGTTTAAAATATTCAATTCTTGGAAGAACAAATTTGTTGTACTGTCTATTTATTGAAAGGGTTGCGTCCATCAAGAGTATTACTGGGTTTTTGTACCCATATTCTTCCGGATTTTTATCGAAAGTTAAATCTAATGAGTTAATAAATTCTATATATTTTTTTATGTTCTCGAATTCTTTCACGATATTATAATATCACTATATCCCATTCACAGTTTCTCCAGGATATTTGGCTGAGCATGCGGGTCTAGTACTAAAATAGGGTTCTATCCTGTACGATGCGTATCCAGGCCATTTGGTTGTTCATCGGGGAAGAAGTTCGAACTGTTCTTTTGGTAAAAGTTTGAAAGTATCTTTTCCTTGTATATGAATTCTTACATTATTACCAATACTTTGAATTATATGTGTATTATTGATGTAAATTGCCGAATCTTCCTCAATAGATATAATTTTCTGCCCCTTTTCTACTAGCCGATCTATTAGGGGAATATCTTCTTCTTTATAGTGACACCACAAGTTATAACCTTTTAGGTAATTTAACCCAGAAATATCTTTTAAACCAACATTATTTATATCCGCATGTTCAGCAGTAGATATATCTTTACCAAATATGATAGCTCCAGCACTGCCCCCATAGACTACTCCCTTATATGTATCTAATCTCTCATCGATACCAGATTTTTTCATCTCATGAAGTAACTTATAGGTATTTCCACCACCAATATAGATACCAGCATACTTGCCTAAGTCACTATCGATATCCTCAAATCTAGTGACCATTTCGATATCTAGATCTCCCATATTTTTAAAAGCTCCTGAAAACCAAGAAAGGCACCCTTCTGGTGTATATTTATCTGAAAGAATTGCTATTGGGATGTATAAGACTTTTCTAGAATTTTTCAGAAGATCAAAAAAGCGTTTATGTGATTGTATGGAGGTGTTTTCATCCCCGCCTCCGCCCAAAATTAGTTTCATAAGAACATTATATCAGTTCGAATTACCTGATGGCCTATATTTGGGATTGTTGTTATAGGGAGAAACCCTGGCTGGGGGACAGGGATTCGGTCACGCATAAAATTCTGCTGAATTTTTGCCCGACCTCGGCTCGGCACCGTCGTGCCTGCGCCATTCGAATCCTTTCGCTCTCAACAAGTAATTTGGCAACCAGCCCTTCAGGCTGATTGCCAAATTCCTGGCTGAGCATATGGGTCTAGCATCAAAAAGGTAGTTCTATCTTGTACGTAGTTTCTTAAGGCTATATGGCTGGCCGTATGGTCACAAATTGGTACTTATAAAAATATAAACCCATTTTTTAAGTCAATTGCACATATATGCTATTTCGTACTGCCATAAAGTAGTAAAATATGTTTATGTTTAAAAAATATTTATCTACTTTATTAGCACTTTCGTTATTTATAAATATTTTATTTGCTTATTATTTTTATTCCATCAAAAAGATAAATAAGCAGATTGAATACTCGGTAGTTAATGACTCTTTTACAAAGGACGTTGAAAAAGATCAAGATAGAGTTATAGAATTTACTGGGGAAGATAATCCAATTTTTTTACAAGGCACGTTAAAAAAAGAAAATATTCCTGATGAGCTGGAGTTGGGAGATTATTGGTACTGGATATATTTTGAGGAGCCCTATCTATTGATGAATAATGCTTCCGGATTGCCATTATATATTGATAAAATACAAGTGTTACGACCTAATAGCAAGGACTTTTATGATTTAGAAAAATACATAGATAAAAAAGTAGAAATTCACGGTTACCAAACATGGGGATATTCTGAAAGTTCAGTTTTTCAAGCAATAGCAATTAGAGAACTTTAATGTCTAAACCGTTAAAGAAAAACATCCGCAAACCTCTCAGGCTTAGGGATATTTTCCTTGGCTGGGGGACAGGGATTCGAACCCCAATTCCTGCATCCAGAGTGCAGTGTCCTACCATTAGACGATCCCCCAATGTGCCCGACATTATATCGCGGGCGAGCTAGTTTGTTAACTTCTTCGTACCTTCTCTTTCCGTATATCCGGAGATACTACGGCTATCAACTTTCCAAAAAGCGCCCTTTTCGGCGTGCTTTTTCTTTTGTTTTTGGGCAGTTATTCTATTGTATGGCATTTACATTCGCAAGTTTCGTCCTCTTTGCATTCGCAGCAGCATTCGTCTTTAGAGCAATTGCACTGTCCGTTACCGTTGCAACAGCAGCCTTTCTCTGTGTCCTCGGGCGAGCAATGTCCGCCGCAACAAGAATCCTCGTGGTTTTGGCAACAATCGTCTTTTGCCCCTCCGCAACAAGATTTTTTATCTCCTATTTTAAGTAGATCCTTTATTTTATTTAGCATTTTTTCGCCTCCCTTCTATTTATATATGGTTTTTTGTACCTTTTTTAGTTACTACTTTTAACACTGACCGGCCCGTAGTTGGGAAGTTGCAAGCTGTCTTTATGTAGGCAGATCGTCGTTTGTTTCAAACAGTAGCAGTTGTATTGTAATACGTATCCTTGCATATGGCTATCAACTACCACCAGCTTACGCAGGTGGCTTACTGTAATTTCTTTGCCTTGCAGAGCTCAACATGTTGGGTAAATTACATCTACTAGCTCGGGTAAGTAGGTTTAAGTAACGAAATTATCAACTATCACCAGCTTACGCAGGTGGTTTGCTGTAATTTCTTTGCCTTGCAGAGCTCAACATGTTGGGTAAACTACATCTACTAGCTCGGGTAAGTAGGTTTAAGTAACGAAATTATAAATCTCAGTTGCTTTAAGTAGTTTTTCGCATCTTTAGAGTAATTCTGTTAAAATGACCGTATGAATGCTGACACAACAAAACATCCGGAACAGAGAGTTGCGATCTTTGCTGACGTACAAAATATGTATTACTCCGCTAAAAACCTATATTCGGGAAAGGTAGACTTTGGCCGAATTTTAACTGAGTCTGTGGGAAACCGCCGTTTAGTTAGGGCTTTTGCTTATGTTATCAAAGCAGATGTTGGTTTAGAAAAGGAGTTTTTTGATGCTCTTACCCAGCGCGGGTATGAGGTTAAGGCAAAGGAGCTCCAAATTTTTATAGATGGTTCAAAAAAAGGTGACTGGGACGTTGGTCTATGCATGGATGTTGTTAGAATGCTTCCAAAAATAGATGTTATGGTTTTGATATCAGGCGATGGTGACTACATTCACTTGTTGCAGTATGCAAAAAGTCAAGGCGTTCGAACAGAGGTTGTAGCGTTTAGCAAAACCGGTTCAACCAAGTTGTTTGACGAGGCTGACGATGTCATTGATATGTGTGCGGATCCAAAGAAATACATAATTAGAAAGCCTCGTATTCCTTTTATTCCAAAAGGGGTTGAGCCTAAGCCCAAGAATAATGCAGGGGCTGCAAAGAATGATAAGTCCTAGTTATCCAATAAGGTTTTTGGAGTTCGGATGCTATTTCGCAAATTTTTATTACTAAGTTCAAAAATGTTTAGTCGGCTTAGACTTGGCTTGGTAGCTTTTTATTTACTTTGCGCTTTGCTTGCATTTTTTGCAGCCTACCATGTTTTTTTTGGTCGCAAAATTATTCCTGGAGTATATGTTGGTGTTGTTGATGTAGGGGGTTTAACTTATGGTGATGCCGAGAAAAAACTCGCGGATACAATAAGTTCTTTGCCTTCTGAGCTATCTTTTGTTTTTGAAGATAATGTTTACACAACCTCTTTGTCTGATTTAGATATTACTTACAATCCGTCACAATCTGTCCAACGAGCTTTGCAAGTTGGGCGCACCGGAAATCTTTACATAGACACCAAAGACAAAATTGCCGGCCTAATAGGTAAAAAGTTAACTGTACCTGCCTCTTTAACTCATGATGAAAAGGCTTTAAACAACTTTTTCGCAGTAATAGTTGGAACTCTTGATGTGCAGGCAAAAGACGCCCGTTTTAGCCTTGATGAAGAAGGCCGTTTGTCTCTTGTAGAATCTTCCGCTGGCTTTAAGGTAGACCACCAAAATTTATATGATCAGTCTTTGTGGTCACTAAATAATTTTGATTTTACTCAAAAAATTTTATTAGTAGAAAAAGTGTATCCTAAGGTTAACACCGTCGCACTTAAATTGTTTGAGCCAAAAATAAAAGCCCTTTTAAAAAATGAAATAACTTTAGTTCCTCAAGCAGTACCTGCAAGCAACAATAGCGAGGGCGAAACGCAAGAAAAAATAAAAGTCACCAAAGATGACGAGAAGGATCCCGAGTCGAAAAACGGTAATAGCAAGTTAGGGAGTGAAAGTGTTTCAAATTTTCCAAATTTTGAGCCTATTATTTTATCGGATTTAGAAAAGCTTAGTTTGGTAGAAGTTTCCAAAGTTGACGATTCGTACAGCCTGGTCATAAATAAACCTCAGTTCGAAGCCTACACCTCGGCTATTGCTCAGGAGGTAAATACATTACCGCGAGGGAAAATAACCGCTATCTCAAACGATATCGTAACAGAGTTTGAGTTCGTTGAGCCCGGCTACGAACTTGAAAAAAAATCATTCGAGAGAAACTTAAAAGACGCGTTGTTATGGGAAACTCCTGTTGATGATATTGGTCTAGAAGAGAAAAAACCTACTTCTGTTGTTTTGACCTTTAATAAAATAGAAGGTGCGGCAGATCCCTCAAAGTACGGCATCTACAAACTTATTGGCGAGGGAACTTCCAAATATACCGGATCAGCCCCTTCCCGAATTCATAATTTGCTTTTGGCGGCCAAGAGAACCGACGGAGTTCTTGTACCGCCCGGAGAGATTTATTCATTTAATACTTCGGTTGGGAAAATAAGTAGTTCTACCGGATATGCTACGGCCTATGTTATATCTAACGGTCGTACTGTTTTGGGAGACGGTGGGGGAGTGTGCCAAACATCCACAACTTTGTTTCGCGCAGCGCTAAATTCGGGCTTACCCATTGTTACTAGGCACCCCCATGCCTATCGTGTCGGTTACTACGAAATTGAATCGCCCGTTGGAGTTGACGCCTCAATATATCAGCCATCGCTTGATTTTGAATTTAAAAATGATACGCCAAACTTTATTTTAATAGAAGCAGTTCCCAACGAAGTCGAATATTCCTTAACTTTTAAATTATATGGAACTCCCGACGGTCGGAAAGTTGAAATTTCGGAACCAGTTGTTTCCAATCAATCTCCTCCTCCCCCTGCGTTATATCAAGACGACCCAACTTTGCCGAAGGGTGTAGTTAAACAGGTAGATTTTGCTGCTTGGGGAGCAACGGCCAGTTTTAACAGAATAGTATATAAAGATGATAAAAAAATAATTGAAGACACTTTTGTAACCAGGTACCAGCCGTGGAGGGCTGTTTATTTGGTTGGTACAAAATAAAAACCTACTCTCTAGATAAAGTTACACTAAGTATTGACTTTTGTAGGCTAGGTTCATAAGTTACTTTTATGGTTGTTTCTGTTCTATCAAGTCTGTATGTTGCATAGTATTCTGTATCAGTCGGGGTTATTCTTTTGACCTCTTCCCAACCCGCATTTCCAAGATTATTGGCGTAGAAATCAAATATTTCAATTGGTTTAAGACTGGTTTCATAAGTTTTACCCACACTTACAAAATTTTGAATTGAGCTCAAAAGCTTAGCGTCCGAGGGCACGTGTAATACTTTATCCTCAAAATAAAGAGAAGTGGTATCAGTCTCTCCCGAGTTAATTTTTTTCGAAATCCCCATGACCTCAGAATCTATTGAAGTTCTGGTTACACTTTTTTCTAAATTAAAGAAGTAATATGAAAAAACCGCCCCCAGTAGAAACAGGCACGCTATAAGTATTTTTGTAACGTGCTTTGTAGCTTTATTGAGTTTTTTGCTTTTATGGTTGGGCAAAGCGTTGGGGTGCTGCGCACCTTGCTCTACAAAATTATTAGAAGTACGGGATTTTCTTTTAAACATTGGGGTCATTATACTTATTATATTGTTTTGTTGAGCAAATGTGAAGTTTTGGTATAATGCTTTCATCGTTTGGTTAGAGTCGAAAACAAAAAGCTTTAATTATAGTCTTTGGCTATTGAGAAAGGCTTTATGTGTTATCTCTCGGTTACCAAACCGCCATTCTCTTATGCTCTAGAGTTTATGGCCCCATCGTCTAACGGTTAGGACGGCAGGTTCTCAGTCTGTAAATCGGGGTTCGATTCCCCGTGGGGTCACCATGAACAAAGTTCTCCACCGGTAGGTGGAGGTTTTTGTTCATGTGATGCTGCTGGTATGAGAGAGCTATAGCGAAGCTAGGTTCGACTTTTGTCGAAGACAAATGCAAGCTTTGCTTATTCCCCGTGGGGTCACCAAAGAAGATTCAACAGAAGCAAATTCCCTAATTACCTTGAAACCAGTGGCTAAAAGTGTCTAAATTTCGAGGGTCTTGATATGTCGAACAAGTCTTAGCAGCAGTTCTAATAAAAGGCAGCTCATGTGTGGGTAATTTGGATACATTTTTAAGAAATATGCTTAACTATGCAATAGTACATTCAAAAGAAATTTGCGGCTACGACAAACCTGAGATTTATTTAATGGGCCTCTCTGCAGGCGCAGGGGCTATTAGTAAGCTTGCTTCGTGGTATTCTGTGGATTGGAGATATCAGCCAATCAATCTTCTATCCCGCCATGCCCTTTTTCTTACTCTTCAAACCCTCAACTAGCAACCCGGAGCAAAAAGATAATCGGCATTTATGTACACCACCCATTCACCAAAAACATTTTTGATTACTAAAACCGGGTAAGTTTCTTTTTGATTATTTAGAAATTCTTGCCAATTTTCCTCAGAGGCTGTGTAGTATGGATATTCTTTTGTGGAAGAGGGCAGTAGATGGCTGTCCTTTGGGAACGGCATATTAGTACTGTATATATAAACATCTTCTCCTGTTGAAGTTTTACCTACTTTTTCCAAGTAATTACTGCTATCTATGGTTCTGTACCCACGGGAACGAGCACACCAATACCAATAAGGGTTATAAAAACTGTCTAGACTTTTACCATCATCAAGATTAACAGTCATTTTATTAAAATCTGGGGTTACTCCGTCATTCCAATCACTGGCACCGGGGTATGTGCCGTATGTATCGTCTCTAAAGTAGCTAGGAACCAATCTAAAGTTTTTACAATTCCCGTATTGGTCGTATACATCAAAGTTTTCATATACAGAAAATGATTGATAGGTGTAAATCTTTTCCCCCTCAATCTTAGCTGGGTCACAATATCTAAGTACTCCAACACCGGTAGCAGATGGAATTAGGGTATTATTCTCATTGATAGAAATTTCTTCCAGTTCAGCCACCGTATCCTCAAATATATAAGGTGAAGGTTGCATATAAAAAAGGTAAATTGGAGCAAAATACTCGTCTGATACAAGTGTGTTTGTTACGAAATATGCTTGGTTGTTAACAATGTAAAAGTATATCGAGTTATTGTATGCGCTAGGACCCGGACCTTCGCCTGGATGAGTGTAAAGGAATCTGTACAAAGATGTTTTTTCATTTTTAATGCCTATTTCTCCCATAGCCTCTATTTTGTAGTCGATCCAATCCCCAGCCTTGCCGTAGAAGAAATCGTTACTTTTGTTGTCTAAGAACCAAGACGGTTGATTATGAAAGTACTCCCATAACTTCTCGTTCTCAAAATCTATGCCCGCTTTATTGAAAATCTCTTCAGCACTAACTTCTCTCGGGCTGTTGTATAAAGTCACTTCTGAATTGTAGGTTGTATCCGATCTTGTGATAATAACCGATTTTTCACTTAATACTTTTTCTTTAGTATCGTCTGTGTAAAGTTTAATTGATACATTGTTTTCGCCAACCTTTAAATCTCTAATAGGAAAATAAAAATTTTTGTGAGCTCTACCCTTCTCGATGACGAAACCACTGTTGCTTAGGCCGAAATTCAACCCTAGCAGGTAATTATTTACCCCAATCGTATAATCATCAACAAGCTCCCCATTTGTGAATAAATCAACGTGAAATAGGTCACCGTCTGTTTTAACCTCACCGAATAAATAATATGTATCATGAGAAGTATTTATATTGTTTGGTGTCCAAGGCAAAACTACTTCCCCTTCTGTTGAAGGATTGTATTCTGAACTTTTTATTGGCTTTTGTTTCATAGTCTCTTGTGATTCGTTTGCAGTGCTTGGCGTGACTTTTTTAGATTTACTATTACTAACTAAAACGGCAGAGATTAGAAGAAGAATTAAAACAACAGCACCCCCAAGAATTAGTAACTTTTTCCCATTAATTCTAAACTTAAGTTTATTTATGCGAGAGTTTTTCTGATCTTCTGCTTCGGAGGGCAAATCTTTGTTTTGAATTACTGCTTCATTTTCTTCCATATTTTAAGTACCTTTCAAATCCTTAAACTTACCAGATCCTACTTCACTAACCTCAAAGAGAAGGGGTAGTTGTAAGGTAGGCCCTTATTAGCTTCTATGGCAGCTAATATACAAAATATTACGTTCGCTACCATAACAGCTGGTAGGAACAAGAATCCGATTAATACTATGGTTGTAAGTCCCGCTACCGCACTTGCTAGTAGTACTGATATTTGGAAATTTAGTGCTTCTTTGGCATGATGGGTTGAGAATGACGCGTTTGGTTTATCTTTCTGAAGAATCCATATAATAAGGGGAGCTATAATCCCAAAGAATATCCCTCCTATGTGCGCTATTATTGCAAGGCTTTTTTCGTCTTGCACCACTTCGGTAAGTGTTTTACTGATTTGTTCGGGCTCTGTTTTTTGCTTCGTTGTGTTTGTCATATTTAGATAATAAACCAAAAATACTATTTAGTATAGGATGTTTGTTAGTTTTGGCTTTGTGTTTTAACGTCTGAAATTCCAAGCTCAGCAAATAAAAAAATGAACCTTTTTTGAAGGTCAGCAAAGATGGCTTTTTTTGTGTTTGCGTCTATTTCCCATAGATCTTTTTTAAATTGGCCCCAAGTTTTTTTGCGTAGTTTATAAATAGTTTGTTCGTTGTTCCATCCGGGCATTCTTTCTTTCTGAAGATTTTGTAGAACCCAAGAATCCATGCCTTTTTTTAGCGTCTCCGGAAATAGGGGATGGTCAAATATTATATTTTGTGTTCCTGTTGCTAGGTGTATTTCTGCAGTAAGATTCTTAGGAAACATCCTGAATAAGTTGTCGGGTAGTGTTGAGGCACCGTGCTGCACGGCTCCGGCCATATTAAATTTATTTTTCGCTATCAAGGATATATTTTTAAGTAATGCGAAGTCTACCTCCACATCTAAGATATTTCCATTGTCGTCTACCATTCCCCCATGACTGGTTCCTGTTTGTATGCTTATCTTGCTTAAGCCCGCAGCTCCTTGAGTTTCAGATTCTACTCCTTGCATAAATATTTCAAATTCTTCTGCGGTGCTGTTTTTACCTCCTATATGGCCAATTTCCCCGCCTATTGAAATTGTTGGGTAATTTGGTGAGGTGTAGGTTGTTCTAATAAAGTCGGTGAGTTCGGCTGTGGCTAGTATGTTCGGCAGTTGCTGTTTCTGTATTGTTTTTTGTCCAAGATCTACTAGGGTGGAGGTGTCGATGTCTATGTTGTAGAATCCTTCAGCAACTGCCTCAGAAATTAATTTTTTTAAGGCTTCCATTTCACCTACATCTGCAATGCCGGGCGATTTAGCTTTTGCCTGAAAGTGGTCTCCTTGTAGATATATTGGCCATGTGTAGTTTTCTTTAATTGCTGCTGCTATAACGCATGTCGCAAATTCTTCGGGGTTTTGTTTAGAGTAGTTCATTTCGCTTCTTGCTATTTCTATAACAAAAGCATCCGTATTTAATTTTTTTGCGGTTTTAAAAAGTGTGCGAGCCGTGTCGTATGTAAGACCCCTAATATTAAATGCCGGAACTGTGAATGGTTTTATCGAGCTCTCTTTAGCACGTTTCTTGTAAAAAACGTTTATTGAAGCAAAGTTTACTCCTAGTTTTTGGCCAATTTTTTTTATTATCCACCTAGCGTCGCCCTTTTTCTTGCCCGAGCCGAACACTGCAGAGTAAATAAGTTGATCTATTAAGCTCTCCCGAACTTCGTCGGTATTGTTAATTATTAAATTATTATCTTCAGCTATTGAAATTGGTTCTTGGGCGAGTGGGCTCATCTATTATATTGTGCCATAATTTGTTATATTGTGGAAAGAAATTAGGTGAAAGCTATGAAAGATAGTCCCAAAAAAGCAGACCCCAAAGAACCGAAAATAAAAGTAACTTTTTCAAATAGCCCTGCTGTTTGGGAGTTTCCTTCTCAATGGGATTTATCGGTGCTTATGAAATCTGATGAAGATGCGGCGCAGGATCTTGAGAGAACGGAAATCGCTAAATCAGTAGAGCAGTTTGTTTCAAAGCACAGAGAGTCAAAAGACTATTTAACTTCTGCTCCGGCCTTAAAAAACGCACTAGACGAGTATGAGAAGCTTTCAAGGTTAATTTCTGTAGGGGGGAGGGCCGGTTTTTACTTTTACTTGCGTTCCAGTCTCGATTCAGCTGATAACAAAATTAAGGCGAAGTTAAATTCTTTAAACGAGTTTTTGACAGAAAAATATAATGAACTTGAATTTTTCGCACTCACATTAGGTAAAATTCCTGAAGAAAAGCAAAAAGAGTTTCTGTCTCATCATGACCTACAAGATTACAAACATTACTTAGAACAGCTTTTTGCTTCTGCAAAGCACGACTTGTCGGAAAAAGAGGAGCAACTATTGAATTTGATTTCAAAGGGTGCCTATGGTGACTGGGTAGACATGGTGAGTACCTTCTATTCTTTGGAAACAGTAAAAGTTCTAAACGAAAGACACGAGAAAATCACAATTTCTATTTCGGAAATTTCAAAATACTTGAAAAGTTCGGATGATAAAGTACAGAAGTATGCATCTAAATCTTTGGAGCAAGTTTTAGAGAAGCATATTAAAACAGCGGAACGAGAGATAAATGCCATTTTATACTATCTAAAAACTTTAAATAAGCTACGAAACTTTAAGCGAGCCGATGAGCGTCGCTTGTTGAGTGAAGATATGGACGCCGCCACAATTGACGTTCTAATTGAAGCAGTGTCGGCGAATTTTGGTGTTTCCGCCCAATTTTATGATTTAAAGGCAAAATTATTGGGTAAAAAAGTCCTCACTTACAATCAAAGAAACATTGAATATGGAAAATTAAAACATGAAATTAATGTTGCTACAGCAGTCGAGGTAGTTCATGACTGTTTCATGTCCTTAGACCCGATATTTGGGGAATATTTCGAGTCCATGCTGTGTGGCGGTAATATAGACTTCTTTCCAAAGAAGGGGAAGTCGGGAGGTGCTTTCTGTGTCTCTATAACAAATGATTATCCTGCCTATATACTGCTAAACTATAACAACGAATTTAGAGATGTTTCGACCTTGGCTCATGAGATGGGCCATGCTATTCATCATTTTATATCTTCAAGTGCACAAAATGCATTAAATGCCGACTATCCTATGGGTATAGCCGAGGTGGCGAGCACTTTTATGGAAGATTTTGCTAATGCGCTTTTGGTTAAAGAGTTAACTCTCGAAGAGCAACTGATTTATAAAATGCTGAAATTAGATGACGATATATCCACTGTTCACAGACAGATAGCCTGTTATATTTTTGAACTTGCGCTTTACGACACATACACAAAAGAAAACTACCTGCCAGAAGAGCTCATAGGGGAAATATTTGAAGAAAAGATGAGTTTGTATCTGGGCAAGAATTCAAAAGGAGCAGGCAGGCACTGGGCAATGTGGTCACATATTAGAAGACCTTTTTACGTTTATTCATATGCAAGTGGTTTGTTAATTTCCAAAGCTCTTCAAGAAAGGGTTCGACTAGACCCTAGGTTTATAGATGATTTTAAACATATTCTTTCTCTAGGTAGTTCTGTTTCGCCAAAAGATGCGTTTTTAACCGTTGGCATTGATATTACTAAAAGAGAGGTTTGGGATTTAGGTTTGGCGAAGATCTCAAATGATTTAGCGAAAGCAACAGAACTAGCAAAAACTCTAGGAAAGATTTAGAATATAACTACATGAGTGATGAACAGCCCAATATAATACCGATCCAGCCTCTTGATGATGGTAGCTCGGATAACAATAATCCTGGAATTACCCGTTCGGGTAGTACGGCAAAGCAAGAAAATATCCCAGAAAACGTTGTTGACCAAACGGTTTCCGGACCAGAAGATTCTGGCCCGCACCCTGTTGCTGAAAATATTTCTGTTGAAGATCAAGGTGCGAAATTGCAAGAGCCGCCTGTAGTAGACAGCGGTACTGCTAGTGACGAGGGTAAGGATGTTCCTGTTTCTCAGGTTTTGGAAGGGGGCAGCGCTTTGTCTGAAGAGGTTTCTGAGGATGGTACTGTTGCCCCACATTTTTTAGATACGGTAAGTGAAGAAGATCCGGCGGCCGGCGACGGAGGCTCTTCTTTTCAAGCTCAAAATCCATACGTTCCTGCAGATGGGGAGGGGGCTGTTGGGGCGCCGGCCGCCACAACCACATCAAAAAACAAGCCATCCCGAAGAATATTCAGCTTTATGCCAAATCGAACTCTATACGTATTTCTACTAATTTCCTTTGTTGTTATTGGTCTAGGGTCGTCTCTAGTATATCTATATAACAACTCCAGTCTACAGCCGGGGGCCGTCGAGCCCTTGCCGACAGAAAATCCTGAAACCCCTGTTGTAATCGAAACTCCTTCCAAACCCGATCCTGACTGGAAGACCTATGTAAACAGAGAATACGAATTTCAAATAGATTACCCCAAAGAAACTCTATTTAAGTTACCTTCTGATATGGCGGCACAATCAGTTACTTACACGATAACTTATGCGGGAGAAAAGCAAGACGAAGCTATAACTACGGCTACGGATATCTCTGATGGTTATTTGGTAAAAATAACAATGTATAAAAATGTTTTAAATACCGATTTAGCTCAGATCGCACTTAATAAGCGATCGGGCTATCTAAGTTTGTGCCCTGCAACTGCTGAATATGGAGATATCAAAGATGCTGTGATTTCCGGAGAACCGGCTAAAACTTTTGTTGTGGATAATTGTAATGTAAATTATGTTGAAACCTTCTTAATAAAGGGATCAAACATGTATGAAATTGCCCAAGCATACAGAGGCGATGTTGGTTTTAAACAGCGCTATCAGGCACAGACGGACCTAATTCGCGAGGCTTTTAAATTTACAAACATAATTGCTCCTGAGCCAAAAGATACCTGGACAAAGATTGTCCATGGCAATCCGGAACTTGCTGTTAGCTATCCTTCTGATTGGGACGATACGTGTTGTAATCTTAGGGGGCCAATTGCAGGCGAGGTTACAAAGTATTTTGTAGCGGTGGACCCATTAAGTATTGGCGAAGATGACCAGGCTGTTTTCAACGGCCTTGCTGCTTATTCACTTACCTTAAAAAACGATGAGACGTACGAAAGTTTTATGGCCGAACAAAAAGAACTTCTAAAAGAGGAGTATAGGGTTGTGGTAGGAATTGAACCGGAAGTTTCAGATGAGACTTTTGAAGTAAACGGTTTTGTCTGGACTCATTTAACTAATTATGCTTGGTGGGGAGAGATTTATTTTAGTTATATTTCGGATTCAAATCGAGTTGTGGTACTTGTAAAAAGTGAAGAAGTTCCGGGAAAGCTGGATGAGGTTTTCTCCGAATTATTGGAAACAGTTAGTTACAAGTTTCCTCAGAATCAGTAATTTTCTGCTGATATTAAACACTGCCAGCTTACGCAAGTGGTTTGCCGTACCTTCTTTGCGTTGCAAAGCCCAACATGTTGGGTAAACCACATCTACTAGCTTATGTAAGTAGTTTTAGTAACGAAATTATAAAAATTAATGCACTTATTTATGTTAGAATTAATTTATGGCTGAAAAAGAAGACATCATAGTTCCGGAAAATGAGGGCCCAAACAAAAATCTCGAAGCCCCACTAGGAGCAAATTCGGAGAGCTCGGCTATGTCGCCCAGTCCAGATTCAGAAGCACATTCTTTACAAGGTGAGGGCGGAGTTTTTCCTGAAACAAGTCTTCCAAACGAGAGATTCGACCCCTTAACTTCACGTCAAGAAACAGCCTCGGAGAACTCTATTCCGCCAATAACAAGAGATGGCTTCAGCAACGGTAGTAGTGGGCCCGTAGAAAACCGCAACAATTTTTCGCCAAACGCAGAATTTTCTGCAAAACGGCCTCAATACCCTGAGACTGAGCCACATGAAAAAGCTGCCTCAAACATTGAGCCCGGTGTCGATAATAATAATTTCGAAAATGCCCCTGAAAATAACGTCGGAGTAGAAGACAATAAGGAGGTTGGCGCAGAAGAAACTCAGTCGGCACCTGAATTTGAGTTAAGTCCTGAGGCAACAGAAGGGAAAGACGAGCTTGAGGGGGAGCAGGGAAACACGCTCGCTGAAGAAGAGGTACATCGCGAACCTTTGCTTACGTCAGAAGATACTTATGCAGGAAATTTCGAACAAGAGCCTGGGCCTAAAGAAAAGAACGAAGTAGAGCTTGGAGTTTATAAAGAAGGCTTCTCAATTAAAAAAGCATTTACAATTGCGGGGGCAGTTTTGTTGGCTTTATTAATGACTACTGCAGGATTTTTATCTGCAAAGGCCCTTATTCCTTATTGGCAAGAAAGGTCTGATTCTAAGAAACAGCAAACTTCCGAAATGCCTGTTATGAGTGAGGAGCAGAATTTAGGCGGAGAGAATGGTGACAAGGATCGAAAAAGCTTGAATGAAACAGAACCAAAAAGATCCGTATTCTCAAGTCTCATTGGTGAAGAGGATGTTGTAATCTATGAAATAGATTTTTCTAATATGCCCGAAAATGGCCTTCTTTGTACTAACAATAAAAGTTTTGAGTACCATGAAGCAGGTGAATATTTCTATTACGTCTCTTCGATTGGCGGTAATATTAACTCCGGACCTACAAGAAATATTCTGCACGTAAATGATGACTATTTTATATGGGAGGAGTTTGAAACTCTTCCTGCAACAGGTAGTTATGTGTGGAAATTAACATCTGAAGAATATACCGCAGAAACTCAATCGCAGTATTCTTCTGTAGCATCAATCGTTGATGCAGAGATAGCAGCTATTAAAGATCAAGAAAATTTATGTGAAGATTGGGTGGCGGACGAAAATATGTTCACTCCTTCCCAGTATGTTCTAATTAACTACAAGAATCCGACACCTGAAGATCTAGATCAACTATTACTTCCAAAGCCCTAAAATCGGTCTCGCTATATTTTTTTAAATTAACGGCATATAATCAGAATATGAAAAAAATAATTCTCGTGGGGGCAGTTTTAGTTGCTGTATCTTTCGGTCTTATTGTACTTTCTAAAACTAGCCAAACCCCAAAAAATAATACCTCAGTAACAATTGAAGAACAGCAATTAGGTTCGCAAAAATACGTAGCTAAAAGACCTATGGATGGCCAAGATTCTTTTGGGCTTTCGGTTTGTGAAGAAGTTCCTTCAGAACTGGTTTCAGATATTATTGGCATACCGATTCAGGAAGTGTCTGATTCCTCTACAAGTACAGGCACGGGTTGCACATATTTCACAAACAAAGCACGTTATGAACACATCCTCGTTCAAGTTTCTTACTTGTCTGCAGACACTCAAAAAGAAGGACACAAGATTGCTGGAAGATCTATCGAAACAGACTCCTCCATTCCTATGGAACATTTTATTGCAATGCAAGATGACGGAAATATTAACGCTATTTATTTAGTAATGACGCCGAACAAGTTTGTGCGTGTTGATAGAACGCCAAACACTGCAGACAACGAGCAGTTGAAAGAGCTGGCCCGGAAAGTTGCCATCATAATTTTAGGGGAGTAATTTTAGCCCCTCCAATAAATTTTCTTAGAGAGGTACTATTCGTACCTCATTGCGTTAAGTGCTGATATATTTGTGGCTCTGCGGGCGGGATAGATTCCTGTTAGAGTCCCAACTATTAATGAAAGGGAAAGCACAAACAGCGTAAATCCGACGGGCATTGATGCTACATCAATATACCCCAAACCTTTCGAAATAGAAAATATTGAAATGATAAACCCAAGTAACTCTCCGGCGAGTGCGCCTAAGGATACGCCTATAATTCCTCCGAAAACTCCCATTATCATAGATTCTGTTAAAAACAGCTCCTTAACTTCAAAAGATTTCATTCCCATTGCTTTCATAAGTCCTATTTCCCTGGTTCTTTCCAAAAGAGAAACAGTTAGAGTATTAAACATCCCCAGTGCGGCAACGCTTAGTGCCACGGTTCCTGCAAGCGCCAGCATTTTTCTAAGTGTCGCAAAAAGTGTATTTATTTGCTCTACTGTGTCTACAACTGATGTGGTTTCAAAACCCATCGCCTCAATCTTTTTCCTTACATCTGTAAGGCTTTGCTGATCCTGCACAATTATTTTTGCTTGTGAATAATTCATTACTCCCAGGCTTCTAATATCTATAAAAGGTACATAAAAATATGGTGCATCTTTTTGGGGTACGACCCCAATAATTTTATATTTAGTTGGTACAGACTCTATTTTAGCCGCCCCCGGCTCTAATAATGATGCGGTAACAATAAAAGAAACTTCTATTTCTTTTCCTATTGCCTCGGACTCTGTTAGTCCCAAAACATCTAACATCGCAGTATTAGCTACTGCTTCTCTTGTGGCCTTTTCGGAAACTTGTACTCTCTCAATCTGTTCAGTCTTATTCCCTTCTTCTATTAGTATCCAGTCTGTTCCGTCAAATTTTAAATCCTCGTAAGTAGTTGCATCTTCTGCCGCAGCCTGCCCGGTGCCTGTAGTTATTTGCGAATCTGTTTGTGTTTCCGTAGAATCAGTTACGGCCCTTGTGTCGGCCTCTGCAAGTACTTCGGGCTGTCTTTCCAGAGTATAACGCTGCAATCCTAAATTAACTTCGGCCATAAATCCTGTTTTTTGTACTTGACTTCCTTGCTCATCAATAACTTGAATATAGCCGTTATTTTTTTCTTCCCATAAAAATACTTTTGATTCAACCCATTTGCCGTATACCTTGCCGTCAGCAGCCTGTATTGTTCCGTTTATATTATCCGGGTAGGAGTTTCCCCAGACCTCGTAGCCTGTTTGCTTTCCTTCGGGTCTTTTAGTGTAGCCTAAAATTTTGCTGTCTAAGGAAGGTTTTTCTCTCACTCTAACCCAAGTTTCAGGAAATATTGAAATTTCTGCTTCTGTAATTCTTTTTCCGACTTCAATATTCGTCAGACCCTCATTAAGATTATTGTTTTGAGATGCAGAAATTTCTCCACCCTGTTCACCGCCTTGACGGGAGCTCGATGCCCCGGCCACTTCCTCTTTATTTTCATCTTCTTCAGTGAGATTAAAGCTTGTTAAATCGTTGTCGAATATTTTTCCTTTAACAGGTTTTATTGCAGATTGTTCAAGATAGTCGCTTGTTACAGCGTATACCGCCATGTCGGAAATTGAGTTATTATAGTTAACTTTCGCTACTAGAGTAATAAGAGGTAAAACTTTTTCTACATTTTGGACATTTGCTATTTTTGCTATTGACTCGTCGTTTATTTTTGTATTACTTGCTGGAGGGGAGTAGATTTCAGCTTGTTGCATTTCGTCTAATCGCGCTACTCGTGAAATTACCAAATCTTGAAGCCCGTATCCTATTGATACTAAAAAGGCGATTGAAGCCACGCCAATGGGAATCTTAATGCTCCAATACAACATGCTTAATGCTAAATTTGAGAATGATGTAAAAGGGGAAAGAGTTGCAGATGGTCTAGAATCCAAAGTTGAAAAAGGGTGGTTACCTTCTGTTGCTCCTGCGGGTTATCTAAACACAATGTATAAGGAAAAAGGTAAAAACACCATCATTAAAGACCAAGAACGCTTCGATTTGGTAAGGAAAATGTGGGATTTGATGCTTACAGGAGCATATACAGTTCCTGAAATACTTGAAATTGCTAATAACCAATGGAATTACCGCTCTATTAAGAGAAAAAAATCTGGTGGCAAACCTATATCTAAATCAGGATTATATGACATTTTCAGTAACCCCTTTTATTATGGTTACTTTAGGTATAAGGGTCAGTTACGGAAAGGTGAACACCCCAAAATGGTGACCAAAAAGGAATTTAACTCGGTGCAAGAAATCCTGAGCAGAAAGCTTAAACGAAAACCAAAGACACACGTACATCTTTATACGGGTCTGATACATTGTGCTGAATGTGGGTGTGCTATAACGGCAACACATAAGGAAAAGCACTATCCTAAAACGGGCAATATAGGCATATATGATTACTATCATTGTTCCAAAAGAAAACCCCACGTTAAATGCAAGCAAAAATCTATAACATTATTAGATTTAGAAGAGCAGATAATAGAGTTGGTGTCATCAATCGAAATACCAATTGAGTTTCGTGATTGGGCGGTTAAATACCTCACTGAAAAGAGTAAAACCGAATCTGAAACTTCTCTTCAAATCTTGGAATCAAAACAAAAAGAATATAAAAGACTAGAGAAGCAGTTGGCAGATTTGTTGACCATGCGTATGAATAATGAGATTTCTAGCGAAGAGTACCTAGACATTAAAGTTGAAGTAAAAGCTAAACGAGACGAGCTTAAAGATGAACTAAGTGCAGATGAACAAAATAGAGAGGCATATCTCAAAAAGATTGAAGATGTATTCAACTTTGCTACAAGTGTTCGTGAGAGATTTGAAAATGGCGGACTTACTGTTAAAAGAGAAATCTTATCTTTACTTGGTCAGAACCTCATGCTTAATAACAGAAAACTGTGTATTGACTTGGAAAAACCCTTCTTGATATTCAAGGAGGGTAAAAATCCTGAATATGTGAAAAATAGACGGTTAGAACCAGTGGATTTAGTTGCTGTCACAGCTAAATATGGTGTTTCTGAGCCTACTGATTCTACTTGGCTCCCCCGGGTGGACTCGAACCACCAACCTACCGGTTAACAGCCGGGCGCTCTACCATTGAGCTACAGGGGACCGCTCGTAAAGTTTTTTGCGGCCTTGTGTAGTTGTTACGTACGGGCCGAGTGTTCAAAACTGTACAGAATATTAACACACTGTTGTTATGTTTTTCAATGCAGTGCCCTTTTCACAAAAGATCTGAGATTTTCTCCTTTAAACACCTATATCAATCTCTTATTTTCGATTATTTCTTTTAAGCTTGCGCAGGCGAAGTTTGTGCCTCTTCTTTTAAATTCAATATTATTATCAATGCTAAAAGAAAATGCAGTCCCGAAAACCAGAAACTTATAGGCATCCATATTCCAAAGGCATCAATAAGAGCCCCCACAATAAGAGGAAGTGTGGCCGTATGAAGTGCAATTTGAAAGGCTTTTTCAAATGGTAGTTTTTTGTTCATAAGTTTGCTTGCCACGGTCATTATTGCAGATAAAATAACATTTCCTGTCATTATCCATAGCAACATAAATAAAGCGAATGCTATAAAAACACTTACTCCAATTATTGCGTAGGTGTATTTTATGTAGGTATCTACGTATTGAGCCGCTTTCTCTAAGTCGGCCTTCGTAAATGTAAAATTACCTAAGTTTTTAGTGGGTTCTATTTCAAGTTTGTTATTTGTACCGGGGCTACTTCGGTAGATTATATTTTTACTGTTAACCAGTGCGAAGCTTTCATAGTTGAATATGTCTTCGATTGTTCCTTGTTTAGAAAAAACTATCGCATTTTTAAGCATCTCGCCGTCTCCAAGTTCTATTTCTTTAGGAAGCGGGAAGAAGTAAGGATCCCCCTGATTTGTCGTGACAACCCCGTCTTCCCCTATTATAGATAAATCATCGGGGTAGTATTTTAAAGCTTCGTTACGTACTTCGTAATATTTTTCAATTACTACCGGTCCGGTATTTGTAGTTGTAACTACAGCATATCCCAAAGACAATAAAAGGGTAAGCATTAAGTAGTATCTTATTGAAAAGGATACTTTTGCTTTCATTATGTCGTTATAGTATTGCAAATTAAATATTGATTTTATGAAAGTGTAGACAAAAGTTTTTGGTCTCATGCTAACAATATTAACATAAAAATTATTTCTTAGTATTTTTACTCCACGCACGAGCTTTGATGTATAATAGTTGTGAATGGCTGCGCTCAAATTTTTACAAAACAAGTTAGTATTAACCCTTATATTTGTTACTTCGCTGGGTTTTTCTTTTTGGTTTGGTGCCCTAAGGTCTAATGCGGGCGGAAATGTGTCTACTGCTACAGCAGAGTGTGTAGGCAGGGGAATCGCAAGTTTTGCTAAGCCTTTGTTGGCGGCTAAAAATGCAGGTCAGCTGAATAATATTGAGTTACTATCTCCTACATTTAATTTAACAGCTCCTGAAAGTTTATTACAATCTATTGTTTTGGAAATGGATGCATCCCTTGCCCCCTACAGCTTAAATGATTTTTACGCTCTGTCGGGCAACGCATACAACACATACAATTCAGGGGCTGAGCTTCAAGGTACAATTACGGAATACGTGGGACGTTTAAAAAGTCTTGTTCCAAATAAAAGGATTATTATCACCGAGGCAGGCTGGTATCCGCCCCTTAGACAGGTTAGAGATAGGCCAGAAACTATAGCTGAATTGCAGCAGCAGCTAGTTCAGCTTCAGGGAGATCCAATCATTGAGGCTACTATTTTATTTAACATTTTTAATACCGGCAACGCCGCAAGTTATCCGGAGGGCTTCTTCTATCATTCTTTGTCGACTGGGTCAGTAGGTAGCAATGGAGGTGTTACGGGCGAGGCGGTAAGGTCATTGTGTCCCGGGCCAGACGGAAATGAGGATTGTTCGAAGGTTGGAGCGCACTCAGCCGCTTACACCCCAGCCCCGAGCTATTTTTATGACGGTGTAGGGTCGGCAGGCTTAGGTTATACTGTCGAAATTTCAACGGACGCAGATGCGTCTTCTACAATTCAAGCTGTAAATGCTGCAATAGCTAAGGGCGCTACGCCAATAATTAGAATTGGAGATCTGACCGGCTCGGCTTTTGAAACCCCCGAGGAGTATCTGGCTTTTTTGGAGTTGGTGAACGCCGGAGCCAGTGGTACGGTTTATGCAATAGCCGGGCCTAACGAGCCCGAATCGGAGTGTTGGTGGGATATTAACGGAGACTGTTTTCCAAATGGTTGTATGGTGAAGACCGACCCATTTGATGTAAAAGTAACTATAAGGGGAAAGGTTACAAACCTTAATCCGGTTCGTGACACACTTGACGGAAATAGAATGAAGGTAGACGCCCCCATTAGAGGCGTAGGTTTGCATTGTTATCAAGGCACTTGGGATACAGAGTCCGGCAATGTCTCCGGTTTTGTTGATTGGGATGCCTCCACTACAACCGATGGAGATGGAAATTATGAAATTCAATGTACGCGAAAGGCTGATGGAGGCTCTTTTAATAACTCGGTTTATTTACTGCTGACGTGTGAAGAAGACGATCAGGTAGTTGATGCCTGGTCTGTTGACTTAAGTAACAACGTTGTTGAAATGAACCATAAAATTTCTTGTTCCGATTTAAATTACGATCGTCCCGCTGTTGCTCCGTTAACTTTTTCTTTGCAAAAACTTTACAACGAGAAACAACCACTAGCTTGTTTTGGAGATGAGAACAGTACTCCGGCCGAACTTAATTTATCGGGGTCTTCTGAAATAGCCCTTGGTTACAGGCGCGAGGCTTATGTAGGACGAGAAGGAGCTGATGGTTCTTATGACAATAAAGATGTAGGGTTTGTAAACGGCGTGCCAACTCGCTTGCCTTATTCCGTCCAACCCTCGAAAGAAGATTTAGAGGGCCGAGACAGTACTACTGGGCTAGGGGCCAAGGTGACTGAAAACCCCTTCGGCTCGTATCGAGGAGAAGAAGATAGGCAGGTTGATCCTTTTGTTGAAGGCACGGAAGAAGAGAGGCTCGCCAAGTTACCCCTATGTGAAAATATTGAGGCCTGTAATCGTCTTGTAATTCCAGAAACAAATGAAAAACCTTCTCAAAGTATGAATACGTGTTACAACTATTCGGTTACAATGCAGCTCCCTAATGCTTTAGAAAGTTTGCATGAGGTAGCTAAAATAGCTAATCCTGCAGTTTGCAAAGATGGTACAAATTATAAATATTATAATGACTTCCCAAATCCTTTTGATGACGGAGTTCCGTCTTCTTCGTTTAGCGAATATCCTGTTTTGGCTGTTTTATCTGCAATAGACACAACAGTTTATGGACAGGCATTTTATGAAAATACTAAAGACTCTGCGGATTGTATTTTAACCGATGGAAATCCTGATATAGCGTGTTCGAGAAAAGCTCGTCTTGATGATAACGAAGTGGAACAAGATATGAAATCTTATAACATGTTACCTATAATTCCGTCAGGTGTTCCCGAGACCAATTTATTTGCTTCGGAAATGTACGCTAGCGAAAAAGTTGCTCAAGACATGGGATTAAAAGGGCCTTTGGGGGCAGTTCGTTTGTTGCCGGGTCTTCCTTTTGGGTTGGATGAAAACGGGGTACGTATTCCTCAATTAATGCCCGGCCCGGATACAGGAATTATAAGATCAGGAAAAGGACATTACCAGATTGGCAAGCCCTACCTGCTTTGTAGCTGCAATTTTGTAGATGGTGCATGCGAAGAAAAATTATATGAGTGGGACTCCAAGACAAAAGGAGATGTAAAGAGCCCTTTTACTTCTGGTTACAGGTATTTAACAAAAGATCCGTCGCTTATTTCGTGGTTACAGAGATTTTTCTTTTTAATTACGTTCCACACGTTATTTGCAGACCAAGAAAAAATTGATTTTGCCGGATCTGTGAGTGGCCAAGGAGCCCTGGGAGCTTATTCTACCGAGTACGTTGATGTTGTTTCGAAGTTCGGCGGGCCAACTATGGATAATTGGGATCCTTCAATGATAGGAAGTGAGTGTCTGCCTTTTGTAGATATGGCGGCAGGCCAATCTTGTGATATAAGGGAGGATTGGTGTGAGGTTTCTCAATGCACTAGTGTTCCTGAGACCGCCTGTGACACATACGGTTGGGATGCTGTTTGCACGGGCATCTCTCCTGCAACTTCGTATCAGTGTATATTTAGAAAGGCCACTGTGTATAATCCCGACGGGCTTTCTCAGTGCAGGGGGGATATTGTCGGGCCATACACTGGCATAATGTATGCTCCTGAAGACCCGACTCATCCTAAAGAGATCTCTGCGGCAACTGAGTTAGCTGCTCTGACTTTTAGACTGCCGTCTCAAGAAGCCTACAGAACAGGCAGTATGACATTCCACGATATTGATCCTCAAAACTTGCTTTCCGACTACGACAAAGAACGTTATGCCATGAACAGTGGCGGTAGTGGTGTGACAACCTTGCAAAACGTCAGCTCATATGTGAAGGTGCCGAATTCAACATCATACTCCGGAATGGAAGCTCCCGAACTTGTTGATAAAGGTGACGATGGTACCGGGACTACGCCCCCACCTCCAGGCTTTGATGGTAAATGCAACGGTTCTGTTTTTGCCAGTACTTTTTTGAAGAATGCTCCGAATTTATCTCCGACAACATCGGATGTGCCGAATGTTTCCCCCCAGGTTGAGGGCGTTTATGCCGCGCTTGAGGATGTTACAGGTTTAGCATGCGAGATATTTGCGGGTCTTCATTATAACGAAACAGGCGGCACAAACGCCCCTAACCGTTCAATTATAAGTGGTAGGGTCTTAGGCGAGAACGAACCTGATGTTGGTAAAACTTATCCCCCTTGCGAGGAAGGAGATACAACATTTGAATCTTGTCTTCCGGGCCTTTATGAATCGGGCGTTGATGCCGCAAGAATTTTTATTGCGCATTCCGGGACTTCAGCTTCAAATCTTGATTACTATTCTTCTGTGAGAGCATTTTCTAGATATACATCGCCATTTTATAAAAATTGTGGACACAAACTTACTCAATACAATGACCCATACGTAGTGTATCCGGGGTTTGCACAGTATTGCAGCGACCCTCTTCCTTACGAAGGCTACGACAACCTGCCTTTAAACCTTATTGATTCAGAACACAGCAACATGGGGCTTATGTCTTGCGGTTTCCACCCGGATTTTGGCAATTACGTAGATATTTGTCCAATTGAACCCGAGATTAATTATAATAATGACCCCCCGACAGGTCCCGACGGGGAGGATTTAATAGGTCCTTTTGATCAATGGTTTCGCATGGGATCTGCAACGGCGGCATATAGGTGGTATCAAGCTGTAACCAGCAGCCGAGCGGAGAGATAGTTTTTTTATAATTTCGTTACTTGAACTGCTTGCGTAAGCTAGTAGACATCGTCATCTAACCTGTTGGGCTTTGCAATTCAAATAAATTACAATAAACCACCTGCGTAGACCGGTGGTGTTTGATTGCTGCGTAAAACCCACCGGCTAGAAACTGATTTTAAAAGACTTTGACTTTTAGGCACATATAGATTAGTATCTATATGTGAAAAATTCATCTTCAGGGCATAGAGATAGTGTTTCAGCACCTCAATGTACAGCATGCTTTAAAAACTTAGGTGTGGAGGCCAAATATACTATATATGGCTACCTTCAAACTGAAGGTAGGGCAAATGTTAAAACCTTAGCCAAAATGCTAAAGTTGTCTCAGCCTACAGTTACACACCATCTGCAACAAATGCAGCAATCGGGATTACTAAATAGATCCAAGGTAGGCAAGGAGGCCTTCTATAGCATAAGCGAAACTTGCCCTGTAATTAACGCCCCTTGTGTTATGAAAAATATTACAGTCAGTAATTTTAAGGAAAAATAACAAATGTTATTGCAAATAAATAATCTTAGAGTTTCTATTGAAGATAAAGAAATATTGAAAGGTATTACTTTGAAGCTTGGTGAAGGGGAGGTCGTAGCTTTAATGGGCCCCAACGGCTCCGGCAAGAGTACCTTAGCTCAAACCCTAATGGGAAACCCTGCTTACACTGTAACAGACGGAAATGCTTTGTTTGATTCTCAAAAATTGTTTTCTTTGGAAGCTAATGAAAGGTCGAATTTAGGTTTATTTTTATCTTTTCAGTATCCCAGTGAGGTTACAGGCGTAACAATCTCTAATTTTTTGCGATTAATTTACAATAAGAAAAATAACACTAAGATTTCTCCGGCAAAGTTTAGAACGATTTTAAAAGAAAAACTATCTATTCTAGAAATGCCTGAAGATTTTATGTCCCGATATCTTAATGAAGGTTTTTCTGGTGGTGAGAAAAAAAGAATGGAAATGCTGCAAATGTTGGTTCTTGAACCTAAGCTCGCTGTGTTGGACGAAACTGATAGCGGACTCGATATTGATGCTTTAAAAATAGTCGCAAAGGCCGTGAGTTATCTAAGGCAGGAAAAGGGAATGGCAGTTTTAATAATCACCCACTACACCCGTGTGTTGCAGTATTTAGAGCCTGATAAAGTTGTCATTATGAGAAAGGGCATTATTGTAAAAGAAGGAGATAGTTCGTTAGCGCAGGAACTAGAAGATAAGGGGTACGCTCCTTTTGGCGAGTAGGAATAATTAAATTATGCAAGATATAAAACTTAATTCAAATTACAAAAGCAAGTACGGCTTTAATGTAAAAGAGGATTTTGTTTTCAAAACCCCAAAAGGGTTAAATGAAGATATAGTCTCTCAAATATCTGCAATGAAACACGAACCCGAATGGATGCGAGAGTTGCGCTTGAAAGCATATTCAATTTTTTTATCTAAACCAAATCCTACTTGGGGAGGAGATTTGAGCAAAATTAATTATGATGACATTTATTATTATCTAAAGCCGGCCGATAAAGAAGAAAAAAGCTGGGACGATGTTCCTCAAGGAGTTAAAGACACGTTTGAAAGGCTAGGAATTCCTCAAGCTGAAAGAGAGCACTTGGCCGGAGTAAAAGCACAGTTTGATTCTGAAGTTATTTACGGTTCTTTGATGGCTGAGTTGGAGGAGCAGGGAGTTATATTCCTAGGCACTGATGATGCTCTGAAAAAATACCCTGAAATTTTTGAACAGTATTTTGGTACCGTTATCCCTGCCGCAGATAATAAGTTTGCCGCGTTGAATACTGCGGTTTGGTCGGGCGGTTCTTTTGTTTATATTCCAAAAGGCATACATGTTAAAAGACCTTTGCAAGCATATTTTAGAATTAATGCTATGAATATGGGGCAGTTTGAAAGAACTTTAATAATTGCCGATGAGGGAAGTTACGCACATTATGTTGAGGGTTGTACAGCACCGGTTTATTCAAAAGATTCTTTGCACTCTGCTGTTGTTGAAGTAATTGTTAAGCCGGGCGCGCGTTTTAGATATACAACTATTCAGAATTGGTCGAACGATGTTTACAATCTTGTAACAAAGAGAGCTCGTGTAGAAAAAAACGGAGTTATGGAGTGGGTTGATGGCAATTTGGGATCGCGTCTTACTATGAAATACCCCTCGTGTTATTTAGTGGGCGAGGGTGCTCATGGAGAAGTACTATCCATAGCGTATGCAGGCAAGCATCAGCACCAAGATGCAGGGGCCAAAATGGTTCATTTAGCTCCTAATACCTCTTCTACAATTATCTCAAAGTCTGTTAGTGTGCTTGGCGGCAGGTCCAGCTATAGAGGTTTGGTGTCTGTTACTCCTACGGCAAACAATGCAAAGTGCCGAGTTGAATGCGACGCGCTTATACTAGATGCGGAATCGGCATCAGACACCTATCCAACAATGAAGATAGATAATGATACTGCTCAGATCGAACACGAGGCTACTGTAAGTAAGGTTGGCGAAGAAAAGCTTTTTTATCTTATGAGCAGGGGTTTAACTGAAGCCGAGGCGATGGGGCTTGTTGTTTCGGGTTTCATCGAGCCCATTGTAAAAGAGCTTCCGCTTGAATACGCGGTAGAGTTGAATAGGCTTATTGAGCTTGAAATGGAAGGATCGGTTGGTTAATGCGCACTATATTAATTGATAAAATACCGTCTAAAAATATAATTGAGGTTTCAAGCTCGGCGCAGTATGTTTTTGATCCTAAGCTATTGAAAGGGCAGGATGTTGTTGAAGTAGAGTTTTTATTTAATACTCCCGGAGTAACTTCGGAGATAATAGCTTTATATAGCTGTGACGAGCTTTCTCCAGTGAAGTTGAGAACTTCAGCGAGACATGTTGCAAGATCAACTTCTTGTAACACTGTTGTTCGTGCAGTTCTCCGTGACAATTCTCTTTCTGATTATTTAGGTAAAATAAAAATTGAAAAAACTGCAATTGATACAAGCTCTTTTCTTGACGATGCGGTTCTTGTCGTGGGTAAAGGTACGCACACTCGCTCCGACCCGATTTTAGAGATAGAAGCAAATGAAGTAAAGGCATCGCACGGCTCGACTACCGGCAGAGTTGACGAGAGTATGCTGTACTACTTGGAAAGTAGGGGATTGACCAGAAACGAAGCTGAAGGTTTAATTGTAAGAGGTTTCTTTGAGTCGGTACTTGGTAACATTAAAGAAGCCTCTGTCAAGAATTATTTAGAGCCTTTGCTCGGAATTGGGGAAAAGTGAAAGATATAAACACCGTCAAAAATGATTTTCCTATTTTTAAAAGAATCTACAACGGTAAGCCTTTAGTTTATCTGGATACTGCAGCAACAAGTCAAAAACCCTACTCAGTTATTGATTCTCAAACTGAGTATTACTCTCTACACAATGCGAATGTTCACAGAGGTGTGCATTTTTTATCAGATGAGTCTACCGACTTATACGAGCAAGCAAGAATAAAGGTTCAAAAATTTTTGAATGCAGAATCTTCCACAGAAGTTATTTTTACTAAAGGAGCTACCGAAGGTCTAAATAGAGTTGCGATGAGCTATGCGGTTTCAGCACTCAAGGAGGGAGATTCCATTTTGCTGTTGGATTCCGAACACCATAGCAATTTTGTTCCATGGCAGGAGATAGCAAATATCCTAAAACTTAAATTAATTTTTTTACCCCTTGAATTAGATGGCTCGCTTGATTTAAAAAAGGTTGAAAAATATTTTACTCCGGGAGTAAAAATTATCTCTCTCGCTCATGTATCAAATGTTCTTGGCAATATTTATCCAATTAAACAACTTGCGAAGTTGGCACACTCTAGAGGGGCGGTAATTAGTGTCGACGGTGCCCAGGCAGTGGGGCACATACCTGTAGATGTCGTTTCTTTAGGGTGCGATTTTTATAGTTTTTCTGCTCACAAAATGTATGGTCCCATGGGAGTGGGGGCTCTTTATATAAAGAAGTCGTTGCACGATTTAATACCTCCGTTTGAATTTGGCGGCGGCATGATAAGAACAGTAAGTTTGAACTCTTCTACTTGGGCCCCCTCTCCCGAAAAATATGAAGCTGGAACCCCAAATGTTGCCGGTGCCTATGGTTTAGGTATTGCTGTAGATTTCATCAATTCTATTGGTATGGATTCTATTGTTTCGCATGGTGAAGAGATTACCGGGTACGCTATTGATAGGCTGAGTTCGATTGACGGCATGTTCATATATGGTCCGAAAGTAGCAGCTGAGCGCGGGGCCCTGGTTTCTTTCTCTCTTGAAGGTTTACATTCTCACGATGTTGCGGCGGTGTTAAATGCGGAGGGTATAGCGGTAAGATCCGGCCAGCACTGCACCATGCCTTTGCACGATAAGCTTCAGGTAAATTCAACAATAAGAGCAAGCTTTGGAATATATACAACAAAGGAAGACATTGACGCGCTGTGCGACGCCATATTAAAAGCTATAAAATTACTTAGGGGAGCTTAGTTACTTAATTTTACTGTTTAAATTCATATAAACTATGGCAGACATATACACCAGAGAAGATTTATTAGAGATTTATAAAAATCCTATGCACAGGGCAAAGATAAAAAGCCCTACCGTAAGTACAAGTGTTCGTAATGAAATGTGCGGAGATAGTCTTGATCTCGAATTACAATTTGCAGAGGGCAAGCTTATAGACGCCGGTTTTACCGGAGACTCCTGCGCGGTTAGTATTATAGCCGCTTCTTTAGTACTGGATTTTTTAATAGGAAGGTCGATATCTGAGATTCGAAGCTTTACTAAGAATGATATACTGGATTTATTGTCGATAGATTTAACTACCAGTAGGGTTAAATGTGCGACTTTGATACTTGATGCCCTGCAGGTCGCATTACAATCATATGACAAAAAAGATTAAACAAAATAAAAATAGTATAAAACCAGCTCCTGCAGATAAGGTGGGAAAAGATGTTATGGCTAATACTGCGGATACGTCGACGCTATCCCACTCTAAGGTAACTAAAGAAACAAATCTTGGAGAGCTTGTTATGGAGTACCCCGAGGCTGCAGAGGTTTTGCTGGATTACGGGTTACACTGTGTAGGGTGCTTTGCTAATACCTTTGACACAATAGAGATGGGCGCAAAGATACACGGGATGGGCGACGAAGAGATCGCTGAATTAATAGAAAGAGTAAATGAAGTTATAAATTTTGAAGAGTGATATGTCGAAAAAAGTACCCGATGCTCAAAAAAATAAAAATCTAGTTTTGGGCAAAGATGTTTCATCGGATCCAAAGACAAAATTAATACATCGAATTGAGGTTGTGAGAGAGCTTTGCATTGGGGCGACAACTTGTGTAGTGGTTTCACCCCAGGCTTTTGAGATGGACGATGATAGCATAGCAGTTGTTAAAGAAAACGGAGAGAAAATAAGCGATGATGAATTATTAATGGCTGCTCAATCTTGTCCCACTGCCGCTATTATTTTATACGATAAAGATGGTAATAAAATATTCCCCAAAGACAACTGACATAAAAAATTATAAGGTCAGTGAACTTAGCCCCCAGCGAGTCCTTAAAATGGTAAAATATAAATATGAAATATCAAATTACGTCAGATAATATGCAGGTGACTGCAAGTATGCAAAATTTGGTAATGTCCAAAATGGGCAAACTCGAGAAGTTGTGGGGAAGAATAGAGGAAGATCTAACTAATATAAGGGTAGTTTTAAATAGTGCCCCGGGAGCTGACACGAAATTTGAGGTCAAGATCGAAGCCAACGTTAAAGGTGAGATATATTATGCCGACGGAATTGGCTATAGCTTTGAAGAAGCCTTGGTGTCTGCAGTAAATAAAGTTGAACGTAGTGTGCTAAAAGATACTGACAGGTCTGAAAAATGGGATCGCGTTAGAGATGCGAAAGTAGTATCGGAAGACGATCTGGTTCTTTAGAATAGTTTAAGGTTGTTGGCGCCTTTTCGGCATTTACAGGTGGTCAACTTTTTAGGTCGGCTGTTAAATTCTAGATACGTTAAGGGTTTGTGTCCGGCATTTGAAAAGGCGCCTTTTTTTGCTATACTAGGTCACTAACTTTTAGTATATGGGTGATTAGCTCAGTTGGTAGAGCGCTCGTCTTATACACGAGTGGTCCCTGGTTCGAGCCCAGGATCACCCACCACCTTCCTTTATTACCACGAGATTGGCACTGAGTATGAAAGTAAATGTTTCCCGTTGTGTGCTTTTGCTTACTTAGGCTATGTTTATTTTTTCCCTGATAGTGTAGGTTTTTCTACCTGAGGCCTCGAAGTAAGTTCTCATGAGCAGTTCTCCTATCATGCCGATCATTAAAGATTGTAAACCTATTACTATCATGAATATAGATACAAAAAATAACGGCCTCCCCCCTATACTTTGTCCCATAAGCTTTAGTATAAGAAGATAAAAAGCTATGAGACCGCCCATTCCCGAAATCAACGCCCCGGTTGCTCCGAATAATCTTCCCGGGATTGCCATGAAAGGCTTTTTAGTTAGATTTATCATAAATGCCATTGTTATAATGTCCAACAAAACCTTAAAAGTTCTGCTTAGCCCACCGTAGGAAGATGTTCCGTATGTACGATCTTTGAACTCAACATCGAATTCAGTCATTTTAGCCCCAAAAGAACTTAAATAAGCCGGGATCATCCTGTGCATCTCACCGTATAAAGAAAAGTTATCTATAAGCACTCTTCTAAAACCCTTCATTCCCGAACCGGTATCTTTCATGTAAACTCCTGAGATTTTTCCAATAATATTGTTAGCAATTTTGCTTGGGAGCGCCCTGTCGGCATTTCCCCACCTTCCTTCGCGGTTAGTGTTAACAAAGTCGTACCCCTCGTCTAGTAGTTCAATCACTTTTAATAGGTTTTTTGCTGGTATCTCCATGTCGGCGGACATAGTGATTACGTAATCTCCTTTAGAGGAATCGAAGCCGGCGGAGTAAGCCTGCGTCATTCCGTGGTTTCTCATGAATCTTATGCCCTTGAGCTCGGTATATTTCTTAGAGAGTTCTTGTATTTTTTCCCATGTTTTATCTTTACTCCCGTCGTCAATACAGATGATCTCGTGTCTGTATTGGGCTTCAGTTAGAACTTTTGAAATACCCCTTATATTCTCCACCATGTTACCTTCTTCATTTCTGCAAGGTATAACTATTGATATAAATTTATTTTCCTTTTTTGTCATATTTAATTCTTCGAGTTATGCGTGCCTTGAGGCAAGCTTGCTCCGATCAGTATTCTCCTTTCTTGTACCATTCAGGTTGTTTTAAAAACCATTGATAATATTCTTCAACAGCTTGTTCAGCAGAAAATCTTGGATTGTAGTTTGCAATTTTCTTTGCGGCTTCTACGTTAGCATATGTAACTTCCATTTGTCCCGGAAGAGGTTTTTTTACTATCTTAATAGATTTTCCTGTTACTCGCTCTACCATTTGAATTAGATTGGCAAGTTCTATCGGTTGAGAATTTCCTAAATTTAGAATCTCATAAGATAAAGGATTCTCACATACATATTCCATTGTTTCCAGCATTGGAACTATGTGAGTATAGTCTCTAGCAGCTGTTTGAATATTTAACATATATAATGGAAATTCAAGTCCGTATTCTGCGGCTTTTACAAGTTTAGGCAGCGCCATGTCGGGCCTTAATTTTGGTCCAAGAGGATTAAAAAATCTAAATATTGTTACATTTAGGTCAAAGTTTGTTTTATATGTCCAAAGAAGAACTTCTGCAGCTTTTTTAGATGCTGGGTAAGGAGACGCAGGTTTGCTTGAGTCCATGGATTCGTTGAAAGGTACCGGATTTGTGTTTCCGTATATTGATGACGTTGAAGCAAAAACAAAACTGTTTACTCCGTGTTTTGTGGCCATTTGCGCTAGGTTGTTTGTTCCGACTATATTTACTTCAAGATAAATTTTTGGATTTGATACAGAGTAAGTTACTCCTGCCCAACCTGCTAGATGGACTATTGCTTCAGGTCTATGAGTCGTGAACATGCTCTCAAGGCCCTCAACATTTAGTATATCTATTTCAGCAAGTTGAAAATTTGCATTTTTTTCAAATGACTCTATATTGAATCTTTTGACCTTTGGGCTGTAGTAATCGTTAAAATTGTCCAGCCCTATAACCTGGTGGCCTTTTGAAAGTAAAAACTCGCATAAGTTGGAACCTATAAATCCTGCCGCCCCTGTTACCAAAATCTTCATACGTATATTTTACAGTATTTTATAGTGTGCGTAAATTGCCGCTCTAGAAGAGAAAGCCGCGGGGTAGTTGTAAGAACCGTTATTTGTTAGTGCGGAAGTTACTATTTCTGAATATTTGGCTCACTGCCATAAGCAGGATATTCTAGCTGTTCTAGATTTTTCTTATTTAAAGCCCAGTTAAGAACGTTTGCTATAACTGCCCCTATCTTCAAGCCGGTAAAGGACCCGGGTCCGGGAAAGCTCTTTATCTCGATGATGTCAGAAATATCTAAACCGTTTCTAATAAGTATGTTATGCATTTCAAAGACGATGTCTATATCTCCTTCTATTTCATCTATACTTCCGGTTTCTGACCACAGCGTTATTTTTTTGCTGTATCTATCGGAGGCGTTAATTATTAGTGTTAATTTTTGCGATTCTTTTTCCATTATTATCTTCAAATTCTATACTTATTATTTTAGCTGTAATTTGTGTTTTTTCTAATAATTCCGGCCATTCAACTAAACTTACTTGCTCCGGTTCGTTAAGCGCTTCGTAGATGCTCAAATCCTCCAGTTCTGCTTTATTTGTTATTCTATACAAGTCGTAGTGGTTTATTCTTTGAACATTTTCGTTATTCGGCGCAATGTATTGGCGATGTATTACAAAAGTGGGGCTTTGAACCCTGTTTTCGCTTCCCATGGCTATAGAGAAAAATCTACTAAAGGTTGTTTTACCGGATCCAAGGTCTCCGAAAAGTAAAATTACGGTATTTTCGCTGATTTCTTTGGCTATTTTTTCGGCAAGTTTTTGTGTTTGCGAAATTTCGGTAATATTGTACTCCATAGCAATGTAGATATTATAACACCGACCATGTCTACAGCTATGTCAAAGATCTGCGGAGATCTCTGTGGCGTAAATACCTGATGAAATTCATCAGATAGTGCATAAACAAAACAAATCAGCACTGTTCTTTTTGGATTTTGTGATGCATAATAAACTGCCCCGGCTAATGCCATGTATAAGACGAAATGGGCGTTTATTTGGTACTTTTCTTGCCCATACCCCGAAGCTTGTATCTGATCTCCGGGTATGGTAGATGCCGCAAAAATTATTGTTGCAACTATTACTGAGGGCAACCATCGTAGTAGTTTTTTATTTTTTTTCACCTAGTAATTTTACACGATATTTACCTTGGTGTTCTAGTTATTTTTTATCGTTTCTTTTTGTTTCTCTAAGTACGAGCTCAGCCGTTGGATATAGTACATAGCATATTTCTTATTATAAATTTTAAATTGTGTAGTACCTAGATTGGCGCCTGTTCTTTTGTCCACTACTGTTATTGTCACTATAGTACTAAAGGAATTGCCCACATTAAGCCGTAGCTTTATCTCGCCTTTCTCGTTTAATTTCACTTCATCTATCGCAGGAAATATCCATCTCTTTTCTTTCTCCAAGTAATATTCTACAGTCCCGTTTGAGGTGCTTAGGTTGTATAGAATTACTCTGTCATCTAAGACCTTGCCAGAGTCTGTGCTCAGTATAATAGGTGTACTATTTTCAAAAAATTTTGATTTGATATAAAAATTTAAAGTTCGGGCACCGGCCACGTTTGCTTTTAGTAGACAAAAAGAGGTAGCGAGATATACAAAAAATTTTAGAATCTTTGTTGCTGTGAAAATACCCACGATCAAATTCTATATTGCTAATATAAAACTTTGCGCAAAAGTGTCTATTACAAGTAGGATAGATTTATGCCTTTTTGATTTTGGCCTTGGCATTACATTTTTTCGCCAATAAAGAATTAAGATTTTACTGCAGGTGCCAGTAGATAGTTTTCTCTCCGTCTCCGTGGTCAATAATCGCGCCCTTGCCGATGGAGTTGTTTAGCCACGGGCAGTAGACTCTTGCATCTTGAGCATAGCGTAACTTTCCATCACGGGCCGCCTTAATTGGCGCGCCTGACCACTGACCTCTTGAGACAATATCTAAAGCATCGTGTCCGGGAATCCCAAAGTTGTTCATGTAGAACCAGTAATTTGCGCCAAACCCTTGGGTTATCTGCCAGTCACTGACAGGCCACTTTAGATGGCCGTCGTTAAGGTAGGGGAGAGGATCGACCGCTTTGCTGTTTTTAATAAAGCCAAAATGTACGTGCGGTCCGGAGGAACATCCCGTATTTCCCATTAAACCTATTATGTCGCCTTTTTTCACCTCTTCTCCCCCCTCAGGGAGGTTTATAGCCATATTGAGGGCTGCCATTTCCGATTCTACTTGTGCGAGCAAGGATTGGTATTTTTGCTCGTCATTTTGAGTTTCTCGGAGCAAAGTTTCTTTATCTGCCTTTTGCCTGTCAAGCTCCGCTCGGGCCGCTGCAAGTTCGTTTTGCTGCCTTTCCAGCTGATCTTGTAGTGTTTCGGCTTCTTTCTTTTTGTCTTCGGCAATATCTTTTTGGTCGTTGTAGGCGGCTTTTGTGGCGTCCATTTCAGCAATAAGCTTTTTATCTTGGTATTCCATTACTTTTAAGAATTTTGTTTTTTGTAAAAGTGAATTGAACTTATCTGACCCAAAAACCATTATTACATATGAATTTTCTCCCGTTTTATATCTTGCGCGCATTCTCTCTGATAAGTAATCTTGTTGTATCGCTATAGTTTTCTTAAGCTTTGCTATTCTATTCTTAAGGTCGCTTATATCTTCCCCTAACTCCCGTATCTCTTTTTCGGTTTCTGCAATCTCTTGTTGTTTAATATTAATTTCAGTTTGTGTTAAATATATTTGTGTGGTTGCTGTATCAATCTGTTTCTGCAAAGAATTTTCTTCCTGCTGGAGGTCTTTAATTTTCTTTTCATATTCCTGCTTCTTTTTTTCCAGCTCTTTCATTGTTTTGTCGAAATCGTCGCCACCCTCTGTTGCTCCATAGATAGGCCCTTCTTCTAATTGCGCTAAAATAGAAGTTTTTCCTATAAAAAATAGCGCGCCCAGAAGAAAAGTTGTCGATAGTAGTATTTTTGTTATCCTCATTTTTAGTGGTTTATATATTTTTGAATTGCTGAAACGCTACCAATGTAGCCTAGTGCAGCACCTGAAGCAACAAGTACAAAATTTATAATTAGTGCGAAAATCGGCAAAGCTATTTCTATTTCAGGAATAAAGCCGAATTTAATGTTTGTGTTAATAAGATGAGCAAATTGAACGATCAGGGCAAAGGAAAGTAGCAATGCTCCCGAAATAAATGCTGAAATTAATCCCAGACTCACCCCCTGCTTAACTAGAGGATTTTTTATATAAGCATCTGAAGCACCAACTAGCTTTAGAATTTCAAGTTCTTTGCCGATGTACCCTATGTTTATGCGCAGCGTTATGAGAATAATTGCATACGAAACTATCAAGAACAATGACACGAGGGCTATTCCCACAGCATAGGAAACATTGGTCCAAAAAGTAAAGCGTTCAATCACATCTTTGTAAAATTTTATTTCTTCAACCCCATCCATGTTCGATAGTCTCTCTGAGATATCGTTCATATCGGCAAGTTTTTTGGTTTTTATCTCAAGGCTGGCCGGAAGTATGTCCGGAGTTATTGATTCTAAAAGAACAGGCTCGTCCTTGTTTAAATCGGTAAATATGCTATAGGCCTCTTCTTTTGAAACGTAGTTCACGTTACTTACTTGAGGGTCGTTTTCTAGCTCGTTTGCAAGGTTGAGTATTGATGACTCAGGATAGGCATCTTCAAAAAAAATAGTTATTTGTGCTTGTTCTTCAAGCTTTCTTATTCCTGTTTGTGTGAAAGCTATTACAAAGGCAAGCCCCCCAAGCAATAAAAAGGTTATAGTTACAGATATTATGTTTGTTGCAATTAGCAGTTTCTCTTTTTTGTAAAAGCTATTCTTCATATTTGCCTTTCTCTACGTCAGAAACTATCTGGCCTTTTTCAATTCTGACAACCCGTTTTCTCAACTTATCCACTATACTTTGATCGTGGGTAGCCATTAAAATAGTTGTTCCCAGCGTGTTAATTTTTTCCAAAATTTCCATAACTTCCCATGTAGCTTTGGGGTCTATCATGCCGGTGGGTTCGTCTGCTACTAGCACATCAGGCTCGTGCGCCAGTGCCCTTGCAATAGACAGGCGCTGTTTTTCGCCTCCCGAAAGCTGGTATGGAAACAGATTAGATTTATCTTGAAGCCCTACCATGTTTAATACGTTTGGTATTATTTCGTTTTTTACTTCGGCAGGTGTGTTTACAACCTCTAGTGCAACTGCTACGTTGTCGGCAACATTTCTTGTATCCAAGACTTTAAAGTCCTGGAAAACTACACCTATTTGTCTTCTTAGTTCCGGTAGCTCTTTTTTAGGTATTTCTATCACGTTTTTTCCGTTAAAAAGTATTTGCCCCGCCGTAGGCTCCTCTTCTCTTATGAGACATCTCACCAGAGTTGATTTACCGGCTCCGGAAGATCCTACTATAAATACAAATTCACCTTTAGATACTGCGAAGGACACGTCTTTGACCGCGTAAAAGCCATTTTCGTATTGTTTAGTTAAATTAAAAAATTCTATTTGGCTCATATCACCTTTTTAGTGTAATTTTATATACTTCTAACACATCTTGGCCGTCTTGCGTTTTGAAAATAGTTCCCTCTACTGTAGCGTATAGACCTTCTGATACTTCAAGCTTTTGGTCTTTAGCATAAAGATAGATAATATCGTTGTTATCCTCATCCAATAATTTATATTTAATCTTTTCGTCAGGCATTGACAGCTCTCCCGCAAAGACTATCTTTCCTGTGTAGCTTATGGAAACCTTTTGTGGTTCAGGTTGGCCGCTTACTAAAAGTTCATCATTTATTAATTTTTTATCGATAAAGTAATTAAGGAGTCCTCCTGTTGCAAAAAACAGCAAAAAGATTCCAAATAGCAATATTAGGAGTTTGGGCCCTTTTAGAGCCTCGATTCTTGAGTATATGGTTTTAAGCTGGGCAAGCATACTTTAATAGTATTATACCCTAAAAGCTTAATATATTCATACAACTATGTATGGAAGATATTCAGTAAAATATATTACCAGAAATAATGATAATCCGGATTCTTGTACTATCTACCTTTTTGATGAAGCTGAGAAAGTACTAGTGCCAATAGAAGAATCTTATACTCGTGGTTTAGTTTTGCTTGAGGCAATGAAAAAAGAACCCGCAGCATCCCCAACTATCTGGGACACTGTAAAACGCGTTCTTTGCTATTATAATATCCATTTACTTCACTTTTCCATCTCAGAAATTGTAGACAACGCCCTTTATTCCTATGTGGTGTTATCGTGTTCGGGGCAATCTTGTAACAGCTTGAAAACATTTTTCAAGCCTGGCAGCACCGATGTTGCGGGTAGTGGCTCGGAATTGTCTTCTTTTGTTGTTCCGGGGCCCGCCTTTGCAGACAAAGGCGGGCCCGAAGATCTGTATAAAGAGACACATGCCTCTGCCTCTGAAACTGCCGAGATTTTGATTGATCTTGTTGACGGGCTTTGTTTATCTTATCAGCTAAATGTGCCTATATTATTAAGCCCTAAGGTTGTGGAAGAAGCAGGTATTAAAATTACCAAAGAATTGTTGGAATCAGCGATTAATTCATCGTAGGTATTTAGATACGTTTATATTATGCTCCTCTAAGGTTTTGGCGTAATGAGTTTTTCCTTGTGAATCATTGAGATAGTAATTATAGTCGGTTTGTGTGTAGTTAATTACTGCTTCTATTGCATCAAGGCCGGGGCTGCAAATTGGTGCAGGCGGAAGCCCTACGATCGCCCTAGTATTGTAGGGGCTTTGGTCTTTAAGCTCGTCTACGGTAAGATCGTGTGGCCACCAGTTCACCTCTTCTGCCTGGGTTTTATTAGGGCACACCACCGGAGAGTTTGTATCACATCCATATCTTTTTGCCGCAATTGCATACTGGGTTGTAGCGTCTGCTCCTATAAGTTCCCCCTCTTTGAATCTGTTTATTAGAATTCCCGCAACTACGGGCCTTTCAGCAGGATCAGATGCCTCTCTCTCAACAATTGATGCTAAAATTAATATCTCTTTTTCTGAAAGTCCCGTTTTTAATATGTTTTCTTGAGTTAAGATAGAAGCTGTGCGTTGTTTATAAGTTTCTCTCATTTGATCTATAATTTCATTTTCTTTCACCTCTATATTAAATCTGTATGTCTCCGGGAAAAGAGTTCCTTCGTATGATTTAGCAAGTTCGATAAAGTTTTCGTATCCTATATTTTTAAATGTTTTGCTTGCAGCAAGAGCGTATTCCTCTACCCTCATACCTTCGGTGAAAGTTATATCTACGTCATCTTTCCCGTGCTGAAGAAGGTTAGCGACTTCAGCTACCGAGCTTCCGGCAGGTATTATATAGTTTCCGGCTTGAATATTGTCTTGAAGTTTATTTATTACGATATATAGCTTTAGCAGGAAAGCAGAATTTATAGCTTCGGCACTGTACAGTTCGTTTGAGATATCTGCGACACTTTGACCCTTTTCAACCCTGTAGGTAACTTCCTTGTCGGTTTGAGAAGGCCTGGTAACTGCAAACTTATAGTATCCGTAGGAAACAAGCGGACCGATAATAGCTATGCCGATGAGGCTGAAAAAAACTATTTTCTTAAGTTTTTGGACGCTAATAACATGGTACTTAGATGGATCCAGATCTGTGTTCATAACAGAGTTATGTTAACATATTGCGCCAAAATTTGGTACAATAATCGATGCAGAAAGCCTAGTAGTCGCCTTTTAACAAAGGAGGAAAGTCCGGACTGCACAGAGTAGGGGACGGGGCGCAAGCCCCGACGTATAATCCCGCTTGCGGGAAAAGCGCTGGTGTCTGTTAATTGAAAAGTTAATAGAACAGAGAGTGAATCGACATTCTTTGAGAGCAACAGAGACGAGCTTGAGCCTAAGTGCTTGCATAAGGTTTAAGTTGAAACGGGCAATCCCACCTGCAGCAACCCACGAATTTACCGCTATAGCTTACTCGGCGAGGTATAAAGATGGGGCGTAGATAGATGGCTACATAATACAGAATCCGGCTTACGGGCTTTCTGCGAAAGCCTCCTTCTAGGACTTAACGGGATATTTTGCTACTCTTCGGAATACAATTACCCCTATCATCATCATTGGTATGGCCAGTAAAGCCCCCACAACCCCCAGCAAGTCAGTTCCTATAAGCATTGCCATTAGAATGACCAATGGACTGAAACCGGAGACTTTGTGCATTATTTTGGGCACTAGAAGGTTGTTTTCAAGCTGCTGTACTATTATAAACATGGCTGTGACAGCCAGGCCTTTAGTATAGCTGTCTGTGAAGCCGACAATTCCGGCTAGTACCGTTGCAACAATCGGTCCCAACAAAGGTACGACCTCTAGCATGCCTGCAGCAATTCCCAGAGGTATCGCATAATCAACGTCCAATATCAACAGGCCGACTGTACTTATTGACCCGATCGTTAACATTAGTATGGCCTGACCCTTAACCCACTGCCCTATGCTTACCTCAATTTCAGATATAATATTCTTGACTAAAGTTTTATACGGGTCGTTAAGTAACGAGATGCCTCTTCGTTTCATGTTTTCCCAGTCTAAGGAAATGTATAGTGCCAAGATAAGAACGCTCATAATATTTGCGAGATTGGTAAATAAGGAGCGCGACCTGTTAAAAAGTTGAGAGGAGAGTGTTGCTGAGTCAGGAACTAGGTTTTGAAATTTAAATTCCGTTCCTTGTACCTGAAAACTTAGTCCCGATATTTTTGAAATCAAGATTTGAGTTTGAATTAACACAGGCGGCATTACAACTGTAACCGCCAGCAAAATTATTAGTACAAAGCTTAAATAGGCCATTATCACGGCCAAGCTTCTGGGAACGGGTTTATTCAGCACAGTTTGTTTTTGAAAAAATAAAACCGCATGTTCAAGAGATATGACAAGAAGCAGGGCAATGAGTAGGATTAAAAATATCCCTCTCATTTGATAAACAATGAACGTTGTTGCTATACCCGCAGCTACAAGAAGTATGGTTTTTATTGAGATGATAATTTGTCTATCCACACAATTATTTTAGCAAATTTTCGATCTTAATCATATTCGAAGATAGCTTCGAGCCGTTGCTCAAGTCGAACCAAATTATATCTTTATTTCTTTTAAACCAAGTTTGCTGCCTTCTAATATAAGCATGCACGGCAAATTTTGATAAACTCAAAGTCTCTTCCAATGAATTAAGCCCCTTATAGTAGTTTAGTCCTTGTTTATATATTAGGCCCTGAAAGGCTGGGTAATTATCATACCCTCTGCTAATCAGGCCCTGAAGCTCAGAATAAAAATTATCCCCCCAAATGTAGTCGACCCAAGCATCTGCTCTGTCGTAGAGGTATTCACGAGGGGCCGTGAGCCCTATTATGCTTTTTGTAGTAATGTTTCCTGTAATAAAGTCAGTGCTTTTTTTCGTAGCCTTTCCCTCTTTGTTTAAAATTGGACTTTGTAATTTTTCAATTGCTCTGATAAGTCGAACTCTGTTGTTTATATCAAAGTTCGCGGGTTGATCAAAACGCAGATCTTTAAGAATTTGCAACAGCTCGTTTGTTGTTTTCTTGTTTAGGTCTTTTCTCAGGCCTCCACTCTTTCCAGCTCTTTCTAGGCGAATTTTTCCAATCAGGCAGTCTAGGTAGAATCCACTGCCGCCAACTATGAAAATTTTTTTCTTAAGATTAATATTTGGCAATATAGAATTTACGTATCTTACATATTTAAACGCTGAGTATTCCTTGTCGGGGGTTATTAGGTCGTAGCCCCATACTCTGATATTGTCTATTTCCCAAAATCCGTGGTATTTTTTGTAATCACGATTTTGCGGTGTTTTATTTGTGCCAATATCCATATACTCATATATCTGTCTGGAATCTGCCGAAATTATCTCCCCGTCGTATTTTTTGCATAGTTTTATTGCAAGCTCAGTCTTACCCGATGAGGTGGGACCTACAATAGCTACTATTTCTCTTTTCTGACTTTTGAACTTTTCCATATCTTTGTAAGCCTTTCGTGGCGACGACGTTTTTCTTTTAGCGGAATGTCGTCCTTATAAAACTTTTCTGCAGGTGTACCTTTTCTCGGTGAGTAGATAGAAATAAAGGCAACGTTAAAGGTTATTTTTTCGAAAAGTTTTACTGTGTCTTCAAATTGCTCCTCTGTTTCACCGGGAAAGCCGACAATAATGTCAGTGCCAAGCTCAATGTTTGGTTTCACCAGTTTTATCTTTTCAATTAGCGTATAAAACTCTTCTATAGTGTGTCTTCGGTTCATTTTTTTAAGCACCTCGTTATTTCCTGATTGTACAGCGATGTGCAGATAGTTTGAGATCTTTGGAGTTTTTAATACGTCAATTAAATCTTGCGTAAAATCAAATGGGTTGGATGAGATAAAATCGATCTTTTCGATCTCTTCCAGTGCCGCAACTTTTCTTAGAAGTTCAGCAAACGGCAGTTTTTGGTTGCTTCCTGTTCGGATAGAAAATTTTTCAGTTGCGTCCAGTCCCCATGAATTAACGTTTTGTCCGCAAAGCATGACCTGTTTGTAGCCT
Organism: Candidatus Nomurabacteria bacterium; assembly: GCA_020631855.1. Lineage (GTDB taxonomy): Bacteria > Patescibacteriota > WWE3 > UBA101185 > UBA10185 > JACKGU01. The sequence continues at coordinate 361,625 of JACKGU010000001.1, read as the reverse complement.
CTTTGGGTAAGGTGTTTAATCTCTTTCAATATTTCACTTTCCGATCTTGATATTTCTTTTCCTCGGGCATAAGGTACTACACAAAAAGTACAGAAATTATCACACCCATAAGAAATGTTAACAAAGGCCTGAGTTTTATTTGATTGTTTGCCGAAGGTGTAATCATTATTTATTTTTGAAACAGCCCAATCATCCAGAACCTTGTGCCCTAGCAGGATCACGGGTAACTCTGAAAGTTGGGAGGGGTTTATATATGCATCTGCCCAGCTGGTTTTTTTTCTTAATTCTTCGAATTCGTACCTCTGTCTTGTTCCTGTAACCGATCCGACCATACACCCTGAGATTATTGTAAAAGGCTTCTTGTACCCTTTATCATGAAGAGTTTTAATGTCTTTTCCCAACCCATACACTTTATCTTCGCTTTTTTGTCTTACAGAGCAGGTATTTACAATAAAAACGTCGGCATTCTCAAGTGAGTCGGTTTTTTCAAAACCTACAGCTTCAAGCATTCCCGCCATGGTTCCCGAATCGGCGACATTTGCCTGACAGCCGTATGTTTTAATAAAATATTTTTTTTGTGAGTAGGTTTTTTGCATTGATCTGGATTATATCATCTCAGCGCCGTTGTGCAGATTTTGCTCGGGTACAACAAAAACGGGCCTGCCTTCCTGATTATCGGCAGCAAAAAGCATTCCTTGAGACTCGTAGCCCAGTATTTTACGAGGTTTTATATTTAGCACAAATAAGGTTTTTTTCTTTAATAATTCTTGGGGGGAGTAATGTTTGGCAATGCCGCTTAGTATCTGTCGTAGACCAAGATCCCCAAAATCTACCTTTAGCTTAAGGATTTTTTCTGATCCTTCAAGATAGTCACATTCGATAATTTCTCCAACTCTTATTTCTACCTTCGAAAAATCTTCAAAGTCTATTTCAGGTTTCTGTTTTGTTATCGGGGTCATGTTTGCCTTTATAAATCTTTTGAATTACTCCTCTTGTGCTGGTTGGTCTAGCACCTCTTTCACTTGATCCAGAAGAACCTCTTCCAGATTTTTATCAAGGTTGCCTGCTAAACCTTCAAAGTCCGGAATAAATCCAATAACCTCCTCAGGATAAGATTTTTTATCTATCAAAGCGTCCCAAATCACTACCGTTTGAATATTTGCTTTAGCCGACGCTTGGGCCCCAAAGTATGAGTCTTCAAAAACCAAGCATTCCTTGGAAGAAATGCCAAGTTCCTTAAGACAAATATGGTACATTTCGGGATCCGGTTTAGGTTTTTTAGCATCATCTAAGGTTACAACGGCATCAAAAAACTCAGAAAGACCGATTTTATCAAGTATTGTATTAACTAGCTCTTTTCTAGTGTTTGTTGTAAGACCTATTTTGATATTTTTTTCCAGTTTTAATTCTGTAGCTAGGCTCCAGAAGCCGGGTAAGGTTTTTATAGTTTCCGCTTCGGTTATGTATTGCACAAACCTTGTTATAGTCATTTTCACCAAATCAGAGTACGGAATCTTTGGCTCTATCTGTCTTTTTAGTAAAATATGCTCCCATCTGTCCGTAAGCTCTAAGCCGGCCGTTTCGGCGATGTTATATTCGACAAAGCCATAATTTTCATCAGCTATGTTAACTATGGCTTTGGCCCAAAAATACTCAGTGTCTGTTATTGTGCCGTCAAGATCAAATATAACGGCTTTTTTATTTTGTAGTAGGCTTTTGTACATTTATATTGACTTTCGTCTAATTTTTAGTGCGCTTTTAATGTTTAAGACCAAACCTATAGGACCTATAATGACGTTTAGTGGAAACTTATACCAAAGCTCGGTTGTGAAGAGTAATAGGTATATAGCGTATATGAGACCAATCGCTAAGTATATCCCCAGCAATAAAAGTAGAAGAAGCTGTAACATATTTTTAGATTAGCACGTTGTTATAAATGTTTAAAGTATGTTACTATTTTTTTATGGATTTACACGACGACACTATATATACTGAAAGTAAAGCAAAATTCACATGTCCAAGTTGTGGAGATGTTTCACAGGACGATGTTATTTTTTTATGTAATAGATGCGAAAGGTCCGAGTTAATATATAAGGACGGTTTATACATTTGCCCTGCTTGTTTGAAGCCGGGTGAAAATTTCGAATGTATGAAGTGCGGCTCAAAGGATGTTGTAATGGAGGAAAAGAGGTAGCTCATATTCGCTACGGGATCCCTGCCTTTACTCTGTATCAAGATTTTCGAAATACCTTTTCAAAATAATTCCGGCAGATATACTGTCAACAGATTTTCGACCTTTTTTTGATAAACCCGAGCTTATTGCATCTTCTGTTGCTTCCACCGATGACTGGAATTCGTTTACATATTGAATATTCTTTTTAATTTTTCTTTTTAGGCTGTTTGCAAATGTTCGAACTTCTATAGACATTGCAGTGTCTTTACCCTCGGCATCGAGCGGAAGTCCAAAAACTATGACATCCACTTTATTTAGGGCAATAATCTTTGCCAACTCATTTAATGCATAAATCGTGTCTTTTGAGTCTATTGCTGTGAGTATTGCAGTGAGTCCGTTTCTTCCTAACGCAAGGCCGGTTCTCTTTTTTCCATAATCTACCCCAAGATAGGTAGTGTTTTTTGAGGGAGTATTTTTATTTTTCATTTTTACCTTTTAGTTACTGTTATCTCTATATTTTCCGGATTATGGGGAAGGGAATTAAGCAGCGGAATATTTGGTTTTACATCTAAAGAATAGGTTGCAACATTAGAAATAGCATTTAATATTTCTTCTGCTTTCGACAACGGGGCCCCTGCCAAATTCTCCCTTAGCTCGATCTCATCAATTTTTGGTATCACGTAAGCCTTAATGGTTACCTGTAAATCGGCCTGTTCGCTTGAAAGTGTCGTAGTTTCCGTTGCACCTAAGACCTCTGCTTTTATCTCCTTGTCTTTTGTCGATAGCTCAAAGCCTTCCGGGACGAAATCATCTACGAGTCTGTCTAGTAGAACTTCCAGTTCATTTTCGGAATAAGTTAGCCCTGTGGCCGTCGCTTCTCTGACAAGCTCTAGATTTTCCGCCTCGTCTCCTAGTTCGGCGCTAAAGGAATCTTTTGTTGTCTGAAGGCTGATTGACCCGGGAATTAATTTTCGTCCTGTCGAAGTTTTTTGCTGTAGCTCGGTTTTAGTTTTATCGTCACTTTTTTCCAGCTCGATAAGTAGGTTGTCTATATCTTCTTGGGCCACAATTTTAAGTGTCTCGCTGCTGCCCCCGTTGATTTTTGTCGTGCTCTTTGCAGTGTAATCGTCCTTGTCGAAATCATCAAAATCCAAACTTTCGCCCGAGTCAATATTATAAGAATTTCCTATTTCCTCTGCTGTAACATCAACTTCTTTTTCACCCCAAGTTATTAATGGCGGATCCTGCAAGATATCTTCCGTTCTTTCAGGTACTTCTACTTCTTCGTCAAGTGTATATTTTAGGGTTTTATCGTCTTTTTTATAGACAAGAACCGTACCTTTTTTAAAGGTTTTACCATTTGTTGTTTTGTTGTAAATTTTTACAGTTCCTGAGGCTTGGTTACCTACCAGTTTTTCCCCTGTTGTTGGCACGCTCGCGGTCTGGACGGTGCTTGTACTTACTTGTGAGCCTTTTAGAGTTTTTTGTTCGGTATTTGTTTCGCTGTTTGTTGCCACTCTAATCTGTACGCTCTTAACCAGAGGCTGTGCCTCCACGACTAAATTTACGATTGCCTTATGCTGTTTCCAAATCAATAGGTATAAACTTCCTATGATTACGGCGGTCACAACTCCTATTAAACCTGCTATTTTAAATTTTGTACCCCCTGAAAATTTAAATTTAGGTAATGCAAGCGAGACCGTGCGTTGTTTTTTTCTGTGTGTTTTTGGGTTTATTTCAGTTGCTTCAGCTTCTGTAAAATCCAGCTCGGAAGAAAGGCCGGAGGAGTCATTTTCAAGATTTTCTATAAGTCTTTTTCCGTTTTCATCCGACGTCTCGAAATGTATTGTTTTTCCAGATTTTTCAAGTTCTTTTTGAATAATTCTAAGATTTAAAATGTTTTCAAAAATTACTGAACCTTCAGGAATAATGAGCTCAATTCCGTCGTCATTTATTGTTTGTAGTTTTCCAAGCACATTTATTAAATCGTCGTGTATTTCAATTTCAAATTTTGTCATTTAATATTCTCCCATCAAACCTAAAGACAGGGCTTGAATATAATCCAATTCATTTAGTTTGCCGGTTGTATCTCTAGCAAAATCCAGCTCAGAAATGCTGACCCGTTTTATTCTTGGCGGCTCTCTAAAAGGTATGGATTTTGTCCATGGCCTGGACTCTAGAGCTGCCATTATATCGGGTAGCAAGCTTCCTCCCCCAACTACAAATATATCAGATGCAAAGGTCCTGACCCCATTAAATTCATTAAACAGGGTTTCCAGCCCGCTGAGCCACAGGTCGGTTGTTTCAGTCATTACTGTTTCGATGAAAGATGTTTCTGTATCTGCTGTTTGTCCGAAATAGTACTGATTCTTCTTTTTTTCAGATTCTGCCCAAGTAAGGCCGCTCTGTAAAGATAGCTGTTCTGTATAGTGCCTTCCTCCTATAGGTAAGCTTTTTGTAGTTATAAGGCCCCCTCCAAACATAATTCCTACATCTGTTGTTTCTCCCCCGATATCTAAAATGATACAATCCAACTCATTGTCCTTTGTGAGTTTTTTTAGGGCTTCCCCTAACGAGAACATGTTGGGAACCATAGCTAAAACTGAAAGTTTTAGCGTGTCAGCAATTTTTTGCAGTTGCTTTGTATGATATTCGGGGGAATAGGCATTGTAAATTGCCAGCTCAACTTTTGCTCCCGGCAAGTCGGTTGGGTCGTCAACAATCTTTGAATCAAGTTTTGTATGGGCCGGAATAGAGCTTATATGAATAAGCTCTGTTGAAAGATCGCCGGTTTTATAGACAAAATCATCTAGGGCCGTGTTGTACGCAGCATCAATTATTTTGTATTTCAAATTATCCAGCTCTTTCTCTGTAACCAGTTCTCCCGGCGTAGTTCTGTTTAGCCGGCCGGTTGTAACTTGCGAATAGCACAGGTTTTCGGATATTCCTATTATCGCATCTGTAATTCTGTGTTCCGTATTAGCAAGGGCCTGATAAATTGTTTCGTCCACTGCTTCTATGACACTTTTTAAATCAGTTATATATCCGGCTCGTACCGCACCCTCGGGTAAAAATTCCTTCCCCAGCCCGATTACTTTTAATCTGCTTTCGCTGTCATTATAAAAAGCTAGTGTTTTGACTGTGCTTGATCCTATGTCTATTGTTAAAAAAGTATCCGTTTTTGATTTTTTATTGAAATTTATTTTAAATGGCAGTTTAAACATTTACTTGATTATACTATAAATGGGCTTTTGTAGTATATTTGAAAAACAGGCCCTCGATATTTTTCAACTAGAGCCTTGGTTGCTAACAGCTTGTCTCTTTCCTGCAACCCTTCTGGCTTGACTATTTCTAGCCCTATAAGGTACTTGAGCTTTAATCACTGAGTGTTCCGGGAAGTTTTCCAGCGCGACTTGTGAGGCACGGCTCTCGGAGACGCCCTTTTCTTGAAGTGCCAAGAAAAGCATTATTTGTTTTATTTGTGTTTGAACATTTATAATCATTCTAATCTGTTCTTTTGCTTCTTTGCGATCTCTTGGCGGCGGTAAAGCATTTACATTTTCAAGAGTTGTCAAAGCTACCTTCATTGCAACATAATAGTTAGAGCGCTCGGCCATTCTGTTGTCGAACATCTGTGTTATTTCTTTTTCCATCGTCAGTGGGTGCTGCTCATGCCCTTCTTCATAAAGAGTTTTCATAGCCTCTAATGTTATATTGCGAGGGTTTCGGGTCAAATTAAGCTCTTCAGTCAACTCATTTACTAGTTCCATTGTATTTTGCATCAATTCTTTAATGTAAAATCTGTCCCTTGAATGACTTTGACTCATCCATGCGTCTAGAGAATCTTTGATATGGCTAGGTCCAGACAAAAGCTCTTGATATCTATTCAACATTGTCTGTTCTGCATAGGCATTCTCTTGCTCTGTTGCTAAGCGTACTCCAGCAGTTATATCTTGGTTTTGAATAGAAAATCCTGCTCTAAGGTAGGATTTGCGAGCCTCCATTAAAGCTTTACGCCAGCTATTATAGGTTCCAATCGGCATCTCCATGTAGGTTATCTCATATTCAATTGTTGTTTTTCCATTTTGAACCACGGTTTTAGGAACATATATGGGTACCTGTGCTGTTTTTTCTTCTTCTGCAATAGATGCTGCGTTTAGCATTTCAAGGGTAGCTTCGACTTCTTGAAATGTTGTGCAGGTAAATACCTGCTGTAGTTTTACGTATCCTTTATTGAAAGCCCTGTCATTGCCTGCAAAGTCCGCCAAAGGTACGGTTCTGGTAAGTATGGCAGTTGGAATTAAGACTTGGGCTGTTTTATTCTCCGAACCCTTGGCAGTCAAAATCTCTCCTTTACGTGAAAATATTTTGTGTTCTCTAGGATTACTGTTGTAGTGTATCGATTCTCTTTCTTTGGCCCTGGCTTCCCAATTGGCATAGGGTTGGTGCTGTGACCTTTCTTCCGCTTTTGTAGGCGGTGTATCCGGATCAAGTTTGGTTGCTAGATCGTAGAGTCTCTTATAAGCTTTAGCCAAGACTTCCGGGTATCCTGTTACCCCCAATTTTTCTTGATGATCTGTTAGATTGTAAGGCGTATGCCGGATTATAGCAGCGATGGCCTCTGCTGCTTCTGATAAGTGGTGGTTCGGAAAATTTAATTCTCTGAGCTCGTTTTGAATTTTTCTTACATCAACCTTACTCCCGTCTAAGCAATTCCCGGCTAAAACCAATGCTAAGTTTTTTGTGGTGTTGCTTCTGTCCTCAGTGGTCATAGACACTATGTGGGAGAATAACAGCTTGACCGAATATTCATACGAGTGTACTTCCGGCTGTAGTAATATTGTCTCTCTGTATAGATTTGTTGGGTCGATGTTTGTCGCAGCGCCTAACCTGGAAAGGGCATTAATTTCCTCTCTATTAGTGGGATTTTCTGTCAGGCTAGTCGTCATCTCATAGCTAGCCAAAGCCTGTCTAGCTAGCTGTGCGGCTCTGCGTTGATTCAGTCCGCTCTGGGGGCTGGTTTCTATTTTAGTCAGCAGTTGTCGCGAAGCCGCAGTAAGCGCATTTATATTTGTCCAAAATTCTTCAAGAGGCGAAACTTTTGTTTCGCTCCTTCCCTTTAATGCTGTTAAAGCGTCATTTGCGGCGGTTGCTGTTTCTACCATAGCGTCTTTCTTAAAAAGGTATTAAACTTCTTTTTTCAAGTAGTTGGCTATCCTCGCCTTGTTTATTCAGCCCTGCCCTTTTATTTATGTATTCCTCAACCTCATTTACTGGTGTTCCGTATTTCATGCTTGAGTTTTCTCTTATTCTCTTTGCCACAGAAGGATCTTTTTTAGTTTTATTAACCATGTCCCAATCTACAGCAAGGGAAAAAGGCGTTGTTGGGTGGCCGTCGACAAGCAGCCTCATGTAAGCGTTTCCAATTGGCAAGTTTAATAAATCTGACTTTGTGAAATAAGGGTCAAACTGTTTTTCAAGATATTCGGCATCGTCCGGACCAACCCTGTAAACACAAGTTGTTCCTACGTTACCAAACACGGCTTCTTTAATGTCGTCGGTTAACTGTGCCACAAATTGGTGCGCGACAACCAAATTTAGTTTATATTTTCTGGCTTCCGACAGTATAGTAGCAAAGTCAGGTGTGGCAAAGTTTTGAAACTCATCTACATAAAGATAAAAATCAGGGAAATCCTCTTTACCTAAAAGGGAAGCTCTGGATAGAGCTGCAGCAAGTATTCGTGGAACCAGAAGCAGGCCGATAAAGTTTGAATTCTCTTCTCCAATCTTACCTTTAGACAGGTCTACGAGCAGTATCTTTTTTTCTGCCATAATCTTGTTAAAATTAAATGCACTTTTTGGTTGCCCTAGTATATTTCTCATGGTCCTCTCTGTTACGAACCTATCAAATTTTGATACAAAATAGCCCATTTTCTCGCCTTTATGGTAGTCGCTTGTGTTGGCCATTTCATCAGTCCAGTACCGTTTAACTAGTGGATCTTGAATTCTTGGTATAAAAGTTTCTACATATTTGTTGTCGATCAATAGCCTTAGAACATCTACCATGGTTGATTCTTTATCTACCATTGCGGTTAGCATAACGTTTCTTATAGCCCTTTCAAGTTGAGGGCCCATGATACCTTGTCTGTTTGGGTCGTATAGCTTATATAACAAGGCAATAAATGAGTTAATAATCATGTGTTTCTCTTCCTCGGTTTCAGCTTCAAGCATGTTTAATCCCATCGGGCGTTCTATATCTGAAACATCAAAAAGTATTACGTCGTCTATTCTGCTTTCCGGGATTTTTTCTAAGATATCGTCTATATCGCTTCCGTGAGGATCAATTAGAGCCAAACCTTTTCCCGCGGCAATATCTTGTAGTACCAGTGTCTTCATAAACTCGGATTTACCTGTGCCCGTTTGCCCTATAATATACATATGTCGTGTACGATCTTTCTCTTTCATATAGATACCTCTCTGTGAGCCTCTAAACTGATTGATTCCTAAATACAGGCCTTCGTGAGGTATGTTTGACGGGGCTGACGCCTTTCTTGCAATTAGCCACAGAATGTTTGGAGTTTGTATGTTTTTGTTAGGCATGTGGAAGATGTTTGCCATCTCAGTAATATTCAGTACCGAGGTTCTGCTATAAAGTGTGTTATATAAAATCGGGATGTATATATTTAGAGGCGTTATGTTTCTGTAAATGAAATCATTTACAAATTTTGTTTTAAATAAAACTCTGCTTTTTTTGAATTTATTGTATTTAACATCAGTATACTGCTCGAAGGCGGTTACAACGTTCATTATGTGGCTTTCCGCTATGTGTTTGGTTTCAGCTATTGAGACAACTCTCACAACGACATCAAGCCCGCTTTTTCCTATTTTTTTCTCAACACCTTCCAGCATGGAGTTGTCTGGGGCACTTTTCTTTTCGGGATTTCCGCCGTGTTTGACATGTCCGATAAAAGCATTTCCTGCAGCCCTCCACCAGTTACTGGCAGGTGAGGTTACAAGCTGAATAGCTATAACCTCGTCTTTTTTCAGCTTTGTTAGTACCGAGGTGAGAGTGCTTAGCGGGTCACCTTCTTTCTCTTTTATCGTTCTAATAGGGTAGAATGCCGGTCCTTTAAGTTTTAGCTCTGCGATAGCTGTGAAGTGCCCTCTGTCCCAAACTTCGTTTGGATCAATAATGTCTATTTCGGCAGTAGGATAGGCCCCGTTAATCTGCTTTTCCATAAATTCCACCAATTCGTCAGGCATTACTATATAGAAGCCTATTTGCCCGTGTTTGGCCAAGATCTCAAATGAGACTTGGTATTGGCCTTTCAAAAGTCCTTCCAGAGTTGATCTTCTCAAACCTGCCACGCCTGCAAAAAGTTGTTCTGCCGCATCTATTTCGAATTCGTTTTGTTGTGGTACTTTAACATGGAAGAAGGTCAAATTATATTGTTTGTTTTTTAGAAATCTTTGTCTTTTGGTTTTGGCAAGCATATAAAATATTCCTAATATAGTGCTCGCCAAGAAAATAATGTAAAAGAGTATCCAGAAGATGTTGTAGGCTATATCAGTTAGCGACAGCATGTGTATCCTCCACTTTTGTTATAAAGTCTGCCTCTTTCTCATCTGCTTCTTCAGTTAATTTATCTATTGGATCGGCAATTTGTTGCAAATTTTCATGGCCTGTTCTCAGGTCAACAACGTTCAAATCACTATCCGGCTGCGGTATAGGTTCGGTTTCTGGAATCAATGTTGATATTTTATCGTAATTCTCGGAATCTGGTTGTGGGTTTTGTAATACTTCCTGTATACTTTGAATTTCCGAAGAATTTTTTTCTTCTTGAGCGGATGTTTCTGCCTTAGCTACAGAAATCTGCTCTGTTTGAGAAGCCGGGTCTATTTCAGTTTGGAAGGTTTCGCGATGGCTTATAGGCGCATTTTCACTAATAGTTCCTATTACAGGGCTTGTAAAAATCTCCCTTCTTCCTTTTCCGGGGCCAAGTGTTGCGGGATGGTTATTTATTGAGGGTCCTATGTCTGATGGAACCTCTTCCATACTGTCTAGGCTCTCTCCGTTTTTTTCTAGAAAGTCATATACAATTTTACTTATGTCATCTTTGTAGCCTTTTGCTTTTTCTATTTCTTTGTTTGTGTTGGTCTTATTTTCTGTACTTAGGGTATCTTGCGTGTCTAGATTTATGCTTTTGTTTTGAAGATCGTCGTCCGACACCCCTGCAATGCTTGTAATCGGAGAATTCCCTCCCAAGCTTTGAGAATTGGTGCCCGGTAAAATCGTATTGAGCTTATTTTTCTGAGCATCGTCTGGGTGCGAGTTTAGCTGTTGATTATTGGTGTTTTGAGCAGCATTAAGGTCCATACTGTAATTGTATCATTATTCCGGGAGTACTATGCAATACGATCTGTTTTATCCTTGTTAGATTTTTCGTTTTCTTTTTCTATTTTTGAAGCTAGTATTTTAAGACTTTTGCTTATAGAGCTTTTCACATCTTTATTTACTCTTTTTTTGAGCTGCTCAATATCTTCTTGTTCTAAAGCATTGATTTTCTTTTTAAAGTTTTCTGACTTGCTTTTAAGGCTTTTTTTTGTTTCAGAGCCTTTTGCCGGTGCGTTAAGAAGCCCGAGCACGGTTCCAATAGCAGCACCAAGAAACAAACCTTTTATGAATTTACCTTTTGCTTTTGGCATCTTTATTCTCCTCATCTCCAAAATCAGCTATGGATCTTATTGTTTTGACAGTTTTCACAGCACCCATTACGGCATTTACAATATTTCCAAAGGTTATGCTCGTATTAGCGAGCTTAGTCGATAGTGTCTCGGTAACAGAGAGGACACCATTAACTTTTTGTACCGTGGATTTAAACTCTCTAAGTATTAGTATTATGTAAACAGAAACTGCAACTATACTTAAAGTGATGAATATTAAGGTAATTATTAAAAATGTTTGTAATTCCATAGGCAGTTTATTTTTAGATTACTGATACATGCAGTATATGAAAAAATTATATCACATCTTCTTCGTCTTCAAGATCGGCAATGGAGTTGTTTAGAATTTCTCTGGGTTTTGCACCTCTCGCCGGACCTATAACACCGTTTGCCTCAAGCTCGTCCAGAATTCTTGCTGCTCGTGAATAACCTATCTGCAGTCGTCTCTGCAATAAGGATGCGGAAGCCCTGCCTTCCGAAATTACAGTTCGCATAGCTTCGTCATAATATTCATCGACATTATCTCCTCCTAGAGAGACGCTTTTTTCCGGCTCGTGTGTGGAGAGAATCTCTTCTTTATAGTCGGGTTTTACGCCTGTGCTTTTAAGATATGATACCAGGGCATTGATTTCGTTATCGGCAATATAAGAGCCTTGAATTCTGGTGGGTTTGGAGTCGTCTGGAGGAATAAAAAGCATGTCTCCTTTTCCTAGCAATTTTTCCGCCCCCGGCTGGTCGATAATTACCCTGGAATCTACCTGGCTGGTAACATTAAACGCGATCCTACAAGGCACGTTGGCTTTAATAAGTCCTGTAACTACATTTGCGGAAGGCCTTTGCAGCGCTAACACCAAGTGTATTCCGGTAGCCCTTGCTAATTGAGCTAGTCTTATAATACTTTTTTCTACTGCTGCAGGATCGGTTACCATTATTTCCCCCAGCTCGTCGACTATCATTACTATGTATGGCATTGCTTGAAAGCCCGACTTTTCGTTGTAAGATTCTATATTTCTTACGTGCGCCGATTCCAGAAGGTTGTATCTCCTGGTCATTTCGCCCACCAACCATTTAAAAGCTGCAGGAGCTTTTTCTGTCTCTGTGATTACAGGGGTTAGCAAGTGCGGTATGTCGTTGTAGTACATTAGTTCAACGCGCTTGGGATCTATGAGTATGAACTTTACTTCTTCCGGACTTGCCCTAAAAAGTATTGAGAACATTATGTTGTGAATGAGTACCGATTTACCTGAGTTTGTAGCTCCTGCGATAAGTAAGTGTGGCATTTTTGCGATATTATAAACTTTCGGCTGCCCCCCAACATCAAGCCCCAGAACCATGCCGATTTTTGATTTCATGTTTTTCATCTGCTCAGACAGTAAGAGTTCTTTGAAATGAACTACGACCCTCGTGTTATTTGGTACTTCCACACCGATTAAACTTTTTCCGGGGATTGGAGCTTCTATTCTAACCGAACCTGTGGGCGAAGCCAAAGCTAGGGCTAAGTCGTATTGGTGGCTTAAAATTTTAGTAATTTTGGTTCCCGGCTCCGTTTCTAGCGCATACTGGGTTACAGAGGGACCAAAACGCACGTCTTTAACCACAACATTTATGCCGAAAGAAGCTAAGGCGTTAACAATAATTGCCGATCTCTGATTGATGTCTCCTCGATCTACGGGAGTATTCGGAGGATCGTTTAAGATATCCAAGGGGGGATTTTCCCACACCCTATCCGAATAGGGAAGGGGTGCCGGGGCCAAAGTATCTGTTACTTTTGGATTTGTTTTGAATTCGTGAGAATTCTTAGATTTAGGCTCGGCTAGAGAAGGAATTATTTCTATCTCCTCGGCTGCAGAATCTTCGTCGTGATAATTTGTTGCATCTTCTTCCGGAGAACTCTCTATGCTTTCGTTGTAACCTGTGTTATCGCTGAAGTTTAGATTGAGTCCTGAAGTAATGTGAATATCCTCTTTCTGGTGTGTGCTAGCGTTCTTTGATTTTCTTTCAAGTCCCGCCGCCTTGAGTTTAGAGAAGGGTAGACCTAATGCAGAAAGTTTTGCTGCAAGTTCTTCGATAGGCTTATCCCAGATAAGAAGGATAGAGATTATAACCAGGGTAAGCAGAACAAGAATTGCCCCAAGAGAGCTGGTATTAGAACTTAGTACAGAAAAAATCTTGTATCCTACTATTCCCCCGCCTTTTCCTGCTTTTGCTGCCTCGTAGCCGTCTCCGAGATAGAATGCGTGAAGTAATCCCGATGCTCCGAAAAGTAGTATACTGAAGCCGGCTAAGACCCGGCCCTCTACAAATCTCCAATCAATACTGTCTATTAAGAGTAGTCCGGTGATAAGGAAAATCGGCACTAGAGCAAGGTGCGCGTATCCAAATAGAATTTTTAGAACTCTTTGAATAGATGAGTCAACTGAGACTACTCCTGCAGCAAAGGACACTAGCACGACCCCAGCCAGCAATATTAGTAATAACGCTGCAATTGATCGTACAGTTTCCCCACGTATATTAAACTTCAGCTTAAACTTTTTTTTACGGCCTCTTCTTGCGGACATTGCTTAGATAATAACAAAATTACACGTATAATGCATGGACTATTACCATCGGATCTCTTCCGGTCTCTTTTTTCAGTAGTTTTGAGACTTCTTGTTCAATTTTAGCTTGTAGCTTTGTCCAAGGCTCGTCCGTTGATGACTTATCGATAATTTTGTTTACTAAGTCTTTAGCAGTCCCCATGAGTTGTTTTGAGTTTTTAACATATACAAAGCCCCTGGTTATGACGTCAGAATTGCCCTTCACCTGTTTGTCTGTTTTTGAGTAAGGAACTACAACTACAAAGACACCTTCATTTGCGAGGATTTCTCTGTCTTTTATTACTACTTCGCCTATTTCTCCTACATCTGTGCCGTCAACATAGACCTGTTTTACGTCTATTTTCTCGTCCAACATCAAAGCTCCATTTTCAGTAAATTCCAATATTTCCCCCTCAAGCATTTCAAAAACCTGATCTGTTGAATATCCCAAACCTTTTACCATGCTCGTGTAAGCTCTCATTTGAGTTACGCTTCCGCCAATCGGTATGAAATATTTTGGATTTACCATTGAGGCTACAAGTTCGAGATCTCCCTTTGGGCCGTGCCCCGAGACGTGCAGATTGTCCTGAATCTTTGTGTATATAACCTCAGCACCTTTTAAGGTTAGTTGGTCCATTAATCTTTCGACAGGTATTCTTGTTCCCGGAGGTGCAGGATCTGCCGAGAAAATCACTAACGCATCTTCTTCAAGCGTAACATCTCTGTGTTCTCCTCTACTTATTCTATCGAGAGCGGAACCTTGCTGGCCGAAACATCCGGCCGCAATGTAAACCAGCTCCGACTGACTATGTTTCATGGAGTCTCTATGGCTGACAAAAAGTTCATCTGAAAAAGGCAACATATCTAAACCTCTTGCAATCTCAACACTGTTATTTATTGATCTGCCTAATAAAACAACCTTTCTCCCTGATTTAGTAGCGGCGTCCATTATCTGATACATTCTGGATATATTTGAAGATATCGTAGTAATGATTATTTGCTTACCTTCGCCCTTTTCGTAGAGATCTGTAAAAACGCCCTTCATCGATTGCTCGTATTTAGAATGGCCTTCTTTATTGGCTCCTAGACAGTCCGAAAGCAGGCACAGCACTCCCTCTTTACCGAAGTTTGATATTGCTGCAAAATCCATGGGCTTATCAATTACCGGTGCAAGGTCAATTTTATAGTCCGCCATATGCAATACTGTGCCTTGCGGAGTTTTTATTGCAAGCCCTACTGAATCGGGTACGGAATGATTAACATGAAAAGCTGAAACAGAGAAATTTCCTAATGTTACTGCTTCTCCTCCGGGCACCATTGTATAAAAACTCACATCATCGTGTATTTTCTGAGACCCTCTGTCTAAAAGCCTAGACCTTATAAATCCTTGAACAATCGGGGTTGTGAAGATCTTGATATTCGCTTCTTTCAGGAGATATGGTATGGCACCAAGATGGTCCTCGTGCCCGTGTGTTACAAAGAGCCCTCTTACTTTCTCGATATTTTCCAGAATATACGTGAAATCAGGTATTACTACGTCGACCCCTCTTAGTTCGTCGTCGGGAAAGCCTATACCACAGTCTACGATTATGATATCGGTTCCGGACTCATATACTGTCATGTTTTTTGTGGCGCCTTCGGCGCCGCTAAAACCTATTATTCGTAATTCAGGTTGAATTGAATTGACGCTATTAAAATTATTTGTATTCATTATTAACTAAAAATCCTTTCTATTGTGAATTAGTTATTTACAATAACGGCTTCGCCATCATTGTGTTATTTGTACTCTTCTCATTTTTACTAAGTTCCGTAAGTACGTTCGGAATATTTAAAAAATCTTTTGCTAAAGCTTCAGCAAATGATCTGTTTCTTAAAGCCGCGGCAGGATGATAAACAGGAAAAACATTGAAATTGTGCAGTTTGATTAGTTTGCCGTGATCTTTTGTAATTTTTCCTTCGGGATAGAAGTGGTTCATTGCGAATCTCCCCAAAGTCACTATCAGGGATGGCTTTATTACTGCCAATTGGTTTTCAAGATACCCTCTGCAAGCTTTAATTTCTTCAGGCAGAGGGTCGCGGTTCTTAGGGGGCCTGTGTTTGATAATATTTCCTATCCAAACTTCCTCCCTCGACAGGTTTATTTTTTCAAGAAGCTTTTCCAGTAGATTTCCGGCTCTTCCTACAAATGGTCGGCCTGTTTTATCTTCTGTTGCTCCCGGAGCTTCGCCGATAAAAACTACTTTTGCCGTGCTTGAACCTTCTCCGGGTACTGCCTGTAGGGCAGTTTTGCACAGAGAACACTTTTCGCACTTGCGTATTTCTCTTTCTATAATTTGTAGTTTTTCTGTATTTTGGCTCATTTTTTTCTTGCTTACACCTGTTTATCCCGTTCGTGTTAGCTGGGAAGGTAGTATTTTAAATTTGATTCGTCTACCCTTACTTTTTTAGTTTTTCCTTCAACTATTTCTTTGGCTACTTTTCTGCAAATAGCCTCTAAAGTTCTACTTAGGCTTCTAATACCACTATCAAAACCAAAAGGACGCACAATGCTAGGCCAAAGAGCCGGATCAATTTCTAATTCTTCCGGCTTTAGTCCACTTAGTTCGATAACTTTAGGTAATAAGTAGTCTTTGGCTATAGTAGCTTTTTCCGCATCCGTGTAGGAAGGCATTTTGATTATTTCCAACCTATCCATAAGTGCAGTTGTTATTGTGCCGGTGTTGTTTGCTGAGCAAATGAACAATACGTCGGATAAATCTATCGGATAGTCAATATAATGGTCTCTAAAGCTGTTATTTTGGCTCGGATCAAGTATTTCCAGAAGTATCGCCATGATATCCGATCTAAGCCCCGACTCTCCGCTTGCTTTTTCAATTTCATCAAGTAAGATTACCGGGTTTTTAACGCCAGTTTTGATCAACGCTTTAATTATTTGCCCGGGCTCAGCTTCAGGGTAGGCTTTGCTTCTTCCTCTTAATTCTAGAGTACTCCCTATACCTCCCATGGATATTCTAATAAATTTTCTGCCCAAGGCTTCAGCTACTGACATTGCAAGTGTGGTTTTTCCAATGCCCTGTAAGCCCACTAATAACAAAACCGGAGATTTTCCAACCCCTTCTTTTTGTCTGTCTTTTAAAAGTTTTATAGTTGCTAGGTATTCAAGTATTCTCTCTTTGACCCACTCCATTCCATAGTGATTCTTATCCAAAATATTTTTTGTTTCTGTTAGATCAAGATTGTCTTTTGTTTTTTCTCCCCAAGGTATTTCTGCAATAGTCTCGATATATCTGGAAAGGGTATCGAACTCTTGGGCATAGTGACCAAGCTTAGCCATTCTATCAAGACGATCGAGCATCTGGTTCAGCCTATCTTTAAGGTCTTCAGGAATATCTCTGGTGTCATTAACCAGTGACGAAAGTGTTCTGAGTTCCGCAAATGCGTAGTCTGCGGCTGAAAGATTGGGGGTGTCTGCAATGCTAAAGTTTTTGTCGGGCATGTTTAAATTCTATCAGATATGCGGCACATTGGTAATGTGCCGCATACAAAATTCAAGCTATCTTCTATCTCTGAAGTTCCTTCCGCCTCTATCTCTTCCGCCTCCGGAATTGTGTGAGTTTCTATCGCGCCCGCTGTGTCCGCCACTTGAAGATCTTCCTCCTCTGTCGCTGTGCCTTGGTTTGGGCTCATACCCGGGATTCATGGCTCTCATCGATAGAGAGACTTTTCCATTAGGGCCTGTTTCTATTACCTTTACGGTAACCACTTGACCTTCTTTTAGGTGATCTGAAGCCTTTTCTACGTAATCATCTGTAATCTCGCTTATATGAAGTAACCCTTGTTTATTAGGAAGAATTTCTACGAAAGCACCAAAGTCTACTATTTCTTTTACAGTTCCTTCGTACACTTCTCCAACCTCAATATCCTTGGTCAGGCCCTCAACCATTCCTTGAGCGCGTGCAACATCTTCTTCGGATTCTCCTGAGATAAATACTGTCCCATCATCATCGATGCCAAGCTCAGTATTAGTCTGCTCCTGAATTTCCTTGATGGTTTTGCCTCCGCTGCCTATAACCATTCCGATTTTTGTAGGATCAATCTTGACTACACACATTTTCGGCGCGTATTTACTCAAACTATCTCTTGGTGAGGAGATAATCTCTTCTATTTTTTCAATAATTTCCAGTCGAGCTTCTCTCGATTTCTCAATTATTCTCGGAATCAAGTCCATTGGTAAGCCTTTTAGTTTGATGTCGACTTGTATAGCGGTTATTCCTTCTTTTGTTCCTGTCATTTTAAAGTCCATGTAGCCAACAGAGTCTTCATAGCCGCTAAGATCGTTAAGAATCATAAATTCTGATTGATCTTCGTTTGCCATAAGTCCCATTGCAACTCCTCCTACAGCGCCTTTAATTGGTACGCCAGCATCCATCAGAGCCAGGGTAGAGCCACATGTCGCGGCCATCGAGCTGGAGCCGTTTGAAGATAAAGTTTCGGTCATAAGTAAAATTGTATATGGAAACTCTTCTTTGCTTGGTATTACAGGGACAAGTGCTTTTTCAGCTAACATCCCATGGCCAATTTCTCTTGGATTGGCTCCGCCTATTCGTCCTACTTCGCCTGTAGCAAAAGGAGGGAAGTTATAGTAATGGAGGTATCGTTTTGTTTTTTCTCCATACATGTCTTGAATAAGCAGCTCTAAAGAAGGATTTCCTAATGTAGCAACTGTTAGAGCTTGAGTCAGCCCTCTGTTAAATAATCCGCTGCCGTGTGTTCGTGGCAATAGCCCGACTTCTCCTGAAATCGGTCTAAGGTCGCTCTCTGAACGACCGTCAATTCTTTTTCCTGATTCCATTATGAGAGCTCGAGCTATGTTTTTCTCTATTTTCTCCAGCGCTTTAACCATTTCGGATTTCTTAAACTTGCCTTCAAGTTCTGTAAAGACTTTTTCTACAAGCATGCTCTTTTGATTATTTAAAGCTTCGTTGTACTTGTAGTTTCCCTTTATTAACGTTGCGAGCTCGTCTTTTACAATTGCTTTTACGGAGTTAATGACTTCATCCGAAGGTTTTGATGAAATATAAGTATATTTCGTACCATCTGGATTATATTCCTTAGCGAAATCCATAACTAGGTTTAACAATGGTTCCGCGTTATCTCTTGCAAATTCTATTGCTCCTAAAATTACTTTTTCTGGCAAGATATTGGCGCTGGCATCAATTGATAAAAATTTTCTATCTGTTCCTGAAAAAGAGACCATCATATTAAGATCGGAATCTTCTTCGGTTTGTTTTCTGGTCGGTATGAGAATATATTTTTGATCCGCATAGCCTACTTTTACAGGAATCATGGGGCCTTCAAATGGAATATTTGAGGCTTGCAGCGCAGCAGAAGCCGCCAAGCCCGCTAGAAATGCAGGATCGGAATCTTCGTCCAAGGATAATACTGTCATGATTATTTGTATTTCATCCGAAAAGTCATCCGGAAAAAGAGGTCTAATAGCTCTATCTATGAGTCTTCGTGTGACTGTTGCATCGTCAGTGGGTCTTCCGTCTCTTTTTACAAATCTGGAAGTTTTTATTGTTCCGCTTGCATAAAGTTTCTCTTCGTAAGACATCTGAAGAGGGAAGTAATCCAGGTCTGGATTCTGCCCGCCTGACACTGCGGTCACCAAGATGACCGTTTCGCCGTATGTGGCCTTGATTGATACATTTGCTTGAGGGGCTAATTTGCCTGTTTCAAGCGTAATTTTTTTACCGTTAAAGTCTATTTCTTTTTTGACTTGTTTCATTTATTTTATTCGGAGTGCTGTTGTGTGACTAAGATGAGAGATACTATCCATAATATTTAAAACATTATGTACATTATGTCTGACCCTAATCACAAAGCTTCCGCCTTAATTTTTATACTTTCAACTATATACTTTATACGCTGTGCGTATATTTGGCAAATCTGCCTAAGTGCTTTGAAGCACATGGATCCCAGGCTTGGCCTCAAGATACTCTATAAATATGGAAAAACTGAAAAAGTTTCGGGCGCTATACCCCGATATATGGAAAAGCCATTACTCGTGTTTTTCTACGTATTTCTCGAATCTTTCAGGATCTTTTTTCTTCAAAAATGCAAGGAGCCTTCTTCGTTTATTTACCATTTGCAAAAGACCTCTTCGTGAGTGGTTGTCTTTTTTGTGTTTTTTTAGGTGTTCAGAAAGTTCGGCTATTCTTTTTGACAATATAGTTATTTGAACCTCTGGGGAACCTGTGTCGGTATCGTGAAGTCTGCTACCTTGTATTAATTGTGTTTTATTCTTTTTATCTAATGCCATATGCTAAAACATTGTAACAATATTAAATACTTATTTCAACTAGTCTATGCTTGTAGATGAAACCCCTACTAACAGCATTTTTGCAGATTTTGCAGTTGGTTTGAGTTTCCATTCTGCCGCTAAATTAAAGACCAGTGTACTAAGTGAGCTTGCTTGCGTATCAATTACATTGACGCTCCCAAACCTTTTATTTAGTCCTGTATTGTCTATGTTTACAATTTTTGCGCTGCTAAGTTCGTGCTTCAGGCTACTGTATAGACTCCCTGTTACCTCGAGGTCAGGAATACCTATGGTAACCACAACATCGAAGTCGAATCCTGAAAGTACGCTTTGAATGTTGCCCAAATCAAAATATTTCGGCACAGGGCCGAGCCTGAACTGAAATACTCCGTCTTCAGTGCTATATTGTACCTTTGATGCGCTTGTCCCTTTGTAGTTCACAGTCACTACCAAGTCTCTCTCATCGACATTGGCGTGAACGTCTTCGCTATTTATTAAATTGCTGCATTCTGTGGGGATGTCGCCTTTGTAAATAAGTTTAATTTCTTTGTCTTCGAACGTATTTTTGAGCATCAAGTAGAGTCCAGAAGCGGCACAGAAAGTATCCGGTTGATTTAGTCTTGAGGCTATTATGCCAACGCTTTTTGCATCACGCAAAAGCTCGGCTATTTGATTATTGTCGTAGTTTTCTATCTGCATATTAATCTGTATGGGCTGGAACACGTAGAGTATACAATAAATGTCCTATAGTGTCAATGTATTGGCCTTATTTGCTTGCGAACTGCAGTTTCTAAAGAACTTCTATGTACATGCCGGGCTCGATTTCGTCTATTTGAGGTTTTAACAGTAGGCCGCATTCAAGACCTTTTTTTATTTCTTTTACTTCGTTTTTTTGAACCTTGATTTTCTTAATTTTAGAGTAATATAGAGGCGTATCTTGCTCGGTGGCCTCTGATGGATTGATTAGAAATATGCCGACCCTGTCGTTTTCTTTTACTTTTCCTGCCAAAATTTTACTGCCCAAAATTACGTCTCCGGATGGAAGTTTAAACTTTTTTATAACCTGAGCACGACCTTTTATTTTTTGCTCCTCTTTAATCGCAGTACCTTCTAAAAGATCCTTTATTTCATCTATGAGGTCGTATATAGTTTTATATGTTTTTGCTGTTACTTTTAGTTCTGATGCGAGCTCAGTAACCGATTTTCCCTCTTTAACATTAAAGCCCACGATAACGCTGTCGGTTGTTGAAGCCAGAAGTACGTCTGAGTCTGTAATATCTCCCGTTGCAGTGTGTACAAATTTTATAGAAAAGTCTAAGCCCACCGATTCGGTAATGAGGTTGGCTAGGCTCTGTTTAACTGCTTCGAGTGTGCCTTGCGTGTCGGCTCTAATAATAATTCCTACAGTACGTTTTGTGTTAGCCCCTATAACTTCGTTGTGATCATCAACAATGCTTAACTCAGCAAGTTCGCTTCCTTTTTCGACAATCAAATCGCCTATGTGCGGCGTGGTTTTAAAACCCAGTATTTCAACAGGGGTAGAAGGGCCTGCGATATCAATGCTTATACCATAAGGATTTACCATTGATTTTACTTTTGCCTCTATGCCGCTGCCCGTAACTTCAGAGCCGACTTTCAAGGAGCCGCTTTTAACTATGCAACTTACAACCACACCTCTTTTAGGGTCAAGTTTTGATTCAATGATTATTGCTTCAAGTTCCGCATTGCTGTCTGCTACTAAATTCTCCATCTCGGCTACAGCTAAAATGGCGTCTAAAAGCTCAGATATGCCTTTTCCGGAGATTGCTGAGGTTTCTACACATACTATGTCTCCGCCCCAATCCTCGACCATTATATTGGCTTGGGCAAGCTCTTGTTTTACTTTTTGAGAATCCGCGCCGGGTTTATCTATTTTGTTTATTGCAACAATAATTGGTACCCCAGCCGCTTTAGCGTGTAGAATCGCTTCTTTTGTTTGCGGCTTTACGCCTTCTTCAGCGGCTACAACTAAAACCACCAAATCGGCAGCTTTGCCCCCTCTGGAACGCATTTGAGAAAAGGCTGCGTGCCCCGGTGTATCGATAAATGTTATCAATTTAGATTTATGACTTATTTGGTATGCGCCTATGTGCTGAGTTATTCCGCCGTACTCTCGTTCTTGGATTTTTGTTTTTCTAATGTAATCCAGTATGCTCGTTTTACCGTGGTCCACATGTCCCATTATTGTTACAATAGGAGGTCTCACAGCTTTATTTGATTTAGTATTTGTTTTATTTGTTGTACTCATGTTCACCTTTTACTATACACCGATCTTTTAATTATGTGTAAATCTAACGCAATATTTTAGCACGGGAAGGATTTAAAAAGCCCTTTTATTTTTTTCCTCACACTCTAATGCTTCTTGTTTAGGTCTTACTATTGGGTAGATTCTGTTTTTTCGCTCTCAGTGTTTTCTTGTATTTTTTCTTCTGTTGTTTTGGCAGAGTCCTCTAACTGCTTGTTTACTTTTTCAATAGCAGCGTCCCATACTCCTACCACATCCCTATTTTCAGTTGACTGTGAAGATGTGTCTTCGGTTGTGTCGAATACCCCTTTTGTGCCCTTTATATCTATTTTCCATTTAGTTAGTTTATTTGCTAGGCGGGCGTTTTGTCCTTCGCGTCCTATAGCAAGGCTCTGCTGATCTTCCGGAACCGATACTACGGCCCTATTTTCATCTTCGATTATTTCTACTCCCGTAACTCTAGCTGGCGATAGCGCTGCTGCTATGTACTTTTCAATACTAGCAGAAAAGGGGATTATATCTATTTTTTCCCCGAATAGCTCTGAGATTATAGCCTGTACTCTTACACCCTTTTGGCCCACACAGCTGCCCACCGGATCTATTTTTGCGTCGTTTGATGAAACCGCTATTTTTGTTCGTGAGCCGGCTTCTCTAGCTATAGCTTTTATTTCTACGACCCCGGAGGACACTTCAGGAACTTCCTGTTCAAAAAGCCTTCTTACTAATTCAGCGTCGCTCCTGCTTAAAATTACTTCTGTGCCTCTAGGGCCTGTTCTAACGTCTTTTACGTAAACTTTTAGTCTTTGATTAATTCTGTAATGCTCATTCTCAACTTGTTCCGACTGAGGTAGTACGCCCTGTGCTTTTCCGATGTCCAATATAATAAGACCGTTCTCAATTCTAAAAATTTGTCCTGTAATTAAGATTCCTATCTTATCTTTAAATTCGTCGAATAAGACCTTTTTCTCGCTTTCGCGTATTTTTTGCAAAATAACCTGTTTTGCCGTCTGAGCTGCAATGCGGCCAAATCCCGGAGGCGTAACGTCTTTCTTGTCTTTAATTATTTTAGCTTCTCCGGTGTCAGGATCAACAATTACAGTAATTTCCTCTATTTGCTCTTCAGTGAGATCAGCCCCATAATCTTTTTTGTATGCCGAAATCAGCGCACTTTTAATAGACTCTATAACATCTTCGGCCGATATTCCTCTTTCAGTTGCCACCTGTATTAATGCTGCTTTAAATTCTGTTGTTGCCATTTTTTTATCCAAATTTATTACTTTAGCAATTAACCTTTACTAACAGTATAATTCTATCAAAAAAGGCGGGAACTTCCCACCTCATTTTGTTTTTATAGTTAATCTTTCCAAGCCTAAGCTTGGGCTAAGAATAATGGTTTTTTGCTAATAGGTGTTTTTAAGCACCTTTTAAGTCCACTAGGTAAATTACCACACATTAAGTGTGTTGGTCAAGCTTGGCCTCAGGATGACGATTCGGGCATGCCTTTAACTAGTTTCGCGGCGCTGCCCGTTAAGTGCGAGCTGTCGGCCCACTTGACTAAGGAGTAAGATAGGTTTTGATTGTTTTGTGTGACCGACAGCTCGCTTATTGAGCAGTTATGGTTTTGTATAGCAGAAAACTCTTTTTTATTTTCTATTTTACAAAGATGGATCACTCCGGCTGCAAAGATGCCTGCATGCCCAATAACTGCAATATTACCGTGCAGAGTTTTTTTGATTGCTTCTAGTAGGCCCGTTGCAAAGCGGTTAACTAGCTGAGAGTAGTTTTCTCCTTCAGGAAAGCTTATGTCTTCTTCGCCCATATACCATTTATGTGTGATTAAAAAATATTGTTTCCAACTTTCTTCATTTGGCTTCATCCCTTCGACCTTTCCCATATTTATTTCTCTGAAGTTTTCTAAAATTTTTGGTATTAGTTTCTTTCTTTTAGCTATATATTCTGCCGTTTGCATCGCTCTTTTAAGAGGAGAAGAGTAGATTGCATCTATGGTTATATTATCAAAGGCTGTAGCAGTTTGAGCTGCTTGAAAATGTCCTTTGTTCGTCAGCTCATAGTCTATGTGTTTATAAGAAAGTTCTCTGGTAATGTTTGCTAGGTTTTCTCCGTGTCTAACTAGATAAATAGTTGTCATGATTCTTTAACTTCCCATGTTAAGTTTGTGTGTATGAAAGTGTACAGGAAAATCTAGCAACTTAAAATAGTGCATTGATGATTATGTTATTTTAAGACCGGCGTTGTACTAAAGTCGCCCCCTTACCATGCCTGTTTTATGAGTTTTTACGGTATTCTTCAAGTAGCTGTTTCTGTTTCTTTGAAACTTTTTTTGGTGTTATTACCTCAACTTGAACTATTAAATCTCCTTGTCCTGTTCCTTGAAGTTTCGGCATACCTCGGTTTTTAAGCCTGAATTGGGCCCCGTTTTGAGTACCCGCTGGTATTTTAAGTTTCACGTGGCCCATGCCTGTTTTCTCTGATGTATCTATTACATCTACAGGCACCTCGTCACCCAATATAGCCTGAATGAAGTCAATTTTTAGTAGTGTCCCAAGATTATCTCCGGCTCTTTGAAAAATCTTCGGTGTTGCGATCCTTAATGTTATAAATAAATCTCCGTTAGGTATGTCTTTTGCCGGACCCGGCATTCCCTTGCCCGCGAATCTTAGCTCTATACCGTCTCTGGCTCCTTGCGGGATTTTTATTGTTATTTTGCCGGCTTCTGTGGTTATATCTTTTTTTGCACCATGCACTGCGTCTTCAAATGCAACATGTAGTTCGTAGTAAAGATTCTTTCCTTTGTTTTGCCTTCTTCCCCCGAAGCCGCGAAACCCGAAAAATTGTTCGAATATATCAAAAGGATCTATTCCGTCAAAGCCCGCGCCTCCCGTTGTGTAGGTATAGCTGAAAGGACCTCCGGCGCCTCCCCCGCTAAAACCTTGTCCGGTATTTCGATATTTAGCGCCTTCGTGGCCGAATTGATCGTACATTTTTCTTTTATCGGGCTCGCTTAATATTTGATAAGCTTCATTTATTTCTTTAAATCTTTTCTCAGCAGCTGCCTTGTCCCCATCTTTTACCATATCCGGATGGTGCTCTCTGGCAAGTTTTCTGTAAGCGCTTTTTATTTCTTCCGGAGAGGCGCTTTTAGAAATGCCTAGTATTTCATAGTAATCTCTTTTTTCCATATTGTTCTTTTCTTTCTCTTAGTTTTAACGTAGTGTGCGGGCCTTACGGCCCGCACACCAAAAGACACTCAGAATCTGTCCGTAAACTCTACTCTTGCACCACTTCCCCTTCTGTTACTTCATCCTCCGGACCTTCTCTTTTAGGGTCATTTCCTTGCTCTTCCGTGCCGGTTTGTGATTGCTTTGCAAGGTGCTCTCCTATTTTCTGCATAGCGCTACTTAACTCTTCGGTTTTTTGCTTGAGTTCTTCTGTGGAAGCTGTGGACAGAACATCTCTGACACCCTTCACCTTAGCTGTAATATCAGAAACAATTTCCTCTGTCAGCTTACCTTCGGAATCCTTTAAGGCTTTCTCTGCGGCATGGCACATGTTATCAGCTATATTCCTGGCCTCTATTTGTTCTTTTTTCTTTTTATCTTCTTCAGCATGAAGTTGGGCGTCTTTTACCATTTTATCTATTTCTTCTTGACTAAGGCCTGTTCCACCTTCAATCTTTATTTTTTGTTCTTTGCCTGAGGTCTTGTCTTTGGCGCTAACGTGTATTATGCCGCTGGCATCTAAGTCAAATGTAACTTCTATCTGAGGAACGCCTCTTGGGGCCGGCGGTATTCCGTCTAATATAAAGCGGCCAAGACTCTTGTTATCTATTGCCATTTCGCGTTCTCCTTGAAGAATGTTTATTTCCACGCTAGTTTGGCTATCGGCAGCAGTGCTGAATATTTGATTTGCTGCAGTCGGCACTGTTGTGTTCCGTTTAATTAAAGGAGTCATAATTCCGCCTAGTGTTTCGATCCCCAAGGTTAGGGGTGTGACATCGAGTAGTAGAACATCTTTTACGTCCCCACCTAGTACGCCCCCTTGTATAGCGGCCCCAATTGCAACAACTTCATCGGGGTTAACTCCTTTATGCGGCTCTTTTCCGAAAGATTTTTTAACAACCTCGTTCACTTTTGGAGTTCTAGTCATACCTCCGACCATCACAATTTCGTCTATCTGCCCTTTATCTAAGGACGCATCTTTTAGTGCGTTTTCTATTGGCTTGAGTGTTTTATTAATCAACTCCTCGACTAGTTGTTCGTATTTAGATCGAGTGAGTTTAATATTCATGTGTTTTGGGCCATTTGCATCTGCAGTGATGAAAGGTATATTTACTTCTGTTTCAAGAGTACTTGATAGCTCTATTTTGGCTTTTTCCGCTGCATCTTTTAGTCTTTGCATTGCTTGCTTGTCTTGAGTTAGTTCTATGCCTGTTTCTTTCTTAAACTCCTCAAGCAGCCAATTTATTAAACATACGTCAAAGTCATCTCCCCCTAAATGTGTATCTCCGTTCGTTGATTTAACCTCAAAAACTCCGTCTCCCACCTCAAGTACAGAAACATCAAAGGTTCCTCCACCTAAGTCATAAACCACTATCTTTTCATTTGATTTCTTATCCAAGCCATAGGCTAGAGAAGCTGCAGTAGGCTCGTTAATTATTCTTTTAACCTCTAAGCCTGCTATTTGTCCGGCTTCTTTAGTTGCTGATCTTTGCGCGTCATTAAAGTAGGCAGGGACGGTAATTACCGCCTCTGTTACTTCTTGCCCCAAATATTTTTCAGCATCAGCTTTAAGTTTTCTTAAAATCATGGCTGATATTTCTTGTGGCGTGAAGGTTTTCCCGTCTACCTCTACTGCAGCCATTCCATTTTTACCTTCCACTATAGTGTAGGGATAGTTTTTTTTGAGTGTGTCAATCTCAGGATCGTTGAACTTCATACCTATCAGCCTTTTGATGCTGAAAATGGTGTTTTTTGGATTTACCACCTGCTGTCTCTTTGCAGCTACGCCTACCAAGTTTGCAGTAGGGTTTACTATCGAGGGAGTTGTATTCATACCCTCAGAGTTTGGAATTATTTTTGGTTGGCCACTTTCCATTACGGCCATCGCACTGTTTGTTGTACCTAGGTCTATGCCTATTATTTTACCCATACTATTTTTCTCCTTTTGTTTTGCCTACTTTTACTCTAGCAGGCCTGATAACTTTGTTTCCCATCTTGTATCCTTTTTGAGTAGTCTCAATAACTTTGTTGTCTAGATCGCCTCCGGTTTCTACATGCTCAACTGCTTCCATTTCATGTGGATCAAACGTTTTCTTATCGGACTCTATCTCTGCTACACCCTCTTCTTCAAGAATTTGTATCAATTGTTTTAAAATTAATTTTATTCCTTGGTCTTCAAAGTGCTTTGCCATAGTTTCCAGGTTGTCCAGAACAGGTATAAATCTTTGAATTAGGTTTTTATTTGCGTACCCGAATATCTCAGCCCTTTCTTCCTCAACCCTTTTTTGAAGATTTTTATAGTCCGCTAGAGCTCGTTTCCAATTTTCTTCGTATTCTTCAATTTTTTTCTGTAGTTCTTCGACTACTTTTGTTGTGCTTTTTTTACTTGTCATTTTGATTACCAAGAACCGCCAAGTTCTTCTACTAAATTTTTAGTGTACCTAAGTGAAGGGATTATTCTTTGATACTGAAGTCTTGAGGGACCTAATACCGCTATATAACCTTTTCTTTTCCCCACGCTGTATTTTGCGACAATTGCGCTGCAACCTTCTAAGTTCGGGTGCTCCAAATCTGCGCCTATCAGACATTTTACTTCTCCGTCATCTACTAAGCTTATTTTTTCAAATATTTTTGCTAGCGCCTCGTGTCTGTCCAGCATATGTAGTATGCTTTTTATTGTATTTTCATCAGTGAACTCCTTGTGATCCAAAAGGTTAACCGATCCTGCATGAATTACGTATCCGTCATCGGTTGTAGCTAGGGCCAATTCTTGCGTTATTTCAGATAACGCGAGTACCGCTTGTCTTAGAAGTTTTTCAAATTCATATCTGTTAGCCCAAAGTTTCTGTTTCATCGCAACTTCCTGCAGGACATCCAGCTCTTCTTCTTCCATCAATTCCTCCAAAAAGAACTTATAAGCCGAAGAAGTTGGAATTCTTCCCGAAGATGTATGCTCCATCTGCAAAAAACCTTCGCTGAGCAATCTTGCCATTTCGTTTCTAACTGTGGCAGGGGAGCATTTAACGTTGTATTTCTCGACAATAAGAGAGGACCCAACAGGTTGAGCAGTATCTAAATACTCTTCTATGATAGCTTTTAGTAGGTTTATCTGTCTTTCTGTTAACAACATATTGTCACTATATTATCATGAGTGCTAAGAGTGTCAAGCAGTATGGTTTGCTTGTATTAATCTTTGAAATTCTTACAAAACCTATAATGCAAAATTTGTTTAAACTAGTGTCTAGCTGTGTATAATTGATTCATGACTGCCCGTCTTATAAGAAACTACTTAATTAAATTTTTTTTCACGCGAGAGTATAACCTGTATATTTTGTTGCGTCTTATTTGCACCTTAGGGCCTCTTTTAGTAACTTTTCTATTTTCATTAGGCATTTATCGTATAGAGCAAAGAATGTCCCTTAGCGAAATCGTTTTGCCCCTTGCCCTTATTCTAGTTACAGAAATTATTGAGCACCTTGTTCGTGTCGGATCAAAATCTTTGATTTCTTTTACGACAGAAAAAAAGCTTGTTGAAGTTCAAACAGACTTTTTAATAACGTTTTCTCCGAAAGAAAAAGACCGTATGGAGGTAGTGCAGGCAGTTCGTAATTTAACTCATGCCATTAGACGGTTTGTAACTCATATGATTGACGATGGTTTTCAGGGAATTGTTGAGTTTATTTTAATCCCTTTCATCTTATTGTTGATTGATGTACGAGTCTTTTATTTAGAGGTTTCTGCGATATCTTTCTATATTATCTCTTCTTATTTTCTTTCAAGACACTATGAGGTTTTATACGAAAAATTCGATCAGGTTAGAGAGAAATATTACTCACGGCTTTTGGTTAATGATCGCGTAAAAAGTTATGCTGAGAAAGTTTGGGGTAAGTATGGTGATGTTCAGTCTTTTCGTTTTATTTCCTGGTTCAGCCTTCAATCATTAGTGTCTTTTTTTAAACTTAGTATTTTGCTACTTGTTGTGCGCGATGTATTTATGGGTACTAAACAAATCTCCGAGCTCGTTCTAATAGCCGGGTATGTTGTTTCAACAAAGAAGTTTCTCAACGATGTGACTAATATTTTTGAATATTATATGGAGATAAAGGCCGGCACCAGAAGGCTAGAAGATGTAATTAAGCTGAAAAAATTGAAGTCCTATATCTCGTCAATTACTTAGAACTTGTCTAAAGGCTTCTTGCGGAATATCAACTTTTCCTAGTCTCTTCATTCTTTTTTTACCTTTTTTTTGTCTTTCTAATAACTTATCTTTTCTTTCTCTGTGGCCTCCATATATGCCCGATAGAACATCTTTTCTCATGGCCGGTATGGTCTCGCGAGCTATGATTTTTCCGCCTATGGCGGCTTGAACAGCGACTGCAAACTGTTGTCGTGGTATTACATCTTTTAGTCTGTTTATTATTTTTTTGCCGATTGCTTGGGCGTTATCTTTTAGAACTATTTGTGCCAAAGGCTCAACCTCAGCTCCGTGTACCAGAATGTCCATTTTTATTACTTTTACATTTCTGTATTCCAGAAAGTCGTAATCAATTGATGCATATCCGGAAGATATTGTTTTGAGTTCATCGAAAAAATTATTTACAAGTTCAGATAGAGGCAGTTCGTATTCAAACATAATCGTGTCTTGTGTAGGGTATTCCATTTTTCTCATAATGCCCCTCCGACTTTCACATAGGGTAATTATCCCTCCTGTGTATGTTGCCGGCGAAAAAATATGTAAAATAATCCACGGCTCTTGCACACTCTGTATTCTAGTGGGCTCGGGCATTTCTGATGGGTTTTTCACTTTTACGGTTTCCCCTGTGGTTAGTGTTGCGGTATATTCTACGCTAGGGGTAGTCGATATCAGTTCCAGATTGTATTCTCTTTCAAGCCTTTCCTGCACTATGTCAGCGTGAAGAAGTCCTAAAAAACCGCAACGATATCCGAATCCTAGAGCGGAGTTACTTTCGGCGGTGTATTGAAGGGCAGAATCTGATAAAGACAGCTTCTCTAAAGCGTCTTTTAATTCAGGGTATTTATCGTTTTCAATTGGGTAGATGGACATGAATACGAAGGGTTTAACTTCTTTGTATCCCTCCAGTTGCTGTGTTGCGGAGGCGATATCTTTAAAAGTAACCGTGTCGCCTACTCGGACCGTTTTTATATCTTTGACGCCTGTCGAGATGAAGCCAACCTCCCCCGCAGATAAAGATCCCACTTCTTTGCGGTGGGGAACCATTATTCCTATACTTTCAGGATCAGACTCTGCTTTGGTTGCCATTAAGTATATTTTTCTATGGTTTTTCACATCCTGGAGTTCAATTTTTCCGTCCTCGACCTTAATAAGCGCGATGACGCCCAAGAACTCATCGTAATATGTATCAAATATTAATCCTCGAAAATTCTTGTCATAGGTATCTTTTGGTGCAGGAACTCTCTTAATAATTTCGGAAAGTAGCCGTTCAATCCCGAGGCCGGTTTTTGCCGAGATTTGCAAAATTTCATCGTGTTTAAAACCAAAAGTATCCACTAAATCTTGGGCCGTTTTTTCCACATTACTTCCTGCCAAATCTACCTTATTTATGACCGGAATGATTGTTAGGTTAGCATCTATAGCTTTATAAACATTTGAAACGGTTTGTGCCTGAATTCCTTGTGTAGCATCTACAACTAAAACAGCGCCCTCACAAGCAGCCAGAGAGCGTGAAACTTCATAGGAAAAGTCCACATGTCCGGGCGTATCAATGAGATTAAGCTGATATTCAATTGAATCGAGGGTATAGTTCATGCGAACGGCCTTTAGCTTTATTGTTATACCCTTTTCTCTTTCAAGCTCCATGCTGTCTAACGTTTGATCTTTGAGTTGTCTTTTTTCTATAGTGCCGGTTATATCCAGCAAGCGATCCGCCAAGGTAGACTTGCCGTGATCAATGTGGGCAATAATACTAAAATTTCTAATATTGGCTGTATGGTTCACAAAAGTACTTTATAATTCTTGATCTAAAACTACAACCCCTCTCTGTATTGAAAAGATAATTACTGTTCTTCTGAAACTACTTCTTGAAAAGTTTTTTTCGGTTTAATTTTGAGTATCAGTTTATAGAATAGATTCACTTCCTCTACTTTTAGTAGTTTAGTAAGAAGTAGGTAGATCCCTAGCCCTGACGCTGCAGACGTGCCTGTGGTTATGATAAGTTGAATTGTTCTGGACGTATCAAGAACGTACAGATCAAGTATTTTCATTGGCACGTAAACGAAAACACCCATCATAGCGGAGGCGGTCGATATCTTTATTAAAGGAACTAAAACCTCGGATAATATAAATCCGTTTAATTTTCTATCCAGTTTGTAGAAAAGTAAGATAGAGTCCAGAAGGCTGGTAATTGTGTAAGACATTGCGAGAGACCACACCCCCAATCTTAAAAAATGTACAAAAAATACTGAAAGAGTTGTATTTATAATAATGGTGAGCAAACTCACTGTGACAGGAGTGGTAGTGTCTTTTAGAGCATAAAAAGCTCTGGTAAACAGGTACACTACGCTTTGAGAAAATATTGATAAGCTGAAAAATCCAAGCGTTAAGGCTGTCTCTATCGTGGCCTCCCACGGAAAGTTGGCAACCCCATAAACAATCCTCACTATGGGAACTCTTAGAACAAGCATCAGGGCGCTAAAAGGAAGTACTAGGTATGCGGTTTGGTGTAAGGTGGTTATAAAAATTCGTTTAAACTTGTCGTGCTCGCTTGTATCCGCATGTTCCGCAAGAACGGGGAGCGAGGCTAAAGCCATAGAAGCCCCAAAAATGTTTACAGGTAAAAACTGAACTTGGCTTGCGGATTTTAAGATAACTACCGAGGCAGGAGATATAAGTATGGCAAGAGAGTTGTTGACCACAATGGAGAGCTGTGTTAGAACCACACTCGCAATTCTAGGCGGTACAAGTGAAAAAATTTTTCGTGTCTCTTTGTTTAGCAATGTTTTACTTACAACATAGGAGAAGCTTGTCTTTTTTAATAAAGGTATCTGAATTAGCAAATGGAGTGCGGCTCCAACTACTGTGCCCAGCGCCGGAGCATATATCCCATATTTTCCGGATAGAGCAATCAAGCCGACGATCATGCCCACATTGTAAAGTACTGGAGCTGCAGCTGGGACTAAAAAGAACTTATGTGATTGGAGAATACTTGAGAGCAGGCTGCTCAAAATTAAAATTAACTGTGATCCTACCATTATTCTCATTAAGCCCGCCCCTAGCTTAAGTTGTTCCGGCGTTAATTCGCCCAGGGATAAAAGATTCATGACAGGATAAGCAAAAATTACCAGAAATCCCCCTAAAAAAAGGAAAGAAATCAGTGTAATGTTAATGACGTTCGAGGCTGTTTTCCACGCCTCCTTTTTGTCTTTTTTTAATAAATCGGTGAATACAGGAATGAATATAGTGGATATAGCTCCGGCAACTATTATTGAGTACACCATGTTGGGCACTCTGTCTGCGGCGTAAAAGATACCCAGCTCGTCGCTAACTCCGAAAAAGTTAATTAGCATTCTCCCTTTGACAAAGCCCAGTATGGAAGAAAGGCCTGCAAAGAGTGCGATCACGAATGCTGCCGAAAGTATAGTTTTTTGCGCCTTGGCTATAAAGCTCCATCTTCCGCGAATTTTTATTTTATTGGTTATGTTTTTGTAAAACTTTTTCATTTTTTTGTATCTATGTATGTTTCTTTTTAGCAAAAATTACGGCCTGTGTACACAGCCGATTATTTAAGCACCGTCTTAATTTTTGCTATCTTATATAATTTCGTTACTTAAAACTACTTGCGTAAGCTAGTAAATGTAGTTTGCCCAACATGTTGGGCTTTACAGCGCAAAGAAATTACAGCAAATCACCTGCGTCAGCTGGTGGTGGTTGATCAGTTATGGGGTCCTAGTATAACAAAGTATTGTCAAATTGTGCTACTGTGTTATCATACTACCGCAGTATGGCAAATACACAGTCAGCAAAAAAAGCCGTCAGATCTTCTGCGAAGAAAAGACTTCATAACATATTCTGGAAAACCAAGATTAAGGCTTCTGTGAAGGCAATAGAAAAATTGCTTTCTACAAATACAAAAGAACTTGATATAATCAAAGAGCAGGAAAGAGTATTGTATAAAGTAGTAGATAAAGCTGCAAAAAATAACGTTATTCATAAGAACAAGGCTGCCAGAATAAAATCAAAGATTTCAAAGAAAGTATCTGCCAATGCCCAAGGTCCAGAAAAAGAAAAAAATACAGCTGAAAAAGAAACTAAAGTTTCTACTGCCAGCAAAGAAAAAGCTTCAAAATCTAAAGCAAAGACTAAACCAGCCACTAAATGAGCCGCTAGAGGCAACTGAGCCTATTTATACCCCAAACTTATTTCAAGAAAAAAGTATTAGTATTCCCGACTCTACCCCGAGGATAATAGTTTATTTAATCATTTTTATTCAGGTAATATATTTGATTATCCTTCTGCTTAACTTTTCAGTTAACCGACAGCTTGAGCAGCTTGTAATAGAAGTCGAAGACTTGTCAGATACTTTCAGCAGCAGAAAAGATATTATTGCCGATGTTACTAAAGTAAATGATCGTATAGCTACTTACAAATCTATAGAGTCAAAAAGAAGTCTGATCAGCAGACACGCAGAAGTAATGAATACGGATGTGCCGAAGGGTTTTTACTCTAGCACGTCATTTGATACTGATAAAGCAAACCTAAACATTGTTGTTTCCGAGCCGATAAACGCTTCTATCTATATGTCTAATCTTTTTTCAAACAAAGATATAGAATCAATCAGTTTATTGTACGCAGGCTTAAATCGCGGGGGCTCGTATGATATTTCGATAGAGGTTACATACAAATGAAGTTGAATAATTATTATGATCGAGAAATACAAAGCCGACCTTACAGAAATTTTGTTTTGTTTCTGTGCTTTTTAGCTTTTAATGTAGTTGTTGTGGGATATTTCGGTGCCGTTAGGGGTTATTCCGCCTATAAATATAAGAAAGATCTCGTTAAAGAGTTTTCGGAGCAAGGAACTATTATAAAAAACAATATAAATCGTGTAGCTCTGCTCGAGCCTTATTTAGTAAGAAATTTAAAAACTGAAATTATTATGAATGGAGTTCCCGTTGAAAAGGACTACGATGGTATGATTTTTGAACTATCACAGATAGCAAGGATTAACGGACTGTCGCTTGATGAAGTCAAGGGGACATCCTCCAATGATTCCAGTGTGACGAAGTCGGATTATGTTGAATACTCTGAGCTCTATTCTGCTAAGTTAACAGGAGATATTTCTGCTTTGCCTAAATTTCTGCAGGACCTGAGTGTCTCAAAAAGAGTATACGCAGTGGTTAGTGCACGGGCGGATGTAGATTCCAATCCCAATTCCGGAAAGGATACTCTTATAGTTACATTTGCTATTTACTATATTAATTGATACTAAGCTTTGCATTTTTATGAAGTATTTGTTTGTAGAAAGATATAAAATAATAATATGAAATGGTTCTTGTTGATTTTTTGCTCAAGTATCTTTATACTTTTTATAGTACTTTCAAAAGGAAGAGAAGAGATCTCAAGATCCTTTGAAATTTCGGAACAAGCTAGAATAAATGCTGTGCCGTTTAAGGGAGATCTCGACATTCAGTATATTGATAGTATTAGGATTCCTGCCTATGAATACTAACAGTCAAGCTAAGAATGGCTTAAAAACATTTATAATAACTTTTTCGATATCAGTTTTGGTTTTCAGTGCGCTGTATTTTATGGTTTCTGAGACTTCCGTTGATTCGGTTTCAATTTCCGATTCTTCAATTTCCTCTAAAAATGCTCAGAAAAAGACTCCAGGCGACAATGAGGCCGTTATGGGAATTTATTCAATAAAAGAAACAGGTTCTGCTGAACCTACAACAACTTCCGTGACTCAGGCAACCGATGGGGCAATGGAAGAGCCAAGTGTTTTTGCATCTTTAGTAACCGGTGCTGGTGATTCCGAGTCGGTAGGAGGAGTAAATACACCTGCAGTCTTAGCTGCTGCAGCAGGAGGTGGCGGGGGAGTAATTCAAACAACTCAAACTACCGCACCAGTTCCTGTAACTGGCTCTACTAGCGTAACTTTGGGTTTGCTAATTTCGTTAACATTGTTTACGTTTGTCTTTTACAACTTCTTCATGAACCCAAAGAGCTATATTAAAACTAGATTTGAAAAGAAGATTCTAAGAGATTAGGTATCTGCGTTGAGCCCAGAGCACTATAATTATAGAACATTTTAGGAATACGCCCATGAGGCGTATTTCTGTATTCTTGTTTATAATCTCATTACTTAAAACTACTTGCTTAAGCTAGTAGGTATAGTTTACCCAACATGTTGGGTTTGCAACGCAAAGAAATTACAGCAAACCACCCGCGTAAGCTGGTGGCGGATGATTTTAAGACCTGGCTCATTAAATCTGCTATTGTCAGTAAATAACACTATTCTATTGAATTCTGTTGTATTATCGATGTGTTTATTAGAACAGAGTCTATAAGTAGCCTTTTAAGCTTTGTTCCCGGCGGTGAGCAGGTCATAAGAACTAAGGACGATTTTCGTAGATATTCAGGTTTTATGTTCTCAATAGGATTAACCTCTTCCGGTTTAAGCTCTCTCTGCCCTTCTACCTCGTATGTATAAGATCTATTGCCGTATATGACATATATCAAATCTCCTTTTTCTAGATCTCCCAGGGTTGAAAATATAGTTTTATAGTTTTTTGGGTTGTAAAAGAAAGGCAGCACAGAGTGTCCGTACACAAACGCTGTGCCATTTTGCCCCGGTAAGGCTGAGCCCAGATAATGGCCAAGAGCGGTTTCAGGATTTAGGTTCGAAGAGTTTGTCTCTACCTCAGCGTTTTCAATATTAAGTTTTGGAATCGAAATATAAAACTTCTCCTGTACCTGTTCGCTATTATTTGTTGAGCCTAGTACATTTCTTTGTAACTCTGAGTATTGAAACTCGCGAAAACCTGATATTTTTGCTAAAGCTGTGTGTTGAGCGGCGACGGACGTAAGATCTTGGGTCGTAAAATTTATAAGCGGGTAAAGTACTTGGGTTGCAAATATGGCGCATGCCGTAACTGTAAGTACAAGTGGGACCGCAGAGCTTTTTAAGGTAAATCCCAGATTTACGTTGTTATAGATCTGATCATTAGTATATTTTTTGTGGTAAACCTTCTTTTTAAATTTTCCCATGCACTAAGATGTTAGCACTTTTTCTATGATCAAAGGAAGAGCAACGTCAACAGGAATTTTGCCGGTTTTTGTTTTTAGGTCGGTCTCGAAGATATATTTATATAAAGATAGTGTTTTTTCATCTATTTTATCCCCATTCACAGCTTTTGCTTGCTTTCTCGCGCCGAACATTACCATAGAAAGAATGTAAAAAGGATCAGCACCTTCTGCTATTAAAGTCTCGTATTCTCTATATGTTTTCTTTCTATTTTTTGAGTATAGGGAGCTGACAAAAGAAAAAATGTTTGCTGTGGGAGTAGTGTTGCTAAGTATTATTTTATAGCCTTGTTGCTGTGCGTGCTGAAGGAATTGATTTGACTTAGGAAGTTCTTTTTGTGCCAATAAAATTAGCAAACTTTTTGCAGGTACTCGCGGGAAAATATCTAGGAAACTCTTTGCATCGCTTTTTGTATTTGAACCCAGATCCAGAATTACAATTGGTGCACCGGTAAACATATTATTAGTCGCTGTTGCAGTTAGAACATCTGTTGGTGAATTCTCGTCAATTGAAAGATATTTTCTTGGGGTTGAGATTTTTTCACTAAGTTTAAAAACTACATCGGCTTTGTTTACAGAGTTATTACCGTGAACTAAAACGATCATTTTTATTCTCCAAAGAGATATCTTTGAACATATGCATGTATTTGGCTATAGTCTCCGGACTGCGGAATGAGAACATATTGATTGCCGTAAAGGGCCGTATCGATTGGAGCATAAAGTAGACCACCTTTATCTGCCTCGCTCCTGTCGTCGAGAACAATAGATCTGATGCTGTCAAAGTTGATTTGTTGTGACAATAGGTAGAAGCCCTGGACGTCAGCAAACCCCAGGTTTGTATCTATTCCTTCTGCGTATAGGTCGTATAACTCTTTAATCTTTGAAGCGTTTGTAACTGTTTTTAAGGATAGGGCCTTTTCCTTAATTGCCTCAATCACCAACTGTTGTCTTGCTGCTCTTGCGAAATCAGTACCTTCGTTATTGTCGCCTTTTCTTGATCTCGCGAATTTCAATGCTGTCTCTCCGTCCATGTGTTGTTTTCCGGCCGCAAAAGATATTGTTTCGTATCTTTCCTCAATAGGCGCGTTCTCCTTACCCTCAATAGGATACTGGTAGTCTGTGAACGCATTTTGAACATTAACATCAATGCCGCCAAGTACGTTTATGGCATTTACAAACAAATTAAAGTCAACTACGGCATAGTAATGAATTGGAACACCAAGAACGTCTTCAACTACAGACTGGAGTTCCTCCGGCCCCTCTAAAGTATACACAGCGTTAATTTTTGTACTGTATCCCTTTGAATTTTCAACATACAGATCTCTGGGCATGGAAAGTAGTAGTACGTCGTGCTCGACCCTTCCTATTGAGACTAGCAGTATGGTGTCGGTCAATACTGACGTGACAGCATTGCCGTTATCTCTCTTGTCGCTTCCGAGAACTAGAATGTTTGTTCTCCCGTCAGTTTCTTTGATATTTGCCTTTGTTGCGCTTGCAACAATTGAAACGGGGTTCAGCTTGCTTTTAAAAAGTAAAACTGTTCCCCCGACGGCAACGAAGATTAGAAGTATAAGTGCCAGTGTAGCAATACCCTTGAAGCTTCCTTTTGAGTTTTTTTTAGCTACAGGTTTAGTAATTGTATTTATTTTTTTATGCGCATCAATGTATTTCATTTTAAATTTTTCTCTTAGCTCTCTACTATTAAAAAGACTTCTTTAGAAAGTTAATTTTAACTTCTTACACTTTATTGTACTAGATCATGGAGCAGTATAGCTTATAAAAGTGAGCCACGTCCAGACTTGCGTTTCCTACTAAAAACCCCGATATACTCTTAATTCTAGTTAATTCGCTAATATTATTCGAGTTAACAGAGCCTCCGTATAATAACACAGTATCGGGTTCAATATTAGAGTAAATTTTTTCAATAGAGTGATTTATTTCACCATACCTTAATTCTGCATACTTTCCTTGTTTTGATATATTTTCAGGGTCCTCCCAAGCTAAGATCTTTGTGAATTTTGAATACTCTGTTGCATTTTCAGTGTGAGTGAAACAAGCAATGGCCTCAATTCCGTTATTTCTACACTGATTAATCTTTTTGACAACTGTTTCAGAGTCTTCATTTCTTTCGCTGTGCCCGACTATGCTGTAATCAGCGAATTCCCTTAGCTGTGTAGCATTCACGTATCCGGTATAAGGCCCTACGCTGTTCTCCGAGACATCCTGCCCGCAAGAATAAATATTTTCCAGACCGGTAAATAATGGAAGATGTATAAAACAAGGGGCTACTAAAACTCTTACCGCATCATTACTCTCTGCGCTTTTTATTAGTTTATCCCAAGCTTTTAGCCAGACAATAACCTCGGAGACTGTCATATTAGATTTCCAGTTTGCTACTAAATATTTCATTAATTTAATTTTTCCAGTACCTCTTTTACCAGAAGAGGCAGGTCTTCAATATCTTCGTGTGTGTAGGAATAGCCCAACACACTCAAGCAAGAAAAAATTGTTCCCACGTCGCTGTATATTTTTTGGCTAAGCTTGCATCCCACCATGCTGTGTACCAATATGTTTCCTCCAATTTCTCCGGTACGAGACTTTGAGCACCCCATTGGACAAAATGTGCAAGAGGGGCTATCTCCCTCATCTATTTCCATTAAAGACTTTTTACCTAATATTTCGTGTAAAAGTTCCTTATATTTTTCAGGATTTTTTATTTCACGTGTTTTTGTTCCTGTTAACACTATTCCTCCTACATTTTTCTTTGCAAGCTTTTCTTCAAAAAATAACTCCGGAGTTAAAAAATAATCATCTAAAAAGTATTTATTTTTAATTGGTTTTAAAACTGATCTTTTCCCCGGTAATCCTAAAGAATCTATATCAGTTGTTATTGGTTTAAAGAACACTTCCTCATTCGTTATTTCAACGTATGTGGGCTCTTCTGCGGATTCTATAAATACTATGGAGTCAACCCCGGAAAAGGCCATTCTGGAGCTTAGGGAACCCCCGATATATAAGTCTTCGACTACGCCATTGTTATGCAGAACGATAGAAGTTTTTGATGCGAAAGGAAACACGCCGTTCAAAGGTCCGATAGAAAATATAATTGGATCGTGCTCTATATTATCAAGAAGAAGTTTAAATCCAACAGCAACTCCTCCTATGTATTTTGCGAGTTCGTCAAATTTTTTAACCTCGTATGTTTTATTTTTTAAATTAACAAATAAGACTGATTTATGCATATTTAATCTTTCTGTTCCAGCAGAGCGTCTTCGTAGTTCTCTTCTTCTGTCATGTCGGCCACAACAAAAACACTTTTTGGGCAAATTTTCCTAATTTGTTCAATGTCGTATGAATTTATGCTCGGGTCTAGATCTATTGAGTATTCCAGAGTCTCGCATATTTCTTTTCCTTCTTTGGCACTTTTAAAAACTCTAATCAGAGAACCTTCGAGGCCGTGTTTTTTAAGCTGTCTTTGTATTTCCATGATGCACAGTTCGCAGCCTATGCAACGTTCCGGAAACTGAACTTTTAAACTTTTTGCCATAATTTATCCTAAAGCCTCAATGCCGGGCATATTCTTATGCGCCAGATATGTCAGCATGGCCCCTCCTCCTGTTGAAACAAAACTTACTTCTCCCAATGCGTGGTTCTTGCTATAAGCTGTAATCGTATCTCCGCCTCCTATTATGCTATAAGCGCCGCCTTTTGTTGCTTCCACTATCGCATCTGCGATTAGATTTGTACCAATACAGAATTCGTCTTTTTCATAAGCTCCCATAGGCCCGGCCCATAAAAGTGTTTGGGCTGACAGTATGTATCCTGTATAGTTTAGGATTGTTTTCGGGCCGATATCTTGATTACCGTCTGCGTAGTCGGCCGGAGAGCTCACCCTAGCATTATCCGTAGAATAGTTTAAGCCTATTTTCCCACCAAGCAGGATATTGTCAGCTATGTTGCAAAGCGAATCAATAACAGGTGCCTTGCTTTCAACTTTCGCTCCGCCAATAACTGCAGTAAAAGGCTTTTTGTAGTCGATAAGTATTTTATCCAAAGCTTCGATTTCTCTGCTCAAATTAAGTCCCGCGAATGAAGGTAAGTATTTAGTAATAGCAACTAAAGAAGCATTTGTTCGATGTGAGGTTGCAAAATTCTCGTTTACAAAGACCTCTGTTTTATTTGCCAGTTCCTGTGCGTAGGTATCCTCATTCTGATCTTCTCTAATGTCAAAACGCAGATTTTCTAATAGTTCGTAAGAACCCTCCCCTAATTTTTCATTATAATACTTTTTAAGAGGTGCTGTACTAAGCTGGGGATCGTATTTTCCTTGAGGATTTTTTATATGGCCCCCAATTACTGGGATTGCTCCTTTATCTACTATGTACTTAAGAGTTTCTAAGCCACGGTCGAGTCTAAAAGTATTTCTAATATGCCCATTATCTATAGGTACATCTATATCTGTACTCACAAAAACCCTAGTGCCTTGAGCGATCGTAGCTTCAGTTATTTTTTTCATACTCTGCAGATATTTTACAGTTCTTTGTTGTTTGTGGCTAGTATAAGCAGGTTAGGCCATGTACTAAAAGAATTTTGTTCGGGTTAGCAATATAAAAGCAAATAAAAAAATTTAGGCCGTAAAAATGTTTTAGCACTATTTTTGGGTGCTTTGTACCTGCCCCTTTTCTGTTATAATTGCGAAGTACGTATTCAGTTTAGGAAATAAAATAATGGCCACTTTAAAAGAGCTAAGGGATGTAAGATTACAAAAACTTAAAAATCTTCAAGATCTAGGCGTTGATCCTTATCCGGCAACGTCTTTTAGGACCCACCTAATCTCTGAAGTTATAAGCAGCTTTGGCAAACTTGGGGGAAAGGAAGTAATTTTAGCCGGTTGGATCATGTCGTTGAGAAGACATGGAAAGCTGACATTTTTTGATATAAAAGATTTTTCAGGCACAATTCAGGTATATATTAAGGAACAAAATCTTGAAAAAGTTGAACACAAAAATAGTGAAATATCCTACTCTGAGCTGGATTTATTAGATATTGGAGATTATATAGAGTGCAAGGGAGCTTTAGTAATAACAAATAGCGGCGAGCAGTCTATAGAGCCCCACAGCATAAGAATATTGGCCAAATCCCTTAGACCATTGCCCGACAAGCACGATGGGCTTAAAGACAGAGAGACCAGAATGCGTAAAAGATATCTAGATACAAGGATAAATGATGATGTTCGTGATAGATACATTAGACGTTCTAAGTTTTGGGCTGCTCATCGCGAGTTTTTTGAAAAAAGGGGTTTCTATGAGATTAATATTCCTGTTTTAGAAGCAGTGCCCGGAGGGGCAGACGCGAATCCTTTTGTGACTCATATGGACTCCATCGATGAGACTCTTTATCTTAGAATTTCCCATGAACTTTTTTTGAAAAGATTAATTGGAGGGGGCTATGAAAAAGTTTATGAAATAGGCCCAAGATTCAGAAATGAGGGTTTATCCGACGAGCATCTTCCCGAACACATGGCGATGGAGGTTTATTGGGCTTACGCTGATTGGCAATCAGGTATGGATTTTATTCAAGACCTTTTTAATTACGTGATTGAATCTCTTTACGGAGATAAGAAGAAGTTCAGTATTAGGGGTTTTGAAGTTGATTTCTCCAAAAAAGAGTGGGAAAGGATTGATTTCTCTGACATCATGAAGCAGAGATATGGAGTAGACGTACACAATTCAAGTATTGAAGATTTAAAGCTAGCTTGCGAAAAAGCCGGAATAAAGGCAGAGACAGAGAATCGGCCACGATTAGTGGACGCTCTTTGGAAAGAAATACGTAGAACTATTGGGGGGCCTGCCTTTTTAATTAATCACCCTAAGTATTTGTCGCCGTTAGCAAAGGCGAACCCAAAAGATACCAGAATAACAGAGCGTTTCCAGCCAATTATTGCCGGCTCCGAACTCGGAAATGGCTGGTCGGAAATAAATAGTGGCTTGGATCAGTTTGAACGATTTTCGGAACAGCAGTCAATGAGAGATTCCGGTGATTCGGAAGCGCAGTGGCTCGATATTGATTATGTTGAAATGCTTGAATACGGCATGCCGCCGACATTTGGTTATGGTCATTCAGAAAGAGTTTTTTGGTTTTTAGAGGATGTTACAGCAAGGGAAGGAGTTCCATTTCCTCAATTGAAGCATGTTTACGACGATGCAAACGCTGAAATCTACGGGTTATCCAAGAGCGATCCTCTAGTAGAAGACTCTCTAAGTAAAACTGATTTAAACGAGAGTTTATACATTAGCTCCGAGGGATTTCTACCTTCTAGAAAGGAGGCGGAGGCGCTTTTACGGGACCATGTCAAGGACAGCTATCAAATACAGCATGCTCTTATGATCGCCCGCGGTCTTGAAGCATATGCTGAAAAATTCAATGAAGATCGCGAACTCTGGTATATCACAGGTTTATTACATGACCTTGATTATTTTGAATACCCTGATGAGCATCCTGCAAAATCATTAGAATGGTTTAAAGAGAGAAACTATCCTGAGAGTTTAATTCATGCAGTTGCAGCTCATGCTCACATGAGAACCAATGTAAAACCTCAGACCAGGCTGGCCTCTGCGCTTATTGCCGTGGATGAGATGGCCGGATTTCTATATGCGTACGCATTGATGCGCCCCGAAGGTTACGACGGCATGAAAGTATCGTCAGTAAAGAAGAAATTTAAAGATAGGGCTTTTGCGGCTAAAATTGATCGTGAAGAGATTTTATATGGTGTTGAACAACTAGGTGAGGGTTTTGATGCACATGTAGAGTTTTTGATCAATGTTTACAAAAATCAAGCCAAATAGATAGGGATTAAACATTTAAGTTTCTGCGCTTCTTCCCCAGCTCTTACCGTTTGAACAGGTTTTTCGTCCGGATCATTTCTTAGTGTTGATTGCAGACCTGTAAAGCAATCAATCGTTGCTAAAAAAAGTATTTACTGGTTGAATCTCGACCACTTAATTGTTATATTTACGAACACAGACTAACAAATAATTGAGTTTGTTTGTATAAAAAAACTAAAAAAGCTTTGATGTGAATTTTCCAATCACGGAGCTGCTTGGAGGAAATGCCAAGTCGGGAATGCCCGTTATAGCTGTTAATAAGTATGAAGAAGGCTGGCACCTTCAATACATTAGTATTGAGCCTCTTGGGTAAAACCAGGGGGTTTTTTATTCTCAATCCCCGGTTAGTAGTTATTTATATTTTAGGAATAAATTATGTTGGACATAAAAATAATAAGAGAAAACCCTGAGGTTGTAAAAAAAGCAATAGAAGACAAAAACATGAATGGCGTTGTGGACATAGATAGGCTTCTACAAGTTGACGTTGAGTATAGAAATTTACTTAAGAAAGTAGAAGAGCTTAGAGCAATTCGCAACGAGCTCTCTCAAGACATTTCAAAAGTATCTGGCGATGCTCGTGAAAA
Organism: Candidatus Nomurabacteria bacterium; assembly: GCA_020631855.1. Taxonomy (GTDB): domain Bacteria; phylum Patescibacteriota; class WWE3; order UBA101185; family UBA10185; genus JACKGU01. The sequence continues at coordinate 317,555 of JACKGU010000001.1, read as the reverse complement.
ATTAATCACACAAGCTAGTGACACGAAAGAGGAACTAAAGGGGTTGGAAGATAAACTGTTGGTTTTAAAAAACGAATTGGACGCTATGGTTATGGCTGTTCCAAATATACCTTCGGCAGACGTTCCTGTAGGAAGAGATGAATCAGGAAATGAAATATTAAAGCATGTGGGTGACATTCCAAAGCTTGATTTTGAACCAAAAGATCACGTTGAATTGGGAGAATCCCTCGGAATTATAAGTTTTGAAGACGGTGCCAAAGTTTCAGGTTCTCAATTTTATTTTCTATATGGTGCCGGTGTCTTAATGGAGCTTGCGCTTGTGCAATACGCGTTTGAAAAGCTTAGTAAAGCTGGTTTTACTCCGACCTTGACGCCTGATTTAGCAAAGTCCCGTTATTATCTTGGAACAGGCTATGCCCCTAGAGGAGATGAGGCCCAAACTTATACAATCGAAGGTGAGGATTTGGGTTTAATTGCAACTGCTGAAGTAACTCTTGCCGGTAAGCATGCTGACGAGGTTCTACTTCTGGAAAATTTACCCTTAAAATATGTTGGCTATTCTCACTGTTTTAGAAAAGAGGCCGGCGCTTATGGAAAGTATTCAAAAGGGCTATATAGAGTTCACCAATTTACAAAAGTGGAAATGTTTATTTATTGTAAGCCTGAAGAATCAATGCAGATGCATGATTATCTGCTGGAGATGGAAGAATCAATTTACCAAGGCCTGGGCATTTCTTATAGGGTTCTAAAGCAATGCACCGGAGACTTAGGTGCGATGGCAGCAAGAAAATATGATATAGAGGCTTGGATGCCTGGTAGAAAAGACTATGGGGAAGTGACATCCACTTCAAATTGTACAGATTACCAAGCGAGAAATTTAAATATTAAGTATAAATTAGACACAGGCGGCACTGAGTATGTTCACATGTTAAACGGAACTGCAGTTGCAACGTCAAGAACAATTATCGCTATATTGGAAAATTACCAGCAAGCAGACGGCTCTGTTTTAATACCGGAAGTTTTAAAGCCCTACATGAATGGCTTGGAGGTTATTAGACCAATTTCTTTGAGAGATAAGCCCAGACCTCAGTGAGCATGGAGTACAGTATATGTTTAGATTAAATTTTATTGTATTATCAAAATATGTATTCCGTATTTAGTAATATCAAGGAGCCTGAGGTTATATTATCTACATCATCGGATTTCAGTAAATCTTTGAAGGTCGTAAAAGTTGGAACTACAAAAAAACTTATTAATAATGGTGTGATTCACTCTGTAGCGCATGATTCCAAATCTGCTGAGGCATTGGTGTGGGGAAATATGGTACAGGTCATTAAAGAGCAAGAGCCCGAACTGCAGAGTGTTCTTGTAATGGGTCTGGGAGGCGCGACTTTCCAGCATCTCCTTGCAAAAGCGTATCCCGGTGTACATATTGTTAGTGTGGAAATTGACCCGGTTGTAGTTGATATAGCAAGGACACATTTCCGTGCGGACGAGATTCCAAACCACTCGATTATAGTTGCCGATGCTTGTGCGGTGGTTGTATCGCCTGAAAAGTACGGACTGCGTAAACAATCTTTTAGTGCTGTTGTTGTTGATATTTTTATTGGTGATGTATACCCAGATTTAGGGAATTCCGGAAACTTTTTTTCACTTTTAAAAAGCATGACTCACCCTGGGGGCTTAGTTGTGTTTCACAGATACTATAAAACCGATGACCACCAGGATGAGGCCCATATGTTTTTGGATAATGTAAAAGATTTTTTTACAAACGTTGAGACTGAAATCATTCCCGGTAAAAGCAATGCCGATAATATTTTAATTTTTGGCCGAGCTTAGTTATGACAATTTTTCAAGCACTGGTTTTAGGAACTATTCAGGGTCTTAGCGAGTTTCTACCTATTTCGTCCTCAGGACATCTCATTCTTTTACCCTATCTTCTACGCTGGAATGAGCAGTCTTTGGCATTTGATTTGGTCCTGCATGTGGGAACCTCGGTTGCTCTTATAGTGTATTTTTTTCGCGATCTTTTGGATATTGCCAAGGCTTTATTTTTCAACATTGCTCAAAAAAGAAACAAGTTGCAAGAATATTCCCGATCTGGAAAGTACGGCTTATTTGCTCTGGTTGCAGTTATTCCTGCAGGTATCGCCGGTATTGTATTAGATGCTACTCTCGAACAAGTTTTTAGAAGTGCTTTGTGGGTCGAGCTCTTTTTGCTTTTAGGCACGATTTTAATGTACGTGGCTGAAAAAAGATTTGCTCGTATCGAAACTAAGTCAGAACTTACCTTAAAAAAATCAATCGCAATAGGACTTTTTGAGATGCTCGCCTTGTTGCCAGGTTTCTCCAGATCAGGATCCACAATCTCCGGAGGCATGATCGTTGGTTTAAGCAGAAAAGAAGCGGCAAGATTCTCTTTTATTATGGCTATTCCCACTATACTCGGCGCCGCTTTGTATAAAATCTATTCCTCTTTTGAAAGTCTTCAGCAATTGGGCGGCCTGCTTGTAGTTGTTGGTTTTCTATCGAGCTTTATAACCGGAATTTTAGCAATAAGCTTTTTAATGAAATTTTTGCGTAACAATTCTTTAACAACCTTTATAGTCTATAGGATTCTTATTGTTTTGGTTCTACTCGGACTTTTCTACGTGCGTATCTAATACTTTTTGAATTATGTCGGTGGTAGAGATCTGGTGTTCGGGTAAAAGATCTATTAAAACGAACTCAGTGTTTGCAAGTTTCTTTCTGAAATTGTTCCGAAACCCAAAAGAGTTTCCTACAACGACGATGTGCGGAGATAGCTTTTTATATAGTCCAACATAGTAATCTTCCTCGTTTTCTGCTAACCCTTCTATTGAAAAGACTATATCAACATCTTTATGGTTGTTTACCATCTCAGCTCTAAGCGAGTGCTGATTTACCGGTCTTCTCTCCCCTTTAAATTTCCTTACTTTTTCGTCAGAATCTACGCCTACTATTAATACGTCGCCCAGTTTTTTTGCTTTATTAAATAGGTATGAGTGTCCGGAATGAAATAGATCGAAGCTTCCGTGGGTGTATATTATTTTCTTTTTTCTTCTTCTAAGGTCTTGTGAGATATAAACAACGGTATCAAGGTCGAGTATATATCCCATGAGAAAATTATATAAATAAAGAATTTACACTTCAACTTTTCTATAGTGCTATAATCATTCAGCATGTTTAAAAAATTTTTCGATACAAATTCAAAATTGCTTGCCAAGCAAGCCCCCATACTGAGTAAGATCAGTTCTTTTGAACCTGAATTCGAGAGGTTAGACCGACCTGCTTTTTTACAAAAGACGGCTTTTTGGAAAGAGGCTCTATCCAAAATGGATGACAAGGAAGCCTCAAGGTATATGGATTCAATTTTGCCGGAAGCTTTCGCATTAGTAAGAGAGGCGGCAAGAAGGGTTTTGAGCGATGAGAATAAGACAATCAGAATTCATGATGTGCAAATGTTGGCCGGCATTGCTTTGCACCAAGGCAAGGTAGCGGAACAGAAGACCGGCGAAGGTAAGACTCTTACGGCCGTTTTACCCTTGTATCTTAATGCACTAACAGGTAAGGGTGCTCATCTCGTAACGCCTAACGATTATCTTTCAAAACACGGGGCCGGATGGATGGGCGGAGTGTACGATTATCTTGGACTGAAGACGGGTGTAATTATGCAGCAACGAGCGTTTATTTTCGATCCTGAGTTTGTTAGTTCCGAGTTTCAAGATGAGTATACAAAGCATCTGCGCGAGATCAGCAAGGCTGATGCCTACCGTGCAGATATAACTTATGGTACTAACCACGAATTCGGCTTCGATTACTTAAGAGATAACATGGTACTTACACTTGATCAAACCGTACAGACCAATCCAAACGGTGATTGGGGGAGCCATAATTTTGCTATTGTTGATGAAGTAGATTCAATTTTAATTGATGTAGCTAGAACGCCTTTAATAATTTCCACTTCTTCAGCTCAACCCACTGAACGTTACATGCAGGCGAACAGAATTATAGATCAGCTAGAAAAAAATACTGACTATGAAGTAGAAGAAAAATTTAGAAACGCCTCGCTAACAGATTTTGGTATAAGGAGAGTTGAGAATTTACTAAAAATAGATAATCTTTATGAACAAGATTTCGAGATGGTTCATTTGATAGAGCAGTCTTTGAGCGCACACGCCTTGTATGAGAAAGACAGAGATTATGTTGTGAAAGACGGCCAGGTTGTAATTGTAGATCAATTTACCGGCAGACTTTTGCCCTCGAATAGATTCTCTCAAGGATTGCATCAGGCAATTGAAGCTAAAGAAAATGTTCAAATACAGCAAGAAAGCAAAACAGTAGCTGAGATTTCTTATCAAAATTATTTTAGAATGTATTCAAAGCTGGCCGGCATGACCGGTACTGCGGTGACTGAGGCCGAGGAGTTGTTTAAAATCTATAAACTTGAAGTAGTTGTAATTCCTACCCACATGCCTGTAGCTAGAATTGACTATAACGATGTGGTGTACAAAACAGAGGCAGGAAAATTTAAGGCCGTGGCCGATGAAATAGCAAAACTACATGAAAAAGGTCAGCCGGTTCTTGTTGGTACAACAACGGTTGAAAAAAGCGAACTTCTACATAATTTCTTACAACGAAGAAAAATTCCACACGAGATATTAAACGCAAAGAATCACGAACGTGAGGCATTAATTGTTGCTCAAGCGGGTAAAAAAGGTGCTGTAACTATTTCAACTAATATGGCGGGCCGAGGTGTGGACATTATATTAGGTGGAGATCCGTCGACTGAAGAAGAACAAGCTGAAATCAGGGAGCTTGGAGGCCTGCATGTTATTGGAACCGAAAGACATGAGTCTAGAAGAATTGATAATCAGTTGAGAGGTCGCTCCGGTCGACAGGGCGACCCCGGCTCTTCGAGGTTTTATGTTTCGTTGCAGGATGACCTGATGCGCGTTTTCGGAGGCGCCCAGGTAGAAAGGTTGATGAACCGCTTTGGCATAGATGATTCGGTTCCTTTAGAAGCCGGTATAGTGTCTAAGGCTATCGAAAACGCGCAAAAGAAAGTTGAAAACTTTAACTTCGACAGACGAAAACAGGTCGTTGAAATGGACGATGTTATGAATGTGCATAGGGAAGTAGTGTATAAACTGAGGCGTAGAATTCTTGAAATTGGGTCCAAAGATTTGACACACAAAGATTGGTTTTTGGAAAAACTTTCTTCTGAGGTTTCGGAGCGTTGGGATTATTATAGCAAAGAGCTAGGTGAAGAAATATGGGCCCAGGTTGTTGCACAGCTGAGTGTGGAAGTTGTTGATATGCTATGGATGGAGCATTTGGTAGATATGGACAACTTACGAGATGGAATTGGGCTCAGAGGTTACGCGCAAAAAGATCCTATTGTTGAATATAAACGAGAAGGTCACACCAGATTTGATATGCTGGTTGATAGTATATACTCGGGTATTAGCGAGAGACTGCTGAGGTTAAAAGAAATAAAAAGAGCTCCTGAGCAAGTTCGTAGCGTAGAAAATAGATTAGAAAGCAAACTAAAGAGTGAGTTGCAGTCGGCCGTTTATGAGCAGGGAGAGCTAAATAGCGGTGTCGAAGACGAAGCAAAGTTAAAAAATAAAAGTACAAAAGCCCCAACTACTAAATCTGTAGATAAGATTGGTAGAAATGATCCTTGTCCTTGCGGGAGCGGTAAAAAATACAAGAAATGCCACGGCAAAGACGCTTAATTTTATAATTTTGTTACTTATAGCTGCTTGCGTAAGCTAGTAGAGGTAGCTTACCCAGCATGTTGGGCTTTGCAACAAAAAGAAATTACAGCAAAACACCTGCGTAAGCTGGCGGTGATTGGTAGTTTTGATGATATTATTGGAGAATTTTTAAAGTGTATAAAAACATAATCTTTGATTTTGACGGTACTATAGCCGATTCATTTAACTTTTTATTAAAGGTAGTAAATTCTAATCCCTCAAAATACGGTATAGACGGTATTGATGCTAACGAAATTCCTAAGTTGAGGAGTTTGTCTATGCGATACATCTTCCGCGAATTTAATATAAATGTTTTTAAAATACCTCGTTTTGTAAAAATGCTTCGCGAAGAGATGCGAAATAATCTTTCCGACTTAGCCCTCATTGAAGGAATGGCAGAGATAATTTCAGGGCTGCAGTCGCATGGCTATAAAATTTACATTCTTACAAGCAATGACAGGAGAATAGTTACGGCATATCTTAAAATGCACAAAATATCAGGCATTTTAGACATTTATTCAGGGCGTAAATTGTTTAAAAAGCATAGATTAATAAAAAAAATGCTTCGAAAAAAGCACTTACGAAAAAAGGAAACGCTCTATGTTGGCGATGAGATTAGGGATATCGTAGCTTGCGAAAAAGCAGGAATTGATATTGCCTCGGTGACTTGGGGCTTTAATGACTCAGCAACTTTAGCAAAAAAATCACCCAAGTTTCTTGTTGATACTCCGGAACAACTTAAGAACGTAATTTTGGAAGGACGGTAATTAGATGAAGAAAATCAGCAGGCCTTCACAGCAAGTGAGCGATTCGAATGAGGAGCTTAAAAAAACACCCTTCAAAGCCTTGTTGGCGGAAATAATTGAAACAGTTTCCATGTCTTTTATTGTTCTGCTGTTAATTTTTACTCTTATTGCTGTGCCAGAAAAAGTTGACGGGGCAAGCATGGAGCCTACTTTATACGACAAAGAGAGGGTTTTAGTCGAAAAAGTTTCAAAGCACTTTAAACCTTATAGGCGCGGAGACATAGTTGTGTTGCATCCCCCGGGGCATGAGCAGAAAGAATATGTAAAAAGAATCGTAGCTTTACCTGGAGAAGATATAAAAATTTTCAATTGTAAGGTCTATGTATCTAACTCCGATGGCAAGTTTGAGTTAGAGGAAAAGTATTTATTTACGGATCAGTGTACAACCTCAGGTACAAGATTTAGAGATGGAAGGTCGTTGCATCTTGAGGAAAATGAATTTTTTGTATTGGGGGATAATCGAGATGTTTCCCAAGATTCAAGGATTTTTGGTATAGTGCAATCAGAAGCCATTGTTGGAAAAGTTGTGTTTCGTTTTTGGCCGATTAGTGATATCATGTTTTTTTAGTGCGAAACTATTGACAGGATGCTGTTAAAATGGTAACTTTCGCTTTGTCTATTGGCTTCTTAGTTTATCAAAATTTTAAGTAGAATTTTTTAATGAAAAGACACGATTTTTCAAAAAGAAAAAATAACCAAATCGTACCAAATTTAATAGAAATTCAAATCAACTCCTATAACGACCTCTTGAAAAACGGCATAGCCGAGGTTTTAGATGAGATTGGTCCCGTTGAGGACTTCTCAGGTCGCGGATGGGTTTTAGAACTCTCAGATCCGTCTTTTGACAAGCCGAACATATCAATGGACGAAGCTTTATACAAAGGTCGTACCTACGACGCTCCTTGGTATTTAAATGCTGAAATGCGAGACCCGATAAACAATAAGAAAAAGAAGCAAAAAATATATATGGGAGATATCCCGTTAATGACACCTACCGGGACCTTTATTATTAATGGTGTTGAAAGAATAGTTGTTAGTCAGTTAAAAAGGTCAGAAGGTGTGCTCTTCACAAAAGAGATTCACCCCAGCACAGGGGCCATTTTAGGCGGATGTAAGATTCTTCCGAAAAATGGGGCTTGGTTAGAGGTTGATACAACAAAGACCGGTTTGATGAGCGTAAAAATAGACAGACGCCGAAAAATTCCTGTTTCTGTATTGCTTAGAATTTTTGGACTGGAGACCAATGACGATATAAGAGCTGCCTTTGAAGATGTTGATTCAAATCCCGAAATTAGTTTTATTGAAAGCACACTTTCTAAGGATCCGAGCTCTTCCTATAACGAAGCAATTCTTGAAATATACAAAAAAATGAGACCGGGCGAGCCTTTAGTGCTTGAGAATGCCCGTTCTTTAGTGCAAGGAACCTTCTTTAATAGAAGAAGATATAGCCTAGGAAAAGTCGGTAGATTTAAAATGAATCAGGTGTTAGGTTTAAATTTCCCTAATGAGCCGGAACATTATTTACTTCACAAAGATGATCTTGTAGCTGCTTTAAAAAAGGTAATAAATATAAACAACGGTATTGAATCGGAGAGTGACCTGGATCACTTGTCAAACAGAAGAGTGCGCTCTGTGGGGGAATTACTTCAAGATGAAATTAGAATCGGTTTCCTTCGAATGGAGAGGAACATAAAAGAAAGAATGAGTTTGCAGCCTCGAGAAGAAATGCCTGAACCATCTTTACTCATTTCTTCCAGAACAGTAGCCTCAGCGATTCACAGCTTTTTTGCTACCGGTCAGCTTTCACAGCATCATGACCAACAAAATCCGGTTACGGCACTGGATCATTTGCGCAGACTTTCGGTTACCGGTCCGGGAGGACTTACAAAAGAAAGAGCAAGCATGTCTGTACGAGACGTTCATTATTCTTCATTCGGCAAGATCTGTCCTGTTAGAACTCCCGAAGGCCCCAACATCGGTCTTATTAACTACATAGCTTCGTACGCTAGGGTAAATGAGTATGGTTTTTTAGAGACACCATATGTAAAGCTGGAAGAAAAGAACGGCAAAGTAAGAATAACCGATGAGGTGGTTTACTTGGCGGCCTACGACGAAGAGCTCTATTACATAACAGATAGCACAGTTAGTATAGATGAAAAGGGTTTTATAACACAGGAGCAAATTCCTTTGCGAAAAGGAAATGACTTTACTTTAGGATCTACTGCAAAAGCTCAGTATATGGAGCTTGTTCCCGGACAGGCGGTTGGAATTATGGCAAGCCAGATTCCTTTTTTGGCAAATGATGATATTTCCAGAGCTTTAATGGGTACTCAGCAAATGTCTCAGGCAGTACCTTTAGTGAAAGTAGAATCCCCGATTATAGCTACAGGTTTGGAGAGCGATATTGCCCGTAACTCGGGAATAGTCATAGTTGCAGAAGATAAAGGAGAGGTTTTATACGCAGACTCCACAAAAGTAAAAGTAAAATATGAAAAAGCAGGTACGGCCGAATATTTAGCTAAAAAGTTTGTTAAATCAAACTCCGACACATCCTTAAACCAGAGAGTAAAGGTATCTACAGGCCAGAAAATTAAAAAAGGCGACATTATATTAGAAGGTCCGGCTTCGCAGGATGGTGAGATTGCTTTAGGAGCAAATTTAAATGCTTGCTATATGATTTTTGAGGGTTATGAGTTTGAAGACGGAATTATTTTGTCAGATAGGCTTGTTACTGAAGATGTTTTAACCTCGGTCCATATAGAAAATTATAAGATTGCAGTTCTCGAAACAAAGCTTGGACCTGAAGAGCTAACCTTCGATATACCTAATATTTCCGAAGAAGCTCTAAGGAATCTAAATGAAGACGGAATAATATCCATAGGCGCAAAAGTGAAGGCAGGAGATATTTTGGTAGGTAAAGTTGCTCCAAAAGGTGAAGTTGAGCTTTCTGCAGAGGAAAGGCTTCTACGAGCTATATTCGGAGAGAAAGCAAAAGAAGTTAGAGATACCTCACTTATACTTCCTCACGGTAAAAAAGGTGTGGTGATAGGGGTTAAAAGAGTGAGCAAGAAGGAAAACTCCAATCTTCCGACCGGAGTTATTGAAGAAATTACAGTCTATGTCGCAACTCAAAAGAAAATACAAGTCGGAGACAAGCTCTCAAGTCGACACGGAAATAAAGGAGTCATTTCAGCTATCTTGCCTGCATCGGACATGCCTCATCTAGAAGACGGAACCATAATTGACGTTATTTTTTCTTCGGAGGCCATCATTAAAAGAATGAATATGGGACAGCTCTTAGAGACCCCATTAAGCATGGCAGGAGAAAGATTAGGACGAAAGTATATTGTGCCTAATTTTGAAGAGGTTCCCCACGTAGAAATTGATAAAGAGCTTCAAGAAGCCGGCATTCCGTTGTCAGGAAAAATGAAGCTTATTGACGGAAGAACCGGAGAGTATTTTGATAACGAGGTGGTTGTAGGAAGCACATACATTTTGAAGCTGGTTCACATGAGTAGCCTCAAGATGCACGCAAGATCTACCGGACCATACTCCTTGATTACCCAACAACCTTTGGGCGGTAAGTCTCAGATGGGCGGACAAAGATTCGGAGAAATGGAAGTGTGGGCACTTGAAGCTTACGGGGCAGCCCATATTTTGAAAGAAATGCTCACAATTAAGTCGGACGACTGGTTAGGAAGAACGCAGGCTTATAAAGCTATATTACAAGGCCAGCCAATTCCGGAATCTAACGTGCCTGAATCATTTAAGCTTTTAATAAGAGAGCTGAATGGATTGTGCTTGAATATATCTCCTTCGGGATCGGTTGGTACTGATTCGGAAGATGAGGTAGAAGACGAGATTCAAGATAAATTTGATGCCGCAAAGAGCGCAATAGACGCCGACGATTTAAAGAACGCAGTTTTACTCGATGACTCGGACGAGGATGACGGTATGACTGTTGTTGATTCAGATGAAGAGATTGTGGACGATCTCGAAATTGAACAGGTAGAAATTTCTGAAGATCAGGAGTAAGTATGAAAGATTTAACCAAACTTAAAGATTTTGAAGCATTAAAAATTGAGCTGGCATCAAAAGAAAATATTCTTGAATGGTCTTACGGCGAGATTACCAAACCGGAAACTATAAACTATAGAACTTTTAGGCCTGAGCGCGACGGCCTATTTGATGAAAGAATATTTGGACCGGTTCGAGATTTTCATTGTTATTGCGGTAAGTATAAGGGTTACCGATACAAAGGCGTGATTTGCGATAAGTGCGGAGTAGAAGTAACTCTATCGAGAGTTCGACGAGAACGTATGGGGCATATTACTTTGGCCTCCCCTGTAGTTCATGTCTGGTTCTTTAAGGGAATTCCTTCAAAAATGGCAACATTGTTGAATATATCTCCTAGAAGCCTTGAGTCTGTTATATATTTTTCATCTTTTATAATTACTGAAATTGATAAGAATCAAAAAGCAGAGGCTATTTCAAAAATTTCAGAAGATTTAGAAGCGCAAAAAGCTTATTTAGAGAAGACTCTAACTTCGGCACTAAAAGACGTTGAGGACGAATTGAAGAGTGTCCAAAAGGGAAATGATTTGGCGAAACAAGAAACGGAACTTAAGATTAAGCAAAAACAGCAAGTCCTTAAAGAAAAACACGACGATTCGATAAAAGATCTTGAAAGCCATTTTTCACTAGTTCAAAAGAAAATCGAAGGATTGCAGCTACATTCAATTCTTTCAGACATGGAATATCTTAATCTTGCAGATTACATTGATCTTTTCTGTGAAGTTGCGATTGGAGCTGATGCCATAAAGTATATTTTGGAAGAGCTTGATTTAAACGATCTTTCCGAATCATTAAGGTCTGAGTTAGAGAGATCTAAGGGACAAAAAGCAGTAAAGCTATCGAAAAGATTAAAAGTAGTTGAGGGTTTCAGAAGAGCCGGCATACAGCCCGCGCGCATGGTTATTGATGTTTTGCCCGTAATACCGCCGGAACTAAGACCTATGGTACAGCTTGATGGCGGACGTTTCGCAACTTCAGACGCAAACGATCTATATAGAAGAGTTATAAATAGAAATAACCGATTGAAAAAATTGTTGGATCTAGGAGCCCCGGAAGTAATAATTAGAAATGAAAAAAGAATGCTTCAGGAATCGGTTGATGCTTTGTTGGATTCTTCAAAGCAACGAAATAAGGCGAGATCCTCAAGAGGAAAGAAGACCTTAAAATCTTTAGCTGACCAGTTAAAAGGTAAGCAGGGTCGTTTCAGACAAAACTTATTAGGTAAGAGAGTTGATTACTCCGGTAGAGGGGTTATTGTTAATGGCCCTACTTTGAGATTGGATGAGTGTGGAATTCCAAAGGAAATGGCATTGGAACTTTTTAAACCTTTTGTGTTAAGAGAATTATTATCTCGAGGCATTGCCCCAAATGTTAAAAGTGCAAAGTATGTATTAGAATCAAGAGTATCAGAAGTCTGGGACATCTTAGAGGAAGTAGTTAAAGATCACCCAGTGCTTCTGAACAGACAACCAACTCTTTGGAGGTTAGGTATTCAAGCATTTTATCCCAAGCTAATTGAAGGCAATGCTATTAGATTACATTTGTGCGTATGCCCGGGCTATAACGCTGACTTTGACGGAGACCAAATGGCTGTTTTGGTTCCTTTATCAAAGCAATCAGTTGAGGAAGCAAAAACTAAGATGATTTCAATAGCTAATTTAAGACGCCCTTCCGACGGTAAACCTTTCTCAATTCCCGCAAAGATCGTTTTGTTTGGTATTTACTACATTACATCTCTTGATAATAGTACAGAGCTTTACGAAAAAGTATTCGCTTCTGCTGCAGAGGCAAGATATGCCTTTGATGCTCTATCAATTATTTCCGAAAGACAGTTAATTAAGGTAAGAATAAACGGAAAAATAGTTGAAACTACACTGGGAAGACTGAGATTTAATGAGTATTTGCCTGAAAACTATGCATTTGTGAACGAGGCGGTAGATAAGAGTAAAGTAGAAGAAATTTTAGTAAAAGTTTTTGATGAGCTCCCAAATCAAGATATAGCAGATTTAATCGACAATCTTAAAGACTTTGGTCTTAAATACGGAACATCGGCAGGCCAGTCTGTTTCACTTGACGATGTCGCGATTCCAGCCGAAAGAGAAACCTTAATTGAAGCAGGAAAAGCTAAAGTTTTTGAGGTAAATAAAAACTTTAATATGGGATACATTACTGAACGTGAAAAACACAGACATACGGAAGACTTATGGGAAGGCGTAAGATCCGAGATAGATGACAAAATCTGGGGCAACTTGACTGACAGCAACCCATTGAAATTACTAATAAACTCAAAAGCAACAAGAGCTTCGAGAACTCAAGTTTCACAATTGGCCGGTATTAGAGGTTTAGTATTTGATGCTTCAGGAAACATTGTTACCATGCCTTTGCTCGGTAACTATAAGCTTGGATTGTCAGCCTTGGAATACTTCGTAGGTGCAAGAGGCGCTCGTAAAGGTCTAGTTGATAAATCTCTTAAGACTGCTGATGCAGGATACTTGACCAGAAAATTGGTTGATGTAGCCCAGGAGGTTATTGTTAGACAAGATGACTGTGGAACTACCTCAGGTAGAACAATTCGTGTGGGAGAAAAGACTCTCTTAAATTCCTTTGAGGAAAGATTTAAAGGAAGAATTTTAGCTGAAGAAGTGAAGAAAGGCAATAAAAAGCTATTGGAGCGTGGGCATATGTTAACAGCTGAGGATTTACGTTTATTGCAAGACGAAAAAGTAGATACAGTAGTTATTAGATCGCCGCTTTCTTGTGAAACCCGCAGAGGTATTTGTGCACAATGTTATGGCGCCGACATAATGACCCAATCGTTGGTAGATATGGGCGTGGCCGTTGGAGTTTCAGCAGCCCAAGCAATAGGTGAGCCGGGAACTCAGCTTACAATGAGAACATTCCACACCGGAGGTGTTGTTGGTAAAGACATTACTCAAGGTTTGCCGAGAATAGAGGAATTAGTTGAAGCCAGGGCTCCTAAATTCTTGTCGGTTATGAGCGATATTACAGGGTCTGTTACTATTATTGAATCCGGAGATGAGAGAAAAATACTTGTTAAAGCAAGTGATCCGTCTGAGGAACAAAAGATGGTTGAGTATGTTGTCGATCCTATTGCAACAATCATAGTTGAGGATGGGCAGCTTGTCGCCAAGGGCGACAAGCTTACCGAAGGTCATCTTGATCTAGCGGACTTGTTAAGTACTGTGGGTGTAGCAAAGACAAAAGAATATATCTTAAGTGAAATTCAAAATGTTTATGCAAGTCAGGGAGTGCCTTTGAACGATAAGCATATTGAAGTTATAGTTAAGCAGATGTTTGGCCACGTTAAGGTTGAGGATGCGGGAGATACTTCATTTTTGCCGACCGATATAGCAACAAAAGATACCTTTATTGAGGAGAACGAAAGGGTTATAGCTGAGGGCGGAACTCCTGCTACTGCAAGAGTCACACTTCTTGGTATTACAAAAGCCTCTCTCAATACAGACAGTTTCTTATCTGCCGCGGCTTTTATTCAGACAAGCCAAGTGTTGACCGATGCCGCCTCGTCTGGTAAAGTCGATATGCTCCAGGGATTGAAAGAAAATGTTATTATTGGTAGATTAATCCCAACCGGCGAACGGGCGGAGATAGAGTAATTGAGTTTATGATAGATGGAATAAAGAAAGAAAGTTATGCCAACAATTAATCAATTAGTAAGAAAAGGTAGAAAGACGGCTGTTAGAAAAGCCAGTACACCTGCTTTGTCTTTGATGTTTAACACGAAAAAGAGAGTCTTCAAAAATTTAAATGGCCCTTTTAAACGAGGAGTTTGTATTCAAGTTAAAACGCAAACACCAAGAAAGCCAAACTCGGCTTTGAGAAAAGTTGCTAGGGTAAGACTCACAAATAAAAAGGAAATAACTGCTTATATTCCAGGAGAAGGTCATAATTTGCAGGAACACTCTGTTGTGTTAGTTAGAGGCGGAAGAGTTAAAGACTTGCCCGGTATTAAATACACAATTGTGAGAGGAAAATACGATTTACAGGGAGTTCAAAAGCGAAAATCATCAAGGTCAATTTACGGTACTAAAAAGCCAAAGGCTAACTAAGGAGAATATAGTTAATGAGATCTAAAAAAGCAAAAAAAAGAATAACAACCCCAGATCCTTTATACAAATCAAGAGTCGTTGCACGTTTTATTAATATTGTTATGTTAGATGGTGAAAAGTCCACCGCCGAAAAGGTTGTTTATGGAGCATTGGAAAAGTTAGCTGAAGATCGAAAAGAAGGGCTCGCAATGTTTGAAGAAGCCGTTAAGGTAGTAATGCCAAAACAAGAGGTTAGATCTCGAAGAATAGGTGGGGCGACATACCAGGTTCCTATGCCCGTTAAACATACAAGGGCTGAAGCTTTAGCTTTACGCTGGATTGTAAGATCTGCAAGAACCAAGCACGGTAAGCCCATGGAAGAAAAATTATATGTAGAAATTAAGAACGCTTACGAGGGTATAGGTGATTCTGTTAAAAAGAGAGATGACACTCATAAAATGGCTGAAGCAAATAGAGCTTTTGCGCATTTTAGGTTCTAATTGTTTATGTCCAAAGCAAATGCCGATAAAAAATATACCCTAGATAAAATTAGAAACATAGGTATTATTGCCCACGTAGATGCCGGTAAAACAACCCTAACCGAGCGTGTTCTTTACTACACAGGGAGATCCCACAAAATCGGCGAGGTTCACGAAGGCGCCGCACAAATGGACTGGATGGCGCAGGAGCGCGAGCGGGGCATAACTATTACATCTGCCGCTACTACTTGTTTCTGGAGTGATTTTAGAATTAATATTATTGATACTCCGGGGCACGTAGATTTCACTGCTGAAGTTGAAAGATCATTAAGAGTTTTGGATGGCGGAGTAGTTGTATTTGACGGATCCCAGGGCGTTGAACCTCAAAGTGAAACAGTTTGGCGACAATCCGAAAAATATCACGTTCCTCTTTTATGTTTCATTAACAAATTGGATAAAGTTGGCGGCGATTTCTACATGTCTCTTAACTCGATTCATGATCGTTTGTCAAAAGATGCAGTTCCCGTACAGATTCCAATTGGTATAGAAAATGACATGCACTCAGTAATAGATTTAGTAGAGCAGAAAGCCTATTCTTTTGCAGGAAAATTTGGTGAAGAGGTTTCTGAGATTCCGATTCCCGAAGATTATAAAGAAAAAGTAAAAGAGTTTAGAGCCATGTTAATTGAAAAGGTTGCTGAGGCAGACGATGCAATGCTTGAAAGGTTCTTAAATGGAGATGAATTTACACCAGAAGAAATAAAGGCAGGCATTCGAAAACTAACAATAAAAGCTAAGTTGTATCCTGTGTTCTGCGGATCTGCGCTAGGAAACGTTGGGGTTCAAAAGCTTTTAGATGGTGTAACCGCATATTTACCTTCTCCCCAAGACACTCCTGATATAGTTTGTGTAAACACAAAAAATAACCAAGAAGTTACATTACTTACAGATGAGAATGAGCCTTTTACAGCCCTTGCATTTAAGATTCAGACCGACCCTTTTGTTGGAAGACTCACTTACTTCAGAGTTTACTCTGGAAAAATAACATCCGGCTCATATTTGTACAACTCCACAAAAGACAAAAAAGAAAGATTAAGCCGAATTTTATTAATGCATGCAAACCATCGTGAAGAAATCAAAGAAATTTCTGCAGGAGAAATCGCAGCTGCAGTGGGATTAAGTGAGACCACCACTGGAGACACTCTTTGTGACGAAGGCAGGCCTGTTGTTTTAGAATCAATTGATTTCGCAGAGCCTGTTATAGGGCTCATGATAGAGCCAAAAACAAAAACCGACCGAGATAAGATGGGCGTAGCTCTTAAAAAATTCTTAGAAGAAGATCCTACATTGAAGGTGAAATCTGACGTTGAAACCGGTGAAACAGTTTTATATGGAATGGGCGAGCTTCATTTAGAAATTATTGTAGATAGAATGAAAAGAGAATTTAAGGTTGAAGTAAACACCGGCAGACCACAGGTAGCATACAGAGAATCTATTAAAGATACAGTTGAAAAAGAAAACAAGTATATAAGACAGTCAGGGGGTCGCGGTCAGTACGGGCATGTTGTAATAACTGTGGCACCTCTCGAACCCGGAAAAGGCATAGAGTTCCACGATAAGATTGTTGGAGGTTCTATACCCAAAGAATACGTTCCTGCTGTAGAAAAGGGAATAAGAGAAGCTACAGAGGCAGGGGTAGTTGCAGGTTATCCGGTTGTAGACGTATCTGTTACACTTACTGATGGTTCGTACCACGAAGTTGACTCTTCAGAAATAGCCTTCAAGATAGCGGCATCTGAAGCATTTAAAATGGCGCAGAGGGCGGCTAAGCCTTATCTTCTTGAGCCTATCATGAAAGTTGAAGTAATCACTCCCGATGAGTTTATGGGCGATGTCATAGGAAATCTTTCTTCAAAGCGAGGAAAGATAGAAGGTACTGAAACACGAGGAAAAGCAACAGTTGTAAGAGCTAAGGTTCCCCTTGCCGAAATGTTTGGTTACGCGACCGATCTTCGAGGCATGACTCAAGGACGAGCATCTTTTACAATGGAGCCAAGTCACTACGAAGAAGTTCCCGCAAACATTGCTGAAAACATTTCAAGTCATAGGTAGGTTTTTTGTTTTATGCCCAAAGGCTTGATTTTCTCGTGATTATTTGGTTAACTGTTAGTTGCTTTAAGAACAAGTAGTATAGAATTGTTTATGTCTTTAGGGTTTGAAATTACGTTCAAGCCGTTGAAGATATAAAGAAAGGCCAAAAATGGCAGATTTTATTAGAAATAAACCACATGCCAATGTCGGTACCATCGGTCACGTCGATCATGGAAAGACAACACTTACTGCTGCTATTACAAAAGTCTTATCAGACAAAGGTATGGCAGACTTTAAAAAATTTGAAGATATAGACAAAGCTCCTGAAGAGAGAGCAAGAGGTATTACCATAAATATTACCCACGTTGAGTACGAGACCGCCGCAAGGCACTACGCTCATATTGACTGTCCGGGTCACGCCGACTACATCAAGAACATGATTACCGGTGCTGCACAGTTGGACGGGGCTATTTTGGTTGTTTCTGCACCTGATGGACCGATGCCTCAAACTAGAGAACACATACTTCTTGCAAGACAGGTTAACGTTCCTGCAATAGTAGTGTTCATGAATAAAACAGACATGGTTCAAGACGCAGAGCTCTTAGATCTGGTGGAACTTGAAGTTAGAGAGCTTCTAACAAAGTATGGTTTCCCGGGAGAAGAGATCCCTGTAATAAGAGGTTCAGCATTAAAGGCTCTAGAAGGCGATGCTGAAGCCGCAGAGTCAATTGTTAAATTAATGGACGCTGTAGACAGTTATATCCCAACTCCTAAGAGAGACCTTGACAAGCCATTCTTGATGCCAGTTGAAGACGTATTCTCTATTTCAGGTAGAGGTACCGTTTCAACGGGAAGAATCGAGAGAGGTGTCGTTAAAGTAGGAGAAGAAATCGAAATCGTTGGTATAAAAGACACTAGAAAGACCACAGTAACCGGTGTTGAAATGTTCAAAAAATCAATGCAGGAGGGTCAGGCTGGAGACAACGTCGGAATTCTTCTTAGAGGTATTGGTCGAGAAGATATAGAAAGAGGACAAGTACTTGCCAAGGCAGGTTCTGTTACACCTCACACCGAATTCGAAGCTGAAATATATGTTCTGTCAAAAGAAGAGGGCGGAAGACACAAGCCATTCTTTGCAGGATATAGGCCTCAATTTTATCTTAGAACAACAGATGTAACCGGAGAAATCACTTTAACCGAAGGTGTTGAGATGATAATGCCGGGTGACAGCACAAACATAAAAGTTAAGCTTATTACACCTGTAGCATTAGAAGAAGGCCTAAAATTCGCAATTAGAGAAGGCGGTCACACAGTAGGAGCCGGAGTTATTACAAAGGTGCTTGCTTAAGATTATTTAATGAGGGGCGCCATTCAGGCGCCCCTCCCCAGAAAAAATGGCAAAAACAGAAAAAAAAGACATAAAAATTAGAATAAAACTAAAGGCATACGATAGCAGAATCATTGATTTGAGTTGCCAAAAAATTGCCGATGCAACGGTTCGAACCGGAGCGTCGATAGTAGGACCTGTTCCTTTGCCAACAAAAACAGAACGATACACTGTAATAAGAGGCCCCCACATAGATAAAAGGTCTCGAGAGCAGTTTGAACTTAGAACTCACAAGAGAGTGTTGGATGTAGTCAATCCAACAGCTGCAACAATAGAAACCTTATCAAACCTTAGCTTACCGGCAGGTGTAGGTATTTCTATTAAAATGTAGCTGCCAAATGCGCCTACTGCGCAAAATAAAAAATGTTGATTTTAATAAAAAGGTTTACATAACAGGGCAAATAATATAAAGTATTAGGAGCCCTTTAGGGCTTTTTTTATTTAAATAATATAAATGCTTTTAGCTCGGCATTTATTACTAAAAACAAACTGAAAAGTTTAAAATAGAGCTTAGAGCCAATGCTTAGTAATAAGCGAAGTTAGCGAGATAAAATGCAAGACTATAAGAATTGGAACAAATTAAAAGGTAAGAAACTTAACATGAGTCAGGTATTTACACCTGAAGGTAAAGTTATTCCCGTTACGTATGTTTCGTTGGAGTCTGCTTTAGACAGCTCGGTTTTAAATAATGAAGTTGTAATTTCCAGCATCTCCAAAGGTAAAGGATTTACAGGAGTTATGAAAAAATGGAATTTTAAAGGTGCCCAGGCTACCCGAGGTCAGTCAGACAAGGCAAGATCCGGCGGCTCTATTGGAGCTCAGACACCAAGCAAGGTTTTTAAGGGTAAGAAGATGGCCG
Organism: Candidatus Nomurabacteria bacterium; assembly: GCA_020631855.1. GTDB lineage: Bacteria > Patescibacteriota > WWE3 > UBA101185 > UBA10185 > JACKGU01. Next base: position 298,012 of record JACKGU010000001.1, on the reverse strand, counting down.
GAAACCAAGGCAACAAGCAGGTTACTTTGAAAGGCCTGCGAATTGTTGATATTAATAATGAAACCAAAATCATAGCTTTAACGGGCCCGGTTCCGGGAGCGAGAAACGCAGATATAACGATTTACATAGATTTACCGCAACAAGGAACAGTCGTTGAGGAGGTACAGAATGCAAATTAATGTAATTAATACAAAGGGTGAAGTTTTAGAGAAAATGGATCTTGATACTTCTGTGTTTAAACTTGAGCCTCGTATAGAGACTTTAAAACAGTATGTAAGAGTCTTTTTGCATAATATGCGACAGGGAACTTCATCAACTAAAACCAGAGCTGAAGTATCCGGGGCTGGTCGAAAGCCTTGGCGTCAAAAAGGTACGGGACGCGCTAGAGTCGGGTCTATCAGAAGCCCTCTATGGAGAAAAGGTGGAATTGTGCACGGACCTAAGCCAAAATCGTGGAGCTTAAAACTTACAAAGAAGATGAAATCTTTAGCACTTCTAAGCGCACTATCTTTGAAGGTGTCTAAGGATAACGTTTTTGTTGTGGATACGCTAAAGGCAGCAGAGCCAAGTACTTCTAAATTTGCAGCAATGATGAAGGCTGCCGGTTTAGACTCAAGAAGATCCTTAATAATACTAGATGATAATGATATGAATGTGAGAAAGAGTGTCGCCAATATTCCTTGGGTTCATACTGCTTTGGTACAAAATGTTAATGCTTATGAACTTATGAATGCCCACAAAGTTATTTTTACAAAAAAGGCCGTTGATATAATACAGACAAAATACAAAGGGAGATTTAAATAATGAAGTTAAACGAAATAATTAAAAAACCGATAATAACCGAAAAGTCTGTACAAGCCGAGGGGCAGAACAAATACACTTTCGAAGTGGGTGTGAAAGCCTCCAAAGGTGCAATTGCTGAAGTGGCGGCAAAAATGTTTGGTGTTGAAGTTTTGGATGTAAAAACATATATTATGCCCGGAAAAAAGAGAAGAATACTGAAATCCAGAAGATTTACCAAAACCCCAAAGTGGAAGAAAGCGGTAATCGAGATTAAAAAAGGGCAAAAGATAAAACTGACGGAGGAGACGAAGTAAAATGCTAAAAAAATATAAGCCTACAAGTCCGGGAATTAGGACAAGAAAAACACTCGTAAAGAGTAATATAACTAAATCAAAGCCTGAAAAAAGATTAACGAAATCAATAAAAGGCCATGTTGGACGTAGTAAAGGCACTGTTACAAGTCGCTTCAGAGAAAGAGGCGCAAAAAAGCATTACAGAATAATAGAATTTAAAAGAATAAAATTCGGCATTCCTGCAAAAGTGGCCGCAATCGAATATGATCCGAACCGAGGGCCCGATTTAGCCCTTTTACACTATGCAGATGGGGAGAAGTCTTATATTTTGGCACCCGAAGGTTTAGAAGTCGGGATGGTCGTTGAGGTAGGGGAAGATGCAAAAGCTCAGGTTGGAAATAGCTTACCGTTAAGTAACATTCCTGCAGGTATGCCTATACATAATATTGAGCTAAACCCGGGAAAAGGTGCACAGATGGTAAGGGGCGCAGGTAACAGCGCTGTTGTTTTGGCCAAAGAAGGAAATTTCGTAAACGTTAAACTCCCTAGTGGAGAGGTTAAAAAAGTTGCTGCAAAATGCTATGCTACAATAGGAACCCTCGGGAATGCTGACCATAGACTTGCAAGACTAGGAAAAGCAGGTAAAATGAGACATTTGGGTAGAAGACCACATGTACGAGGTGTCGCTATGTCGAATCCAAAAGACCACCCACATGCAGGTTCTTACAGAGATAACGGTACAGGTCATCCAAAGACTCCTTGGGGAAAACCTACAAGAGGGTTTAAGACACGTAGCCGTACACACACTAATAAGTTTGTAGTAACAGCTCGACCAAGAAAGAGAAAGGGTAAATAATGTCAAGATCGCTTAAAAAAGGTCCTTACGTTGACCAAAAACTAATGGAAAAAGTCGCTAAAATAAAAGCGGCCGGTAAAAAGGGCCCTATAATTACATGGGCACGAGCGTCAACTATAACACCTGAGATGGTAGGCATGGTTATAGCAGTACACAATGGCAAAAAGCACATTGAAGTGTCCATTTCGGAAGCAATGGTGGGGCATAAGTTGGGCGAATTTTCGCCTACAAGGACATTTAGAGGGCATTCCTCTAAGAAGAAGAAATAAAAATGAGTAACGCAATAGTCTATGCAAAACATAAATACGCTAAGTCATCTGTTAAGAAGGTGAATCCCGTCTTAGCACTGATAAGGGGCAAAAACGTAGCTGAGGCAAAAAGAGTACTAATGTTTAATCGAACAAATGCTTCGACTTTAATACTAAAAGTGCTTGATTCCGCAGTTGCTAATGCCAGACACAATCTCGATTTAAGTGAGAAGTCTTTGGTTGTTTCAGAATCATATGTAAACGAAGGTCCAATGAGAAAAACCGGAAGACCTCAGGCAAGGGGAAGGTTTAGCCCTATATTTAAGAGATCTTGCCACATAGTAGTAGGCTTAGACGAAAGGAAGTCTGAATAATATGGCACAAAAGATTCATCCTTACGGATTTAGATTAGGAATAACAAAAGATTGGAAATCTCGCTGGACTACCGATAAAAAAGGTTTCGGAAAACTAGTGGTAGAAGATAAGGTTATTCGTGACTTTTTAGACAAAAAACTTGGTAATGCAGGATTGGAAAGCGTAGAAATCGAAAGGTCGCACAACGAGGTAAGTCTTATTATAAGAGTCTCTAAACCGGGATTAGTTATAGGTAGAGGAGGTTCCGGAGTAGAAGAACTTCAGAAAGAGATAAAAAAGTTAACTAACGCAAAAGTTAAATTAACTGTTGAAGAGGTAAAAAACGCTGAGGCAAACGCAAGATTAGTTGCAGACTATATATCTCGTCAGTTAAAACGCAGAATGTCCTACAGGAGAGTATGTATGGCGGCCACAACGTCCGCTATGGATAAGGGGGCAAAGGGCGTTAAGATCAAAATATCCGGCTTATTAAGCGGAGGTAACTCTATAGCCAGATCTGATGTATTTTCACGAGGCCCGGTTCCAAGGCAGACTTTAAGAGCTGATATTGATTATGCACAGGTTACTTGCCATTTGATATACGGAACCATAGGTATTAAAGTATGGATTTATAATGGTGAGGTGGAGGCTTAAACATGTTGATGCCTAAAAAAGTAAAATTTAGAAGAAGTATGCGTGGAAACAACAAAGGCCTCGCCGTTAGAGGTAGTACTATATCCTTTGGTGAGTATGCTTTAAAAGCCGATGATAGATGTTTAATAACTTCAAGGCAGATAGAGGCGGCCAGAAAAGCTATTGCGCACAAGACAAAGAGAACAGGTAAAGTATGGATCAGGGTTTTCCCTGACAAGCCGATCACAAAGAAGCCTAACGAAACAAGAATGGGCGGAGGTAAGTCCCCTGCGTCACATTACGCTGCAGTTGTGAAACCCGGAAAAATACTTTTTGAAATAGCAGGGGTCACAGAAGAAGTAGCCAAAGCAGCATTCAAGAGAGCCGCAGATAAGTTACCGGTAAAAACCAGGTTCGTGTCTGCTGAGTAGGAGTATTATGACTAACACTAAACTAGATTTGAAAAATAAAAACAGAGAGCAGCTGCTTGAAATGTTAAAAGTTGCAAAAAAAGATAAAGAAGATTTTGTAGCGAATCTTTTGAAAAATAAGGAAAAAAATGTTACAAAGCTTAGGCAACTCAGAAAGAATATTGCAAGAATTCAGACCGCAGTAAATGCGCTAGAGGAGAAAAATTGATATGCCAAAAAAAATATTTGTAGGAAAAGTCATAGCCGATAAAATGCAGAAAACAGTTGTGGTTGCTGTGGAGTCGCCAAAAAGACACCCGTTTTATGGAAAAATGCTTAAAAATACTATGAAATACAGTGCAAGAAATATTGTTAATGCGAAGGTTGGAGATAACGTGAAAATTGTTGAATCTAGGCCTTACAGCAAGAATGTTTCCTGGGAAGTTACGGAGGTATTAGAATGATTCACATAGGATCTGTAATTAATTCAGCCGATAACTGCGGAGCAAAAAGCTTGAAAGTTATAGGTATACCGGGAAACTCTAAGCAGAAGGTTGCTAAGGTCGGAGATATTATTACAGTCGTAGTGAACGGCGCATCCTCTAAAGGCGTGGTGAAAGATCACTCAGTAGTTAAAGCCATAATAGTGAGAACCCGAAAAGAGTACAGAAGAAGTGACGGAACCTACATTAGATTTAGCGATAATGCAGGTGTAGTTATAAACAAAGATAAGAACATGGCCGGTACTAGAGTTTTTGGCCCCGTTGCAAGAGAAATTAGAGACAGAGGGTACTTAAAAGTTGCCTCATTGGCAAAGGAGGTCTGGTGAAGATCAGAGTAGGCGATACAGTTCAAATAATTACCGGTAAGGACAAGGGTAAAAAAGGCAAAGTTTTAAAAACCTTTAGAAATGAGGACAAGGTGGTAGTAGAGGGAATAAATCTGGTCACAAAGCATCTCAAGCCAGGCCCTCAAGTTAAAGAAGGCGGAATTGTGTCGATTGAAAAGGCGATTCACGTTTCGAATGTAATGTATTTTGATGATAAAGCAAACAGGCCTACAAAAATAAAAATGCAGGCCGACGGAAAAAAATATATAAGAGCCTCAAAGGCCTCAGGAGATAAGATTTAAAATGAGTTTAAGAGATATATATAAAGATAAAATAGCAAATGAGTTGGTTAAGGATTTAGGTCTTACTAATTTAATGCAGGCACCAAAACTTTCGAAGATTGTTATAAATGCTGGAATCGGGCCTTTTAGAGAGAGCAAAGAAGCTGTTGATTCCTTTGTCGAAGAATTGTCTGCTATTGCAGGACAGAAGCCGATAGCCTCCTCCGCTAAGAAGTCAGAGGCAGGGTTCAAGATAAGACAGGGAGATGTTGTGGGTTACAGCGTGACACTTCGAGATGCGAGAATGTGGGCTTTTTTTGAAAAATTTGTTAATATCGTCATGCCCCGTGTTAGAGATTTTAATGGGCTAAGCTTGGCCTCATTTGACGGAAGCGGAAATTACTCTGTGGGAATAAAAGAACACACAGTGTTCCCTGAAGTTAACCCTAACAAGGTAAAAGGAATTAGGAGTATACAGGTCACATTCTGTATAAAGAATGGAAACAAGCAAAAAAGTACGGCATTGTTAAAAAAATTAGGGATGCCTTTTAAGAAAGAAGCGTAATATGGCAAAAAAAGCATTAATAGCAAAACAGAAAAGACCGGCGAAATTCTCAACAAGAGAATACAACCGCTGTGAATTATGTGGAAATCCAAGAGGTTTTATGAGACGATTCAGCATTTGTAGAAAATGTTTTAGAGAATTAGCACACAAAGGTGAAATTCCGGGTGTAAGAAAGGCTAGCTGGTAAAACATGTCACAAGATTTATTATCAAACATGCTAAGTTCTTTAAAGAATGCCTCCATGGCAAAGAATAAGTTTATTGAAACTGTTCATTCTAAAGAGTGCGAAGCAGTAGCGAAAGTACTTAAAGAGAGGCACTTTCTTGAAGAGGTAAAAACTTTTAAAGAAAAAGACTCTTCTTTTAAAAGATTACACCTTGCTCTTGCATACAAAGATGGGATGCCGGTTCTTAAAAATGCAAAAAGAGTCTCAAAACCTGGGAGAAGGGTTTATTTGGGACACGCAGGTTTAGAGCCTATATATGGAAATCAAAAAACTGTTATTGTATCTACTTCCAGAGGCGTAATGACCTCAGTAGATGCAAAAAAGAAAAAATTGGGCGGTGAGGTAATTTGTGAGGTAAGCAATGTCTAGAATTGGTAAAAAAGAAATAACTATACCTGCTTCTGTAAAAGTCACTTATGAAAAAGGTGTAGTTTCTGTGTCAGGTCCTAAAGGTAATTTGTCACATGAAATAAGACCCGAAATTGGAGTACAGATTAGTGGAGATAACTTAACCACCGTAGTACTAAAGGAAACAAAAAATACTCCCGCATTTTGGGGTTTAACGAGGGCTCTAATTGCTAATATGGTTCAAGGAGTTACAGAAGGTTACACCAAAGACCTCGAGCTAGTTGGTGTAGGATATAGAGTTAAGTCCGAGAATCCTCAAAAAATATCTCTCTCGGTAGGCTATTCGCATCCGGTAGAGGTTGAAGCTCCGGAAGGCATAACCTTTGCAGTAGATGGTAATCAGAATATAACAATTCACGGAATCGATAAGCAATTAGTTGGCCTAACTGCAGCAAAGATTAGAAAAATTAGAAAACCGGAGCCTTACAAAGGTAAGGGTATAAAATACAAAGGCGAGGTAGTTAGAAGAAAAGCCGGAAAGGCAGGTAAAAAATAATGCAAAGAACATCTGATATTGCTAATAGCAAAATAAAAAGAAAACTAAGAGCAAGGAAAAATATTGTTGGTACAGCTGAAAAGCCAAGACTCTCTGTATATAGATCAAATAAATATACTTACTGCCAGGCAATAGACGACACTACAGGCAAAACATTGGCAACCGCTTTTAATTTGGTAAAAGAAACACATGTTGGTAAAAATAAAGTGGCTGCAGCCTTTGATTTAGGCGAAAAGTTTGCTAAAGTAGCACTAGAAAAAAAGATCACAAAAGTAGTATTTGATCGAAACGGCTATAGATACCACGGTAGAGTAGCCTCTTTAGCAGAAGGAGCCCGAAAGGGAGGATTGGAATTTTAATATGCCACAGTATGATGCATCACAGTTCGAAGAACGAATAGTTGAAACTAAGAGAGTTTCAAAAAAGAATAAAGGTGGAAATAAACCGGGTTTTACCGCACTGGTTGTTGTCGGGAATAAAAGCGGCACAGTTGGGGCGGCTTTAGGGAAGGCGCCCGATATTTCTTCAGCTATAAGAAAAGCATCAAAGCAGGCGAGAAAAGATGTTGTAGAGATAAATATTAATAACAATACAATTGCACATTCGGTTGTTATGAAATACAAGGCCTCTATAGTAAAAATGATGCCTGCTCCTGAAGGTTCTGGAATCATTGCCGGCGGAGCTGTTAGACACGTTATGGAGTTAGCGGGTATCAAGGACGTTTCGGCAAAGCTTTTAGGATCAAGAAATAAAATTACTAATGTATTTTGCACCATTAAGGCGCTCGAAACTATAAAAGGAAGATAATGGAGTTACATAACTTAACAAAATTAAAAGGCACGAAAAGAAAAGCTAAAAGACTCGGGAGAGGATACGGATCTGGAGTAGGCGGGCATGTTGTAGGTTTTGGCCAGAAAGGCCAGAAAGCCAGGTCGGGAAACAGCATTCCTTTTGGATTTGAAGGCGGTCAGGTACCTTTATATAAAAAGATGCCGGAAATAGGTGGATTTAGAAACCCTACAGCAAAATCTATTGTAGGGATTTCAGTAAGCAGGCTAAATAAGTTTAAAGATGGTTCTGTAGTGACCCCAACCGATTTTGTTAAAGCAGGCATTTTAAAGAAACTCCCAAAGCACGGTGTCAAACTTCTTAACACAGGAAAGATAGAAGTTAAAGTGACAGTTTATGGGTTTTTACTTTCGGAATCAGCTAATACTGCTTTAACAAAAGCAGGCTGTACTATAAAATAAATTCATGTTCACAATTTTAAAAAACGTCGAAGTAAGAAGAAAAATACTTTTTACACTTTTTGTAGTTTTAGTTTTTCGTTTACTAACTCATGTCCCGGTTCCAGGCGTAGACGCGACAGCAATAAGAAACTATGTTGCAGGTAGCACCATTTTTGGATTTTTTGATTTATTTACGGGTGGGGGTTTTCAAAACTTTTCTATAGTAACTTTAGCTTTAGGTCCTTATATCAATGCTTCTATCATACTCCAGCTTCTCACCTTGATGATTCCGAGCCTCGAAGAGCTCTCGAAGGAGGGCCAATATGGCAGAGATAAGATTGATCAGTATACGCGCTGGCTAACGCTACCTATATCGATACTTCAAGCATATGGAATTTATTTTTTGTTCCAAAAACAAGGATTGATTCAAAGCCTTGGTGTGTTGGATCTCTCTGTTTTAGTATTCACACTTACAGCGGGGGTACTTTTCTTAGTATGGTTAGGAGATTTAGTTACTGAGTATGGTGTAGGAAACGGTGTCTCTTTACTAATTTTTGTAGGTATTATTAGTAGGTTGCCGGCATCATTGCTGCAGGCATACATACAGCGTTCTACTTACGACCTTCCTACAATATTAGCTTTCGTACTCCTGTCCTTACTTGTAATTATCGGTGTCGTTTTGGTCAACGAAGGTACAAGAAATGTAGCTCTGGAATATGGCCGCAGGGGCTCTAAATCCCAGAAAGTTACCAATTACTTGCCGATAAAAATTAACCAGGCCGGAGTTATACCTATTATTTTTGCAGTTTCAATTGTTTTAATCCCCTCTTTTTTGAGCAGTCCTCTTATGTCTTCCGGAAACGACAGGCTGGTTTCTTTAGGAGTTTTTTTATTTAATAACTTTACGTCAACATCCTTTTTATATAATGCACTTTACTTTCTGTTAGTTGTTGCTTTTACTTTTTTCTATACATTTTTGCAATTTAACCCTGAAAAGGTTGCAGATGATATAAAAAAGAGAGGCGGCTTTATACCTGGAATTAGACCTGGCAAATCGACCAAAGACCATTTAACCATGATTGTTGTAAGGTTAACCTTAGTAGGATCAGTTTTTCTTGGTTTAATAGCTATCTTGCCGTATCTGCTTCAGAGACTGTTTGGCGTATCAAACTTAACTATTGGCGGTACCGGTTTATTGATTGTAGTTTCTGTTATTCTCGAAACGGTACGCCAAATTGATTCAATGAAAGCTACAAGAAGTTATGAAGGGTATTTAAGGTAGAAAGGCATTTCTAATGATAGATAAATTGAAAGCAGTAAATAAAGCCAGAAAATTACAGTCAGATATAAAATCTCAATTAGAGCAAATTTTTCATCAGGAAGAAAAAGGCAACAACTCTGTACTAGTAAGAGGAGATAAGCGCATTGAAAAAATAGTCATAGATGGTGAGGAAAGATCTGATATCAAGGCCATGTTAAACGATGCTTTGAAGCAGATTGATAAAAAATCGGAGAAAAAAATGAAAGATCAGGCAGGCGATCTGATGGCGTTATTAGGATTATAAATGAAAGTTTTGTTGCTAGGCCCCCAAGGCTCAGGTAAAGGTACAGTAGGGGATATAGTGTCTAAACGCCTTGGAATTCCGGCAATATCTTCGGGGCAGCTACTAAGGGAAATCCCTCCATCACACCCAAGGTTTGAAGAGATAAACGATCTTATGGGTAAGGGTGTGTTGGTATCCCAAGACCTAGTGGCATCTTTGATAGAAGAGAGAGTGTCAAGGGAAGATTGTGCTAAAGGTTATATTTTGGATGGTTGGGGACGTGCGATGATTGATTTAAAGTATTTTGATCCCGGCTACGACAAAGTGATAGTTCTCGTATTATCCAGAGAAGAGTGTGTGAGAAGAATTACAGGAAGAAGGATCTGTGATTCTGACGGTAAAACATACAATATTTATACTCTACCCCCTGAAGAGGTGGCCAAATGTAAAGGCAATTTGATTCAAAGGGCCGATGATACCGAAGAGTCAGTTAATAAAAGACTAGAGATATACTATTCTGACACTATGAAGGTTGTAGATCATTTTAGAGCTTTAGGAAAAGTTTTTGAAGTAGATGCGGGGGGCAGTCCCGCTGAAGTTGCTGAGTTAGTAATTAAAGTGCTTCAGGATTAGCATGGGTTATAGTAAATCAAACTCTGATATTGAGAAAATGACACGTTGCGGAAGAATATCTGCCGGAGCTATGAGCGCGGTTCTCTCAAATGTAAGGGCCGGAGTATCGTTGATTGAACTGGATTCTGTAGCTGCTGATTATATTTCTGGCAGCGGCGCTAAAGCATCTTTCATGACAGTTGATAATTACAGATTTACAACTTGTATAAACGTAAACGAGGGTATTGTTCATGGGTTGCCTAATGATTACCGTCTTAAAGATGGTGATATTGTCAGCATAGACCTCGGAGCTCTTTATTTAGGCTTTCACACCGATTTATCTCACACCGTTGAGGTCGGTACGTCAAAAGAGTCAGAATTCCTGTCAGCAGGCAAAGAGGGGCTTGAGAAGGCTATTAGCAAGGCTGTAGAGGGCAACAGGCTTGGGGATATTTCATTTGAAATGCAGTCCGCGGTTGAAAAGCATGGGTGGAGCGTTTCAAGAGATTTGGTTGGGCATGGAATCGGCAAGCAGCTCCATGAGGACCCATATGTGCCGTGCTACGGAAAGCCCGGAAAAGGCATGAAATTAAAGGAAAACATGGTTTTAGCCATAGAAATTATTTATCAGAAAGGAAAGCCCGAGTTGGCTTTAGAGCGGGATGACTGGACATATAGGACTTTAGATGGTAGTTTATCAGGGTTGTTCGAACATACCGTTGTTGTCGGAAAAACAGAGCCAAAAATCCTAACGGTATTTAATTGACGCTATAGCTTTATTTTGATAGAATTTGGCGCGTCAGTATATTTTGTAGATGAACACTAAAGAAGTAGTTATAAAAGAAGGAATAGTAAAAGAATCTCAAACAGGGGGGCTTTTTTTGATAGAATTTGGCCCCGGGGAAGAGGCTTGGTCTGTACTTGCAGGAAAGCTAAGAAAGTTTAAAATAAGAATATTGCCTGGAGATAAGGTAAAAGTTGAGTTTTCGCCTCATGATTTGACAAGAGGTCGAATTACTTATAGGTTTAGATAAATGAAAGTTAGATCGTCAGTAAAAACAATTTGCAGAAACTGCAAAATAATAAGAAGGAGCGGAGTGTTAAGGGTTATTTGTACAAACCCAAAGCACAAGCAGAGACAAGGATAATATGGCTAGAGTACTTGGAGTAGATATACCTGAAAATAAAAGAATCGAAGTGGCTTTGACTTATGTGAGAGGCATAGGTTTAAAAAAAAGCAACGAGATCCTTGAAGCCACAAAAATAGATCCTGATATAAGAGCGAAAGATCTTTCGGACGCACAAATAGCTTCGATAAGAGCGCATGTTGAAAAGCTTGCTCTACCAATTGAAGGCGAGTTAAGAAGAATAGTAACTCAAAACATCAGAAGGTTGCAGGAAATTAGGTCCTACAGAGGGGAACGCCACAAGAAAGGCTTGCCCGCCAGAGGACAAAGAACAAGCACTAACGCCCGTACAAGAAAAGGAAAAAGAAAGACAGTCGGCGGGACGCAGAAAAAGTTAACTAAGAAATAATATGGCAGTACAGAAAAAAAAGAAGTCATCAAAAAGCAAGTCAATTACACCTTCATCAGGAAGAGTTTATATTTTGGCAGGTTTTAATAACACTTTAATAACTTTTACTGATGACAAAGGTAATGTTTTATTCTCGGGAAGTACCGGAAAAGCAGGCTTTAAAGGCTCGAGAAAATCTACTCCTTTTGCTGCTACTAAGTCTACAGAAGCTACTGCTCAGGCGGCTTACGAGAGTGGCATGAGAGAAGTAGCTGTTTTAGTTAAAGGGCCGGGAATGGGAAGGATTGCTTCTATTAAGGCCCTAAAAAGTGCCGGTTTAAGAGTAACATCAATTGCGGACATCACCCCAATTCCTCATAACGGGTGTAGGCCGAAGAATAAAAGAAGAGTTTAATTTGGAGAATTATGGCAAGATATAACGGACCAAAATGCAGATTATGTAGAAGAGAGGGCGAAAAGCTCTATCTAAAAGGTACCCGATGTGAATCGGAGAAATGTGCCATGAATAAGAAAGCTTATGCGCCGGGTCAGCACGGAAACACACGAGGAAGGTTATCCGAGTACGGAAAGCAATTACGAGAAAAGCAGAAAGTAAAAAGAATTTATGGATTGCTGGAAAAACAATTTAATACCTATGTTCAAGAAGCTCTAAGAGTTAAAGGAGTTTCAGGAGAGGTTTTAATGCAGCAGCTTGAAACAAGATTAGATACAGCAGTCTACAGAAGTGGTTTTGCAGTTTCAAGAGCCCAGGCAAGACAGTTTATTAGATCAAACATCTTTACTGTGAATGGTAAACCTGTTAATATCCCCTCCTACAGGGTAAAGGTTGGCGATATTATTAAGCCCGTTAGTTTTGATAAGATTCAGCTAAGAGAAGGTTTTGTTATGCCGGACTGGCTAACGGCAAATGTAACCGAAAGATATGTTAAATTCACCAGAATGCCTACGCTGGAAGATTTATCTGAAAACATAAATGTTCAGTTAATTATAGAATTCTATTCTAGATAGTTTAAAGGAGACCGAAGTGTTATTACAACCAAATGAGATCAAAATTAATAAAGTATCAGAGAAAAACTCTGTAGGTGTTTTTAGTTTTAAGCCATTACCAAAAGGTTACGGAAACACTCTTGGAAGTAGTATTCGAAGAGTTCTTTTAACTTCAATAAAAGGTGCGGCAGTAACCCAAGTTACATTTCCGGGAATCACCCACCAATTCACCACAATCCCAGGTGTTAAACAGGACGTAGTGGATCTTTGCTTGAATATGAAGGAAATAGTCGTTAGATCTCACTCTGACTCTCCTGTAATTGGGACTATAAAGAAAAAGGGCAAAGGTGCAGTTACTGCAGGAGATATAAAAATATCATCTGAAGTTGAAGTAATAAATAAGGATTTTGTAATCGCAGAGCTTGCTGATGATAAAACAACTTTTGAAGCCGAACTAATCATAGAGCAAGGTGTAGGTTACTCAATAGCAGAAAGTCGTGAAACAGCCAAACTTGGAGCAATTGTTATAGATGCTCTATTTTCTCCGGTTCTCAAAGTTTCATATGAGGTTACCCCAACAAGAAAAGGGGATGTTACCGATCTGGATGAACTGATTATAACCGTTCAAACTGATGGTGCTGTTAAGCCGGAAGAGGCATTAACAGAAGCTGCTACACTTTTAAGAAATTTCTTTTCAAAATTTGCCAGTAAAGAAGAATACGTAGAAGAGATCATTGTTCCTGCAAGTTCTCAGAGCGATGCCGCTGAAGATACCACAGGAAATTCTTCATCTAAAGACGATGTATATTTAGAAGATCTATCACTTCCTACTAGAACAGTGAATGCATTGAGAAAACACGGTATTGAAAAACTAAGTCAGTTAGCAAAGATGACCGATGAGGAAATAGCGGACGTTAAGAATTTGGGTGAGAAATCAGTAAAAGAGATTATAAAGTTACTTGAAAAAGAAAATCTAAGATAATATGAGGCACCGTGTAAACACAAAAAAGATGAATAGGGATACTGACCATAGAAAAGCTTTGCTTAGAAACTTGTCTGCATCCCTCATTTTGCACGGTAAGGTTGAAACAACGCTTGCAAAAGCAAAGTTTGTTAAGCCTTATGTTGAGAAGTTGGTAACAAAAGCGCGCACTGGAAACTCTTTCGATGCTTTAAATAAAGTAAATGCTAAACTGCGATCAAACGAGGCTCTTAAAAAATTATTTTCCGATGTCGCACCTTCCTTTGAAAAAAGACCGGGAGGATACACCAGAATAGTAAAGCTAGGCTATAGAGATGGCGATAATGCTCCTATGGCAAGGCTGGAGTTTGTAAAAACAAAGGAAACCAAAACAAAAGATTCTAAGGCAAAGGTTACGCCAGAAAAAGCCGACGGAAAAAAAACAATAGAAAAGAAAACAAAGGGATCTAAGGTATCTGAGAAAAGTGAATCAGAGGTCGTGGTTGAAAATGCTATGGAAGTAATAGATGATAGTTCAACAAATGTAGCGAAAGAACAATAATTAAAATGAAAATACTTAAAACGACAACACCAAAAATAACATATATACAACAAGAGTGGCATTTTATAGATGTTCGCGGAAGAATATTAGGAGATGCTGCGCAAGAGATTGCAAAATTACTCATTGGTAAAAACAAAGCCATTTATACACCTAATATCAATGTTGGGGACAAAGTTGTTGTTCTTAATTCCAAAAAAGTAGCTGTAACCGGCAGAAAGCTTGACGACAAAACATATTACAGACACACTGGTTATCCTGGAGGTATCAGAAATGAAAACCTTAGGAGTTTATTGGACAGAAGGCCTAACGAAGTCATAAGAAGAGCAGTTAAAAATATGTTACCCAAGAACAAATTACAAAAAATAAGAATGGCAAATTTATATATATATGAGGGCGATCAGCATCCTCATGAGGCGCAGCAAAAATGAAAAAACAGCAAACAGAAGTTCATAAAGAAATAATGAAGCCGCGAAAAGATTTTATATCGGGAACCGGCAGAAGAAAGACCTCGGTTGCAAGCGTTTTTCTGTATAAAGAAAAAGGCCAAATACTGATAAATGGCATGCCTATTGCTGAGTACTTTCCTTCCGAAAAAGAAACATTAGCTTGGACTAAACCTTTTCATGCAATTGGTGTTTCTCACCCCGAAGCACAGTTTAGCGCAACCATAAAAGTATCTGGCTCCGGAAAATCAGCCCAGTTAGGAGCTGTAGTTCTCGGAATTTCCAGGGCTTTAGCTAAAATAGACGAAGAATTCGAACTGAATTTAAAGAAATTAGATCTATTGACTCGAGATTCCAGGATGGTTGAAAGAAAGAAGCCTTACCTTAGAAAAGCTCGAAAGCGACCTCAATTCTCAAAGAGATAGGAGCTTAATTTCAGCGTATCTCTATTGTCCGCTTTACCCATACCTCGCAGTTATTGAGATTAAAACTGTCTAAGCTCGGTTTTTAATGTTTGTAACGCTTGCTCTAAAACTTCGAGCTGTTTTTCAATAAATTTTATTTTTGCTATTGGCGGGTTCACAAGGACAGCATTGTATGTGTGTGAAATTTGCTCAAGTACGTGATAGGGCGGAGAAATTCGACCGCACTCATAGGCCGAAATAGTTTTAGCCGATAAGCCAATTTTTTCCCCAAACCTTCTTTGAGAAAGTTTATTGTCTACTCTAACTTTTTTTATTTTTTTACCAATTTTGTAGCTGAGCATATCTACTAAAGTTAGAATACAATATACAAATGCATGTTGCAATAACCTATATTGTGAGTATGCATAAAAATTCCAAACTATTCGATCGAACAGATCTTTTGCCACGGGAGAAAATTGAAACTCTCGGCTCCTCACATCTTACCGACGCAGAGTTGTTAGCAATAATACTTAGAACAGGTGTTAGCGGAGTTGGTGTTATTGAACTAAGTACTAACATACTGTCTCAGCTCGGAGGACTTAGGTGTGTTATTAATGCTCCAAAAGAACAACTCTTGAAGGTGAAAGGTTTAGGGCCTGCCAAAATATCCTCGCTCCTCGCCTTAAAAGAAATGTTTGCCCGCCTAACGACTGTTGAAAATATACGAAATAGAAAAATATCAAGCCCTAAAGATGTATTTGAGGTGGTGCGTTCTAGACTTATGAATCAAGAGGTGGAACATTTGTATTTACTAAATTTGGACACCAGAAATAACTTAATTTCGTTAGATCTGCTGACTATAGGAACAGTAAATCAAACTTTAGTCAGTTGTAGGGAGATCTTCCGAATGGCTTTGCTTAAAGGTGCTGTTTCGATCATTTTGGTTCACAATCATCCCTCGAATGACCCCACACCCAGTTCCGAGGATATTTCTCTCACAAAAATTTTAGCAGAATTTGGAAAAGGCTTGGGCATTAATTTAATAGACCATGTAGTTGTTTCCGACTCTGAATTTATAAGCATAAAAAGCATGTTTCAGCTAGATTCTGCAAAGGGGCAAAGAGATGATGAGGAAAATTTTGGCAATAAATCATTGCATAATAACCAAGAAATAAGGTCGCAAGATCGAGTTCATATACCTATAAATTCTTATAATAAAAGTTTTTCACATAAATTTGTTTATAAGCAAGCGCTACTGTAGAGAGTATTTAGAAAGGAGGTGAAAATGTTTAAAAAAATAAATAAAAAAATGCATGCAAGTGCGGGTGTGTTGGTTCTCGTGTTATTGCTTTGCTCTTTTGCGGGTGTTGCTTATGCTGCTTTTGTCGACAAAGGGCAAGTGCTTGGCTCTACTTTTAGTGTAGGCAGTGCTGATCTAAAGCTGTTGAGGGACCTGTCTTTAGGTGCGGATGGCGCAAATTTGGCAGATGAGATACAAGGGCCGTCTTTTAGTAATATTTCGTCTAACTGGACTGCGGACTATTTAGTGAAGTTGTATAACAACGGCAGTTCCAGAGTCACAGTAACTACTAATTCCGACTATCTCACAGCCAATGATCCCGATGAGCTTAGGCAGCTAATATACGTTGAGATAATAGAGTGGAATGACGCTAACTCAGATGGGACAGCTGATGAGACTGAGCTCGGAGTATCTTATGGTAGAGATACGATTGTAAAGTGGAAGACACAGGGATTTAGTTTAGGAAGTATTGACGCGGGGGCAGTAAAGGGACTGGTTGTAAGGTTTTCTACCGGTACCGTGTCCGATACAAAGCAGGGGGCTGTCGGTATTTTTGACTTTGAGTTTAATTCGATTGGGGAGTAAAGAATCCTGAGGCCGGGTCTTTTGAGATCCGGTCGGGGGGGGGGGGGGGGGGGGGGCGGGGGGGGGGGGGCGGGGGGCGGGCCCCCCCCGCCCCCCCCCGCCCCCCCCCCCCCCCTCTCCCAAAACCAACCCTAACTAACAAGGAATTATTTGACCAAACACCCATTGTTATGGTAATTTTGGTTCGTTTAACGAATGAAACAAGAAAAAAGCAAATACTACAAAACAAATGACCGAATAAGATACCCTGAATTACGAATAGTAGACGATGGGGATGGCGAAAACCTAGGTGTTCTAAGTACATCAGAGGCACTGGCAGTAGCAAGATCAAAAGAACTTGATCTGGTAGTAATTACCGAAAACGCAAAACCGCCAATAGCTAAAATTTTGGACTTTAACAAATATCTTTATAAGGAGAGAAAAAAGAGCTCGGAAATAAAAGCTAAAGCCAAAAAAAGCAAGTTAAAGGAGTTTAGATTTGGCCCTTACATAGACGAAGGGGCAATAAAAGTTAAAACAGATCGCGCACGTGAGTTTTTAATGGACGGTAACCAAGTAAAAGTCACAGTAGTGATGAAAGGAAGAGAGCAAGCACATCCTGAAATAGGAGTAGAAAAAGTAGAAAAATTTGTAGCCGCTCTTACAGACATTGCAAAACTTGAAGATCAAATTAGAATTCAAGGCAGAAACATAATAGCAGTGCTTAACAAAGGATAAATATGAAAACAAGAAAAACACTATCAAAAAGGGTAAAAATAACTAAAAACGGAATTATACTAAAAAAACAAAATAGAACCGGACATTTAAAGAGAAAGTGGTCAGCCAATAAAAAAACCCGCAAAAGAGGTTTGGGCGCTGTAGTCAGCAAAGGATACATAAAAAACATCAAACAAATGCTAGGCAAAAGCGGTTCCAAAATAACATTAAATGTAGTAGAATCAGAGAACGTTGAAGCGGCGGCTACGGAAACAAAAAGTAACTCCAAAGCAACTACCTCAAAAAAGGTGAGTAAGAAAAAAGTTGCTCCAATAGAAAAGGAATAAACGATGACTAGAGTTAAAGGTGGCCCAAGAGCCAGAAATAAACATAGAAGCATAATAAAACTAGCAAAAGGCTACAGAGGAACTCGTAGTAAACTCTTTAGACGAGCCAATGAGGCAGTCCTAAGGGCAGGGGAGCACGCCTTTGCAGGACGCAGAATAAGACGAAGAGACATGAGAAAACTCTGGATTTCAAGGATAAGCGGAGCCCTGACCCAGCATGAAATAAATTACAGCACATTCATGCATATACTGCCTAAAACCGGCATAGTGCTTAACAGAAAGATGCTTTCTGAGATTGCTATAAACGATCCTAAAGCTTTTGAAGAAGTGGTAAACAAAGTTAAAGCCATTAAATAGAAGCAAAAACCCTACCTAACATATCTCTAAATAACGCATAGGTAATTAACACAACGTGAAACACAAAGAACTCATAGTATTGAGCACGAATCAAGGTGCATGTTAGTGTCCTAAAGCAATAACAGCCACAGCACCTTTTTGAACCCTATTCAATACGTCCCTTTGGAAAAGAACAGGTTGATTGAGTGCACCACTTAATTGAGCAAGATCGAGCGCAGTTAAACAACTATTAATTTCCCGGGTAGTGACTACTAACCATGCTTCATTAAGTCCGAGAAAGCCTCGGTTACTAACTTCAATGGCTGGAGGAAAATTACTATTACCCACAAAGCCAGATCGTGGATTTCTCGGCCCATCAACTAGAATTCGTGCCCCATCTTGATCTCTAAAAGCTTGTGCTTTATCGTATTCTCTTCGATGCGCCGTGGCAGGAGTATCTAAAGTTAGAGAACGCGCTGTGCCGGTTTTTGGGTTAACCATGTACACACGGGTATCTCCAAGATTAGAAAATGCCACGCCTTCTTGCCGCACTAACAAACAGGCTACCGAAATTGCAAGATTATCACCCCGAGGTAATAAAGCAGGTTCAATAGCTTGGTAAGAAGCTAAAAGTGCATCGTAATCATTACCATACTGCGGCCGCCTTGCTAAGTGCTGTACAAGATGCTCTTTAAAAATTTCTGAAGCTTGGCGCGCAGCCGCAGTTGTAGGATCAGCTTCCATATCTCTTGGGCCATGACCGTGTGTACTACGAGCATGTACCAATACTAACCCCACTGCCTCGGCGGGTAGAGCAAACTGCTCAACTGCAGTGCCGGGACCCTTAAGGGCGCTGCACACACCCTCAACACAGACAGTATCCAGAATTTCTTGATCATTAAAATGTTTTATACGAAATTCTCCCATTTCTGGATGCTCTGTATCAGTTTGTTCGTGAGGCATATCTGTAATTTATTGGTAACAAAAAAATATTAACAAAAAGTTACCATAGAACTTTATGTTCGTCAAAAAAAACAGGATGGGTAATAAAGAATGAAGGAACGCACGAAAGATTCAAACGCACAGTTGTATCTAAGATCATCATTTATTGCCTTGGGACTTTTACTACGGTTGCCGCCCATGGAAGATATTTGGCAGTATAAAGTTATATAAGAGACCTTTTAACTATGCAAACATGACATTCACAACTTGGGCTGTCCTAGCGTCACACATATATTACTGGCATCGTCGATCTTGTATCTACAACGACCTTGACCTAAACGATTCCTTTCTGCTATAACTAGGTCTCTTACTGCTTCTGCAGGATTCTGGCGAGGCTTTAATCCATTAAGGACCCTCAGCAGAGCAGGGTCCGAACAGACCTCATGAGTCCCATCGCTCATAAGGAGCAATAAACCTGGCCCCAAATCGCTCCTATCGTATATCTCCACATTCCCTTCTACAGACCCAGTGCTTGCGAACGACGACACCATATTAGTAACTTCGGCCGTCGTTCGCAAGAAAGTATCCATGCCAATGGGTAGGGTATTTCCTGGAATCGTATACAATGAGGGGTCTTCCATAGCTGCCATAGCTTTTTGCTGCTTTAACAACAACTCCCTTTCTGCGCCCTCTCGCGCAGCCAAAATCTGAACTAAACGTGTATCATCAAGAGTTAGATGCTTTGGTGGCTCGTAAGTTTTGCCTTTCCTTGGAAAGTATACTGCACGACAGTCTCCTACATTTAACACAGCAATTTTGACTTTACCGACTAGAACTGCGGTTAGGGTAGCGCCAATATATTTTTCTGCAGAATGACGTTCGTATCTGCCCACAGCTTCTAACTCAGACTTAGCATCACTTTGAAGACCTAGCAGAAATTCAACGGCGAGCTTTGTACTATCAATAGGACGGGAAACATCTTCAATTCTTTTCTCTACTGCGCGTGCTACTATACCTGCAGCCCGACTGTCACCTTTAACTTCCGGGCCATTTACGCTTCCGCCAACTCCGTCGATGACACAGAAGGCCCCTATTCGCTTAGACACGACAACAGCATCACCCGAGGGCACTCGCGGATCTTTTGGCTCAACTAGGCGCGTAATACCTAGAATTTTTAGCGCCTCATTAGCTTGTCGCTCCACGGGCTCACCTTGGCGACCCACCCTCTTAATCATTTTCTTGATATTTAATCACAAAGAAATACATAATCTTTATTCTCCAATAAAAAAGAGGCGGAAGCAAGCATCAAATTTCAGAAATCTAGTGTTTTTACTTATTATTTCCTCAAATAAATAGGGCTTCGCGACCTAAAGCCCGTCTCCTATTTCTATCTCTATAAAGATCTTGAGTATTTTGCGCGAGAGCTATATCAGCATCAAAAAACTACCCTTTATCGTATCTATAACCTTCTGATCCCCCAGCGTCTTTATAACTATAGGTGTAACTAGAACCAAAAAACCTTATTCCGATAAACACAATGTTCTTTTTAACTGCCCTTGCTCAGAGCTTTGCTTCATAACCGGGGAGAACCACCCCCCCCCGAATATAAAAGGAGCAGCTCCTTTCGCATACCGAAGTCACTGAAACAGAACCATTTACTGCAACATCTAGACACGCGTGTATTCCAGCACACGGGCTAGGTACAGGAAGAGGTTCGCTTGCATCTAGGCTTAATCCATTACAGAATAGCTCTATCGATTCGTAATGAAAACTTATGCCACCATCAGTCTCTGAGGCATTAAATTCTCTCTGCGCAAGGTACTAACCATAATATTTATTTCACCTATATTTTAGCTTAATGGTAGAGGATTCACTATGTTTGCTAATTTTACCCGACAAAAGGCCAATCATAATAAAAATTAAACAATTGAAATTAATCTAAGAAGACCTTATGTGAATATTGCCAGATAAGCCTTTCTGTCATACTATAGTAAAGATGCAGCAAAACATAACAGAAATACAAAAACAATTTGAGCTTGATTTGGAAACTGCAACCTCAGAGGCAAAAATTAACGAAGTCTACCTTAAATATCTATCAAAGTCAGCGGGGCTGACTACAATGTTAGTTAAAAAAATCCCTTCTCTATCTTCTGAAGAAAAAAAGCTATATGGACCGAAAATAAATACTCTTATAGAAGAACAGAAAAACAAAATAAATGATAAAAAGAATTTACTCGCAGAGGAAAGCCTTAACGACCCTTTGCTTGATTTAACATTGCCTGAAAAAGCTACTAATGCAGGCTTTTTGCACCCTACAACTCAGGTCATCCGACAGCTAAATGAATTTTTTAGGTATAGCGGATTCTCAGTAGCCGAGGGGCCTGAAATAGAAACTGCACTGTTCAATTTTAGAAAGCTTAATTTACCCGAAGGCCACCCTGCCACAGATTTGCAAGACACCCTTTTTATACAACAGCTCGGAGATGAAATGGACATAGTCTTAAGAACACACACCTCGTCTGTGGAAGCAAGAATTTTAACAAACTACGAACCTCCTATTAGAGTAGTTGTTCCGGGGAAATGTTTCCGAAACGAAACCCTAAGTTCGACAAATGGAGCGTACTTTAACCAATATCAAGGTTTTGTGGTCGACAAGGGAATCACTATACAACATCTAATGAGTACGCTGGAGCAGGCTCATAAATACCTCTACGGTGAAGACACAAAGGTTAGGTTCAGGTACAAATATTACCCCGAGGTTTCGCCGGGGGTGGGAGTAGATATGCAATGTAAGTTTTGTGGTGGGGAAGGTTGCGATGTCTGTAAATATCGTGGGTGGATCGAGGCTTTAGGTTCAGGGATGATTCACTATAACACACTAAAAATGTGTGGAATAGACCCTGAAATTTATACAGGCTTCGCTTTTGGAATGGGATTAGATAGACTGGTAATGCAAAAATTTGGCGTTAGCGATTTGCGTACTTTATATGGAGGCAAGCTGGCATACCTATGAAAATACCTTTAGAGTGGCTAAAACAATATGTAGCTATAAACAAGACGGCCTTTGAGCTAGCTAGCTCATTTACTTTTTTGGGGCTGCTTTTGGACAAACCAATAGAAAAATCAGAATTTGGAAACGAAATTTTAGATCTGGAACATAGGATGGACAGAGCAGATTGGCTTGGTATTATCGGATGCGCACGTGATCTGGCTGCATTTGAAAATGTTTCTCTAAAGATGCCGGAAATGCACACACAAGAACTTGCAATGTTACCCGAGAAAGAAAAAGTTAAAATTACAGTTAAAGACAAAGGTTTTGTTAATCGTTTTTATACAAGGGTAATCTACAATGTAAAAGTAAAAGAATCACCTGAGTGGCTTAAAAAAAGACTAATCGAGTACGGAATGGTTCCTATAAACAACATAGTGGACATAACAAATTATGTAATGGTTGAACTTGGGCAGCCCCTGCACGCACACGATCTAAGTAAAATGGAAACACGCGAAATAACTTTTAGAAAAGCGATAAAGGGGGAGAGCATAACTACACTTCTTGGAGAAAGTATAACTTTAGATGAAGACATAACTATACTAAGCACAAACGACAAGCCAACTATTATCGGGGGGATAGTGGGGGGTGAGGCAGTTGCTATTGATCAAAGTACAACCGACATTTTACTTGATTCCGGAAGCTACGATCAAACCAGCGTAAGAAAAAACTCACGTAAACTAAAAATAATAAACGAAACAGTTCAAAGATACGACAAATTCCTCCATCCTTACAACAATAAGCTTGCTATAGACAGAGCAACAAAACTTATTTTGGACATTGCAGGAGGGAGCGCATACGAAAACGGAGATTACTTCCCGGACAGCGAAAGATGGTTACCTAAAAATATGCGGTTGAGGTTTGATCGAATCCTAAAAATAGGCGGGTTGCTCATAGAGAAAGACAAAATAAAACAAATTCTAACAAATCTTGATTACAAAATACTAAAAGAGGAGGAGGAGGCGTTGGTTCTCGAGGTTCCTTACTTTAGAACAGACGTCTGTGTCGAGGACGATATAGTTTCTGACATACTAAGAATTTACGGGTTCTCGAACATACCGATGGCAAAAATGACAACAACGCCTCCAAAAGAAATAACACCCACAAGTTATGTACTCGAAGAAAAGATACGAGACATATTATGCAGCATAGGACTACACGAGCACTCTACCGACCCACTTGTGCCTGCCGATCCTGAAAACCAAAGGCAGGTTAAACTAGTTAACGCCCTAACAGAAGAGAAAGCAGGTCTAAGATATACTATAAAAGAAACTCTTAAACCGATCTTAACGCACTATGCAAAACTAAATTTAAGACAACCTGAAATTTTTGAGCTAGGAAAAACATATACCTTAGAGGGGGATCCCAAAATTTACGAGAACTACAAAGAAATTAAAACACTACAAGTTCTAACAACTTTAAGAGACGGGGAATCAGTGCTCGATTTGAACAAGAGGGTAAGAAAAATTCTTGCCTCGCTTTTTTTGAACCTGAATATAGATCAAAAAGAATACGAGCTAAAAGAAAGCCCCAGCTCTCAAAACACAGAAGAAAGATCTGAAACTAACAAACCTGCTAGAGCAACGATCTTAGTGAAAGACACCGAGGTGGGGGAATTATATGTGGACAGTTTCGTCCTGTACACCGAGAGGCTATCCCAAGCGCTTAAAGATAACTTAGCCGTAGCTAATAAGAGATTAGCTCTGCACAACGCACATACGATGGATTTCGATATTACCATAGTTTGTAAAGAGAAAAGATCTCTTGGGCCCGTAGTAAAAAATATTGAAAAGATAGCAGGAGTTGGCCGAATAACAGCGCTTGACGTCTACCAAGATGGCGTAGATTTAAAATCCGCAACAAAAGCTGTTACCATAAGAATATATAGCACCGCTCAAAAAGCTGAAGAGCTGCAACGTATTAAAAATTTGGTTGTAGAAGAAATCACTAGAGTCGAGGGTTTAAGAACAAAAAACTTAACAAATCAAGACCAAGAAGGAAGCTGGGACCTGCCTCTAATAGGCATTAATTAAGCTGCAAGTGTTGGCTTTTCGGAGTTGCTAAAATGTGTAAAAAAAATGTATAATTACAGGATAAATAATAATTTTAAAGGAAATAAGGATGAGAAAACCCCATTTGCAATTACAAACAGAACCAGGTACGGAAACCGTGAAGCAGCTTGCGGAAGATGCACATAGACTAAGTGATGATCTGGCCGCAGTAACAACTGAGAACATCGAGGGGGAAGAGAAGATAGGAAGTCCTAATTACTGGAGTAAACGAAATCAACGTAAAGCTACTTTATTTCAGTTGTACGATACCTGCGGAAAGGCGCTGAAACTAGAGACTAATAACGCCCAGAAAGTAGGACATTCGGGTGCTTTCACCGAATCACTTTCCCCAGTCGATGCTCTGGAAATCCTCAATTCTGCAGGATTTCTTGAGTTTCAAAATGCGGAGGAAAGGTTAAGGGCAACCCGACAACAAGGGGCGAGAAGTGCTCATGAAAGTAGGCTAATAGCTATAGAGACAGCTAGCGGAGTGCTCGAAGGTTTGCTACAGTTAGGATCGATGGAGGGTGGGGTAATAGCAAACCCTGCTGATATAAAACGTAGAGTTGCTAACTTTTATAAAGCAGCAACAATGATGGAAAAAGAAATGACGGAAGAGGAAGCAATTTTTCTAATACTCTCACTTGGAATTTTACCAGAAGATGAAAAGGATTCCTTGGCAAAGCCTCAAACTCGGGTAATAGCAAGGAATGAACTCGACACATTGCTTCAGCTCTTAGCGATCATAGATGGTAATGAGGAGATTGGTACTTTACTACATGGAGAAAGTGATACATGGCGTCAATTTGCTATTGCGGATACGGCGGGAAAAACAGCAAACCGCATTTTGCAAATCTTCGGACCGGCTAAACCATACACAACTGACACAGGTAGTGACGGCAGAAACGGCAAAGAAACGGTTGGAGATGTTATATCAGAGGCCATTGCGAAAGCGTTACAATCTCCAATAGGCCAAGAAGATTTACAAGTAAGAACGTTAGGACCAAAACCTATTTTTAGACCTGCGGTGGATACGAACTAAATACTAACAAAAAGATCCGAGCTAGCCTGTCTTAGCAATATTTACTTAATAAGGCACTATCTCTAAACTTATCTTAACGTCGCCTTCGCGGCCGTCCTCGTCAACCGCGGAAGCTTTAAACTCATGCTTACCAACGTCGGCGGAAGTAAATGTAAAATTATATCCAAAGGGCTCAGATTTATCCTTTGTGACTTCGTTTCCATCTAAATAAATTTTTACGTAATCTATGTCATTAGGGGAGGAAACCTCGACTTTTAATCTAAACTCCAAAGGGGCATCAGATCCGTTTTTAAAATTTGCGATACTTACAACCGGATTAGTGTCTTTCTGCACATCTCCGCCATCAAACTTTAAAGAAGAAACTGTACGTGGAGGAAAGTATTTGGAGTCTCCCGAAAAGTTTTCTCCAATCCACTTGTCTACGTAAACTTGCCATTTTTCAAGCTCTGCTTGAATATCAATAAAAGTTTCTACAGAAGTTTTATCAGCCTCTCTGCATGACTGGCTCGCAAGCAAGCCGTCCGGTTTACAAATTTCAATTCGCTGATACCACTCACTTGGGGATGTGGGTTCTGTTCCTTTAATAAACCACTCGGGGCGCTGTGAAAAATCAGCATAGGGTAACATGCCTGTCAGAGAATCCACAGTTACCTTCTCAACATTTGATGGAGCCTCAAACTTTTGCTCCTCCTTGCCTTCTAAGAAAGCGGCCATAAAGCGGTGGTAGATAGGGGTGGCGCCGGTTATACCTGAAGCAACATTACTCATAGCTTCGTTGTTATTATTACCAACCCATACTCCTACTGCTACTATTGGGGTATACCCCACAGCATAGTTATCGCGAAGATCATTAGTTGTACCCGTCTTTACTGCAACTTTATGACCAGGAATGTTTAATAAGCTTCCTGTTCCAAAAACGTCAGATCGAGCACCGTCATCAGAAAGAATATCGCTTATAATAAAGGCTGTCTCAGGTGAAATAGCGTTGTGTTTTGCAGGCACAGCTTTGTAAATAACCTCACCTCGAGCATTTTTGACTTCAATAATTGGAGTTGGTGTTGCGTATTCACCATTATTAGCAAACACCGCAAAAGCATTTGTCATTTCAAGTAGCTTTGTTTCTCCTGCGCCTAAAGCCAACGACAAGCCGTATTCATTTTTCCTGGTTAGTGTTGTTATTCCCATCTCTTCTGCTGTGTTGAGCATATTTTGTATTCCAACAATCTCCAGAGCTTTTACTGCTGGGATATTGAGCGAATTAGCAAGAGAGCGTCTCATAGACATAGGCCCTCGATATTTTCCGTCATAGTTTTTGGGAATATAAGGTTTGTCAGGAGCAGAGCCTGCAAATTTGGATTCTACGTCTAAAAACGGATAAGCGGCTGTGTAACCTTGCTCGAGCATGGTAGCGTAGGTAATAGGCTTAATGGAGGAACCGGGCTGCCTTAAGGATGTAGTGACATTAACATTAGGGTCAAAAACACAACCATCTTCACCTGCAATTCCTGGCGTACATCCTTCGGGAGCGGAATCAGCGGAATAGTCTTTAGAACCAACCATAGCTAAAATGTTCCCTGTGCCGGGCTGAACAGCTACCAAAGCGCCGTTCCCTACATTAAGATAAGCTGATTTATCAACTTCTTCTCTTACTATCTTTTCTGCCTCCCTTTGCAGATCAAGATCGAGTGTCGTTGTGACTTGTAGTCCTCCTTGTTCCACCATGTCCGGGCCAAATAACTGAGAAAGATAATCTTTGGTATAAAAGACAAAATGAGGTGCTTCAAATTGAATATCGGGCTTCTGGAATAAAAGTTCTTCGTTTGCTGCACGTTCATACTCTTCCTCAGTAATATAGTGCCTTTTACCATCCTCTCCCTGCCAACCATAATCCTTAAGCAGGGACAGAACATAATTTTTTCTTGCTATACCTTTTTCCGGAGTCGGGCCGTAAAAAGAATAGCTAGTCGGGCTTTGGGGTAAACCTGCAATATATGCCGCTTCGGCCAACGTCAGGTCACGTGGGTGTTTATTAAAATAAGCCTTTGCGGCAGTCAAAACACCATAATTTTGCCCTCCATATGGAGTTTCGTTTAAATACATTTGTAAAATTTGCTCCTTTGAGTATTTATTTTCCAGCTGTAAGGCTAAAATTATTTCTTTAACCTTTCTGGTTATGGTGCGATCCTGCGACAAGGCTGCATTTTTTGCTACCTGCTGAGTAATTGTCGAGCCACTTTGAAGACCTTCACCTTTAACCATATTAACAAGTGCTCTTAACATTCCTTTAAGAAAAAAGCCTCGGTGTGAATAAAAGTTGGCGTCTTCCGTAGCCAATGTTGCATAAACCAGATTAGGAGAAACATCCGAAACCTGAATTAATTGCCTATTTTTTTCTCCATAAACCTCAAACAAAGGTTTACCGTTTCTATCATAAAGTCTCGTGGATAGCTCACGATCTCTCTCAAGAAGCTTATTCGGGTCGGGCAGATCTCTAGAAAAAGTTGCAAAGACAATAATTAGAACGACTATGCCTAAAATCACAGCTATTAACGCCCCGGTTGCTAAATACGTAGCCACAAGAAGCTTGGGCGATACATTATTTTTATCAATCTTTACCTTTTCTCCGGATTTACCAAAAGCTTTATCGAACGGTATAAACTTAAATCGATTTTTCTTATTTCTTTGAATTGATCTATATTTAGGTTTGGCACCAAATAGGAAAAACAGGTTCTTAAACATATCAGGTAATTATAACATTTATGAACAAAGCTCCTTAATTGTAGGTATTTGATACAGATTTGGTTATGCGAAATATCTTTGCATAATGCTATAATTACTCAATGTCAAAAGTCAGTACCGACAAAGAGAAAATTAAAGACATACTAACTAGGGGAGTGCACGAAATATTCACCTACAAAGAATTGGAAGAAAAACTCTTATCAGGAAAACAACTTCACATAAAATTAGGAATTGATGTTACAGGCCCTCTTATTCATTTGGGGCATGCGGTTGTACAAAGAAAAATAAGAGATTTTCAGGAACTTGGGCATAGAGTAACTTTGATAATAGGAGACTTTACAACTTTAATAGGCGATCATTCCGATAAAGTAGACATGCGAGATGAAACTAACACACACGACATAGCCGAAAATGAAAAAACATATGTAGAGCAATTTTTTAAAACAGTAATTCCCGAACAGGTAGAAATAAGACATAACTCTGAGTGGTTAAAACCTTTAGACTTTAATCAGATCATCAACCTAGCAAAGCAGTTTACTGTTTCCCAAATGCTAGACAGAGAAACTTTTATGTTGCGTTACAAAGCAAACAAACCAATCGGGCTCGATGAATTCTTGTATCCCTTAATGCAAGGGTACGATTCGGTCGTACTAAAAGCAGATGTAGAGATGGGAGGTACAGACCAGACTTTTAACCTCTTAGCCGGAAGAAAATTAATGCCCGCGTTTAATTTGAAGCCTCAATCCGCAGTAGTTATGAAATTGCTTACCGGAAGCGATGGCCGACCAATGGGAAAAAGCCTAAAGAATTTTATACCAGTTACTGCATCCGCAATTGACATGTATGGAATGGTGATGTCAATTGTCGA
Source organism: Candidatus Nomurabacteria bacterium (assembly GCA_020631855.1). Classification (GTDB taxonomy): domain Bacteria; phylum Patescibacteriota; class WWE3; order UBA101185; family UBA10185; genus JACKGU01. The sequence continues at coordinate 269,397 of JACKGU010000001.1, read as the reverse complement.
CGAGGTTATATTCGATTACTTTGAACTTTCTACAAGGATACCTTTAGAGGACATAGAGAAAATGAAGAAAGAAATGAATAACGGTGCAAACCCAATGATCTTTAAAAAAATGTTGGCCGAAGAAATAGTCACATTTTACCACTCCACAGAAGACGCAAAAACCGCAGCAAGGGTCTTTGAAGAAACTGTGCAAAATAAAGAAATCTCAGAAGAGCTTTTTACTCAAAGCACAAGCACCGGAAGTCAAACCATTCTTGATTTTATAAGAAAAGAACTTGGAAATAAATTCTCGTCAGGAGAAATAAAAAGAACAATATCTCAAGGAGGACTTGAACTGAATGGCAACAAAGTAACAGAACCCAACTCAGTGCATAAGTTTATAAAAGGCGATATTATTAAATTTGGAAAACGTACTTTTATAAGACTGGAATAGTCATAAAACTACGAAAAAATTTATTTATAGGAATAGCGCAGTGTTTAAAAAAATCTTAAAAGAAAATAAAAAACTACCCACGCTCAGGGGCGTTATGGATCTAATATCATTACCGGGACATAAAAAAAAGTTTAAGTTTTATAGAAGCAAAAAACTTAAGCGGATCTTTAACAAAAAAAATCTTGTTAAGTTTATTGTTATTCTTTGCACTTTGAGTATTATTGCTACGAGTGTATTGCCTTATGTGATTTAAAGCAATCTCAAATATTCCTTTGCAAGATGTATTTTCGGGGAGGTAAACCGTCACGATAAAATATCTCGTCATGCTGGCGTTGTAAAATGATCTGATTAAACAAACCCACGTTTACTTTAACTTTAGGATCATTAAAGCGCCATCTTCGAAGATTTTCGTCATACCCAACAAGACTTGCTTCAGGTTGAGTTGCTAAAATTGATAAATAAGTAACATCGAAATGGTTGTTAGATCGAGCAGTATCCTTACCTTTATCTTGAGTAAACCAGAGAGGCAGTTCCAGAATTTTTGGACGCAATTGAAAAGGGCCGGAAGAACCAGTGGTGGCAGGTAAAACAGCTTTAGGTGAGAAAATTTCTAACCCGAAACCAGTAGTGGTCCTTACAGAGGAAACAAACAAATCGCCCCCTCTTGCAACAGCTGGGCTGGGGCCATAAAACCTCAAAATTTCAGCCTCTATTTCTAGCCCCACCCCTGCTTTACCAGCAATATAAACTATAATTTTGACACCACCTGTACCTTGCTCGATTAACTCAAATCTGGTGCTATTTGTATAAGGAGTTTCACCTTCAAAAATTGCCATATAACGTTAGAATTATAACAGAAGAATAATAAGAAAGAGAAAAAAGCTAAACCCCAAACCCTCAAAATTTCTTATGGGCAAAATCTTATTAAAAAAGAAAGAAAATAGAATTAATTGATAATTTTATAATTACAAGAGCCGTACTAACAATAACCGAAAAACTAATCTTAAAGGTACTGCAGCTATTAAAACTTCAGATCGGGCAAAACACAAACTGGAAAAGTCAATTCCCTAATATTTAGGGGTATATTTTGCCTAGGTTTCTCACGACCGTATAATATCCCGCCATCACGAAACGCCGGCAACAAATTCCAAAATGCTTGACTGTCAAGTAAATACAATTGATCGGGCCTAATAATGTTTATGGGTCTTACATATGTAGAACCGCAAATCGTATCGGCTCCAACAATGCGAGAGCTTTCATAAACTGGATGAAAAAGTCTACGCATTAAAGCAGGGTCTATAGTTGTCACTACATAGCCCTGAAAAGCTCTTGTGGGAATGTATGCAGAATATCCATGAAACCCAGATCCAGGTTGAGGGTAGAATCCTGTTTTATTGTCTTTGCGAGTTATTTCCAATGCATGAATTCCCGAGACGGGCGTGATGAGGGGAACTAGATTTCCTTGTAACAAGAACGCTCGATGCGCACTAATTATTTCTGCTGTATCTCCAGGAGCACTTTGATTTAGGTAGTCAATTTCAACAGCCTGCAAGGGCCGAGAAACCTTTAATGCAAAGAATAGCGAGGAAAAAGGTAGTGAGATTAGACCTCTCTCATCTGCCCCTTGAGCATCAATAAGATTTGAGCGGGGAAAGCCTGCGTGATGAACCACCTCGATAGTTAAGGAGGCAGAGCCTTTGCCGATCTCAGCTCTTGATAAAGCGCTCATGTAACCTCGTGAAGGATTTACTTGCTCAATGTGGTCAACTGTAAAACCAAAAAGGTCACCGTCGGCGCCATTAAATTCGTAGTGTCTTTCCCTCGTCCCTTTGGGACTGAAACTAGGTTCAAGATTCATAAAATCCTAAAATCACAGTACAATTTAATTAAAATAATCAACTACCGCCAGCTTACGCGGGCGGTTTGCTGTAATTTCTTTAAGTTGCAAAGCCCCGCATGTTGAGTAAACTGCATCTACTAGCTAACGCGAGTAGTTTTAATTAACGAAATTATAAAATTAAATGATACGATAAAATAATAATATGCATAAAATAAGCTCTAATGTGGCTACAATAGCAAAAATCGGCCCAAAATACAAAGATTTGCTGGCAAAACTCGGTATATACTCCATAGAAGATTTACTTTACCACCGACCGATTAGATACGAAGACTATTCAAAAATAACCAATATTGCCGAACTGGAACCAGATAAAAATGTGACCATAAAGGCCAAAATAAACAAAATAGACAATATTTATACCAAAACCGGCAAACGTCTTACGAAGGCCGTAGTAGGGGACTCATCGGGAAAAGTTGAGGTTGTTTGGTTTAATCAACAATATATTGCAAAAAGCATAAAACTAGAAAATGAATATTACTTTAGCGGGAAAGTTCAAGTCTTCAATAATAAAATATCTATGCCTTCTCCACAATTTGAAGAAATCGATAAACAAGGGGTTAGTACTGCAAGGATTGTACCAATTTATCCTGAAACAGCAGGCCTAACTTCAAAGTGGCTGAGGTCTAGGATTAACGACATTTTACCAAAACTTTTAGAAGAAGGGGCTATAGGGGAATATTTGCCGGAAAAATTACTTTCAGAATACAATCTTCTAGACCTGCCTACCGCATTATGCCACCTGCACATGCCAGAAGGTACACAAGACATCTCCCAAGCAGAGAAGAGTTTAGCATTTAGAGAGTTGGTTATAGAGCTGCTTAAAGTTCAAAAGACAAAGGATACGTGGAAAAGCGCCTTTTCAGCATACAGGCTTGATTATAAAAAACTTGATGTATCTAACTTTACAAAAAATCTTGGGTTTTCATTAACAAATTCCCAGGAAAAAGCTATAGAAGAAATTCTAAATGACACGGATAGGGAACGACCTATGAACAGACTCCTTGAGGGGGACGTTGGCTCAGGTAAAACCATTGTTGCTGTTGCAGCAGCATATAATACTTTACTAAACGGGCACAGCACAATATACATGGCGCCAACAGGAATTTTAGCCCAACAGCACTATTCAACATTTAAAAAATTTCTAGAACCTTTGGGGATTAAAGTTCTGCTTATAACGGGCAGCGAGAAACAGCCTATCGAAGAAAGCACACCAAGCATAATAATTGGAACTCACGCATTACTTCACTTAAAAAAAGGGGTCAAAAATTTGGGACTTGTAATTATTGACGAACAACACCGATTCGGAGTCGAACAAAGATCAAAAGTCATGGGAACAAATGAAATAAAACCCCATCTTTTGTCTATGACGGCAACACCCATACCTCGAACCTTAGCACTCACTATATACGGACATCTTGAAATTTCTACTTTAGATACTGTACCGAATACAGAAAAAAAGATTACAACAAAAGTAATCTCCGAGTCTCAGAGAAATAAGGTATTTGAATGGATTAGAAAGAGAAACGAACCTACGTTTATAGTTTGCCCATTTATTGAATCTTCCACAAATGAGGATTTTGAGAATATTAGGGCCGCTGAAACGGAGTTTCAGCGGCTTCAACAAGGCAGTCTAAAGGGCAAGGCCGTTGGGTTGTTGCATGGGCGTATGAGTGAAAAAGAGAAAAATCAAACCTTAGACAATTTTCGCACAGGTAAAATAAAGTTTTTAATCTCGACACCGGTGATTGAAGTGGGAGTCGATATTCCCGAGGCTACAATAATTGTGATAGAAAGTGCGGAACGTTATGGGCTGGCCTCATTGCATCAACTACGAGGAAGGGTTGGAAGAGGAGCAAAAGAAGGATTCTGCTTCTTGTTCATGTCGGGATATTCAAAAAATTCCTATACAAGATTAAAAAATTTAGAAATCACAAGCTCGGGGCTAAAACTGGCAGAAATAGATATGAAATACAGAGGTCAAGGAAACATTTACGGAACCCAACAACATGGATTTAAAAACTTTAAATACGCCGATTTTAGTGATCTGAAAGCCGTTAGAACAGCTAAAAAGGCGGCGGAAGAGCTTTACGGCCAACTGGAGGACTTACCTAATTTGAAACAGAAACTTGACGAACATGCCTCTATGGCTGTATCTAATTAACACATGGATATTACAACTAGAGTCACGTCAGGAACTGCAAAAAATAGAAAACTGAAAATACCCGACATCGAAGGAATAAGGGTTCATAAGGATGTTTTTAAACAAGCCCTTTTCAACATTATTGGTGAGAAAATAGTAAATGCAAACTGTTTAGACCTTTTCGCGGGCTCAGGTAGTGCCGGAATTGAGGCGCTAAGCAGAGGGGCAAAACATTGCGATTTTGTAGATCATAACAAAAGAGCAATTACTACAATTCAAGAAAATCTATCAACATGCGGACTTCAGGATCTAGCACAAATATTTCACAGCGATTGCATAAAATACATTGCTAATATATACAAAAAATACAATGTTATTTTCTGCGATCCTTTTTATAGCGATTTGAAACATAAATTTTTATTAAAAAATTTAGCGGAAATACTAGAAAAGGGGGGCTTGATAGCTTTTTCTCATTCCAAGGACCTGAATTTGGAGGAACAGCTTATAGGAACAAGCCTAAAGATTCTGCAATCCAGAAAATACGGGGAGAGTTTTTTAAGCATTATTGGTTTTGGGAAATAAGATACTATAAAGCTATATCTGAAATTTTTTCTCACTGTTGTGAACTAAGACCTTATTTAACGAGAGGGGTGTCTCTATCTTACAGCAGCAAGGGTGCTAACTACAAATTTGTTCTATGGTCTTACGGCACTTACGCAACAGACTTAGTTTCAAGAGAGGTTTACAGCATAAATTGTTCTTGTTACAATGAGAACATGAGTTTATTAAAACCTTTTATGATCTCTACTGAACCCACAGACGCTAATAAAGTAGAACAAACCTTTGGGCTAAGTGGAGACCAAGGCTCCCTCACTATTCGCACAGAAAAGGGGGGACCAGGAAAACACGGAGCGGTTACCATAATTTTTAATGTCAAGGATGGATCGGAGGAAGGCAAGACAGTAATACTAAAAAAACAGGGCGACGGGACATCCTATATTGGTTCTCGTGAGAACCTGCTTGCCGAACTCGAAACAGGTAGAGAGCGAGAAATTTTAGCCGAACAGAGTCCTAATTTTAACACGAGAGTCGCTCAATTATTGCGGCAACTGCCATTTCCCGATGTTTTAAATAGAAGGTTACCCAAAATTTTGAAACTCAATGGAGATCTTGCTTTGCTCGAAACCCTACCCCACGCAGAGGCTCTTATGGCCCTGCTTGTACTTGCAAAAACAGACCTTGATGCTGGCAGAATTCAGTATCCAGAAAGCCCGCTCAAAGCTGAACACAATATTTTGACAATCATAGATATTTATAAGCGGTGCGGCCCTGAGACAGCAAGATTGTATTATAATTTAACAAGGGAAATAGAAACTTTGCCGCAATATGCGATAGAACGAATTGCTAAGTTACAGGATTTGGGCGTACCTTCTATATACTCTCTAGTACGAGGTTTTATCAAAATGTCTGACAGCGCTGGACTTAAAGACAGGGATGAAGAACAGACCGCACTGTTAAATAGACTGCTTGTAGCCGCCGGAGCAAATATTTCTCGTATAATTACCCCTAAGGATAAGGCAAGATTTCCGGCACTTGCCGTGTGCGAGAAAACGGCCAAGGACTCACTTCTTGATGTAGCTTCTACGACAACTCGCCATGACAGGAATGGTCCGGATGAGCCTTGTTTCCCTTTCTTTGCCAGAAAGTTAGAGGAACAAGGTGAACAAGGTGAACAACCTCAAAATACAGAGGTGACTCATCTTTATGGGGCCAGCTGTGATGGAAAAGCGTGTAACGTAGATATTGCTGCTCGTTGGATACCAGAACTAAACACAGCAGATTATGTGGAAGCGACTCTTTCTCATACCACCGTTGCCAATGCTGGGTATGATACTGGTATTAAATCAGAAAGAAGAGTAGTGCAAGTTATTACAGTAAGTACAGAGGGTGTTAGAATAAAGCTCGCTGAAAAAGAGGGGGATTTTCATACACTGATTATATCTAAAGGTGATGTGGAAATTACAATGAGACACAAATATAAACCAGATAGAACTGGCTGGGAATACAAGCGTACGGTATCTTTAGACGGTGGCAGTACATACATGCGAGATGTAAATAATCCTACTCCTGAACAACAACAAGATCTTTCTTTCTTAGATTTAGATTTGATAGAGGGTTTATTTATAAGCAATCCACGATCGCAGCCCCATGCTATTGAAGATGTAGCATTAGTAGCCGGTGAACCTAAAAAAGAAAATCCCGCTCAAAGAGTGGAAAAAATAGTTAAAGCCTTATTATTACCTAATACAGTTCGTAACACATAGGTGCCCTTAAGGTCCCATACAGACTAAGAAACGATAAGCTACGCAAAAAAATATTCCAGTACATGGAACTCTGCGCTGGCAACACCGAATCAACGAAAAAATTTCATCTTCTTGACAAACGAGTAAATGACTCAAGCCGCTAAAACCCCCGCCCCAGTTCTTCTCGCATACCAAGCTCTCAAAACCTCTTGCTAATTCATCCTTATAGTGGTACTTTACTAGGGTATGCCAAGACCTAAAAGAAAACATAGTAAAGGAAGAGTCCGAAGAAAAAGAGACGAAAAGATGCAGCAACAAGTTGTACAAACCGTACAGTGCGAGCATTGTAAAGCTCAAAAACTCCCTCACAGAGTTTGTGACTCTTGCGGTAAGGAATAGTCTGTTCTGTTCTGTTACATCGCAAACTAATACAGAGCCAAATTGCACTTAAAATGGCAATATGAGAGAAGAATTGAACTAAATACAGCTATTTAGTTTCATGAAATATGGTCTGCGTACAAAAATTAACAAGGGCAACTGCCGATGAAAAACACTAAAGATCCCAGACACAGCGCCAGAAGACTCGCGGTAGCAGTACTATTTAGCATGCCCCAGCAACAGGAGGCGGATCCAGACTCAACCTACTCTATCGAAAATACCATAGAGACGGCCGAGGATGTGCTTGGGGAAAAAGATAAATCTTATGACCAGCGGCTTCTTTTTGAGATATTAAATGGCGTACAGAAAGAAACAGATAAAATCGATGGGACAATTTCATACTGTGCTCCCGAATGGCCGGTTGACAAAATATCAAAAATTGATTTAATAATCCTGCGAATTTCTGTGTTTGAGATCCTTTACAACAGCAACACGCCACAAAAGGTTGCTATTGACGAAGCAATTGAACTTAGCAAGGAGTTCGGAAATGATACATCCAGTAAATTTATTAATGGGGTATTAGGTGCAGTAGTAGATTTAGAAAAGAAAGAGGTTCATAATTAATCGGAACACACCGAGATAGATTATAAACAGAATAATATGAATTATAAAAAAGAAATTAAAGAGTTAATAGCAGACAGGGCAGGAGTCGAAATTGAAGAGATACATGACGACTCCTATTTTGAAGACGATTTAAATATTGGGGAATTTGAGCTGATTGATATTCTGACCGAAATCGAAGATATGTATGAGATAGAAGATTTATTAAGCAGAAAACAAGAGTTTGAAACAGTAGGGGAGCTGATGGATTATTTAGGAGACAAATTAGAATAGTCAAAGCACAGTTCTTATAGTGAAACTATTTTTATGACTTTTAATAAAGAAAAATTTGAAAGTATAATCGAAACAACAATAGCGAACGAAGCCGTTTTTGAAAAAGCATTTACACACAGGTCTTATTTAAACGAAAATCCAGAAATTAACACTTCCAACGAAAGACTGGAATTTTTAGGCGATGCGGTACTCCAATTGCTATCTTCAGAATATCTGTTTAAGATGTACCCGAATTCTCCGGAGGGAGATCTAACAAACTTCAGGTCCGCGGTAGTGTGTACAAAATCTCTTGCCCACGATGCCAGAAGACTTGGTTACGGAGAATTGTTATTTTTGTCCAAAGGCGAGGAAACTTCGGGCGGTCGAGACAGAGAATATATACTTGCAAATACATTTGAAGCCGTCCTTGGAGCTCTATATCTTGATAAAGGATTGGATTTTTGCCGTCAATTTACTGAAAAAAACTTATTTTACAAAGTAGAGCAGATAGTTGAAGATGAGACCTATAAAGACGCTAAATCTAAATTTCAAGAGACCGCACAAGAGAAAACCGGTATTACTCCATACTACAGAGTTCTCGAATCTTGGGGCGCTGACCATGAAAAAACATTCAGAGTGGCAGTATATCTAGACGAGGAACAGTATGGAGTAGGGGAGGGGAAAAGTAAGCAAAAAGCAGAGCAAAGTGCAGCTAAAAATGCATTGGACAAGCTTACCTCTGTCTGATACAATCCACTAGTACTATGTCAGTCACAATAAGATTAGCTAAAATAGGCAGAAAAAAGGCACACGCATTTAAGATTGTCGTGTCTACAACCAAAGACAAGAGAAACGGCAAGTATTTAGATATTCTAGGCCACTACAATCCTTCGGTAAAGCCGGTACAATACGAAATCGATAAAGATAAGGTTGAACAGTGGAAATCCAAAGGAGCGCTAGTTACAGACGCTGTGACAGCCCTCTTAAACGGCGAATACGAATTTAAAAAATATACACGTCAGAATGAACAAAAATCATCCGAAAGCTCTGCCACAGAAGGATCTAACACTACAAAAGGGGCCGAAGATAATAAGGATCAGCCCGAAAAAGATTCTATGAACAGTGAGGCGGAAACTAAAGAGGAAATTGCGCAGGAGCTGGCCGAAACAGCAGAGGAAGCAACAGCAGCTGCCGAATAACTGCGACTGAAAGCATATGAAAGAATTTTTAGAATATATTGTCAAAAATATAGTAAAACACCCAGATGAAATGAAAATAGAGGAAACGGTTGAAGGCTCGATTGTCAGAATTTTAATTAAACCTGCAAAAGAGGACATGGGCGTGGTTATAGGAAAAGAGGGAAGAACCATAAATAATATAAGAGCGTTGGCAAGAGCGAAGGCAATCAAAGATAATGTTAAAGTATATGTCGATATAAGCGAAGACGGTGAAAGCGAAGAGGCCGAAAGCACAAATAGCTAATCTTCAACAATACGAAAGTAGTTTTAAGTAACGAAATTATAAACAAAAGAATTAATGATTAATTTTGACGTTATTACTGTATTTCCCGAGCTTATTAACTCTTTTCTAAAAGTCTTACCATATAAAAAAGCTATCGAAAGAGAACTAATTAAGGTAAATTCTATAAATTTAAGAGACTTCCCGCTTGACTCATACGGAACTATAGACGATAAACCCTATGGAGGGGGAATAGGCATGCTTCTCATGATAGAACCTCTTTTCAAGGCTATAAATAAATCTATTGCAAATTACGTACCGGAAGAAAAAAACATAATTATAGTTACTTCTCCCCAAGGTGAGACATACAACCAAAAAATGGCAAGAGATCTTAAAAACTTTAATAGAATAACTATAGTTTGCGGGCGATACGAAGGAATGGACAGTAGAATTTTTGAATTAAACACCATACTTGATAAAAAAGTTGAAATAAGGGCTGTCTCTTTAGGCGACTTTGTTTTGTCAGGAGGGGAACTTCCAGCACTTTCAATTATTGAAAGCGTCTCAAGGCTTTTACCAGGCGTACTTGAAAAAGAAGAGGCTGCGGAAATAGAGTCTTTCACAGATGACGATATGCCCGAATTTCCTCAATATACCAGACCGCAAGATTTTATGGGCTTAAAAGTACCGGAGGTGCTTTTAAGCGGAAATCATAAAGAAATAGAGAAATGGCGAAAAGAAGCTTCTAAAAAACTACATATAAAGAAAACGCAACAGAAGGAATAACTGCTATATAACAGCAATCTCCTGTACTATCAACCACCACCAGCTTACGCAGGCGGTTTACTGTAATTGCTTTGCGCTGCAAAACCCAATATGTTGGGTAAACTACAGCTACATCTATTAGCTAATGCTCTAGTTAAGGGGCTCTTCGGTCGGAACGACAGGTACTTGAGCCGGAGCTTCGGCACCACCGGGCTGTTGAAGTACTCCGACTTCTGCCGGAGCATCTAAAGGCTGCTCACCCTGCTGTGTCGGAATTTCTGGTGTTGCAGGAACTTCTATGTAGTCATCTACAGATATTCTGTAAACCTTAAATTCTTTAAGAGATGACATTAACGACACAAACTTAGTGTCAGAAATGTCAAAAGCAATAGGATCATCAGTAACTGCATCGGTTTTCACATCAACGTAAGGGGAAGAAAAAGTAAGATTTATAGACAAAGCATTATCTTCGGTAAGGGTGTACCTGTAGTTATCTACGTTAACCAGCCGTCCGGCTTTTTCTAAAGCTCTAAAAAAAGCAACAAGTTGATCGTAAGTTCCAATAATCCCCATATTGACATTTATATCTGTTAAGGTGCCTTCGGCGGTATCTTTGCCGGCTCCAAAAGAGTAACTTAATTTTTCAACGCCCAAGCCCGCTTCTTTTGCAATAATATCAAGCTGGGTCAGAAGTTCGGGAACTAAAGGCTTTTGAGCTAAAACATCCGAAAGTAGAGAGTTATTCTCATCTACGGCACTCTTATAGTCCACAAGATAATTTAATTTCTCGAGCTTCGTTAATAACTGCTCATCTAATGCCCTTGAAGCCTCTAGCTTTTCTTCGTACATAGGTCTATTCGAGATAGTAGGATAGAGTACTAAAAATCCTATTGCGGTTACAAGGCCTAAAGAAATCAGAGGCACTAAAAAGTTTGCCACCATTTGTTTTATCGCTAAGGTATCTATGTTAATTTTTTTCATATTATTTTCTCACTCCCGAAATTAATTTAGAATCGTATTTTACAGTGAGAGCAAAACTAACATCGGTGTCCTGATTATCTAATTGAACCGAGTTTAACGTAATGTCAGTCAACAAAGACTCCATACCTTCTCCTGCATCAACAAAATCTTTCTGAGACATATTATCCAAAAGCTTTGCAATAGCAAGGTAATCGTCTGCTACTCCTGAAATCATAACTGTCCCGGGTGCTGAAATGTTCCAAGAATCAATTCTTGTAGTTACGGGCATTCTCTTGGTTATTTCCTCAAGCAAAATAGAATAATTCTGCCTCTTATCCAAAACCTCCGATAGCAACTTATATCTGCCGTCAAGCGAACGGGCTAGAATCTCTATTTCTTTTAGGGAATTTATGTCTTTTCTGTGATTAGCGATATTTTGTTCATGCTGTCTGGTTGCACTTTTAATTTGATTTACGGTGTAAACCATATACACAGCGTATATAGCCACTAAAACAAGTAATACAACAGAAAATACAGAGCTCAGCTTAACAACACTCTGTTTTTGCTGAGAGACTACCTCTTCTTGTGGAATTAGATTTATACTTTGTGACATGGCAGTTACACCTCCTTTAGGGCTAGTCCAACCGCTGTTGAATACATTGGCCCTTGTTTAATTAGGTTATCGCGATCTTTTTGTAATTTTTCGGAAATTTTTATAGTTCTCCAGGGATTGGAAAGCTCGGCTTCAACATCAAGTTTATTTGCAATATAAAGCAGTGTACCCGGCATAAGGGCAGTTCCTCCGGAAAGTATTACTCTGTTAATGATAACAGAAGGATTGTGCGTTGTGTAGTACATTTTAGATCTGTTTATTTCAAGTAGAATATTGTCAAATACGGGCTTAATAGCATTGTAAACCTTGCCGTCAACCTGGCTCTCGTCTAAACCGTAAGCTTTTTTATATTCTTCTGCCTGATTGAATTCTAAATTCAGAGCTTTCTGAACAGCTTTAGTCAGGTCGCTTCCGCCTACCGACACGGTTCGAGTGAAGCGAACAAAACCTCTATAACTAACTATTATTTGAGTAGAAAAAACTCCAATATTCACAATAATGCACGCGCTTGGACGATCCAAGGTATCCCCTAATACTCTCTCTATCGACAAGGTTTCTGGTTCTATGCCTTTGGGGACGAATCCTGCGGATTTTATAAGCTCGACGTATTTTTTTAGGATATCGTTTTTTGAAGCCACTAACAAGGCGCTCATTGTTTTACCGGTTTCGGAATCTTCTTTATCCACAACTTCGTTAGAGTCTATTATTTGAGCGTCAAAAGTTACCTCAGACATCGGGATAGGAATGTATTCCTCAGCATTCATTTTTATAAAATTATTTAACTCTTTTTGTGAAAGCTTGGGAGTACTAATGACCCGTATAAAGACCTCTTGCTCAGGCAATGCTACGATAACTCCTGATGTTGAAAAATCTCTCTCTCGAATGAACTCTTTGAGTGCGTTGGTATAGTTTGCGACAGCGTCAGGAGAACGAAAATCCAAATCGAGCATCCTGCCTTCATAGTTACCGTAGTTTTTAAGAATATAAAAACCTTTTTGTTGTTCTAATTCTACCGCCCTAAATTGATGGCGGCCCAGATCAAGTCCTATAATGGGCATAATATAAGTCTACAGAATATTTAAAAAATATTCTACTCCTAAATCAATTAGACAACGGGCTGTTTTCAGAAGTTGAAAAAAGCACATAGCTAAATTCCGGGCCCATGAAAGCGTCTTTTCTTATTACTGCAACTTTCTTATAAGTTCCTGCTACCTCACCGACCGATTCAATTAGCACTCCCTGGGCAGGAAGGTCTGTAGAAGAAGAGGGTATTATTGCGATGGTTGCATCTGAACCAAAAATACGAATTCTTAATGATAAAGGATCGGAGCCTGAATTTACATCAAAACAGCTATCATACCCTAACTGGCTCGAGGCAGAGTCAAACCCATTGCTGTTTCCGCCATAATTTATGGAGTTATAAGCAAGGGGTGTAAGAGTATAACTACCAACAGTGCCGGACAGCAGTTCAGCATAGACACTAGTGTACTCAGAAAAATCATCATCCCAGCAAAGAGTCAGCGAAGTATCCTCGGGGTAACCGTTTAAATTTATCTCCTCTACTTCGTTCTGAGATATTTGAAAAATATAAGCATCAGAAGAACTACCTAGAGTGCTTAGCGTTATTGTAGCTGTTTCAACTAGTCCGTCGGCGTTTGTCCAAGAGACAATACAGCTGTCCCCGCAGCTGTTGTATTGAATATAGTCGTAAAGCTCGTCATTTGTTTTTAATAAAATGTTCTCTATTCCGGCTTCTGCAACTCCCTGTGCCCGCAAGCCAAGGGTAGCGTTTGTAATATTTCTAGTCCCGGATAAGAACTTGTTTGACATCGATACGCCCAGAGCAAGAGCAATGACCATAACAAAAACCATTATTACCAAGACCTGGCCGCTTTCTGAATAGGGATGGTCGTCTGCGAAGGTATTTAATTTATTTTTAACCCTTCCGGAACAAAACTTACTTAATAAAATAAACATAAATAGTCTACCTATCTATAAGATCCTCTGGCTACTACAGTTGTTTCTAGATCAATTTTCGACGCGAAAGGACTTGTCTCAGGAAGTGTTGAGTCTCCCTGTCTAAGCTCAAAATTTATTTTTACAACATAAGGATTTTCCTGGACTAGGCTAAAAGCGGTATCCGGGTTTTTAATTGCCGATTCCTCCCCATCAATTATTGCAGCAGTGGAAATATTTGTCCCGTTTATGTCTTCTCTCCTAAGTAGCCCGCCGGTAACTTCTACTGTATAGGTAATTGTGTGTTCTACTCCATCTATTACCCTAATAAAACTTAGCTCATCTCCAGTATCCCCTAGCGCAGGGGAGGAAACTGAGAGGGCAGCGCGAAACTCTTTTTCAATCTTAGACATTGCCAGATTTCCTGTTTGTTCAACCTCATTTGTTACCCTTGTTTTACTGTAGCTTCTTACCAAAGATAAAATTATGTCACCCGTGACCCCAACAGTAATTGTCAACAGAGCAATGACAATGAGTAACTCGAGCAAAGTAAATCCTTTCTGTTCGTCCCGATCCTTTCTTTTACAGACCGGCTTGACTCTATGTAAATATTTAGTATTCGCAAAAATCATTTATTTATTCTGCCAATTAGATAAATCGGTATATACATAAACACTTTTATCGGCAGAGCCCCCCGCAATATCGCTCCAAGAAGCTATAACAGAAACTCTAATAACGGGATCTTCCGGATCAACATCTGGAGGGCTATCGTTTGGATGATCGTTGGCCGGATCAATTATATTAAAATACACAGTCACTAAATTAAGGGCTGTGCCGTCTCGATACTTGTCACCCTGAACAACAACATTGTCATCCATAAAGCAAAATTGTCCTGCACCGTCACAATCATCTAATGTAACTAAAAATTGTTCCCAGGATAGAGCAGACTGATCTCTATATGCTCTAACCAGCTCCATTTGTTTGTTTGCTAATTTGGAAGCTCGTAAAAACATATTGCTGCGAACCGAAGAACGCAAGGTAAAAACCGACAAGGACACTAGGGTGGTTATAACCAAAACTGACATTCCCATAGCAACAACAGTCTCAATAAGCCCCAGTCCGGCTTGCGGAGAATTTGTGAAATGGCGATTTTGCCTCCAATATATATTTTGAACAAATTTTTTAACTTTTAATAGCATATAAGTAGCCTTAAATACCGGCATTCAACTGCAATACTAAGATGCAAAACTTAATTACAAGCAACAATAGATCTATCTGCTGTAATAAATCCAGCAGAATTTATAGTAATTTTGACGCAACTTGTCCCGTTACCAATGTATATATTACCAGCCCCAGAGGCAAAATTTGCGTTTCCGCTATCAAATGCAAAATAGTAACAATTAGATGCTGCCCCGGAATCGGTTTTTACTATTTTCATGTTTCCCGGTAGTCTCTGACTGGTACCTTGGGTGTCAAAATCCGCATTAGTGCAAGTAGTGTCATTGTTTGAAGCCGATAAAAAATATTCATATTTATTTTGGTCGTTAACAAACATTACACCCCAATACTTATACGTGCCATTAAAACCGGCTCCGGTGAGAGCTCTGGTTTGAATAGAGCGTAAATCTCCTTTAACTTGGTCTTGAGCTTGAAACAGAGATTGAGAGTCTAAATATTTCCCCAAACCGGGAAGTAGAAACCCAGAAAGTATTGCCATAATGGCAATAACCATCATCATTTCTATAAGCGTAAAGCCTGATTGAGCAGTATATCTTTTCATTTATTTAAGTATACAGACTTTTAATAAATCTCACAAAATACTCAAATTTGTACCCACCTCATATAGAGCGGGGTCGTCTCCGTTGTCTTCTTGCATTAAGTTGTCAAAGTATTCTAAAGACGCGTTTATTTCGTAAGCCTTACCATTATGTCTATAAGAATAAACGTGGTTATCTGTGTTTTTAGGATCAATGGGTAGAGTAGGGGAGTATAGCGTGAAATCGGCGTATATCCACCCCGACACCAAGATATCCTGGCCTTCTTCTTCATCAGGTATTACATTGCTTGCGTAAGTTGTATTCGCAATGCCCGGAAAGCTTTTAGCGTTATTTGCATACTCGTTTATTATCCGCTCTATAGTAGCAATGTCACTAAGTCTCTTATTATCTCTTGCTTTTTGCTCAAGTTCGGGTATTTCCATTACCAATAGCAAAACAGAAGCTAGAATAACAATAATGCCAAGAGTAATAGTTAATTCAATTAAAGTTAAGCCGGATGAACTTCTAGTTTGCATCTTTAAGGATTACGAACCGCATAACAGGTTGCTTCGGCAGAGTTACAAAAAAGGCTAAAGTCCGTACAAGGGGAAGGCTCGGCTGACCTACTATCCTCCATATTAACTCCTAAATAATACTCTGAACCATCAGATTGATAGACATATTTATAGACCGCGCTGTTGCCACACAGGTTGTCAACTTGCCCAGTATTTAAGGGGTCCGTAGGAGTTACACTCATGTAGCTGCTCAGAAAACTGCTTATATCCGCCAGCTCAGATTTATCTGAAGATGTATCAGGGTACTGCCTGTTGTCAGCAAAATATAGTTCCAAAGCACTTTGAGTTTTTTTAATATCAGCAACTCTCTGAGCATCACGAGATTTGCCTCTTAAGCCTTCGGAGTTTATTAAAGATAAAATTGCTCCGCTAATGACCGTAATTATCACGACTACTATCAGAATCTCTATTAATGTAAATCCTGAACCGGGATTTAAATTTTTGTTTCTTTTGTTATACATAATGTAAAAAACCCATTAAATTAATTACAGGCATTTCCGGTCAAAGAATTACAACCATCAAGGTTGGTATTGAAACTTGAACCCTCATAACAACTGTACGTACAATCTCTAACAACTCTTCCAGAACAAGCTCCAGAGGTCGAAGACTTAAAAACATACTTTATGCGAACATCGGGATCTGATGCCATAGGCACGCTTAAGCAAGCGTTTGTGGAATCACTGGAAACTCTATATTCATAAGCAGCATCCGTCGGCCATGTTGCGATGTATTTTGATAAGTTATTATTCGGGTCTGCTATTACGTTACTTAAAGATCCCGAAGGGTCCTCAGCCGGATACGCTACGCCATTTCCGGTAATGTAATATGCCTCAATGCCCTCTGCAAGCTTTTGAATATTTGTTGCATAAACAGAATCCTGAGCTTTAGCTCTTTGTACTTTAGGGTTTATAACTGTGGTTAAAACTCCTCCCAATATGCCCAATACAGAAACTACAATGAGCAACTCTATTAACGTAAAGCCTTTATTTTTTGATTGTGAAATTTTTTTTATTTTATACATAGGCAGTTTACTATATAAATGTTAACACACTTTCTGAACGATACAAATATACAACATTTTTTAAGGTGTTCAGAAAAAGAAAATGCCCCTTCTGGAGAAGGGGCATAGAATTCACTGAAAAACTACTGAACTCCAATGAGGCAAGTAGCGCCCGTGCCAAGGGCTAATTGACCAGCCGTTGAGTTAGTAAAGTTGTAATTACAAGTAAATACACAGGAACCTAGAGTGCCTGTAATTGTTATTGTGTCACCAGCGGCTGTCGCAGGGCTAGGGCTTATTGGATAAGTTGAGCCTGTAGGCGTACCGGTCGGATTTATAGCACCTATATCGGTCCAATCATCACAGTTTAAAGCTGAGGAGCTTGTTACCGCACACGAATGAAGTGCGAGACACACTTTTTCTGTATTAGCTCTCAAAACTGTTTCTCTTGCTCGCTGTTGTTGTCTTGCTGGATTTAAAACCGTGAGCACAATACCTGCCAAGATACCAATAATAACGATGACTATCAAGAGCTCAATAAGTGTAAAACCTTTTGAATTATTTTTAATGTTTTTCATATCTTACACCTCCCTCCAAGATAAAATCTAATAAATCTTGTATGCCGTGAGGTGATTGTTAAAACAGAAACTCTTTTATTAAACAAATTATAGAAGAGTGAGAGAAAGGTGTTGGGCAGAAAACTCATACAGTAAGTATGCATCAAATAGCGGGGGAGTGTCAAGCGGGTGGGCTTATTTAGAAATTAAATTTTTTAAATAGTAAAATAGCTATACTATAAGGTTTATTTACTTAATTCAGATTCGGAATAAATCGCAAAGTCAAAAGGAGCAGGAGCATAAGCAAAAGACCTATAAACTCTAACTATTTTTTTTATCGGGGGCTGTCCAGGAACAGCAAGTAGACCTGTAGACGTTATTTTAATACCCTGGGGAGGAAAAAAGGGCGATGCGGTGACTACGGCAACCCTAGTGTCGGCTCCTAAAGTTCTAAATCGAAGCCCCTTCGGAGTAGTACCATAATCACCGGTACTTAGAGTAGCACATTGATTAAAGCCGGAAATATCGCTTGCTGTAGAAGATATGGCGTTCGAACCCACTCCTGAAGGACATCCCACAACTGGGCAAATAATGTCCTGTCTATAAAAATTTGCACTATTGCTATACGATGTATAAAACAAACCATCCTCTCCGGTCCAACACACCTTTATATCTGCTATTGATTTGGATTCGTTCATAACAACTTCTTTTACTTTGTTCTGTCCAAGTGCAAATTCGTAATAGGGTGTTCCATCTTGGGTTTCCTTATTAAATGTAAAGTACTCAACGCCAATCTGAGATTCAAGTAATATAGGATCACCCGAGTCTGCAGCAGGCGTAAAGTTCAACTTGCACAAAAATTCCCCCGTAACAGAATCTCCAAAAGCTGGGGCACATAAATTTTGGTACCCTGGAAGGTTATTTGCTTTTTTTGCATTTGCTAAATTTGCTAAATCTGTCTGTTTCAAAGATAAAGCCCTCTCTCCTCCACCCTCGGCTGCGGCCAACACTCTTTGCGCAGTATCTGTATCCGCAACATCAGATATAGTGGAGATGGTTTGTAGAGATACGCCTACTCCCAAAGCAAGGGCAACTGTCATGGTTACAACCACAAACAATAGAACCTGGCCTGCCTCCGATTTTATTTCATTAATTCTTCTGTAATTCATTTTAGAGATAGTGCTTAACATCATTCGAGCTCCTCCCAAATAACGTCCGTGACCATAATACCGGTAGTCTCGTCGGTCAAGTATATATACTGCGGATTATATCTAACCTGTTCGGTAGGAATTCTATTACCGGTTGGGGCCGCACTCATGTTTCTAAATAAATATATTCTCCCGGTAGTATTGTCATTAGGTACACCCGCAATGAGAGGTCCATCTACAACTATACAGCTGTCGTTGTTGGTTCCAGAAGTATTAAAATACACGCTACCCTGAGTAATAATGGCTGCTCTAAATATGCTGTTAACCGTATTGGTATTGCACCCAACTCCAACCGAACTGTCAAAAACAAAGTTAACATTCTCACTTCCTATAAACATTAGTTTCCCTGTTCCTGTGTTCAGTCTTCGCTTTACGAGCACATCTGTTGGGCTGTCTGCAATTACATATATTATTGCTAAATTCTTAGAATCAACATTATATGTCAGTACATCAGTAGAACTAGACAAAATACCATTTAATGAGGCCGCAGAAATTTTATATACGTCTTTAGTAAGTCCCCAAATATTTCCCGAAGGCAGGGGAGAATCTAGGGTGCCAGCAGGGGGATCAAAATTAAAAGATGTATCCCAAAAAGTTAACTCAGGCGGCATGTTGCTGAAATATCTTTGGCTAGAAGCTTCATTAGCATCTGGCTGTGCTATTTTGCCATTCGTCACATCAAAAGCACCGCGGCTAAAAGCTGAGACATTTACGTTAGTAAGGCTTAGTCTAGTTGCCAAGAAAGCAAGGGCGGAATCATAAGGATTGGTTATTGTATTAGCTATATCACCTAAACTTACAACTATACCTCCAATAACTCTATACCAAGCTTCTTGGTAAGTGTCTACTTTCACATAACCGAAATAATTGTTGCTTCCAGAGCCTGGGAGTGTAATATTGCTGGCACAGGTCGAGCTTGTGTTAAGTGTCTGCACGGTTGTTCCATCTGAGTAACAAACTAAGTCGTACCTGTACCTTGAATCGACACTGTCGGTAAAACTACCGGTCGCACACAAATCTCCGTTTTCCGGAATAGGTATATTGCTGATTTCAAAGTTTCCGTTGGCATCTGTCCAGTTCCCGTTATATGAAGTACCTGCGTGGTTAATATAGGTGACCGAAAGACTCTCCTGTACAGCACCCGAAGTGAGCCTTGGCGAGGTCGTAATATTACTACATGCCGCCACATCACTAACGTTATAGGTAATACCCGTTAAGCTTTCGGTGGTACCGGTATTGTTAACGACATTTACTGTCAACCTATCTTCGTCGAGAGGAAGGGACCTATCGCATCTGGAAGCTGCGGCGGCAGACTGCCCCGAACACACACCGGAGTCATCATCGGTAGCTCTGACAACAAAATAGGCAGGCCCAACAGTATTAAAAGTGTATCCAATGGAACATTGTGAAACGTTCACGCCGCAAGTTGAAAGTATCAGACCACTACCGTCAGCTGGGCTGCAATTATTAAAGCCGCTAGGGCAGTAAATGATTTGGCTAGAGTTAATGTAGCCATCGCTGTCAGTTACATTAGCTACGATAGTACCTGAATCTCCAAGATTTAGAGTCTGGATCGTACCGGGTGCCGAAGTACCTAATTGAATAGTTCCTTCAGGCAATGCGTTTGGAGCTGCGCTCACAGTAACAGTGTATTTGTCTATTGTGTTAGAAGGCCTATCGCAATAAGTTGAGGCTGAAGGATTTCCTGAACAACTAAGTGTGGGAGACCCATTGTCATCTGCCGTTACAAAGAAGTAGTAGCTCTTCCCTATATCTGCCGGAAAGAAAGTGCGATTGTAGAATGCGACAGCCCCAGAAGCGCTAGTCAGCGTTGTAGGGCTTGCACAATTGGCAGTCTCGCAATAAGCAATTCTTGTGTAGTTGATTCCACCATCATCCTGACCAACAGCCTGAAAAGAAATTATGTTACCTGGGACTACGATAATATTACGATCCCCATCAGTATCACAGACTCTTCCTCCTAAGGAACAGTTTATAGTTTCGATGGAACCTGTAGGTGCTTGATTAACGGCAGTCACGGTGATTGTTAACACATTCGGCAAAGTGTCTGAGCCTCTTTTACAAGGCTTATATGCATCAAGGGCCGAATAGTTATAATTTGGGTAACTGTAGCACCAGGCCTTCGGGTCAGCATTATCTGCAGCATTTACTAAAAATTTGTAAGTTCCGGGAGTATTAAAGGTTATGTATTGCGAAGGCTGTGTAGAACAAGTTGAGACTCCCGAGTCGCTAGTGCAACTTGCAACCTCAGAGACTTGGGTCAGACCGGAGCAATTATTGGCGTCATTGCATTTTTTTAGATAAATTCCGGTTACAATACCCGGATTTCCGCCTGCATAGGTATCGCTAGCGTTAGCCGTAAAGCTTAGTGTTGTACCTTGAGAAATTGTAAAACTAGAATTTGTGTAGTTAGTTCCAGTATCTGTATCTGTAGCTGAAAGCGATGCGTGCGGAGAGTTATTAATTCTTAAAGTTATAAGATCTTTATAGGAAGGGTTGGGTAGATTATTTCTTACGCACTTTACGAACGAGCCCGGATCAGTATATCCAACGCACCACTGATTAGCTCCTGCCGCAGTAGTATTCCTAGCGTTAACCAAATATCTAATAACCGCTCCGGCACTGAATGAGAGCTCGGTCTCTACTATACCGGTAGAACTAGTTGCAACAGTTGTCGACGAGTTCGCATCGAGGCAAGTTTGAGAAGAACTGCACGATCTTAAATTCATTTGATTTATGTCAGGAGAACTTGGATTAGAAAAACCTTGTCCGATAACTCTAACTCTTTCATTGTCATTTATGAAAACGGCATCAGCCGTAGAATAATAAAGTGACCTTGTTAGATTCTCAATAGCTAAGCTTGCGTATGGAGGATCCTCAGACGCTGTAGGAGGGGTGGTCCAGAAGTTTGCGTCATCGCAATAAAATGTGTCCGAACCTATGTTATCATTAGACATCCAGACATCGAACCACAACATCTCATTGGCGGTCCCAGAATAGCACTTGCCGTAAGTAGCACAAGGTGTAAAAGTTTTCCTATAAATTCCAGTATAATTTCCAAGAGCATCATTTTGCCTTTCAAGGTCAACACGTACTGCATTACTAGAATTCTCGCTATTAAACCACATCAACCCATAGACATGGCCCTCGTCACGTGGAACATTCTTAACACCTCTAACTTCAATGGTAACCGGCGTGTCTGTATCAGGTATTGGGACGGTGCTAGTAGGGCAGGCAGCATCGGGGGCAACAGTGCACACAGATGGGGTATATTCATCTGATCCACAAAGAGGGTTCGCTGCAGCCGCGGTGCTCCCACATGTGGAGCACGGCGGTTGTGGCCAAATATTGGTATAGTAACAAGGAAAAGCATAACCAATGGCAGTACATTCGCCCTCAGACAGTTGATTGGTTTTCGCCAAACAATTGTTGGCTATACCGGCGTTGCATTGATTACCGTAGCCTTCATTAACGACGCATTGACTGCCTATACAAGGAAAATCCCAAAGACCACACCTCGGGTTGACAAAGTATTCATCATAGGTGTGATGTTCCCCACTATCAGGAGCGCATGCCTGTGCAAAAATACTAAAGCTCGAAGCACTAAAAATTAGTGTTGCTAAAAATAAAGCACCGGCTGCTAAAGGATTTGCAACTGTAATAAAGCTTTTTATTTTTAATCGTAAAAATATGTTTTTAATTAAGTACATTTTGTTAATACCTGCAGCCTTAATAGTACAGAACAATTATAAACTTTCCAGGAAAATATGATACAAAATCACCGTCTTTCAATTTTAAGAAGAGATCTTCGAGGGAAGAAATAGGGTAGTTTTCATGATTTGCCGAGTCCGAATGTGGTGCGTAATAAAGATTCAAGGTGTTTGTATCAATAATTATTTCTGTAGAAACATTATTCTTTGTCAGCGTCATGGAAGGTTTCGATAGATCGGCTGCCGCCAGATTTCCATTATATATAATACTTTCAGAGCCCGTCACCCCGCTACTAATAAACTTAGGCCCATCCCAAATACCCGTTTCTGTTTCAATGATTCCCGGGCTTGAAAAGATACTGTTGTTCGGTTCTTGCCCTGTTTTTTGGTCAGCCGAATTATTTGATAATACTGCAAGCCGGGAGCAAAATAAGGAGCTATTTTTAGAGCAAACCATGGAACTTAATAATAAAAATCCAAATATTAAAAATGTGCCCGCTAGAAGTATTAAAAGAATTTTTGTGGTCTTTTTTGCAGACGAAAATGTGGCTAAACGATTTTTTACAGTAGACAGTATGGGTCGCATATACAAATGTTATACAAAAGACAGATGGTAGTCAACAAAGCAGTTGTCTTGAAAAGAAAATTTCAAAGAATGAGAGTAACGTAGAGAAGGGGATGGGCGAAAGGGTGGGGGCCCGCATCTTTAGATGCGGGCCCCTCACAAATTAAATCAAACCAAATAAGAATTTTCCTACAAAACTACATTGCAGCGGGAACTAAGTTAGATAGAGAAAAGAACCAATTTAGTAATTGTGCTCCGTAAACGATGGACACTACACTGCCTACGATAAGAAATGGTCCAAAAGGAATTGTGCTTTGTAAGGTTTTCTTTTTTAATGCCAATAAACCTACGCTGTAAAGTGCGCCCATTAAGAATCCTAGGAAAATTGCGAGAACATTAAAAGGAAATCCGTTTACCAGACCAATAAGAAAAGCCAGTTTTATATCCCCCTTACCCATAGCTTGACCCTGCTTAATTTTGGTTAAAATCCAAAAGAATAAAGCAATTGCCGCCGCGCTGCCTACTGAATAGGCTACAGACCTTAGCATGAGCAAAATCTGTGTCTGCCAGTACCCCGACTCTATTAAATACTTACCGAAATCATCTGCCTGCAAAGCTTTATATGAGGATATAATTGTAAAGCCCACATTACCGGCTAAAAACAGCAATACAAAAGCTATTGTTGGAACAACTATTTTTGTCGGCAAAAGCATATATTTGATATCTGCTAAAAACAAGGCAATGTAGGACATGCCGACTATTGCAAAATATACGTAAAACACCCAAACATAAGCGTATGAAACATTAACAAAAAGATTCAGATAATAAGCCAAACCTGCAAAAAGAGCTCCGGTAACAATTTCGGATATCGGATACCACAAAGATAGTTTCTCTTTACAGTGCCTGCATTTTCCTTTTGCTAGTAAATAGGACAGCACCGGAATCAAATCTCTTGGCGACAAAACCTTGTTACAGGTCTCGCACTTAGAGCGGCCAAATAAAAAGCTCTGACCTTTGCTGGCACGATCGGCCACTACATTAATAAAAGATCCCAAAAAAGCTCCTGATATAAAGAGCATTGCATAAAGTAAAACTGTTATATAATCCATAATTTTCTCCAATTCATTACGCTAGGCAGTTTAAATAAATATTAACTTAAATTAGTATAACAAAAATTCTTTAAAGGTGAAGAGTTTTACAGAATACTTGCCGTAAAGAGAGGAGGGGATTGCAGTATTTTTTTTGATGGTGCGGAGCCCTTTGGGCTCCGCACCTCAGATGCATACTTAACCTTTTCCTCAGACATAGACATAAGTCTAAAGAAAATATTTAACTTAGTTAACTCAGTTAAAGACCATAAAAAGTATGCGCGATCACGAAGCGCACACAATTACTACGGGGTCGGATCAATGAGTTCCAAGTTCGTACCTACTTCCCACTTAGTTGCGCTGGAGCCTCCGTCAGTTCCCATTTTTGCCTGGTTATCTGTTGACTCTAAAACAGCGTTCAATTCATAAGATCCGGAAGTTGCATCTGCCGCGTATGAATACACGTAGTTTCCTGTGTTTGTAGGATCAACAGGAAGTGTTGGAATATACTTTCCTAAACCGGCGGTCTTACCTGTGAAAAGTGTAAAGCCGACCCATCCTCCTCCTGTTACAGACCTAGTTCCTGTTCCGGAGTTACCTGTGGTGGTAGTTATTGTTATCTCTTGCTCTGCAATAGCTAATGTTATTGCCTTATTTAGAGAGTCTAAATCCTGTAGTCTTTGTGAATCTCTGGACTTAGCCAATAACTGTGCAGGGTTAATAACTATTAATATTGCACCTGCAAGTACACCAATAATTGCTATAACGATTAAAAGTTCAACTAATGTAAAACCTTTTTCGTTTCTTTTGTTTAGTTTTGTCATTTCTTCACCCCCTTTCAATTTTCTATTTAATTACAAAGCTAAACTGCCCTACAAAAACATCCTCAAATAACCTAGATAGAGGTTGTAATTTTGTAAATAGGAGTAATTATCGAAATGATTAGAACAGCTACCATACCTCCCAACATTATTAAAATCAACGGCTCAAGAGCTGCAGACAGACCTTCTACAGCATGCTGCGTTTCTCTGTTGAAAAATTCAGCAAGTCTATCTAAAACCTCATCGAGCTTACCCGTTTCCTCACCTGTAGCAGCCATATTTCCTATTATCGGGGGAAAGCTGGAATCGCTTTTTAAGTACCCCGAGAGAGTTCCTCCTTTTTCAATTGTCTGGGCCGCGGACTTAGCCCCATTTTTATAGTGATAATAAGAGACTACGTCGTGTACAATCTCGAGAGCCTCAACAATAGGAACAGCAGAAGTAAGAAGCAAACCGAGGGTTCGACAAAATTCTGTTAGATCCCTCTTTTTGTTAACTGCGCCAAAAACGGGCAGGACATAGGTTAGTTTGATAAAAAATTCTCTTCCTCCGGGAGTCTTTGAAAAAGATCTAATTAGATATAATCCGCCGAACATTCCAAGAATTATGACTATTAAATTGTTGACCATGAAATCCGAAAGATTAATCATAAGTTGAGTAATAATTGGCAATTCCGCATCTAGGCTTTCGTACATATCGGCTAGTTTCGGAACAACAACTACCATTAGCATAAAAAAGACACCAACCATGGCAACCATTACCAAAACCGGATATATCATTGCGGTTTTAAATTTCGCTCTTAATTCTCGCTGAGATTCCATAGTATCGGCCAGACGCAATAATATTTGATCCAACTTTCCCGAAGCTTCTCCCGCACGCACTAAAGATTGATATGTTTTGGAAAAGACATCCGGATACTTACTAAACGAAGCTGCTATAGAAGTTCCTCCCTCCACATCACGTAAAATATCTCCTAAAATAACTCTAAACCTGGTGTTTGTAGTTTGCTGCGATAGCACATCCAAAGTTTTTGCGATTGGAAGACCGGCCCCGATCATTGTGGACATCTGCCTTGTAAAAGAAACTACCTCTGAAAACGGAACTCCTCGTAGATCTCCGATATTGCTAATTAGAGTTCCTTTGCTCTCGGCAATATTTAAAACATGAATATTTTGGTTTTTTAACAGAGCAATAGCCGTATCAACAGATCTTGCGTCTACTTTCCCGGATCTTCTTGTCCCAAGGTTGTCTACACCCGTATATTCGTAAAGAGCCATTTACTTAGAACCTCCCATCTTTAACATTCTTCTCAAATTTTCAGGATTTAGCGACCTTTTCATGGCCTCTTCAAGATCTACATAGTTTTGTGAAACCAGCAAGGCCAAGCTTGCATCTAAAGTCATCATTCCATACGTCGCACCGGTGCTTATAACATTATCAATTTGATAAGCCTTGCCCTCTCTAATAAGACTTCTAACTGCATCAGTGGCAAGCAACAACTCAACGGCCGGAACTGTGCCCTTATTA
Organism: Candidatus Nomurabacteria bacterium; assembly: GCA_020631855.1. GTDB lineage: Bacteria > Patescibacteriota > WWE3 > UBA101185 > UBA10185 > JACKGU01. The sequence goes on along the minus strand of JACKGU010000001.1, from coordinate 242,789 downwards.
GGGGAGGGGAGTAGCCTTTGAGAAATTACCGCTTCGATGACCTGAGATAGTTGGAGCCTTACCTGCAGTTGCTGAGTTTCGGGAAACGAGCTAATAACTCTATCCAAGCTTTGCGCAGCTGAGTTTGTATGTAAAGTTGCAAAAACTAAATGACCAGTCTCAGCAATATTCAAAACAGACTCCATTGTTTCTTTATCCCGCATCTCTCCAATAAAAACAACGTTCGGGTCTTGTCTTAAAACAGATTTTAGCGCCGCTTCCCAAGAATGAGTATCTAAATACATTTCTCTTTGCTCTATTAAAGATTTTTTGCTGGTGAAAATGTATTCAATAGGATCTTCAACGGTAACAATGTGCTCAGAACGAGTTTCATTGATGTAATCTATCATAGAAGCGATTGTAGTAGATTTGCCGTTACCTGTAGGACCGACAACTAACACTAACCCCTGCTTTAATTCGCCTATATTTTTTATAATGGGCGGTAAATTTAGGGAATCTAGGCTCGGAACGAGCATGGGAATAAGTCTTAAAGCTACAGAAGGGTATCCTTTTTGATAAAAAACATTAACTCTGAATCTAGCTTTGTTGCTTAAAGCCACTGAAAGATCTAGCTCTTTATTCAAATCAAAAAGATTTTGCTGATCTTGCGAAAGTATTTTTGAAATAAAATATTGAATATCTTCAATACTTAATATGCCGTAATCATCAAGGCGAGATAGAACTGTATTAACTCTTATGGAAGGGGGCATTCCGACAACCAAATGCAAATCCGAAGCGTTAACCTCTATTACTTTTTCCAATAACTGTGAAGCGTTTATTGCCATTTTATTTAAGCACCGATGTGCTATCCTTTCGAAACCCTCATTACTTCTTCAAGGGTCGTGATGCCCTCAACTACTCTTAAATACCCGTCTTTCATTAAAGTGAGCATGCCCTCTGCCACAGCAGCTTCTTGAATTATTGATTCGGGCTTATGCTCCAAAGTTAGAGCCGCAATGTTGGTAGAATTTTCCAAAACCTCAAAAATACCTATTCGTCCTTTGTAACCAGACTGCCCGCACTTATCACAGCCCTTACCTTTGTACAACTTAATCTTATCTGACTTTACACTCTGAATCGCTTTAGCTATATCTGGATCTTTATGCATAATAATATCTGAACTTTTTATGTCATCTAGTATCTTTCTGATATCTTCTTCGACCTCCGCAGGAGCCTCATACTCTTCTTTACAGTTTTCACAAATCTTCCTAACCAATCTTTGGGCCAAAATTGCGTTGACAGTAGAAGCAAGCAAAAAGCTTTCTACTCCCATATCAAGAAGCCTTGGTAAAGCTCCGGATGAGGAGTTTGTGTGTAACGTGGATAAAACAAGGTGGCCTGTTAAAGCGGCATGTATTGCCAGTTCGGCAGTTTCACCATCTCTAATTTCTCCTACCATTATTATGTTAGGGTCTTGGCGCAAAAAAGCTCTTAACCCGGTGGCAAAAGTCAAACCAGCCTGAGGATTAACTTGCACATGAGATACTCCGGGAACTCTAATTTCAACCGGATCTTCAATCGACACAATATTTACACGCACTGAATTTAGCTTCGCAAGAGCTGAAGCCAATGTAACAGTTTTACCTGAACCAGTAGGACCTGTTACCAACACCATACCCACAGGCTTAATCAAAGCTTCCTCGAGCCTTCGTAAAGACAGTCCGCGCAAACCTAAATCTTTAAATGTAAAAATCGCACCTTCCTCTTTTAATAATCGGATAACTACCTTTTCGCCATATACAGTTGGGAGAGTTGAAACTCTTAGATCAGTCCCTGTGTTACCGACAGCAACCTTAAACCTACCGTCCAAAGGAATTCTCTTTTCGTCTATTTTCATGTTGGCAAGGATTTTAATACGAGCAATAATAGAGTCGTGCATTTCTCTTGGGAAAGTTCGTTTTTCCTGTAAAACACCGTCAACTCTATAACGCAAACGTGTGTCCGTCTCTCTAGGCTCGATATGAACATCTGAGGCGCCAATCTTTACAGCTGTTTCAAGTATCATGCCTACGATTCTTGCTATAGGTGCATCGCTAATGGTTGCTTCATCGGCATTCAAATCTCCGGAATCGCCCTTAAGCTTTAAAGTATTCTGACTTAACTCCTCAAGCGCAGCACTAATTTCTTCACTAATTGCTTTTCCCTGTGTGTCGGCAAGAACTTTATCTATATCAGCAGGGGTAGTAATGTACGGTTTAACTTTAAATCCGGATTTTCTTTCCATAAATTCAATGTTCTGTAAATCGAGCGGATCAACCATAGCCACAGACAACACATCTCCATTTTGCTCAAAAGGCACACACTGATATTTCTTTAGTAAACTTGCAGGAATAATTTCTAGAATATTAGGGTTTATCTTAAGTTCGGATAAATCTACAAATTCTATGCCGTAGACTTCTCCAAAGGCTTTTAGAAAGTCCTGAGTACTTACATAGGCCCTATCTTTTATTATTTGGGAGGTACTTCTTCCTGTGTTAACGTGTTCAAACTTTATTGCCGAAAGTTGATCGTCATTAATAAGGCCTCTTTCAAACAATACGTCTTCTATTCCTTTGTTGGTTATTGTATTCGACATAGGGCAGCGATATTTTACAAACCGTTAGATTATCAAGATTAACTTGTATAATATAACATTTTGTATAAATCACTTTTAATCATAACAGCAATTTGGTAACGTATGCAATAAGAAAAGATATATACTTTAATTTATCTATGGAAAAAGGTAGCCACATTTTACAAAGTTCAAATTATAATGCTTCCAAAACATATCTTGATAATTTACTACAAGACATCTACCACACCGATCCCGAAAACAACCCCGATGTTTTAATAATATCGCCTAAAAACAATAGAAACTCCATAGGCATAGATCAAATTAGAATTGCGAACACATATTGTACTCTTAGACCACATCATTACAGCTATAAGACTCTTATTGTTCGTAGCGCCCACAAAATGACGGTTCAAGCACAAAACGCCTTTCTGAAAACACTAGAGGACATGGGAGTCTCAATGCTTATTATACTTGAAACTCCCGCTCCTGAAAAATTGCTTCAAACAGTTCGCTCAAGATGCAAATTAATAACATTAACAAACATAGACTCTGAACTAAATAACAAACAGCCGAAACAACCAAACACTGCTTCCGGAAGACATGATTTAAAACAATATATGACAATTCAGCAAAGGCTCGAGTGGGCAGAGGAACTTTCAAAAGAAGACGCGGATGTAATACTTGATGTTCTGACTATAATCGGGAACCAACTTAAAGAGAGAATGGAACAGAAAGATTTGCTTTGTCTTGAGGCTCTACTTGAAATAACAGATGCGATACAAAACACAAATGTAAACAAGCGCTTTGCTCTGGAATACTTCGCTTTAACAATAAATTCATAGATCAACTACCACCAGCTTACGCAGGTGGCTTACTGTAATTTCTTTGCACTGCAAAGCCCAGCATGTTGTGCGAACTACATCTGCTAGCTTGCGAAAATAGTTGTAAGTAACGAAATTATCAACTACCACCAGCTTACACAGGTGGCTTACTGTAATTTCTTTGCACTGCAAAGCCCAGCATGTTGTGCGAACTACATCTGCTAGCTTGCGAAAATAGTTGTAAGTAACGAAATTATAAAATAGCATGTTTTTCTCTTTGCCCATTTAAACCTAACGATCTACAGCAAACTCCAATAATTTGAAACATAATCCAACATGCTATACAATCTTAAAGCAATGGCGAAAGAAGAAAAAACAAAAAAATCAAAGGCTGACCTGGATAACAACTACGGATCTGATCAGATTCAGGTTCTTGAAGGCCTTGATCCGGTAAGAAAGAGGCCTGGAATGTATATCGGCTCAACTGGGCAACAAGGCTTGCACCACTTAGTCACAGAGGTAGTTAACAATTCAATGGACGAAGCAATGGCAGGGTATGCAAACTATATAAAAGTAGAGTTTTTTAAAGACGGATCAGTGGCAATTTATGATAACGGCAGAGGTATACCATACGATGAAAAAAAGGGCTACGGTGTGTCGGCGCTCGAGCTTGCTTTCACTAAGCTTCATGCAGGAGGTAAGTTTGGTGCAGGAGGGTACAAAGTATCCAGCGGTTTACACGGAGTAGGTGCTTCAGTAGTAAACGCACTTTCAGAATGGTGCCGAGTAATTGTAAAAAGAGGAGATGAGCTGGTTATTCAGGAATATGCCGACGGGGGGAAAGTATTAAGAAAAGTAGAGCCTCTAGACCCTAAAAACCCAATTTCAAAAGTAAAAAATGCTGAATGGAGCTTGAAGCTGGAAGAGTGGGATGCCGAGTCAGGAACAATTGTGCAATTTAAACCGGACGAAACCATTTTTGAAACAGTGGATTTTAAATATAAATTTTTTGTTAATCAGTTAAGAGAATACGCTTATTTAACCGCAAACATTAAATTTGACATTATAGATCATAGAACAGATCAGAGATACTGTTTCTATTTTGAAGGCGGCGTAAAAGCCTACATTAAATCTCTAAACAGATCACGAAAACCTATGCACCCGGAAATTTTCCATATACATAAAAACTATGAGAATATCGATGTTGAAATAGCGTTTCAATACAACAACTCATATGCCGAAAACGTACTAACATTTGCAAACCACCTTCGAACAGGGGAGGGGGGAACGCATTTAACCGGCTTCAGGAGCGCGCTAACTAAAACAATCAATGATTACGCCAAAAAACATAATTTAATAAAAGATAAGGCCGAAGCTCTTTCAGGAGACGATCTCAAAGAAGGAATAACCGCAATAGTATCGGTTAACATTGACTCTGCCCAACTTCAATACGAAGGGCAAACAAAGGGAAAGCTTGGAACTTCGGAAGCAAGAACAGCAGTAGAAACAGTGACAAAAGAGGCACTCGAAGTTTATCTGGAAGAAAATCCAAAAGACGCACAAGCAATAATTGACAAGAACCTTTTGGCTCTCAAAGCACGAATTGCTGCAAAAGCAGCCAGAGACACCGTAATTCGCAAGGGCGCATTAGATACGGGAGGAGTACTCCCGGGAAAACTATCCGACTGCTCAGAAAAAAACTCGGAAAAAACCGAGCTTTTTATTGTAGAAGGAGATTCTGCTGCAGGTCCCGCCAAGCAAGGAAGAAATAGAATGTATCAGGCAGTATTGCCGGTCTTTGGAAAACCTCTAAATACCGAAAGGGCGCGATTGGATAAAATAGTTAAGTCAGATAAATTTAAGCCTTTAATAATCGCGATAGGAACCGGTATTGGAGAGCAATTTGATGTGTCGAGACTAAGATACGGTAAGTTGATTATTATGTCAGATGCTGACGTAGACGGCGCGCACATTGTCACACTACACCTTACGTTCTTCTTCAGACACATGCCGCAGCTTATAGAAAACGGCAACTTGTATGTAGCCGTGCCACCTTTATTTAAAGCCGTGTATGGGAAAAACAAACAATATATTACAGATGAGCGAGAGCTTGAGGCTTTTTTAAAAACTGACATTGGAAAAAAATCCCTGATCCAAAGGTTCAAGGGTTTGGGAGAAATGAATGACAACGAACTTTGGGATACAACAATGAACCCTGAAACTAGAAGACTAAAGCTTATAACACTAGGGGACGCCGCACACGCTGACGAGGTATTCAGCAATCTGATGGGAGAAGAGGTAGCTCCGAGAAAAAGATTTATTCAAACTCATGCAAAAAATGCTGACGTCGACGTAACATAAAACCTTCAAATCCAAGCCCTAAACCTAAACACAATTTGAAACCTACTATCTTAAGTGGTATAAATGAAGATCAATGAGAATTTTTGTAATCGGACATAAATCTCCGGATCTTGATTCTGTCGCAGCTCCGGTAGCATATGCTGAATATCTTCGACTCATAGGAAGGTACGAGGACGCGGAACTGATTGCGGTATCGGCCGAAAAGGCAAATGCTGAAACAGAATTTGTCTTCAACAAATTCGAAATGCCTCTCCCAAAGACTATAGAAGATTTTGAAATAGATGCTTCGGATTCTTTCGTGCTAGTCGATCACTCGGAGGATTCTCAAAGAAGCGAAAAGGTTATAGTAGAAAATATTATTGAGATTATCGACCACCATAAAACAAATGTTAATGTGCCGCATCCAATAAGAATTGACATCAAGCCTCTGGGGTCTACAGCTACGCTTGTTTATGAATATTTTAAATTCAACTCCATTAAACCTGCCAAGGGGATAATGGGAATACTTCTTTCATCTATCCTTTCTGATACACAGGGGTTGAAATCCAGCACTACAACAGGGGAAGATTATTTATACGCACACGATATGGCCCGTGCGCTAGGACTAATAATCTCCGACCTTACATTCGAAATCTTTAAGGCTAAATCCAATATAGCCGGTCTTTCTGTTGAAGATCTGGTAGTTAAGGATTACAAAATATTCGATTTTGGAGGTAAAAATGTTCTCATAAATCAGATAGAAACAGTTGAGCCTGAAATCGTAATAGAAATGAAAGATAAAATACTTCCTGCCTTGAAGAATCTTAAGCAAAAACTGGACATAGATATGGCTTTTTTCGTCATTACCGATATTTTACAGATAAATTCTAAGATAATCTGCGAAACAAAAAAAGAGCAGGCAGTGGCAGAAAAAGCATTTACAGCTTCTTTCGAAAACGACATAGCCGACATAGGACCGAAAATGAGCAGAAAAAAAGATATTGCTCCTGCACTGGAAAAAACCATCAACAATCAAAAAAAGTGAAATTCCGCAGTTTTGCGACACAATTACTTTCTGTCGCTACTTATGACAAACCAATGTGTGTCTCTCTATACCTACCGAACCGCTTACTGACACAATTCGGCGACTTTAAAAACAGAAACAGCATGGGCATCGTATGCTCTATTGGGTCTCGGAAGACTTTCTTATTGCTTTTCTTATTGCAGATCTTGCTCGTTTGGTTTTTGCAATCTGCAGCCAGTCTCGGGAAACGGGGTTGTGTGACTTTTTCAACAATATAGTTACGGTATCTCCCGTCTGCAGTTCATATTTCAAAGGTCTAATGGAATTATTTACCAAGGCCCCATTACAAGCTAGACCTAAATCGGAGTGCAAGGAAAAGGCAAAATCCACTACTGTAGAACCGGCAGGTAGCTTTACAACATCTCCTTTTGGAGTATATGCAAATATATTTTTGGTAGGAATTTTAATATTTGAATTTTCTGAGTTTTCTAAAAAATTTAACCTCTTCAAAAACCCAGAATTTTCTAGCAACACTTGCTTAAAAGATGGTCCGAATTTATAAATTATATGACTTGCAGCTCCGTGCTCGTTATATTCATGCATTTCGGCAGTTTTGAACTGAACCTCAATCATAAGCTCTTCCGACATACGGTATGTTAAATGCAAGGATCTATATCCGCTAGGTTTTGGGTTTTGTATGTAGTCATTACGCAAAGATTCGGAGGCATGCCATATGTTGTTTAATAAACTTTCCGCCGCATAACAATTGGCAACAGAATCGGTTATAACTCGTATTGCTAAAAGATCAGCTACATCCTGAGGACCATTGTTTGTCTTTGACCAAGCTTTTTTAAACAAAGAGGGGATAGTTTTAATTCTTCCCTCAACTGTAGCGGGAATAGAGTTTTCGTATAATATAGAGTCGATAAAACTTATTGCATCTTTTAACACTAAGCCCAAACCTCCAGCCTTCTCGGCAACAAAATCTTCCACCTCATAGTACTTCTCCGGATACAGAGTTTTAAAGGAATTTTCTTCCAAAACCCTCTGAACTTTAGATAAACCAAGAAGATTTGCGAGCGGCGCATAGTAGTATATTCTTTTAATTGCTTGTTTTTTTCTATCTTCCGGCAGTAGAGCAAATAAACTACCTGAATCTACTGCCTTATCTACCAATCGCAAAACCAACAAACGAGTATCTTCAAAGGTATTAATTGCAGCAACTATTCTATCTGCATCGAAATAAGGCTTTACATTAATACGCAGCTGCCTTACCTGTTGGTAATTTTTAGCAAAAGCTATAGTTTCCGCGTCACACACTTTCGTAACTGCGGCCTCGTGTTCCGGCAAGGAATGGTGGATCAAAGCAGCCTGGAGCATAACCCGATCGTCAATATCTAAATCCAACAGATAGTTATAAACTGCCAGTACATGGTCAAAAACCGAATGTCCGGCTTTTCGATATTCTTTATCATGAAGTTTTTTTACTGTATCTATAAGCTTTTGCACAGCTATATTCTAGTTTATGTTCGGGAATTTACAAGAGACGTCTATTGCTACAACCAGTCTATCGGTTTCTTACAGAAAATAATCTAAGCTGCTACTTTTTTAAACAAAAAGAAGCACTTAATCAACTACCGCCGGCTTATGCAGGTGGTTTGCTGTAATTTCTTTGCATTACAAAGCCTAACATGTTGGGTAAACTACATCTACTAGCTTATGCAAGTAGTTTTAAGTAACGAAATTATAAATTGATACATATAAAAAAAACTGCTATCATGACTAGGCTATGGCAGACGAAGAAATAAAAACAATCGCAGAAAACAGTGACGATGACGTATTAAACGAACAGTTGGATCCAACAATAATTAAAGCAGACATCTCCAAAGAAATGCAAAAAGCTTACTTAGACTATGCCATGAGCGTAATTGTTTCAAGAGCACTTCCGGACGTTAGAGATGGTCTTAAACCGGTACAAAGACGCATAATTTATGCGATGCAGGACCAAAACATGCAAGTGAGTGGAAAGTTTCACAAATGCGCAGCAGTAGTAGGCGAAGTTATGAAAAAGTATCACCCTCACGGCGACGCCTCAATCTACGATGCACTTGTCAGAATGGGACAAGACTTTACCCTTAGGTACCCACTAATTTTCCCGCAAGGAAATTTCGGAAGCATAGACGGAGACAGCCCCGCAGCATTTAGGTATACAGAATGTAAACTGCAAAAAATAGCTGAAGAACTATATAAAGACATAGATAAAGAAACTGTGAATCATGTAGTTAATGACTTACAGGTAGAAGAACCGGTCTATTTACCATCTGTACTACCAAATCTTTTATTAAACGGGGTAACAGGAATTGCTGTAGGCATGGCCACTAATATCCCTCCTCATAACTTAGGGGAAATTATTGATGGGCTTGAATTACTTATTAATAAAGCAACGAACATAGGGCCTGAACCCACCGACGAAGACATAATCGATGTTATTGACTCAAAAGAACCCGACAGCCCGGCCCTGCTCAATTACCGACTAAAAGTCACTAAAACCGACTTCGTTTCCGCAGCAACAGTCGAGGACCTTACGCAATTTATAAAAGGGCCTGATTTTCCAACAGGCGGCACCATATACGATCAGAAAGAAATTCTTCAAATGTATGCTACAGGTAGGGGAAGGGTTGTAACAAGAGCAAAAATGGAAATTGAAGAAACGAAAGCCGGGAGAACAAGAATAATTGTTACCGAAATACCCTACCAAGTAATAAAAGCCACCCTAGTATCCAAAATTGCGGCCCTTGTACACGAAAAGAAAATAAAAGATATCGCAGAACTACGAGATGAATCAAACAGAGAGGGCATGAGGATTGTTATAGAACTTAAAAAAGACGCCATTGTTAAAAAAGTACAAAACCAGCTCTATAAGTACACCCCTTTACAAAACACATTTAACACAAACATGGTTGCTCTACTAAACGGAGAACCTAAACTAATGACCCTAAAAATAATTTTAGAGGAGTTTTTAAAGCACCGACAAGAAATTGTAGTTAAAAGGACACTATTTCTACTCAAAAAGGTTAAATCCCGCGAGCATGTGCTACAAGGTTTAAAAATAGCCCTTGATAATCTGGACGAGGTTATAAAATTAATCAGGGCCAGCAAAGACGCGGAAACTGCAAAAACAGGCCTTATGTCAAAGTTTGCTTTGAGCCACATACAGGCACAAGCCATTCTTGACATGCAGCTAAGAAAGTTGGCCGCATTAGAGCGCAAAAAAATTGAAGACGAGCTCGCAGAAATTGTAAACACCATTGAAGGATTTGAGGCTTTGTTGGGCTCACCTCAACTAATAATTAACGAGGTAAAAAACGAACTCTTAGAGATAAAGCAAAAATACGCAGACGAAAGGCACACAAAAGTTGTTAAAGGAAAAATAGGAGAAATTGCAGATGAAGATTTAATCCCTAACGAGCAATGCATTATAACAATATCTGAGAATGGTTACATAAAAAGGCTAAACGAAAATATCTATAAGAAACAGGGTAGGGGAGGAAAGGGTGTAAAAGGCCAGGAACTGAAAGAGGAAGATGTTGTTAACACTATTCGCTTATGCGAAACTCACGATTACGCTTTGTTTTTTACCAACACAGGAAAAGTATATAAACTTAGAATCTGGGAGATTCCGGAAACAGGAAAGTCTTCGAAAGGAACAGCACTTGTTAACTTTTTAAACATTCGGCAAAGTGAGTATGTACAGTCCATGCTAACCTTAACCCCCGCACAAATGGAAGCCGAACAAGGCTTTATATTCTTCGGTACCGAGCTTGGTAGAGTTAAAAAAACCTCAATGAACGACTTCGCAAATATTCGAACTTCGGGAATTATAGCCATTAACTTAACCGAGGGGGATAATCTGGCATGGGTGAGAATAACAAAGGGCCAAGACGATATCATACTTACAACTAAAATGGGAATGTCGATTCGCTTCAATGAAAACGATGTCAGGCAAATGGGAAGAGCAGCAGCAGGAGTCACAGGCATTAAGTTCAAGAAAAAAGGAGACTCCGTAATAGGCATGGTTCGTGTCCCTCAAGATAAAGAACAAAAAGACTTTAAGCTTCTAGTAGTTAGCTCTAAAGGAATGGGTAAAAAAACCGATCTCAGCGAATATAAAAAACAGAACAGAGGAGGCTCAGGAATATTAACTTACAAGGTTTCAGATAAAACCGGCGACCTAATTGCTGCCAGAATGATAAATACAACAGTGGAAAACGACATTATAATTGCAACCAGAACAGGTAAATTTATTAGGCTTGACGAGGAACAACTCCCAACTCTGGGGCGAGCCACACAAGGGGTAAAGCTTATTCGCCTAAACGACGGGGACGGTGTAACATCTGTTGCAGTAGTAAGTGAAAATGAGGAAGAATAGCCCTCTTTTCATCTTCAAATAACAACATTAATAAGGCACGACTAGTCAAATTCAAGGGACCTTCTTTGATGCCTGTACCTAAGCTTTTATCTAAAAATTGAGTTCGCAGGATTATCTCAATAAATAAATTATAAATGACGCATAAAAAAATATTTACAACCATCGAATCTCTCAAAAAAAGGCTTGTTTATGAAAAAGAGCTGTATAACAAGGGTTTGCGTCATATCGTAGGAATAGACGAAGTCGGGCGGGGACCTTTAGCAGGACCGATGGTTTTTTCTGCAGTTGCGCTAGATTTACAACAAATATTCAACAGCATCAATAAAATCCAGGATCTGGCTCACAAAACCGACGAAAACATAAATAACGACGTTACACTATTCCTGGAACAAACAGCGCAAATCAACGATTCCAAGAAGTTATCTGCTAAAAAAAGGGAGGAAAGTGCTGTTTTTATTAAGCAAAGTGCTCTTAAATACAGCATTTTCGAGATAGACAACCACACACTAGACAACATAGGACTGGCAAAAGCAACACAAGCCGGGTTCTTCAGTGCATTAAAAAATCTAAATATAGATGTTGAACATGTATTAACAGACCAATACAAGATAAACGCTTTCAATTCGAGCAAGCAGACAAATGTTACGAGAGGGGACCAACTAAGCCTTACGATCGGGGCAGCATCAATTCTAGCCAAGACCTATAGGGATGGCTTGATGCTTAAGATACACGATGAATTTCCCCTATACGGCTTTGACAAAAACAAAGGTTACGGCACTAAACTGCATATAGAACAAATTAGACTCTTAGGTCCATGCGAGCATCACCGCGCAACCTTTGAGCCATTAAAGTCCTTTATAGAAGGCTAAAGCGGCCTTCAAAGTCAAGTTGATAGATAAATTGCACCTTATAGTAATTTGTGGTAAAATCCGCTTATCTTAAAAAACGAGGTCAATATATGTTTAATTCTTTTAATAGCTTTGGAAATAAAGGTTACGGACAATCAGGATCAGAGTTCGGATATTCTGAAAACAGACGTGGGAACTTCAAGTTTACCTTGGAGAATCCTTTAGCAACCGGGGACGAATCTCTTTCTGAAATTGAAGCAGAGTTATCTCCGTTATTAACTGAAAATTACAACTGCGTACCATGTGACTTCGAAACAGAGTATGACTTTTTCTCTAGAGGAAAGAATACAGCTGAAATATTAAAGAGAATCCTCATGTTCGCTTTTTCATCCAGAATCAAGGTTTCAATAGATGTAATGCCACATATACAGGAGCGGGGCCGCACTACAGATCCTACTACCGGAAGTACTAAAACAAACAAAATGTTCTATACGGATCTTGTGGAGGGGGTTGGGAGTAAGCATAGAGTTCAACAAGGTATATTTTATGTTCACGGAGATAAAAAACTGCACAAACTAACTCCGAAGAACTATAGAAAAGGAACTTCTATGTACGAAGGCTCATTACACCCGTTCGATATTCCCAGAAACAGGAAGCTAGACGAGCGCTACAAACTTAATCCAAAGTTCTGCGAATACAGACCGGTGGCAATTGAAGGTGAGCCGGACTTTGTTGTTATTCAAACCACAGTTGCACACCGTGAAACAAATAAAGTAGCTTATGAGTATTGGGACATTCTCGTAAGAGAAGAGCTTTACGAACCAGATTTACATGCCAAACAGGCTGCAAACATCGTAAGCTTTCCGACCGACACCAACTTAATATTCAGCTCAATGCACCCTGTAGCTATACAAGCCTTTAACGTTTTTGTTGCAAAAGTTGTGGCCTCGCCAAATAATTACTACGACAAGGAAGAACTTCTATCTTCAATGGGAAACCTGCAAAATGTATTTGACATAGTAAATATACACATCATCAAAAATAAAAAAATGGTATCCGTTGAAACTTGCAAACTTAACCAAGTAGTAACCTTTGGAACAAAAACAACAACAAACGTATCTCAGAAACAGGGCATACAACCGTTACAACAACCGGCAAACAACGGAGATCCTTTTGCAACTTCAAACCAGGGCTTTAATAATGGTTTTGACGACCCTTACCTCTACGACGACTTCAACAATAACTACCCTTCGTATGGAACTAATAATGGCTTAAATTCGCAAGGAAATTATGGACTAAATGCCAACGATCCCTATAACAACTACGGCTACGGGGCCTATCCTAATGGAAACAGCAATTATGGAGCTGCACCCCAAGACCAAAATCAAAATACAGATTCGCTAAAAGATCATGACATGACTAGAGATGATTCAACATTAAAAAAAGAGTCTAGGGTGGTAGAAATCTCCGACACCGATGGCTTAAAAATACTTACTCGCAAAAGACTTGAAGATAAAAGCGTTAAAGAAACAAGATCAGGACTAGGAATAAGCACCCAAATAAATGCTGAGTATTCTTTCTCAAACTTCTTAATAGACTCAGCTAAATTTATACTTGTAGATACGACTGAAAGCAAATTTGACTATATGAACGCCAATGAAAAATCTAGCCGACGCGAGCGCAGCATCTTGATAAATGCCGACAAACTCGAAAATCAAGAAAAAGCAGCCTTGGATGATTTGCTTGTCGAACACTCTACTCAAGCATAGAAATGTGCCAAAAGACTAAATATCGTGGGTACAATATTTACTCTATCTCTTCTTCCGATTTTATTCGACGAGGATCATTTTCAACATAATCATTTTTAGAATCTGCAGTTGTTGTAATATCTTTATGGTACTTTTTATGCGCTTCTTTAAGCTGGCGATTTGTTACATGGGTATAGATTTGAGTTGTAGAAACATTACTATGACCAAGTAACTCCTGAACACTTCTAAGGTCGGCGCCTTCCTGCAATAGGCCGGTGGCAAAAGTGTGCCTCAAAGTATGAGGGGTTGCATCAACTGCTAAGCCCGAACGTAAAACATATTTTTTAACTAAACGCTGTACACTTCTGGCAGTTAATCTTAAAGATTCGCCTTCAATATCGGACGGTTCCATTTTTTTTCCGGAATAACGCAAAAAAAGGGGAGCGTAGTCATCGCGTCGCGTATCTAAATAACGACGTATCCAAACTTTAGCATTCTCGCTTAGATAAACTGTTCGAACCTTCTTGCCTTTACCAATGACCGTAAATTCTCCTGAATCCGTGTTAACTTCGTCTCTGTTCAACGCCACAAGCTCACCCACCCGCAAACCTGTGCTAAAAAGAGTCTCAAGTATAGCCCTGTCTCTAATTCCCGACTTCTTACTTAGATTTTGCACGTCCAGCAACCTCACTAACTGAGTCTCATCCAAAACTTTAGGAATCGAGGGTTCCGGCTTACCTAAAATTATTTGATCCGGCGACAAAACAGCCAAATTTTCCTCAACTATTAAATACTTAAGGAAGGACCTTAGAGCAACCAAAAAAGTCTTTTGGGTCGATTTCTTGAATTCTTCATGCGATTTCGTGCTTTTTCTTCTATTTAAAAAAAGCCTGTATTTCTTTACAACTTCGTATGTAATGTCTTCTATATGAATTTCATCCTTACCTAAATATCCTTGGGCCCATGTTAAATAATCATTTAAATAAAAGTCGTACATTTTAATAGTGTTCTGAGAAAGATTTTTTTCTATTTCACAGTACTCTAAATAGTTCGACACATAATGTTTGAAATTATTCATTATCTAATTTTAACACTTTAACGACATTAGCAGAAATATACTTAACTAAGAGCGAACAATATTGCAATGAGCACCATCTCCCTGGCCCGAATCCTCAAGGAAGCCAGATTCAAAGATATGCAACTCAACTTTTTTGGAAAAATGCCTTAGAAGTCAAAATAGGCCCAAACAGCCATTTTAGGCCTTAACAAAGCCAAGAATAAAGACTCCGCGAACTAAAGTCTCCGGACTCTTCTTTTTTGCGGTTGAAAGCTCGCGCTTTCATCCACGAGATAAGCACGGGGTCTTCCCGTTGCAGAAATAAAGATATACTTTTACGCGAAAAGTAAGAAAACAGCAAGCAAACTAGGAAGAGGGGGTAGATAAAACAAAGGCGGCAAAAAAGCGGGGAAAATAATATAAATAAGTATAACGTAATTTAAAATAAAATATAAAAATTAAAAAGGAAATTGTAATAGGAAAGTTACGATGGTATTTATTAATGCAAAAATTTAAAAATGAATTTAGTAGAAATAACACCGTTAAAAAGCTAAGAAAGGGCACAAGTTGAGACCTTTGAGTAACGTCGTATAATGTATGTTTAACGACGTAGGGTATCTAGTTAAACCTTGTTTAAGTAAAAAGCACTATTAACGCACCCAGACAAACGATAAATGGGGAGTGTAAAGATCTAAAAGTAATATTGAAAACAATAATTGACCATTTTATATATAAATAGATCTATTTATTATTCATTTATATTTTTTAAAACAGGCCCTCAAACAAAAACTACAAACGACCACCCGAATTATCCACAATACAATAATTGCACCGCTTTAAAAAAGTATGACAAACGTACAAAAAGAAAAGTATGACAAACATACTATAGGGTAAGTATGACAATCGTCCCCCTCCCTCTTCTCTTTGGGGTAAAGATCTTTTACTATTTTCAACTGTAAAATACATTTTAAAGCTCAACAACAAGCTAAAAACAACTTTTATATAAAACTTTCTTCATTATTTTGTGTTTTTTATTAAAATATATAACCCTATAGTTATTTGGGGTTTTTGAAAAATGTTAGCAGATGCTACCCTATAGTGATCGGGTTTATGACAAATGTGCAATCTACATTAGAATATAGTTCCCTGTTCCCTGATCTAAAGGCCGTATTAAAAGGATAATCAAGGTTTAAATATAAAAAGAATTATATAAAAAATGCTACCTAAGACAAAATAATTATACAAAAGTTTAGAATTTATTCTATTTTTATAGTGTGCTTGAATATAAATTAAGCCGGACAACAACACTGTGGAGCTAAAAATACCCTTTAGAAAAGCTTCTACCGGGTAAAATAGCAGGCCGGTATTTAAAACGACCGGAAGCAACGATAATACAAAAGCTAAACTTCCCTTCTCTTTAAGTGGGGTTTTAATTAGGTCCTTATCTAAATTAACCGCCCAATGCATGTATATATAAAAAGAAAAGGTTGAAAAAAATAACAAAATGTTCTGTACAACAAAATTTGCGGGTACTTTATATATTCCCGAATAAAAAGGTATAGCGATTAAAATGAGAATAATTTGAACCCAAGCCAGTCCGGCGCTGTATAGCGGAATAACAGACTGCTTTTCTTCGACCACAACAAAAATATTATTGACAAGAGAAAGAGCATAGACAACAAAACCAAGACCAATAAAAGATGCCATTTTTATTAAATATCCTAAATTAGGGAAAAAATATAAAGAGAATAGAACCCCTAATACCAAATAGGAAACCGGTATCAAAAAGTATATGAAAGCGAATCCCCTCACCCTGCTGAGCAAGGCGAGTGCCACAATCGCTACCAGTATCGTTGCCGTAAGTGCGAAGGAGATAATTATCAGCGAACTTACAGTTGTTGCGTACCGCGAAGCAAAAAATAATGTTACGGGAGTTAATATAGAGGCCACGATATAAATGGACCTCTTGTTTATAAGATCATTAAAAAACTGTAGAAGGGCTCCCTTATAGCCTAAACTCTTCCTTCTTTCAATAAAGAGTCTTGATACTTCGTTCTTTAAATGAGTTAAGGGATCCATAACTATTATTATACTTAATTTTGTTCGGGAATGCGTGTTTTCTCTACGTGACACAAAATCATTGCTAAGGCGTCATTGGCATCGTCGGGTTTAATGACTTTTTCAAGCCGCATGTACTCTCGAACCGCTTCTTGCATCTCCTTCTTTGAGGCACGTCCATATCCCGTAAGGGTCTGCTTGGCTTGCAGGGCTGTATACTCAACAACCTCCATGGCATGCTGTGAAGCTACCAAAAGAGATACCCCTCTTGCCTGCCCTACCGTCATTGCTGTTTTAATATTTGTGTTAAAAAAGAGCTTTTCAATAACCATCATTTTTGGTTTTGTCCTAGAAGATATATTTTTCAACTCATCGTATAACTGACTTAATCTATCGTGCATCGTTGCCTCCGAAGGAGTATCAATACACGCGCATTCAATTAAATTGCCCGATCTTTTCGAGCTCTTATTGTAGTTTTTAGGGTATTCCATTACTGCATACCCGGTTTTAGCCGTTCCTGGATCTATTCCTATAATTATCATAATTCGTAGTTCGAGTAAATTTCTTGCACATCATCTTGATCTTCAAGTGCTTCTTCCAAATTTTCTATTTTTTTTAACTGCTCTTCAGACTCTAGTGCAATTCTGAATGAGGGTTCGAAGGTTAAAGAATCAAAAATATACGATGTACTACCCGGGGTCCCAAGAGAACCTCCAGCTTTACTGAAAATGTTTTTAATTTCCGACACTGTTCTGTTTCTATTATCGGTCAAGGTCGTTATCATGAAAGCCACACCATAGGGTCCGTAACCCTCATACACTACTCGTTCAAATTTAGCACCTTCTAAAGCCCCTGAGCCTTTCTTAATAGCTTTATCTATATTTTCACTCGGCATATTCGCTTGCTTGGCCCTATCTACTGCTAATCGCAAAGTAGGGTTCATATCAGGGTCTGCGCCCCCGTCTCTTGCAGCAACAGTTATTAATCGACTCATTTTGGAAAAAACTTTGCTCTTCTTTGCGTCGGTAATTTCCTTTTTTCTTTTAATATTTGACCATTTTGAATGCCCCGACATACATAATATTCTACCACGCTTTATTCTCTAAAGCAGTCCGAAAAATTTATTTAAGGCGCTACTAGGAAAAGTCTGACAGCAAAATCTATTTTTAAATTTCAGCTTTTATAAAAGCTTTTTTGGCCAAACACTTAAAACTGTTTATTGACTTTTGGTGTATTTTTGATAACTTCATACACATGCAACAAAGCTTATCAGCACTTGAAAAAAAGGCCATTAAGTTAGCGCTATGTGAAAACTGGGCAGAAGCAATAGCCACAAACAAAGAGCTGTTAGACCTTGATCCCACGAACCTTCAAGCTAAAATTAGACTTGGAAGGGCATATTTACTATCTAAAGATTTCAGAAATGCCAGCAAGATGTTTAAGGCGGTTCTTGAACAAGACCCCATAAATCAAATAGCTAAAAAGAACTACGAACTCGCAAAATCAAAATCAGCTAAAGTTGCAATTAACTCCGGCGCAGTAATAAAAGAGCCCGGGACATCTGAGGAAGTTAAAGCTGAAGTTATAAGTAAATCAAAGATATGGGAAAGGCTGGCAAAAGGACAAACGTTTAGTATGAGAATTTTAAAAACTAAAACACTTCTAATACACAGTTCAAAAGAAATAGCTCAAATCGGAGGTCCCATGGCCCTAAAAATATATCTTCACACAAAGGAAGGCGCGAAGGTGAGCGCACAGTACATCGGTCAATCAAATGAGACAAAAAACTGTGTTGATATACTGCTTAAAGCCGATAGGCCTATTTTCAAACAAGAAAAACAGGATGTTAGGCCATACATGAAAAAAGGCTCTATCGAAGAGCACGAAATTGAAGTTGATAGTTTTGACGACGAATAATACTCAGAAGAAAAAAGCTACAATCTTTAGACTAACATTATAGAAAAACTCTTAGAGACTCTCAGGCATGTAAATATATCTTACTTAACGAAGATCATCATCTTCTATGACGCGAAGATTTCCTAAAGAAAGGTCTTTGGGGGCCGAACTACCTTCCGAAGTATCAGCGGAGGATGTAGAACCTTTATTTTCGTCCTCACACACTGCCTCGACAAAAGTTGCAAAATTACAATTACTTGAATTTTCCGGTATTAGAACTTTAACCTCACAGTGCTCACTGAGCTTGTTAAAGTCAGCAGCAGCATCCGAGATTTTATAGGACTTGTCGGCGTTTAAAATAAACCACCCATCATCTTTTTTCATTGCTATTCCTGAAATCTCTATGGTCGGAACCCTGTCTATCACCTTAAATAAGTTACGACCTTCATGCGACTGCATAATTAGAGTGTCTCCACAAACTAATTTTGTTTTTGCTGCATAATTTGCAGGAACCTCGTAAGTTTCCCCTTCTAGAGTAACCAAGTTTAAGCCGTCAAAACTACCTCGAATGCCGGCATCCGTCTCTGCAACTTGGTTTAAATAAGATGTTTCAATCGCGTTCGCGGCTTCTTCAACGGCAACCGGTGCCACCGGGAGGTCAACCTCTCTCGGAAGCTGCGCGGCCACTAAGAGACTTGGGTCCTTTTTTGCTGGAGGTGAATCTTCAACCCTATCCAAAGCCGCATAAATTTTATCTATCTCCGAAATAACTTTTGCTAGGTTTGATTTTAAATTTAAAAGCCTCTCTTTTAAATCTCTATTGTCCATTTGTACCACCTCTCTTAATTTGTTCAGCTATTGCCATGCCTTTGTCAAAAGGCCTTTCAATCCATTTATTGACAGCTGACTCTACGCGATCTCTCGGCACCCCGTACTTACGTCGACTGAGCTCAAGAATTTTCTCTCTATTGCCTGTCTTTGGTATGAGACCTTCTTCTTCCCATGGCAATAATATTTTAGCTGAAAACGGCAAAGAAGTCATGCCATCAATCATAAGTTTAATGTATATATTAAATCTCTCTAGAGAAATGATGTCCTCGGAGTCAAAATACGGGGCGAACTCACTTTGTAATATGCGAGCATCCGGGGCTCCAAGTGAAAAAGCCGCAATTGTACCAACATTACCGAAAACCGCCTTCTGGAGATCCTCGGGAAGCTGTGCGGTGTACTGATGAGTCAGGTATAAACCTAACTTATATTTTCTCGATTCAGATAGAATTGACTCAAAGCTGCCGGTGGCAAAATTTTGAAACTCGTCTACATAAAGATAAAAGGGCTTCCGCTTGTCGTAAGTTATATTTGCTCTTTGTAAAGCGTAAAACTGAATTCGAGAAACCAACAAAGCCCCTAAGAGATTGGCATTGTCTTCTCCTATCTTTCCTTTTGATAAGTTTATCAACAAAATTTTGCCCGAATTCATTATGTCCCAAATATCAATAGTGGATCTTCTCTGAACAAGAATATTTCTAATTGTGCTTGAAGATAGAAAGCGGTTTACTTTGTTCTGAATTGGCGCTATAGCCTCAGTAACTAACTTAGCATTGCCCCTCATTTCCTTGTATTCCTTGTCCCAAAATGCTTGAATAACGGGATCTTTTACATTGTGTAAAATATATTTTTGATAGTTTACATCCTCCAATAACCTTGTCACGCCAAGCATAGATGTTCCGGGAACCTCCAACAATGTTAAAAGTGAGTAATTTAATAAATACTCCAGCCTGGGCCCCCAAGAATAATCAAAGTGATGCCTAATTGCAGAAACCAACCCTGAAGCCATCAAATTTTTTTGATCGGGATGCGACAACTCTAATAAATTTATCCCGACGGGCATTTCCGTATCAGAAGGGTCAACAACGACTACATCTTCAATTCTATGATCGGGAATACGATCCAAAACCTTATCAATAGTCTCGCCGTGAGGATCAAGTAAACAGACCCCCTCCCCTCTTATAATATCCTGCAAAACCATCGCCTCCATCAAAGTAGATTTTCCGGTACCTGATTTACCAATAAGATACATATGGCGAAGCCTGTCGTCTCCATTAGAAAGGCCAAAACGAACTTTTTTTCCGCGGTACACAGTATCGCCAATGTAAGTACAATCTTCGGTGGGCAAAACTGAAGGCGGTTCTGATTTTCTGGAATATACCCACGAAATACTTGGAAGATCCGAAGAGGCTGACGGGAGATGAAAAATAGTCGCCAACTCTTCGGAATTTAGAATAAAAGACTTATAAGCATCGAATTGCCTTACTCTAAAGTCGTCTAATGCCGAGCGCCTGTTCGACTCCAATGTCAGGTTCATGCTGTTAAGACCTGTCATGCTGAACTGTTTATACGCAGAGCCAACCGAACGTTTCAGGTCATCTATTCTTCCGGAAGTCGCCGAGGCTATGTACACGCGCATTTGAACCGCAAAGCCCATGTGCGTGAGTTTGTGCTCAACAGCCTTAATCTCTAACTCTTGAAAAGCCGAGAGCCTTACCCCGCCTCCTTCTCTTACCTTAAATTGGCCCTGTGGTTCATCTGCATAGCCACGAATCATAATAACAGGAATATTTTTTAATATACTTAATATTTCCGTAAATAAACTGCGAGAAATGTCTTTTAAAAAAGGGTCAGATTCTACAGAATTTCCTCCTGTAACAGCCGCCAAATATTTATAGCCCTTCTCTTGCCAACCATCGGGCACAGGTTTAAAAAGCGTTTGAATAATTATTTGATCATCTTCTTTAATTTCAGAGAGTGTTGAAGCAATGTTAGCAAGAGGATCTATCTCAAAATCCCTAAAAACCCTTATTGGAAAAATGAAATCTTTTTCCAAGCTCATAGATCCGACCTCAAAAATACCTGTGCGATCGCCTAAATAGTTATGGCCGTTGTAAACACTAATATGAGCCTGGGGGTATTGGGCATAAATTTGGCTCTCGATGTATTTTAAAATACTTGCAGGGGCACCAACGTAGAACTTAATACCTTCTTTATCACCTTTTATCTCCAAAGATACGTGCTCTTGAATATTTGATTCTTCTTTTAGTATTCCGTGCAGAGCTGCAAATAAATGTTCGGCCGATAAAGAAGAGATTGCGGAATCCTTCGACGCATCTTCGTTCTTGGGAACCTGAATCTCAAGTAGCTTAAAATCGGGAAAAACCGAATCGGCAACTATATAGCCTTTCGAGACTCTACGATTAAAAAAAAGGACATATACAATACCTACAACAGTAAGTATGGGCACTAATACGTATAACAATTCAAACATGTTTTTAGGTGATGTGGATCGGACTTTTCGACAAAACAAAGAGGCTCGAAAGACTCTTGTCTAAGTCTCTCAAAGCTGATCTAGCATGTCAACTCCGACAATAAAAACTATGTCGGCTCTATTAACTTCAGCGTCTATAATATCTCCAGGATTATCTTTAAGCCTTATATCAGAAATGTCAAAGAAACGGTATATGCCTCTTGCTGCAGCACTATCCGGGTCATCAATCAAAAGAGTGGTTGTGTCGTGCTGCCTATCTGCATTTCCAACGGTAATAACTCTGCCTCCCATGTTCTCTATTGCCCGTGCAACATCATTTGCCGCACCTACTGTTGTTGTACCGTTTAAAACTGCTACGGTCTTTCCCTCAACCGAGATCTCCGATCCAAATGTAATTTCCTGAATCAAACTATCAGAACTTTGAGACAAATCAGATGTTAAATCAATTTCCGAAATGTTTCCTTGGGACTTATTTGCTTCTCTTGCAATGTAAAGTATTTCCTGTTTGGTTAGATCGGTGCTAACCTCATTTACATACAAATTTATGTCTTTTATGAGCAAGGGTGAAATTTCTGCCCCTCTTAATAGAAGGCTCTCTACGTCAGAACGATCTTCATCCGAAGCAACAACTAGCCTGTCTATAGGAAAACCTATTAATCTGGATAGAGAATGCTTAATATAATGATCCGATTCCGCCGTGTCGCCGTTTGTTATCATTAGAGAAAGCGCATAAATTTTTTCTAATGTGTCGTCCCCAAGCCTGCCCGGCATGTCGATCTCTAAATCATTATCGATGTTAAAAACATTTATTGACATATTGTTCGTGTCATAAATGTATATTACTGCCGAAATTACATCTGGAGTATAGTCTTTACCTAGCTGTGGCATGGAGTCTACATAAACAACCGCCGCTGAAAAAATGTCGGTGTCTTGCAGAGAAAATGCAGAAATAGAAGATGCTGAAGCAAATCCTTGTAAATAATTTTTATACATGACAGTTGCAGATAAAATTACTAATGACGCAACAAACAACACAAATAAAGGAAAATACGATGCAAAACTTCTTTTTTTAGCAATTTTTTTATTTTTATAAGTGGATTTAGATTTAATCTTTAAGGATCGTGAGTTTCTTTTTAACGCAGATGCCTTTGTTTTACCTTTAGAACCTCTTAAGGTTTTTGCTTTAAAAGATTTGTTTTTGCTTAGCGATTTGGCAGTAGTGGGCATACTGTTTTGATTCTACTGCAATAACCCATGTTGTGTAAAGTTATCCAACCTAGAACAGACCATTTAAGTATGTTTTGGCCATCTCACACATTATCATGTAAATCAGATCTCTTTAAATTAGGTTAAAATCAGAAGGCACCGAAGCTTGGAACTCCCCGTATCCGGGAATAGTTAGTGCTTTTGCATGTAATAACATTCTATTAATGCCGCACTCCTGGGACCAAATCAGTTTTTTACGTGTGGAATATAGAACATCTCCCACTATCGGGCTATTAATTGCGGCCAAATGCACACGTATTTGGTGTGTTCTGCCTGTTAGAGGTTTAACTTCGACTTCAGTTAACTCTTCGCCCCTTAAAGCAAAGTTTTTAATAACCGATATATCAGTGGAACTTTCTTTGCCTCCCTTAACTACTGCAAACTTTGTTCGTCTTTTTGGATCTCTGGAAAGGGGCGCGTCAATAATAATTTTTGCGTCTTCTATCTTCCCGTGAACAATGGCTACATAAACTTTTTGAATTTTTCTATCTTTAAATAAACTTTGAATGTCAACAAAAGAATCCGGTGTCTTTGCCACAACCAGAACTCCGGAAGTTGCTTTATCTAGCCTATGCACAATGCCACATCTTTGATAAAAATCATCTTCTCTATCTTTATATGGATGTAGATTTAGATATTCCGCCACAAAGTTCTGAACAGTTGACTCGGGAGAGGTTTGAGATATATTCACCACAACACCTGCCGGTTTGTCTAAAACTAAAATCAAATCATCTTCAAAAATTATTCTGTCTTTTAAGTTCATAAATTATTTTAGCGAAAGAAGCAAAGGCAATCTTAAAGATGTAAAAACGTTCTTATTGAATTGGATAAAATTCTCTAGTAAATCCGAGTTTATTTTGAGAGCGCCTTTCCTACAGCCTCAACCAACACCTTAGGGTCAATATCAGATTTGATCAAAAACTCTTTTGCGCCAAGTACCGAACATTTATTTACAAGTTCATCGCTGCCTAAATTTGTCAGCATTATAACACTTCTACCCTCAAGCAAGCCTTCATTCACAAGCTGCTGCAAAATCTCTATTCCATCAATTTTAGGCAACATTAAGTCCAGCAAAAGTAAATCCCAAGAACCTGCTCTTAAAGTCTTTAGGCCTTCCTCGCCGTCAAAGCATTGCGACACCTCATACCCCGCATCTCTTAATACTTCGGAATATACCTCTGAAAGAGCCTGTTCATCCTCTATGAGAATTATTTTCGCCATCTTACTTCCTTTCCTCATATATTAATACCAAAGGTTATTATAACAAAAATCTGAATCAAATTAGCTTATTTTTAGATAAGCCTTTATCTCCTGCAGAATCTTGTCCGGCGTAATTTCCGCCTTCATTAAGTAACCGGAGGCACCTAAGTCAAAAGCTTCAGCTATAACACTGTCATTACCTAGATTTGTAAGCAAAATTACCGGGCGTGAATCCAGCTTATCTTCCCTAGCCAATCTTTTCATTAAACCTATACCGTCAAGTTTTGGGATCATGATGTCCAAAAGCATTAAATCCCAAAATTTATTCACGGCCAAATCATATGCCGACAAGCCGTCTGAAGCTTCTATAACAGTAAAGCCGTCGTCTTTAAGCACTTCAGCATATACTGATCTTATATCATCTTCATCTTCTACAAGGAGAATTGTTTTGTTTATAAATGTATCACCCATGTTAATATATTAACCTAATTATTTCTGTTTTAAAATACACAGTGTTAAACCAAAAAGCCCTAAATTTATAAATACATCGGCCAAGTCAAAGCTTATTCCAAAAACATTAAAGTAATCATAAACACACCCCGACACTAAACGCGATAAGAGATGGAACAATCCTCCGGAAAAAATAAGCAGCGCAAAAAACCTTTCACCACGATTTCTAAACCGGGTGCTAAGAAGAATAATTATAACCAACAACGACAACGCGTTTAACACAAAACCGACATATGGATTAATGAGAAGAAACGCAACGCCCTTGCAATTAGGGTTGAGAAAAAACACAGATTGAGCTAAGTTACTCAGCATGCTGAACGCATCTTGTAGCCTCTGGAAGAGCTTCCAACCGCTCTTTGCCTATTTCCTTACCACAGACCTCGCACACACCGTACTTCCCTGCGCGCATTCGAGCCAAGGCTCTTTGAACTTGGGACTGAAGAGAACGAATAAAATTCACTTTTTTATCGTAAAGCTCTTTTTCAAGATCTTCGTTGACATCATCCAATATTTCATTCTCCTCGGTTCTTCCTGGAGCTAAATACGGATCTTTATCCAATAGAGATTTTTGCTCAGCTTCAAGCTGGGCGTTTTTCCTTTTTAAAAGAGATTTCATTCTGTCTATAAAAGTTTGTGGTAGACTACTCATGCTTTTTTGCCTTAAATAAAGAGTTACTATGCTTATTGTAAATAAGGATATGTAAAAAGGCAATACCAGCACACTGCGAAATAAAAGAAACAGCCCTGAGCCGGCCACAATGGTTGAAAGCGAGAAAGTAAAACCGGAAGTAAGTTTTACCCTAAATAAAAAACCGAAAATAAATAAAACCAGTAAAACCAAGGAAAACAGGTAAATCTGCACTGAATAGTCCGGGAAACTGTTAGTTAATATTAACCCTGCAAATACCCAAATAAATTCGATGTACAGAGCAGTAGAAAAAATATCATACAACCTAAAGTGTGACCAATTAATATGCTTAGCCCAAATATAAACAATAAGCCAAAAAACAAAGTATGCGATCTCAAGCTTAAAAAAGTACCCGGAAAGTGCTGCAGCCCCAAAAGACACAAAAAAAATATCTAAAGCTTTTTCAAGCTCGAAACCATCTCGCTTCGCCTCATACCAAACAATAAAAAGTGAGAACAAGAATCCTATAAACCCAAAAATATAGTACGTAGAAAGAGTAAAAGTGTTGATAGTTAAAATAGCGGGTAACATAAGTTATTAGAATAGTTCGAGGTGCGGCAAATCGAACATGAGCAAATATTGCTCAGAAACATCTCCAAATAAATACCATTCCTAAGCTCTGGAAATGTACTCGCCTGTTCTTGTATCTATTTTAACCTTTTCGCCAATATTAATAAAGGAAGGAACTTTCACAACAGCCCCGTTATCAACTGTAGCGTCTTTATAGACATTTGAAACAGTGTTACCCTTAAAACCAGGCTCGGTGTAAGTTACTTCAAAAAGCATACTTATCGGAAGCTCAACAGAAATAGGGGCGTCCTCAAAATAAAGTACTTGCACACTCTCCCCTTCTCGCAAAAACTGCGCCGACTCTCCTAATATATCTTCAGGAATTGTAAATTGCTCAAAAGTATCAGGATCCATAAAAATATAACCGCCTTCTTTATAAAGATACTGGGCGCTTTTTCTAAATATATCCGCTTCTTCCAGCTTTGTTGTGCCGTTATAACTTTTCTCTATAACGGAGCCGTTTAAAAGGCTCTTTGCTTTAACCTTTACATTTGCCCCTGATCTGGCAACTTTAGTATGCGTGTACTTCAAGACTAAATAAGGAACTTCGTTTTCCTTGAATATTGTGCCTGTTTTTAGTTCTGTTGCTATCATATTGTCCCCTTTCTGTGACTGGTGCCGTGGGTGGGAGTCGAACCCACACGGGAAAAAATCCCATTGGTTTTTGAGACCAACGCGTATACCATTCCGCCACCACGGCACGAACATTTGCGTATATGTTATATCAAGTTATTTGGAGAATGTCGACACCGTGCGTTACCGGCATCACAAAAATACAGCGGTTAGCTTTGAGCTTCGTCTTTCTGCCTTGTTACTTCAAAAAACTTCGTTCTATCACCTCTGAAGAACAGATCAAGCTCTCCGGTAGGTCCATTACGGTGCTTTGCAACTATTAGATTAAGCGACGAACGATCCTCTTCGTCAGGTCGATACAAAAACATAACGACATCTGCATCTTGTTCAATAGAACCTGAGTCTCTAAGGTCACTTAGTTGGGGCCGCTTGTCGCCTCCACGCTGTTCGACAGCCCTTGAAAGCTGAGATAAAGCAAGAACAGGAACATTTAGCTCTCTGGCGAGATTTTTTAAAGCCTGAGAAATCTTAGATACCTCTTGAACTCGGCTCTCGGCTGAAGGTGCTTTAATAAGCTGTAGGTAGTCAATTATTATAAGACCAATGTCTCTCTCCAAACTTAGCCTGCGGGCTTTGGTTCTCATTTCCAACACGCTCATCCCAGGAGTGTCGTCTATCAGCAAAGGCGCCTCAGCAAGCTCCCCCGAAGCTATAGAATA
This sequence comes from Candidatus Nomurabacteria bacterium, assembly GCA_020631855.1. GTDB lineage: Bacteria > Patescibacteriota > WWE3 > UBA101185 > UBA10185 > JACKGU01. The sequence goes on along the minus strand of JACKGU010000001.1, from coordinate 215,127 downwards.
TTTTTCAAAATCCTCTTCTTCAAGATTACCGGTGGCAATTCGCCAGTTATCAATATCTCCTTGTGTAGAAACCATGCGGTCAACAATTGCCTCTTTACCCATTTCTAAAGAAAAAATTACAACTCCCGTTTTATTTTTTGTCGCCGCGTGCTGGGCAATATTAATAGCCAAACTTGATTTTCCTACAGACGGACGTGCAGCTAAAATAATTAACTCTCCTTCTCTTAAACCTGATAGCATCTTGTCAAGGTTTGGCAGCCCGGTTGAAACACCACGCAAAGCACCTCTGGTTTTACTCAACTCATCTAATCTTTCGAAAGTAATTTCCAAAATATCTTTGACTGAAAAAAAATCTTGATGAAGGCGGTCTTGTGAAACTGAAAACAAAAGTTGTTCGGATTTGTCTAAAAGCTCTTCAACATCGGGTTCGGAAAACACAAGTGTTCCTATCTCTCCAGACACAGAAAGCAAAGATCTCTTTATAGAATACTCTGAAATTAACTGAGCATAGTGCTCTATGTTCGCCGCAGTAGGAACAGAGTTTACAAGATCTGTTAAGTAAGACACGCCTCCTGAAGCTTCTAGCAGTTTCATTTTTTTAAGCTCGTTCGGAACAGTTATAAGATCGGCCGGATCTCTTTTTTCGTATAAGTTTAGTATAGCCTGATAAATATTAGCGTGGGCTTCTTTATAAAAATTAGAGGGTCTTAAAAATTCAACAACTTTAACAATTGCATCTTGATCCAGCAATAACGCCCCTAAAACAGATTTTTCTGTATCAAGATCATGAGGAGGAACTCCCATATTTACTGGGTCACTTGCTTTGTGTTTATTAGAGCTTGCCATAAATTAACCTCTCACGAAAACTACGAATACTTTTAGTGTTCCGGGGTTAGAACAGTCACAGTAGACTCAGCCGGCACATCGCTACGCGATGACAACTTTAACTTCCCTTCAGTTCTTGGCTTTTCAATACCCATCTCGTCTAAGAACTTATCCAAGGAGTCTAATTTGTCTCCGGCCATTTTTAGATCCGCTGTTTGATAATGCATGGGAATAATGATCCCCGGTTCTATTGAAGAAATTACCTTTACCGCAGCTGCAGAATCAATAGTGTAAACTCCGCCCACCGGGATCATCAAAACATCTACAGTACCTATCTTTTCTAAGGTTTCGGCAGATAATATATGCCCCAAGTCTCCAAGATGCATTAAACTAAAATCATCTATTTCTATTGAATAAATAGTATTATTGCCTCGCTTGGAGCCTTCCGATTCATCATGAAATGTTTGAAGTCCATAAACAAAAACATCAGAAATTTCATACTCTCCCGGAGCCGAAATAACTAACCTGTAATCCTTCACGCCTTGAACATTTGCGTGGTCCGGATGATCGTGTGTCAATAAAACAGCGTCAGCACTAAGAGTCGGTAATTTGTAACCAAGCATAGTAGGGTCGTAAGGGTCAATAACTAATGAAATATTTTTTCCTTTGATTTTAAAGCACGAATGCCCTATGTATGTAATTTCCATATTGATATATTATCACATAACTTTTTCGATTTATGTATAATTAAAACAATGCCTAATAGAACACACAACAACCTTAAACTTCGTGCCTACGGAGCATTAATACTTGCTACCGCAATATGGGGCGGAGCCCTTCCGATTATAAAAATAACAGAGCAGTATATACCTGTTTTTACATTTTTATTTTTACGCTTTCTGCTTGTATGCATCCTTATGTTGCCTGTGATGATTGTTGAACTTAAAAAAACTCCGATAGCAACAAAAGATATAAAAAATCTTGTAATACTGGGTTTACTTGGACAGACAGCGCTGGCATTTGTATTTGTGGGTGTAAAATACACAACATCTCTGGATGCTGCAATTCTAGGAACATCTGCACCTATTATGGTTATTGCTGCGGGTCATTTTTTCTACAACGAAAAACTGAACTATAAAGCAAAGCTGGGAGTTTTTATTGCAACTCTGGGTACTTTGCTAATAATGCTCGAGCCGATGCTGTTTAAAGGTCAACATACGGAGCTAGAGCAGGGGCTTCGAGTTTTAGGCAACCTGGCAGTGCTTATTTATAATGTTGCTTTCACAGCCTATATAATTGTATCCAAGCACGTCATGGGCGAAAATTCATCAACCCTGACAACAATCTTAAAGAGACTCCGGCTTAATCGAATGACACGAAGTTACTCCCCTACCCTTCATACCGGTTTTACCTTTTATGTGAGCCTTGTATCAATATTTCCATTAATGCTTATCGAGAATAGGTATATGAAAGCCTTTGATCTTACAAATCTAACAATAATACCTATAGCCGGTATTTTGTATATGGCTATCTTGTCTTCTATTGTTGCGTATGTAGCGTTTGAATGGGGGCTAAAAAGAGCCAAAGCCGCAGATACTGCTATTTTCAGCTATTTAGGGCCTCTTTTTACTATACCTATCTCGTTTGTACTTTTGCAAGAATCCCCTACTCCGGCTGCATTTTTAGGCATAATAATAATTGTAATAGGTGTTGTAGGAGCAGAGACCAACAGAAAGTAAACTAGAGCCATTTTGGCTTCATTAACAACAAAAACATGTCTAATGAAAAAAGATCAGGAAATGAACCACCCTGCAATTATAAATTCTGGAATCATGCTGTAACCGCAGCATTGCTAAGGGAATTAGACATAGATCCAGAAAATCCCATAAATTCTCTTCTTTGCGGAGAATTGGAATTATATTCTCTTGGATCTATTCTTAGAACCAACCAACTAGAAACCATACGTAGAATGGGCCTCAGAGACACTGTGAGAGCTTGGAGTGCTCTGGCACAAATCAGAAGAGAAAACATCGGATACGGATCGACACATAGAGAACGTACGAAGCACGAGGAACTTCTTCGCGAGCTTTATCGTAATGGCGGCGCAATATGTGCTTTTGATGCCAGAATAGATGGCCTGGCTGCCCAGCTTTATTACGAGGGACTTAGTAAACAAGGTGCAAGAATCGCTGCTGAAGGAGGTGGCGATATGGGTCCCTGGAGAAACACAGAATTATTGCTACTAGCTATCTTAGCAGGAACAGATTTAATTGAAATAAAAAAAAATGACGACTTATCTGCAACAAATATACCAACCCCAATTTACTGCGCTACGAATACAATAGGTAGAAGAGAATTCTTATTCAGATTCTCGTTGGCAACTGCTGCCTTAGGTTTTAGTTTGGCACGAACTTCAGCACTTCCACACACGCCAATAAAAAGAGTCGCCCCTGTGGAAGCTATTGCAAAAATAAAAATAGAAAAAGAAGAAAGTTTAGAACCGGAAGTTATTTTTACAGAAACGGTATTCGGGATAGAGCTTAGAAATCTTGTAATGGCAATAAATGCTATAGCGACTAAAAAAATTATTGACGATGCCGGTTTACAAACAAATATGGGTTTCTTTGCAGGAATGGCCCATGGGGCGATAGTGGATCTCTGGAAAAAACCGAGAGAGAAACTTCACCAAGAACTCAAAGAATTTATACACGAACTAGTACATAGTAAACTGCCCATAATAATGAGATTTTGCGAAGATGGAGTTAATGAACAAACACGGGTGCTGGAGAGATTTGCGAACGTGATCGCAGGGCTTGGAAGCCTATTCACCGAACCAGCTATTTTACAACAACAGAATCATAAAAATTTTCAGTTACCGGAAGGCCCCAGAAGGAGCGAGCCACTCGATACAATTGCCAGAGTACTTATACCAAGTTACGTCTCCGCTCGTCAAATTTTTTTGCAAGAACTTGATAAAACCATACAAGACCTACAACAAAAACACAGCCCGCAACAAATGGGGAATAGCGAGCAACAATTTCTACTCGCCGGCATGTTAAAGGCTAGAGAGCTACTGCTGTACAAGGCTGTAGATCAAAGGCTTTCAATAGAGGGGTTATGCGGAAGACGAACTAAAAAATATCTCCTAACCGAAATCGAAGATGTTACTTATCTGGCTACTACTAAAATTACAGGAAGACAAACCCCCTTCTCACATAATAGATTGGGAATCCACGTAGGAGAAACAAGCTTCTGTGGGGTACACCGTGAGGTATTTATGAAAGCTAGCTTTGTAAGAACAGGAGAATCTGGAGAGGCGCAAGTCACCCTAGAGAAATTCTTTTACGATCTCGACGGTACTGTGGTAGTTTTTTCTCAACAGACAGCTAAGAAAATAAAAGATACTCCAGAACCTGATAGACCGGGGCGGGGGGAGTTGATGGTTGTAGTAAACAAAACAGACAAGACCCAAAGAACCGCAGAATTTTCCGGCACCCATATAGTGGGCAGATCCGCAAGACCCAGGCAAGGAATTTTCTACATAGTTGAAGACAGAAATCTTGGAAAGATAGTAATTAGGTTGAACAAATAATATAATCTGCTATACTACTTCTTGCATGAAAAAAGACATACACCCACAGGTGAATAAAAATATTAAGATTACATGTGCTTGCGGAACTGTTTTTACAACAAGCTCTACGCTCGATGATTTCAAGGTAGATATCTGCAGTAACTGCCACCCATACTATACTGGCAAACAGAAGTTTGTTGACACAGAAGGAAGAATAGATAAATTTCAAAAGAAGCTTGATGAATCGCAAAAGAAAAAAGCAGCCGCAAAAAATAAAAAATCAAAAGAGAAAGAGAAAGTTACAGATGAACCAAAAACACTAAAAGAGCTAATGGAAGAGGCCTCAAAAAAGAGCTAAAAGAAAAAACAGGCACCTCTTCTCTGCTATAATTCACATATGGATGAAATAATAAACAACCTTGAGCACGAAAAAGAAGTGTTGCAAAAACGTGCCTCAGAAATAAATCCTCTGTTATCTCAAGAAAAAGATCAACAAATGTTAAAACTTTATCAGGAAGAGCTGTCCTCGTTATACAAACAAATAAAAGATATTTCCAACTCTATTGGCTCGCTTAAAGGAGAGTATGCAGAAGAAGAATCCGAAAGCGAGAATTCGCAAGAAACAATTAATCAAAATGTTGCAACAATAGAAATTAGATCGGGCACAGGAGGGGACGAAGCAGGCCTATTTGCACACGACCTTTACAGAATGTACATACGATTCGCAGAGAGAATGAACTGGCGAGTTGAGGAATTATTTTACTCAGACAACGAGGTTGGAGGGATAAAGACTGCTATATTTTCTATTCGGGGCTTAGGCGCTTATAGGCTTTTGGCTAACGAGGCCGGGGTTCACAGGGTGCAAAGGGTTCCAAAAACAGAAAGCGCAGGCAGAATACATACGTCGACTGCAACGGTTGCTGTACTCCCGGAACTTAAAAACGTAAACATAGATATAAAGCCGGAAGACGTGAAAATGGACTTTTTCCGTTCAGGAGGCTCGGGAGGTCAAAACGTAAACAAAGTCAGTACTTCAGTAAGACTAACTCACGTTCCAACAGGAGTGGTAGTAGAGTGTCAAGAAGAACGCACACAAGGCAAGAACAGGGCTAAAGCCATGACAATGCTTGAATCTAAGCTGTTTACTTCTATGCAAGAACAAAGAGTGCAAAAACTGGCAGATCTAAGGCTGTCGTCTATTGGGACAGGCGAAAGACATGAAAAAATTAGGACATATAATTTCCCACAAAGCAGAGTTACAGATCATAGGATTAAGCAGAGCTGGCATAACCTCGAAGCTATTATGGATGGGGACATCAAATCCATGTTAACAACATTAATGACCACTGAATTTGATAAAGCTTGAATTACAATGGATCTAAGCTCTTAGGCTCTTCTTTATTGCTACCCACTTTTATCTAAATCCAAAAACTGAAGTTTGCGCCTCTATTGCAGTAAAAAAATTTAGAAAAAACTAGTGTTCGATTTACTCAAAAACTGACGTATCCGGAAACTCAGCTAAAACTACTGAAATTTCAAGCTCCTCATCTTCACGAACTACCCGAATGGTTAATTTGTCCCCTACCCTCTTATTGGCGATAACTGCGCTTAGAGTGCTTGATTCCGTAATGTTAACGTCATCAATTTTAATAATTATGTCTCCTCTTCGTAAGCCACCTTCCTCAGCAGGGGAATTGGGAGACACAGATAAGATAAAAGCGCCCTCAGGAAGATCTCTTAATTCAGCAAGATTTTTACTTACCATGTTATATGAAACTCCTAAATAGGGCCTAATAAGACGGCCCTCGCTCATATAAACTTCAAGTAAAGGTTTTAAAGTATTTACAGGTATGGCAAAGCCGATATTTTCAGCTCCCCATATTGTAGCTACATTAATTCCAATTACCTGCCCCTCCAAGTTTAAAAGTGGCCCTCCCGAATTACCGGGGTTTAAAGCCGCATCGGTTTGAATAACGTCTTCGTATGTTTTACTGTCACCAAAACCTAAAGATGCAACCACTTGCCTGGCAATTCCTGAAACCACTCCGGAAGTAACTGTGTTATCGTAAGTCCCTAGTGCATTACCTATTGCTACAGCTGTCTGACCAAGCCTTAATATTGAAGAATCCCCTAACTCAACAACCGGGAGTCCGGAGGCATCTATTTCCAATATCGCCAAATCAGCGTAAGGGTCTTTACTGATTCTTTTTACATCATATGTAGTACCATCAGAGGTCACAACCGCATAGTTGGACTTGACAGAGTCAACGACATGATCGTTTGTAACAATTAATCCCTTTTCATCAACAATAAAACCCGTACCAATACCATCTTCCACAGAGTAACTTCCGTTGAAAATGTCAAAACCGGTAGTTTTAACTACTATAGAAACAACAGAAGGTGAGACCTTATCTATCATTTGTATTAGAGCGGACTCTTCTTCAACATCTTTATTTTGTAAAATTATTTTTTGACGAGCGGGAACTTCTAAGTCGTGGTCACTTTTTTGCGCCGACCTGTTGTAAAAAAATGCCGCCAAAACAATAGATAAAAATGCACCGAACCAGAAAAATCCCTTTATAAACCTCTTTGAATTACCTATTATTCTTGAAATAAAACCTTGTTCCATATAAAAATTATAGAATTATTAATAAAATATGCAAAACATAACCTTTATTTTGCAAGCTCCAAAGCTCTATCGAGCTGAGGATCTAACTCATTTGCCAGATCCTCGTCACTTACTTCAACTAAAACGTCCGGCTCAATGCCTTTTTTGTGAACCCATTCTTTATTGGGCGTGAGCCACTTAGCAATACTAACATGCAAAGCAGATCCATCTTCTTTAAATTCTCGAACATCTTGGATTGTTCCCTTTCCAAAAGAAGTTGTACCAACAATAGTCACAGTATCCAAATTATCTTTTAGGGCTGAAGCTAAAATTTCTGAAGCAGAAGCACTTCCCCCATCAAGCAAGATGATTATTTTGGGGAGCTTCTCGAATTTACCAACTCTATCCGCCTTGAGCGTAATTTCATTGCCATCGGGGAATTGCTCAATAACAACAACCTTTTTATTTAAGAATTCTTCAGCCAAATATACGGCTGATTGGAGGTAACCGCCCGGATTTCCGCGCAAATCTAAAACAACAGAATCAAGCTGAGGAACTTGCACGGTGATCTCCTCTACTGCTTTACTCCACTCGGCATTTGTCGATCCGCCAAATCTACTTACGCGAATGTAGGCGATGCCGTCACCCTTGTATTCCCAGGTAACGCTATCTACTGTTATAACTCCTCTTACAATACTGATGTCAAACGAAGTAGCATCGCCTCTCTGCAAAGTCAATACAACCTCTGTACCGGCTGCGCCTCGTATTTTTGCTACTGCTTCGGTAATACTCAAACCCACAGTCATTTCGCCGTTAATTTTAATAATCTTATCTCCGGCTCGTACTCCGGATTTTATCGCAGGAGAGCCTTCAAAAGGAGCTACAATGATGAGCTGATCTTCTCGAAAACCTAACTCGGCCCCTATTCCCTCATACTTCCCGTCCAACGAAGCGTTAACACTCTCATTCAACTCCGGCGGCAAAAAAGAAGTATAAGGATCGCCAATTGCATCTACCATGCCTGAAATTGCTCCGTAAAGGAGTTTTTCGGGATCAAGAGGTCTTTCTAGGTGAGAGGCGTTAACCTCGTCCCAAACTTCCCAAAACAACGAAAAATCGACTTCAGAACTTATCGGCCGTTTATTTAAAATCTCAATTTTTGGAGGATTATTTACCAGGTTAACTGAATAACCCCTTTGGCCAAAATACAGCCCTAAAAAAAACATCAATACACTTACTATGAATATGGTGAATATGTATTGAAATGAAGATTTTCGATTCTGTTGCATAGCTTTATAAGAGGGCCAGAAGGTTGGAATTATTAATCTCGTGTACCTCTTCTGACTCGTTGAGTTTAACATAAATTTTATCATTCTGTATATCGTCTACTTTTCCCTCTCTTCCAAAGTATGGGCTCTGCAAAACTAACACAGGAACCTCTTTTTTAACCTCGCAAATAGATTCTCCATTCTCTGCAAAAGAGGAGGTATTGAATTCGGACGGAATTGGAATAGTTAATTTGCCATCCGAAACATCTATGAAAACGTGTCGATTGGAGACTGTCTTAAGAAAATCAAAAACTTTGCTTGGTGTTTGTAGCTGGCCAAATCCGGTCGTTATACCAACTCCTAAACCCCTGCTTTTCGCCAAGTTAAAAATATCTTTCTCTATACTGCCCCCAATCAACGCGCCTACCTTTAGTTCAATTGCCTTGAGTACCAGCTCTTTACGTAAAAAATCACCAACATATACGATCTTGCCCTTAATTCCTTTTGAAAAATTTTGTAAATATTCTAAATCCAAAAGCTTTGACGGGTTTGGAAAAACTATCAATTCGGCCATATGGTCTGTGCCGCAAGCGGCAGAAAAATTTATATCAATAACTTGGGCTTTAATAGTGACACTTCGGCCACCAACGACCTCACTAACTACCCCCCAAACACCGGCCAACATCCAATAATCCTGCTTCTCTCTCTTGTAAACAAGGCCGTTAATAGAATCTTCTTCGAAATAGCCATTGAACGGGGCTTTAAAACTCCTAAAGCCGGCTCTACCGAGCACCTCGCCTTCGTAAATTAATGGTTTCGGCAACATTGACCTCTGAATTTTTATTTTAGGAGGAAGAACCAGAAAATCTTTCGATATGGTTGCACGGCCGATCTTCGTAAAAGGCAAAACCGAATCCCCCACCTTCACTATCAAATCACCTTCAATAGGAAGTTCTCTTCTTACTAAGCTTTCTCTGTGAAGGTTCATTTTTCTGTATACAGGTATGTAATAAGCCATATTATATTCTCAATAAATTTTGTTCAATCATGTTAATATACACATCTTTATAAACCGGCCCCATATCTCGCCTACGAGCGTCAAACACCAAACCCACCTCGCCGCCCTTAACTTCATATTCCATAGTTCCTAACTCCGATTTAACCGCCACAACCCCCTGCTCTTCGGCATCCAGAGGCAATATAAAAATTGAATCTTCCGAAATTTCAAAAAATTGCTGGCTTGCGGCTTCAGATTTAAATAACACCTCGTTATAACCCGGGGATACTATTGCGGAACCTATTGAAAGTAGGCCGAAATTGGTAATATCTAACGCAAAAAGTGCCGGCAAAAGGTTTGATTTATCAAGCTGTAGTTGATACATACCAGGATATATCAACAAATCAAGCATAAGTAACAACGAAAGGGCCTTGTTTTCCTCGTAGTTGGAAAGCCTCTCGCCTGTGAAAACAGCCTTTTTTGTTACAGGTTTTTTCGGTTTCAAGTTTAGAGAAGAAGATAAGGAAGAGAAATACATAGAATCTCTTACAAGCTGGTCTGTTAAAACAATGTCTCTAGGCTCTGTTAGTTTCATGCCCGGATAGATACTGTAATTAGAATAGAAGTTTGCGTACTGAGTCAAATAGGACACGGGCAAAAGAGAAGTAAAGCAGCCTTGTTGGATTAGAAAATCCGAACCTACAAATAAATATGGCTCGTGTATAAAGTCGGATACGCAAAAGGACTTTTTCGGTTTAAGAGGAAGAGAATCAGGCACCTTAATATAACCGGAAGCGTAAAATTCTAGACCGGGTAGTTGGTCTTTTGTAATTCCCAACTGACTATAAACCAAAGAAAAAACTTCCTTATAAAACTGCTCTTTTGAAAACGAGCAGGAATAAAGATTTGCGCTGTAAACGAAGGGCAACTTAAAGATCTCCGGCTTAGCGTCAAGCTCCAACAACTCGTTCCCCACCTTGGATTTATCGGATTCAGAATATACAAATGTCAGCTCAGAGTAGCCTTCGTAGAATGACAAAACGGGCATGTAAAAATAATAACATTTGACGCTGTGTGTTGAAAGCAAATCAAGAAAAATTGAGGGGCCCCGATCATAGATCGGGGCCCCCATAAATCATCTATCTTGCGAAAAGATCGAGCAACTATATCGAATGTTGATCGGTATAAGGAAGTAAAGCCATGTATCTAGCTTTTTTTATCTCCTGGGAAAGAACTCTCTGGTTCTTTGCAGTTACACCGGACCTACCCTGAGGTATAATCTTGCCCCTATCGGAAATGAATCTTCTAAGTATTAGTACATCCTTATAGTTAGGAGTTGTATTTGTTTTTGTGAAGTAGCATTCAGTCTCTACTTGTTTCTGTTTTGTTCTTTTTGCCATATTATTCTTCAACCGAATTTTCTTCTAATTCATTCAATAAATCATCAATATCGACTCCATCTACTGACTCTTCGGACCTCTCTTCTCCTACAGCATGCGTCTCATCGTAAGAATCTTCTTCGGCCAAAGATCCTTTTGAGATTAGCACTATCATTTCATCAATATTAATCTCTGTTCTATATCTTTTTACACCGTCATCGCCTACCCAGTTTCTAGTTTGAAGTCTGCCTTCAACATAGACTTTTGTACCTTTTGTAAGAAGCTGGCCACAAAGTTCGGCCAACTTGTTCCATGCTACAACATTATGGAAATCTACAGCTTCCTTTTTCTCACCATCAATGGACCAGGATCTATTTGTTGCAATAGTAAAATTTGCAACAGCAGTACCCTGAGGGGTATATCTAACTTCAGGATCTCTTGTAAGATTTCCGATTAAAATAACTTTGTTAACATCTCTTGCAGTCATTTGACCTCCTTAGCAATATGTATATGCTGTTAATTTGTTGCTGTAACTAAATACCTAACCAAGCCGGTAATATAATTTAATTCTGATTTTAAAGCTGAAACTGCATCGGCAGGTAGCTCGAAATTCATAACCTCATAAAAACCCTCCGATTTGTGATCTATTTCGTAAGCAAATCGTCTTTTGCCCCAGAAATCACTATCGAGGACTTTACCTTTTTTGGAAGCTATTAAGTCTTTAATTTTATTGGATATATCTCTTGAGCCGTCTTCACCAAGATCAATATCTGTTATTGTCATTAATTCGTATTGTTTCATAACGCAAATTGATTATACAAAAGATTTCTTAAATGTCTACTATAGATATTCTACCCTAACTAGATTAAAGATAGTATCCTAAGCATTAACTCTAAATTCCACTACATCCCCTTCTTGCATAATATAATCCTTGCCCTCGATGCGAGCTACCCCACGGGCCTTACACTCCTTGAAGCTACCGTACATGACCAAATCCTCAAATGAAAAAACCTCAGCCTTAATAAAGCCCTTTTCGAAGTCTGTGTGAATCACGCCGGCCGCTTTTGGAGCCTTGTCTCCTTTTTTTATAGTCCAAGCACGTACCTCTTTCGGCCCAGCTGTAAAATAAGTCTGAAGTCCCAACAAAGCAAAGCCTGTCTTAATAACTACGTCCAAGCCGCTCTCAGATAACCCCAGTTCCCGCATATAAGCACTTCTGTCCTCGTCGGAAAGGGAACATAGCTCGGATTCAATCTTTGCACACAACTTCACAACATGACTATCGTGACTTTCCAAAAAATCTAGGCTTGGAATAGATGTGCCGTCCGCTACAGCATCTTCATCACAGTTCAGAACATATATTTTAGGTTTTAAATTTAATAAATGTAAATCCTTTAAAAGCTCCAGATCCTCGGATGAAAAACCTAAAGATAAAAGTGAAGCTCCTTTCTCCAAAGCAACCTTGATAGATAGATACAGCTCCTGCTTATGAAGATTTTCAAGAGTTTTTTCCTTCTTTAACACACCCGCATGGCGCTCAATTCTACTATTAATAGTCTGGAGGTCGGCCAACATGAGTTCCGTGTTTATAACCTCAATGTCAGACTTCGGCTCTATCGAGCCCTCTCGTATTACATTCTCATCTGAAAAATCCCTAACAACCTGTACAATAGCGCTCACGTCCTTTATATGCCCCAGAAACTGATTCCCCAATCCTTCTCCGGCAGAGGCACCTTCAACAAGGCCCGCTATATCAACGAACTTTACGGTCGCGGGCACAATTCTTTCGGGAGACACCCTAAATTCCTTAAGTACAACCTCAGCCAGTTTATTAAGTCTTTCATCAGGAAGGTCTACAATACCAATATTTGGCTCAATGGTTGCAAAAGGGTAATTAGCCGCTAGCGCTACTTGCCTTTTAAGCATTGCGTTAAATAAAGTTGACTTACCTACATTTGGAAGACCTACGATCCCTATTGATAAAGACATACAGAGGTATTTTACTTCATAAAGAGAAGAGTTCAAAGTACTTACTTAGTGCCCCGGCCCAACTTAAAAGTTCAACTTCTGTACTACATTATTACAAGCAAATATTTCAAATATGTGCCATAAGACCGAGGGTGAGGGGTGCCATAAAACCACAAGCGCCCGCCAAGCTCCGGGAACTAGACGCAGAGAGACAATCTGTGAGAACGCTGCAACAGAGCCCCAAAAAGACATCTACAAATAAGTTGGGAATAACTATATAACAATAAATTTCTGAATAAGAAATGCGAGAAACAGACCACATCGGGATGTTGAAATTGCTTTATACCTTAGAGTTGACTGCTATAGGGTTCTATGATACAATCTCAACAGTTCAAAATTATATGAACTATAGGCCCCATTTCAATAACCCTTTTTGGTCTATAGTTTTTGGACGTAGGATTTGCCCTCCACGTAAAAAAATGAATAAAAGAAAAGAAAGTATTTTTTCTAAAATATTCTCTGTGTTCAAATCTATGACTCACAGAAAAAGAAGTAAAAAATTTAGCCGCGCTACTGTCGTGAGCGTCATTGCTGTTGTTGCAGTAGTGTCCTCAGCCACCGCAGCTTACTCTGCTGGGCTTATCAGCTCACTAGATATAAGCTTTGGAGGAAGACAGACACAAGGCGGGCCAGTATTGGCGAGAAGCATGGAATACGGCTTCACAGACGTTTGTGGAACACACGACGTAGACGGTAATAACATTACCTTTATACCTCCGTTCAATGACGTCACAGATGTTAGAGCCACCAACTGGAACCCGGGATGGTTAGATTTAAGTAAAACTATGTGTAACGACCGAGGCTACCCTGTAAATCAGGAAGGCCAGTGTTATACATTCCCAGGATACGAAGGCGGAACAGCATATGAACTGGATGTTAATGCACCTTATTGCCAAGCCGGCAGCATTAACGAAAAGGCACATGCGTACGTTTGCGATGCTGAAGTCACCGGAGGCAACCCTTGGTTAGCCTGTGGAAAATCAGCTAACTATGTGTATAAAGCATTAAGTGGAAGATCTTTAAGCTTAGGTCAATTAGACGAAAAGAAAAAGATTGAAACCGGAACCGGACTTACATGCGGAAGTACAGTACAGATGGATATATTCAACGCAACCTGTACAACCGACATGATTACCCAACACTACTTAGTAATAGATAATGGTGGAGATCCTTCTGATCCTGCAAACTGGCCTTTGGATCCAAACGGGGTTCCTACCTTCTGTTTAGCTAAAGATGCCTTTGTTTGGTACACAGGTTCTTGCGAAATCGAAGTTCAAAAAAGATTTGTTGCCGATAATAACGGGCAGCCTAACCCTTCACAGGTAAAAGAAACAGCTTACGAAGGCGAAAATGTTTGGGTCGAATTCACTTTGGACAACACCAAGGGACAGTATGTATACAACGAAACACGAACACTGTCTGACACATTAGCCAATAACTTTAGATATGAAGGGCAGTATCAGCCTGAAAACAGCGACTTTACTTGTACAAATAGCGGGCAGGATGTCAGCTGTGTATTCGAAGGTTCTATAGATAAAGGCGAAACAAGCAAAGTATATTTCAAAGTTAACGTGCTTGAAGGATACCTAACAAACGAGGACTGCGAAGTACCTAACACAGTATTCTTAAACGACGACACAATGACTTGTACAGACGACGCCAACGACCCTTCATGCTCAATTACAGACATTTGTCTGCTTAGAGTTGAAGAAGAAGACTTTGATCTTGATATAGTAAAAAAATTCTATGGAGATAGTAACGACAAACCTTCACAGAATGAAATTACCCAAGTCAAAGTAGACGACAAGGCATGGATAAAATTCCGTGTAACTAACACAGGAGAAGGTGCGTACTTTGGATCATGGCAAGACGGAGGAGTAGTTAGAGCTAACCCGATGTTGATTAACGATGACCTAAATGAAGTGGATAACAATGTACTTGAGTACACAGGTAAATTGACAACCGATTACGATGGTTTCAACTACAACCAGTGTAACTTTATTACAAATAACAGCGAGCTTGTATGTAACATAACTACAGTAGACTTACAGCCTGATGCTAAGTTTGATATATATGCACAGGTTAAAGTAACAGACATGCCTGACAACAACAGCAATGGAATTTGCCCAGCAAATTCAGTAAAGTATACTAACCACGCAAGCCTAGAGTTTACAAATCTTGCAGGTGAAACTCAAGATTGTAGCAACCCATTTAATGCAAGCGATCCTCAGTGTACTGAAGACTACCTTTGCATGATGGAAGACATAGTGGTAGAAGAACCTGAACTAACAATAGAGAAGGTCAACCTTGATGGTAACAAAGTATACAAACCAGGCGAACAGATAAGATACGAGATCAGAATTGCAAATGTCGGTAAGGGCGATGCAACAGACGTTGCCTTCAACGACGCAGTACCTAGTGAAATAGACTACGCTACTGTTGCTCTGTCAGTATCTCCTGAGAGCTTCAGAAATGATTTTGTGTACAACGAATCTAC
The DNA here is from genome assembly GCA_020631855.1 of Candidatus Nomurabacteria bacterium. GTDB lineage: Bacteria > Patescibacteriota > WWE3 > UBA101185 > UBA10185 > JACKGU01. The sequence goes on along the minus strand of JACKGU010000001.1, from coordinate 199,954 downwards.
AGGGGTTATTAGATCAGACTCAGACGGGTTCGATTTAGATGCAGGCGGAAGAATTACATTAAAAGTAGTTGCTAAAATCAAATCGGATATCGAAAAATCTGAAGATGATGAAATCTACAACCAAGCATGTATTACAGATCAAGTAGCAGGGGACTTTGAAAAAGTATACTGCGACGACGTAACAAATACGCTGGTTTGGGATGACGATATTGTACCTGTACCGGGAATCGACATCAAAAAAGATATAGATATCTCTAAGTCAACCGGAGACGACACTACATACGAAAAAGGTGACGATATAGCCTTTAAGATAAGCGTAAGAAACACCGGTGAAACCGAATTGGCCAATGTGGTAATTAGCGACAAAGTACCTGCATATACTGAGTATAATGCAGAAAAGAGTAAAGCGTACGGATTTGATTGGTCATGTAGCAACGGCATAGGTGCAGGAAAAGACTGTACCTTAGATATAGGCACATTAAAAATCGGTGAAACTAAAGTAGTATATTTTGTGTCCACAGTTGTCGACTACGACAATACAGGAAGTCACAATTTAGACTCAGAGAACATCGTATGTATAGTTGCCGGAATGCCTAAAGACGAAAAGGTATGTGACGACGCTGATTTTGACTTGAAAGTAATAGAAGATGAAGAGGAAGAAGAAAAGGAAATAAAGATAGATGTTGATAAAGAAGTTAGAATCAAGGGCGACGATGAATGGTTAGATAAAGTAACCAATGTCAAAAAAGACGACGTCTTAGAGTTCAGAATTAGAGTTAAAAACGAAGGTAAAGACGAACTTGACAACATGAAGATGGAAGACTTCCTACCTGACGAACTTAAGAAAATAGGCGGATCAGGACTGACTGAATACTGGGAAAACTTCAAAGAAGGAAAAACCAAGACCTTCATAATCGAAGTCAAGGTCAGAGACTCTGAATTTGACAAAGAGAACGTAGATAAGTGTGTAAAGAACAAAGTCGAAGTCTACTACGACGGAGATGAGGTAGGAAGCGAAGATGCAAAAGTTTGTTACGTAAACAAAGAGATAACTGAGCTTCCAGAGACAGGAGCCGAAACTAACCTTGCACTTACTGTACTGGGCTTAACCTCAGCAGTAGCAGGTATAAGAGTTAGAAGAAAGCTTTCCTAACTCACACTGTAGAGAAGTGAGGGGCTACGGCCGAAGGCCGTAGCCCTCTTCTCCCCAAAGCCCCCCCCACTTTATTTTTCTCTGCAAAACTTCCCTCTTCTAAATACCAAAAAAAAATAACGACAAAAACCAACAAGGCTCAAGAGACTGCGTCCCCTAGTTTTATAGTTTCGTTACTTAATACTACTTGCGTAAGCTAGTCGGTGTAGTTTGCCCAACACGTTGTGCTTTGCAGTGCAAAGAAATTACAGCAAACCACCTGCATAAGCTGGTGGTGGTTGATTTCAAACATAAAGCTTTACAAAGGATTCAACATCGAACTTTCTTTTCATTCCACTATAACTCATGTATCTTACTTGTCCGAAAATCGGCCGGTCGAACCAAGGCCTATCATGCAGTCCCCCGATCGACCACGCAATGCCGGCATAACCATTTGGATCTCTTCCATCTAGCTCATATTTATCGTTTAAATAGATAGACGAAATAATAGCCTCTTCCGGAGACGAGCTCCACTCGAGAATTTTTTTTGCCCAATACATTCTCAAATATCCATGCATTTTTCCTGTCGAAACCATCTGAACCTGAGCCGCATTCCAAAGATCATCGTGTGTTTCAGCCTGCTCCAGCTGCCTTATAGTATAAACTGTATCTCGTTTATCGCCACGGTGCGCGTTCAGAGATTTTTGCGCCCAATTGGGAAAGCCGAGATAATTGTCATAGTTTTTATTATATAAGCAAAAATTATCCGCCAGCTCCTTTCTCACTATAATTTCATCGAAAAAGTTACCCTTGGGGTTTTCAAGATACTTTTGAACATCATATTTGTTCGTTTTTCCAAACTCCTCTATAATCTTTAGAATTACACCTTGAGATGAGATATGGCCGAAATGAAGTGCGGCTGACAGATTAGAGGTACCATCTACTAAAGGGTTGTTTCTAGACCTAGAGTATGAGTCTAATTTCAAGTCTATAAATTCCTGTAATAACCTCTCGGGAGAAACTGCACTTAAACCTTCGTAAGATTTCACACTTAATATTTTATTTGTAAAACCAATCTCATTCGGTATCAAAGTTAGGAAGTCTTCGGTAACTTCCCTATTCTGCCTTTGTACAACCTTAAATGGTACAAGATAGTCTGGCAGCTTTTTGACAAGCTTGCTTCTTATGGTTCTTGCTGAGTATTCCTGTTTGTCCGACGTCACCCATGCGGGAACAATGTTATGTGTGTCAACTTCGTAAAAAGAGCAATTAATCTTCTTTGCTACACCATTTCGCCACTCCCTCCCTTCTCTGATAGGGGAAAAATCGCTTATTAAAGCAGAAACGCTGAACTTCTCGACAAACTGCAGTAATTTCTGGGGAGGCTCTCCATTTAGGATAATAAAGGGTATATTTAGGTCTGCAAGATCTTCTCGAACCAGCGACAGTCCGCCAAGCATATAAGAATAGTTCCTATCGCCTCGCTGAGAAGTCAAATGCGAGTCTACAAGACAAAACACCACCAATAAAGGCTTGCGAGCTTCCAGGGCTATTTTCTGAGCAAATAACAGGGCCCAGTTGCCCCCCACCCGCTGGTCTCTACTCATCCAATACACAACAGGTCCGGAGAAAGACTCCTTCCCTGCCCTGCCTGCTGCCAACCGACGCGATCTATGAACAATATCCATTTCTAAAGCATACAATAAAAGCCGATTTGATAAAATAAAAACATGCACTTGCTTACAGCGAATACCGATAATTTTCTTTTTTTAAACACAAACATACTGTCGTTTTCAACAGCTATAAAACGTATAAACATACTTAAAAAACAAAAAATCAAATGTGGCTACCTCTCGGGTATTTTTGATATGCTACATATCGGGCACATAAACTATCTAACGATAGCCAAAAATTACTGCGACACACTCTTTGTCGGCATGGAGACAACCGAAACCCTCAAAGCAATCAAAAAAGTTCCCACGGCCATCAATTCTTACGAGAATAGGCTCCAAATGATGCTTCAGCAAAAAAGCGTCGATTACGTAGTGAGGTTGGATTCTAGCCTCAATGACTACAACTCCGACGCCTCGTTTGAGATTCAAACTCAAAGATATGTACAGCTAAATCCCGATGTAATAATCATTCCGGATAGAACCCTCGTAAACTTTCCAAGACAGCTGTCGCAAATAGAAAAAGCGGAAAAAGCGCTTGGCAAAGAATTTGAGGTTGTAGAAATCTTAAGCCTAAATCAGGATTAGTGGCTATTCTCAGAATCAGCTTGCTCTGAAAATTAATTATAGAATGCTTCGGTGTAAATTATTCTAATTTTATGTAATATAATAAAGAAAGCAGGCAAAATTGTAGCACTCGACACAAACTTCAGTCTGCAAAATTAAAGAAGGATTAAATATGAAAGATAAATTATCAACTCAACCTTACAAAGGAGCTAGAGATTTTTATCCTGAGGACATGCTTATTCAAAACTATATCTTCGATACATGGAAAAAGGTCTGCAAAAGCTTTGGATACCAAGAATACAGCTTTCCCATTCTGGAACCTTTTGAGATCTTTGCGGCAAAAACCGGAGAAGAAATAGTAAACAACCAGCTGCTTTCACTAGTTGATGCAGGAAACCGCAAGATAGCGATCAGACCCGAACTTACTCCAGGAACAGTAAGAATGATTGCGCAACGATACAAGGCTCTTACTAAGCCTCTAAGATGGTACATGATAGGCAACAATTGGAGATATGAGAAGCCACAAAAAGGCCGGGGCCGAGAATTCTACCAACTAGAAGTTAACATTTTTGGGGTGGGGGCAGTTACTGCCGATTTTGAAATCTTCTCAATCATAATTTTCCTAATGCAAACTTTTGGAGCAACTTCTAATATGTTTAGATTAAAAATAAGCGATAGAAGACTTATTTCGGCGCTACTTCAAGACGTTTTAAAACTCGAAGAAAATATACAACTTCAAACTAGAAAATTTATGGATAAGAAAACTAAAATGCCTGAGAAGGACTTTAGAGAAGGCCTTAGAGAAATAGGACTAAACGAAGAGCAGACAGAAAAAGTGGTCGGCTTTATGAACTCTAATCTTGAAGGATTACCGAGCATAATACCTCAAAATACTTTATATGAAAACAAGGGATACGTTGCAATTACCGAAGTATTTAAACTGATCGAAAATGCCGGATTAAAGCCTTACTGTGAGTTTGACCCCTCAATAATCAGAGGCTTTGATTACAGCGACGGCATGGTCTACGAGGTTTTTGACCTAAGCCCGGATAATAGAAGGTCCCTATTTGGCGGAGAACGTTTTGATAAACTTATTGAAATATTTGCTGATGTGGAACTTCCATCTACCGGCTTTGCCTTAGGAGACATGACCTTGTTGGAATTTTTAGTAGGGTGGAATCTTTTGCCCCATTTTGACAGCGCTTTTGACTACCTTGTAACTCTGTGGCCTGTTGAAAATAAGGAAGAAAGCGATTCTTATTTTTCTATATCTCAAAGCTATGCTAATTATTTAAGATCTAAGGGCTTTAAGGTTCTAACTTGGTTAGAACAAAATACGAAACTGGAAAAACAACTAAAATATGCTGATAAAATGGGTGTTAAAAACGTAGTTTTAATTGGCCCTGAGGAAATAGCTACAAAATCCGCCATTATAAAAGATCTTGAAACCGGAAAACAAAAACAAGACACGATCAAGCTGTAGGATAAAAAAACTAAAACCAATACCTAATAATCTTTGACATTAATGGTTCGGGTATCTAGAATTTAATTAATGCCCAACTCGTATATTCAACACGACCTCAAAAAATTTGAAAAGTTTATTACTCTATGCTCAATCTTTATCCTGACAATAAATTCTATCTTGAATGAAAAGCCGACAAGGTCTTCTGTGATGGCAGAAGAGTTAGACAACACCCCGCCCATAACAACCATAGAGCTCACACCAAGCACGCCGAATGGAGATAACGGCTGGTACACCACTCCGGTAAACATAAAACTTACGGCGTCAGATACCCTAAGTGGAATCAAATCTATAAACTACAAGCTCAATAACGGGTCATGGCAAACAACTACTTTTAGTGATACACAAAATTTAATACAAAACTCATCTTTTGAAACACCGGGTGCAACAAATACAGGAATCGAGTCTTGGGAGTTGTCTGTGGACGATCCTGAGGTTCAGGCGTCGCAATACGTTAAAGACTATGCCCCAGGATATGAAGTTTCTTCAGCTTTATTAGAAACTACAGGCGGAACATGGCATGCAATATCAAATTTTTCTGCCTACGCATCTGCGACCCCTTACGACAGCATGAGCGCTTCTGCTTGGCTAAAAGTTGATAATGCGGAAGGAAATGCATACGTAAAAATTATGGGTGTAAAGAACGATAATTCAACATACGAAATTGCTAGAACTTCCGTAATTTCCGGAACTACAGGGTGGATTAGAAAATCACTTAATTTTACGATTCCAAACATTAGTACTAAGGGGGTTTATCTAGAAATAGGGCTCGAAGGTCCTGGCGCGCTATATATTGACGGTACGAATATCAACTCTTCGATTCAAGACACCAGCACAAGTCTTACTGTTGGCAGCGACAGCGTATTACACACCATACAGTACTACAGCGTAGACAACCAAGGTAACACCGAAACCTACTCTTGCAACGAACCGGTAAAAAACTGTACAACCTTCAAAGTAGACCAGACGCCCCCATCCAACTGGCACGACTCAGGGGCTTTTAGACAAGTAGGTGGGCCCAGCGATCACCATCTATATGTTTTCACCAACGTTAGTGATTTCGTATCGGGATTATCAACAGAAGTTAACAAATATCAGTATGTAACAAATACTACCAGCCCTTATGGGGTATATACGGATTTGGAAAGATGTAACACGCCCTGGATAGCAGGAGGTTTTGCGGATTTAGAATATGGGGTTTTAGCCGACGAAGACTCAGATGCATATCTACAAACCCAACACACTAACTTCTGTAACTCAACCTGGAGAATATGTAAAACCGTTAAATTCTATGCCCAAGACATGGCGGGAAATGCCACAACTAAAAACTACTGTATAAACGGTCCCTGGATAAAACTTAGGGGAAATGGGGCAGTAAAATCCAATAACAACATTGACATGCTGGCAGAGCCCGAATTACCTAATACAGATGCTCTTGTAGAAGTGGCGGGATACGGGATTGATTTTTTTACCTCAACCCAAGACTGGTACATTAGAAATTCTCAAGCTTACCATACTTCCTACGAAGAAATTTACAACAACACAATAGACACTAAAACCTCGATGGGCGCCACCACCAATCTACCAACTACTTCAGGGGTTTTTGTACGAAACGGGAGCTACACACTTAGCAGTTCAAGGGTCCCCAACAACCACAGTACAGCAACCTTCAACCAAGTTATTTTCATAAACGGAGATCTCACAATTAGCACTAACCTGAACATACGCAATGAATCAGCACTTCTGTTTGTTGTTAGCGGGGATGTGCTAATACGAAGAACGGTCACGGATCTCACTGCAGCTATAATCACTAACGGCACAATATACACCGCGTATGATATTGTTAATACAACAGCTACCTTAAATCTTAAAGGTTTTTATGTTGCAGAAACAATAGATTTCCAACGCACCCTACAAGGCACAAATAACGAAATTACCCCGTCAGAGAACTTTACGTACGAGCCTAAATACTTAGTACAATTGAAAAGTTTATTTAAACCCACCAACACGAGGTGGCAAGTAAACTAGCCAGAAGATTAGATCCTTCTTCTGATTTTATAGGAATCTCCCCTATCCTCTACCAAGTAGCCGGACGCCTCTAACTGCTTTCGCAACTGATCGGCCTTATCCCAAATACCATTTCTTCGATAGGTATTTCGGGTTTCAGCTAAATTTACTATCTCCTCAGGAATAGTCATTCCAACATGACTCTCAATATCCAGCCCCAAAACCTCATCCATCTTCAACAAAGTGCAGATCTTGGTCTGCTCACTAACATCACTTTTTAGTAAATCCCACATTGTTGCAAGTGCCTGGGGCATATTGAAATCGTTATTTACAACGTCCATAAAACGTGACAGGTAGTCCTTGGCAAACGTTTCTTCCTGAATTGGGGAGTAGCCCTCAACAACTTGATATAGCTTTTTTAAAGCTGTTTGAGCAGACTGCAAAGCTTCCCAAGTAAAATTTAAAGAAGTTCGATAATGGCCACTTAGATAAAAATACCTCAAGGATAAAGGATCAAACCCTTTTGCCTCAATATCTTCCAAGGTATACATGTTATTCAAACTTTTAGACATCTTTCCCCCATCTATTTTCAAGAAAGCAGCGTGCATCCAGTAATGAACGAACTCTTTGCCGGTAGCACACTCACTTTGTGCAATCTCATTCTGATGATGCATTAATAAGTCTTCTCCTCCTAAATGAACGTCTATTGTTTGACCCAGCTCCTTTAGTGCCATGGCCGAACATTCAATGTGCCATCCCGGAAAACCGATTCCCCACGGTGATTCCCATTCTTGCCATCTTTTCTCATCTTTAGGAGAAAGTTTCCAGAGAGCGAAATCCGTAGGATTTCGCTTCTCAGGATTTATCTCAACCCTGGCACCCTCCAAAATATCTTCTGCAAAATGACCAGAGAGTTCTCCGTATTTTTCAAACCTAGAAGTATCAAAATAAACCCCATCTGAAGTTCTATATGTATAGCCCCTCTTCTCTAACTCACTAACAAGACTTACCTGTTCTTTAATATATTCGGTAGCCCTTGTGAATTTCTTAGGCTTGATTATACGCAATTTTTCATAATCGATTAAAAATCTTTTAATGTAAAAGTCAGTAATGTCTCTTGCGCTTTTACCTTCTTCTTTAGCCATTTTTTCAACCTTGTCGTCCCCATCATCCGCATCATCAGATAAATGGCCTACATCCGTAAGGTTAATGATGTAACGAACCTTATAATCATTGACTAAGAAAGTTCTGTAAATAATATCAGCCGAAACATAAGTTCTAAAATTACCAATATGGGCATATGAGTAGACTGTGGGCCCACAAGTGTACATGGACACCGTTCCTTCGTGTATCGGCTTAAAATCTTCTACCTTTTTGGTTAAAGAATTATATATTTTAATCATAAATCAAAATTACTCCGCCCCTCTAAAGCTCTATGAAGGGTAAGGTCGTCAGCATATTCAACGTCTCCCCCAACAGGAAGCCCACGAGCAATTCTAGTTATTTTTATAATATCATTCGAATAACCTTTTTCCCTAATGGCCCTGCTTATATAAATGGCAGTAGATTCGCCTTCCATTCCCGTATTTGTTGCCATTAATAATTCCAAAGGGGCATCTGCTGTGGGAGAAATATCGTCTATTCTTGATAGAAGTTCTTTCAAATAAATTTCTTCGGGACCAATGTTATTTAATGGGTCTATCACGCCGTGTAAAACATGATACAAGCCTTTAAAACCTGCCCTCTCTAGAGCATATAAATCCAGCGGGGTTGTCACTACGGCTATCAAGTCAATATCCCTACTACTATCAGAGCATATGCAACAGGGGTCTTCTTGATCAATGTTTTTACATACACTGCAAATCTTAGTTTTAGTTTTTAACTCTGCAATGTTCTGCCCAAATTTATCAAGCTCTTCTTGGGGAAACCTTAACATATAAAAAACCAGTCTTTGGGCAGTTTTAGGTCCAATGCCCGGCAAACGTTCGAAGTTTTGTATTAAATCAGAAATTGGTTTTGGAGTTTTCACATGATGAGTTTAGCATATTTATAAGGCTATTTTCTATTTAAAACAGGAATGTCGCGAAGGCGGCTTAGTAAAAATATTATGTAACAAAGCTAGGCAGTCAGGGACTTCGGGAAAAAGTCGCTATAACGGCAGTCCCCCATCAAAAACTTCTAATATATTATTTTTTAACTCCTCTGAAGTACCGGAGAAAATTGGTGCAGAAATATTTTTATCAGTTAGATCTCCGGTTTCCCCTTTGTTTTTTCTTACAGGCCTCTCCCCACCAACATGACATTCATAGGTTAAAGGCCGGTTCATCAAAGAAAGCAGAGCGCGTTCAACAATCTGTCTATTTTTCTGAGCTTCTAGCCTTTCTTTATGAAAAGAAAATGCAACTTGAATCACGACCTTTGCACCTACAACCTTTGTAGGACGAGCATTCTTTAACAATGCAGAGATTGAACTATTAATTGTTGAAATATTTTTTAGTAGCTCATTCCAGGTTTGCTGTATTTCTTCTAAAGCAATAACACAATCTTCTTCGTTAATTAAAGCCTCTATTTCTGGAATCACTGATTCAGGAACGTCGGGTTGGGCCGCTAATACCGACACTGCTCCGGACCTTTCGACGAGCGAAGAAGAAACGCCGGGCGCTTCTTTCCGATTGCCCCTTGTGGCAGTTTTTATAGATTCATTTTTTGTGTTTTTAGCTGTTCTTAAAACTTCCGGGGGTACGCTTGGCAAATCGTGCGCGTTTCTGCTTACAGATTCCGAGTCAAAAGATTTGGAACAAATTTTTACTACTGCTATCTCTAAAGGCAAATGTGCTATAAAAGACCTTGTCATTTTTATCTGTGATTCTAATAAGGACTCGATATAAAAGACGAGCTCAGCTGAAGATATTTTTTTGGCTTGCTGAATTATTTCCTTCATAGTTTCAGCAGGCATATCAACCAAGGCAGAGTCTATTCCCTGTTTTATAAACAACATATCTCTCAAATAAGAAAGAACGTCCATTAACCAAACATTTATATCCAGCCCTTCATCCACTAATTTGTTTAGCAATAGCAAAGCCGAACTCGAATCTTTTGAAATTAGGTTTTCAATAAAATCTACTATGGTTTGGCTGGAATTTAAGCCGACAAAAGAGCTGATCTCCATACTACCTTCAATTACTTGCTGTAGGAGAGTTTCAGCATCCCTAAAGCCCCCAAAGGCGGCCTGCGCTATCTTTGTAAGATCTTGCTTAGAGAGATCCTTGTTTACTTCCTCCTTTAATATGTTTTCCAGCTTCTCTACAATCTGCTCTATCGTCGCTCTCTTAAACTTTAAAACCTGACATCTGGATCTTACGGTGTCGGGAACTTTGTGGGCTTCGGTAGTACATAAAATAAATGTAACCCTCGCAGGGGGCTCTTCTAAAGTTTTGAGCAAAGCATTAAAGGCTTCGTTGGTTAACATGTGCACTTCGTCGATTATATAAACTTTGCCTTTACCTGAGGTAGGAGCTAAATTCACCATGTCGCGCAAAGTTCTAATATCATCAATGCCTCTGTTACTTGCGGCATCTATCTCTATCAAATCCATAAAAGCACCTTTAGCTATAGACACGCAATTCTTACATTTATTACACGGGTCGCCGTTTTTTTCCAAATTTAAACAATTTATGGCTTTAGCCAAAATCCTAGCTGTAGTTGTTTTCCCTGTACCTCTGGAACCTATAAAAAGATACGCATGGCCTATCTTGCCTTCAACAGCTTGTTTCATAAGAACTTCAGCAGCAAGATTTGGTTTGATTATTTCGCTAAATTTTTGGGGTCGATATTTTGTATAGTACACCTAATCAGTATACTTCTATTTCTAAAAATTATTCAACTAATATAAATTCGAGGCAATGATGGGTTCAAGATCATATTCTTTTACCGCGCGTAGCTCTTTATCGGTAAAATTACCTAAAACATAATCAACAGAATTAATTCTAGAATCTTCAGGCCTACCAATACCAAAACGCAATCTTCCATAGTCACTGGAACCCAAATATTTGGTTATACTTTTTACGCCATTGTGCCCCGCATCGCTCCGATCCTTAACTTTCTTCACAGTACCAAAATCAAAGTCCAGATCGTCATGAACAACTAGCAAATCCTGCATTGAAATGTTAAAGAAGTTCATTGCTGCTTTCACAGCAGTACCGGATTCGTTTACAAAAGTTTGAGGTTTTAACAAAATTACCTTATTTTTTCCAACGTCATGGGTAGAAAAATAAGTTGCAATCTCAGCATTAATTTTTTTATTAAAACTCCAAGCTAAGTCGTACTTACGTGCAAGTTGATCTAATAGCATAAACCCGACATTGTGTCGAGTAGTGGTGTATTTCTCTCCAGGATTACCTAAACCAACAACCAGCATTATAAAGATCCTTCTCCCTCGTCTTTAATAACTTCTCTTGCGTCTTGTTTGGAACCGTCATTAGTATTTTCGTTAGTAGCTTTTTTTGTGCTAACACCGTGAACAGAATTTTCGTCGTCATGTGAGTGGTGAACCCCTAGAAGATGAAGAACGCCATGCTCGACAAGTGCCGCAATCTCGTGCTCTAAATCATTTCCATATTTCCCGGCTTGTTTCAAAGCTTGCTGCTTATTAACTATAATCTCACCCAACAAATATCCTTGGTCTGTTTCTTGATCCAAATTGAAAGATAAAACATCTGTAGGACAATCTCTTTTTAGGTATTTTTTATTTAATTTTCTTATCTCTGAGTCCCCGGATATCTTTACTGTAATGTAAACATTTTCTGGTAAATTTATTGCTGGCATGCTTACCTACTCTACTGCAGGTGCAAACTTCTCGTAGTAAGCGTTCAGCACTTCCAGCTCAAGCTTTTCTTTTTCTACTAAATCGTGTCTGTTGCCTTTTGAGTAAAGTTCAATAGATTGATTTCGTTGCTTTATCTGCTTTTTTAACACAGAAACAGCATCCGACTCTTCCAATGAGCGGTCTTCGGATCTAAGCTCTATTTCCTTATTCTTTATTTGAGCCAATAAAAACCTTATAACAGAGAGCTTGAAAGAGTCTTTGCTCTTCATTGCTTCTTTCATATCATTTTTTAATTGTTCTATAAGCATCTTTAGCTATTCTTTCTTTTCTCAAACATAATCTTCCGATTCTTCTCTTTAACCTTCTCCGCTTTGATCTCGCTAGGCTTTCGATAGTGTCTGCGGTTATTAATCTCTCTTATAATTCCTGCTTTAAGAACTTCTCTGTTAAACCTCCTAAGGGCCTGCTCTAAAGACTCGTTGTTTCTGACTTTAATTTTCGCCATAAAATTAAAAAACACCTCCGTTATCTGTTTAATTTAGACTGAACTCAGGCACATACGTACCGGAGCGTCAACAAAAACCTAACCCCTAAGGTTAGGTGGTTCCGCCGGGCTCATTTTCGGAGCCTCCCAAAATATGAAAATGCTCGTGTTCAAAATGGTTATACCCAGCCCCATTGTTTACCAGTTTGTAGCCCGTTTTGTCAAGGTTTTTATACCTTATAGTTTCATTTATGGCAGTAAACAGGCTATCCCAGTAACCAACGTTCTTATACGCACCTGATATAGTATCATTTTTTTCACGATGCTGCTTGTCCAAAACCAGCAAATGAATAGGAGCCGTAGGAAACTTATTCTCTATAACTAAAAAGTCTTCAGTTTCAAGCACTTTAACGCACGGTTCCTGGCCTTGCACAATTTTACAAAATAAGCAATTTTGGTCGTACACAGTCCTAGTATATTACAGATGGGGTAGATTTGACAAATCTAAAACAGATAAAAAACTTACTAAAATATATTGAGCAAGTCTTTAACAGTTACCAACGCCAATAAGCCCATAAGAAAAATGATACCAAACTTGTGTATTCGCATTTCTGCTGCCTGGCTAATTTGTTTTTTTGTAATTGCCTCAAAGATTACAAAAACAACGCGACCTCCATCTAAGGCTGGAAACGGCATCGCGTTTAGAAGTGCTAAAGAAAGGGATAGAAGGGCGGTTAAGTCAATTAGTGCCAAAGTTAATACTTGGACTCTTTGAGCGGGGTTCTCAAGCTGACTTGCATAAGCAATAATCCCTTTAACAACGGAATATATACCGACAGGACCGGAAAATCCCGAAGAAACAGGCTCAAGACTTTTATAAGCCAGAGAAGATTGAAAAAGCGTGCCTATAACGTTGGCCGAATATGCGAGCATATTATAAGAATGCATTGGGCCTGCTAGGTATTTTGAGGACCCTCTGCTGTAATCAATATTTACAGCCTCTCCAATGTAAACACCTATTATTCCCTCCCCTGCTTGATTAGACGAAGGGGTAATTTCCACTTTTCTTACATTATATTCGGAAGATCTTGCGTCGGTAATTAATAAGGTTACAGCCTGGCCCGCTTTATTTCTCAGAGCGGCTTGAATATCTCCTATATTATAAACCGGAATTTGATCTATCTCAATAATAGCTTCTCCTGGAACAAGATCTTCTTGCGCAGCCGGAGAATTATCCTGCACATCGACAATTAAGTTACTTAATTTCGAAACCTCGCCGTATTTAAATCGATAATCACTAATTAAGGGGATGAGGGAGGACTTATAACCACTGATCGAAAAGAAAACAGCGTATAGCACAAAAGCCAGTAATAGGTTCATTATCACACCACCTAATAATATTGCTAATTTTTGAAAAGGTTTTTTAGATAAAAAATTACGAGGGTTTTTTTTAGCCTCTGCAACAGGGCCCTCATTCTCATCAACGCCTAGTAGCTGGACAAAGCCTCCAAAAGGAAGCAAATTTATAGAATATATAGTCTCCCCAACCTTTTTACCAAATATTCTGGGAGGCATGCCAAACCCAAACTCATCAACTCGCACTCCTAACTTTTTGGCAACAATAAAATGACCAAACTCGTGAATTATAACCAGCAAGGAGAATATTAATATAAAAATCGCTATTGCTACCATATTTGTAAGTTCCAGACCGAGCTATTTGGCAAGCAAGTCTTGTTTCTTAGAATCCCCAAGTTCGTCGGCCTTACTAATAAAATCTTTAACTGTGTCCTCAACCTCCTCCTTAAAAGAGAACTTTTCGTCTTCCCCAAATTCTTTCCTTGCGAAAGCTTGGTCTATGTCTTTCATAGCATCATTTCGTACATGTCTGATGGCAACTTTGCATTCCTCAACTTTCACAGACACAATCTTTACAAATTCAAGTCTGCGCTCTTCGGTTAACTGAGGAATAGGAACTATAACACTACCGCCCTGCTCTGCGGGATTAAGTTTAAGCTGGCTCTCTCTAATAGCTTTAGCGATTTCTTTCAGCAAGCTTTTATCCCAAGGAACAACAGACAAGGTCTGAGCATCTAATACGCTCAAGGTTCCAACCTCTTTTAAGGTCAGCATTGATCCGTAGGCATTAACTTTAATCTCATCAAGCATGGTTGGCGTAGCGCGACCTGTACGCACATACGACAGTTCTTCTTTAAGAAAATCTAAAGAACTTTGAAGTTTAGCTTTTAATTCAGAATTAGTCATAAAAATATAATAACACCAAACAACTTTATCTGACAGAAAATCTGCAAATTGCTTTTAGTTCAATATTTTCACCGACTTTTGCTATTGTTTCCTGAATTAGATCTTTAATTTTTTTGCTTGTATCTCTTATGTATTCGGCGTTTAATAAGTCTTCTACACTTTCATAATCTTCAGTAGCTGCTTGCATTGCAATTTCTCTGCAAAGCTTCTGGAAGTCGTCTGTCTTAGCAACAAAATCGGTTTCGCACGCAACATTAACCAAACTTCCAACCTTGGCGCCATTATGTATATAAGACACGATCGATCCATCTCTTGTTACACGTTCCGATTTCTTTGCCGCCTTAGCAAGACCCTTTTCCATAAGCTCAGCTTTTGACTTTTCATAGTCCCCATCGTATTTTTCGAGAGCTTGTTTCACCTCTAAAACACCTGCTCCAGTTTCTTCACGTAGTTTTTTAATTGTCTGTACATCTAAATTCATGTTCTTTTTCTCCTTATTTATTACTTTTTTTAGTTGACTTTTTTACTGGGGTTTTTTCTGGCTTTTTTCCCGCTACCTTTGCTGTAGCCTTCTTGACAGGTTTTTTTGCCTTTTCTTCAGCTTTAGTCTTTGATACTTTTTCTACAACCTTTTTCTCCCTTGAACTCTCTTTTTTTTCTACTTTCTTTGCAACAGGCTCTCTATCTGTCTTGCTGGTAGACTTTTCTGTATCTTCTACGGTATCTTCTATGCCTTTAGCGCTGTCTAGATCCGAAACATCGCCTTTATTAACTCTTTCGATTAGCCTCTTTCCTGCTTCGGACGAAGCCACAGGAGATTCAGTTGATGTAACTACAACAGGCACAACCTTATCGAGAGAGACCTCATCTTTTGCTTTATCCGAATCATTTTGCTTTTTTTCATCAGCTATTTTTGCGGCATCTTTTTCAAAAACCTTATACCCTGCCTCAATGGCATCAGAGACTGCATTTAATATTAAAGCAACAGATTTTATTGCATCGTCATTACCCGGAATTACATAATCAACATCTCGAGGATTTGAGTTTGTATCAACAAGAGCTACAACTTTTACACCGCTTGCCTTTGCTTCTCTTATAGCTGTTTTTTCTCTTTTTGAATCAATAACAAACAGTGCCGCAGGACTCGAATGTAAGCCCACAAGGCCGCCAATTGCTTTGCGTAATTTTTCAATTTTTCTCTCAATCAACAAGCGTTCTTTCTTTGTGTAAGATTGATATTCTCCGCTTTCCATTTTTCTAATGTGCATAAGAAACCTATCTATATTCTTCTTAACTTCTTGGAAATTAGTTATAATTCCACCCAACCACCGCTCTGAAACGAATAATGCTCCGCATCTTTTGGCCTCTACTTCGAGCATCTCTTTTGCCTGTCTTTTTGTACCGACAAAAATTATTTTCTCTCCCTTAGACGCCAAATCGTATAAATAATCGCAAGCCTCCTCGAGCTTAGCGTGGGTTTTTTGTAAATCTATAATATGTACGTTTCTTCTTGTGTCGTAGATATATTCCGA
Organism: Candidatus Nomurabacteria bacterium; assembly: GCA_020631855.1. Taxonomy (GTDB): domain Bacteria; phylum Patescibacteriota; class WWE3; order UBA101185; family UBA10185; genus JACKGU01. The sequence continues at coordinate 183,953 of JACKGU010000001.1, read as the reverse complement.
CATCGCAGGATTCCACCTTCGGACTTGATGGCCAAAGTGCACCCCTGCTGAAAAAAGATCTTCGACTTTTGGTAACTTATATGGTTTTGACATAATTTCCTTAAAATTAATATTTATAAACTGCAAATTCGTTTTTACACAAATTAGCATTTAGCAGTATTTATAAAAATCTGCACTTGGCAATAATTTAAAGAGAAAGGAGAGGTGTTTAATAATTACATTCTTACAGCAAAGATTAAATCTTACCTACTGCTTCCCTTTTACTAATTGGGTTTATAAATAAACCATCACCCGAAAGCTGTGCCTTTTCATTAAATACTAAAAGGCTATTGCCAGGGACCTTCGGGACCTAGCTTGCGAATCTTTAGACTCACAACTTCTAGCATGGATAGTAGCATGAGCCAGAAATAATGTCTACCGACTTATGATTTTCCTGAGACTTGAGCGACCAAAGCCAGGGAACAAATCAGTTAGTGTAAGGCAAGCCTCATACAGGTCACCCCTCTCTTCGCCGATCAGAGGGGGTGTTGTACCTCTTGGGAGTGAAAGGGGGCCTTGTTCGGCCCAAGTAACTATACCCAAAAGGCGCGCAGACACCCTATTAAACATAGCCCTCATAGAATCTCCAGTAAAGGGAGGCGGATTACCCGCGGGCACTATTGTACCCGACTCCAACTCAACAGGGGCGCTACCACCTGAGCTATTTTTTATAGCGCGATAATGATGTAAAAAAATACGGTACAGGCCCAGGCTTGCACTGAAGTAGGCCTTTCCCAGAGAATCAGCAGGGGGCAGGATACTGCTACCTTCTTGCCTAAGGCGTGGAAAAAAAATTTCTTCTAGCGCAGAATTTATAAAATCTGGGGTTAAGTTATTATTTAAGGCAAAGGCCAGTGCTTGTCGCTCACTACTGCCGAAAATTGCAGTATTTCCTTCTTCGAGAACACGGCAATCTTGTTCCAAAAGATCAAAACAGACACTCAAATAAAATTTTGCCTGCCAAGGAGGAAGCCCTAATTCCTCGGCATCAAAGTTTACTAGAGCACTAGTCACTATCGCCTCCTTATTATCCTGAGCGCAAGAAAGGCTGTTTGTTATAGCGGCACTTATAATGAGCTCGAATGCTTCTCGAGTAAAACCAAAGCGGTGTAAAGCTACAACTTTATGAAATATCCGACTAAGCTTAATGCTCGGGGTATCGGGTCCCTTTGTTCGGCCTTTTAAATCCACCGCACCTATTAATAGAGTTAGAAACGCTGCTCGAATTTTATAAGACTCTTCTTCATTTTCTAGCGCTATTACCGCATCCTCAGTGGGTCGCTCATTAACGACCGCACTTGGGGCTCTTCTCTCATTCCCAGCGCGTCCTATAATGCGACCGCTTTCCATATAAAATGGCCTTCGGCATTTTCTGTATACATATGTAACTTATAGCATAAAAGGAGGTCTGTGAGAAGCAATTCTGGCAGGTGTCAACAATAACCGTGATAATCTGTAAATAAATTTGAAATCATTATATAATCGCTAAACAATGGATAAAAATGTAAATCGGATTATAAAAATGGAAACTCGTAGACAACGAGCAGAACTTCAGCTCATTCCAAGCGAAAATTACGTATCAAAAAACGTACTTAGGGCTTTGGGATCAGTTTTTACCAATAAATATGCCGAAGGATACCCCGAAAAAAGATATTACCAAGGGAATAAGTATGCCGATCAAATAGAAAAACTGGCTATACAGAGAGCGAAAATTTTATTTGATACACCCTTTGCCAATGTCCAAGCAAATTCCGGCTCCCCTGCGAACCTTGCAGTATTATTTGCACTTTTAGATGTTGGAGATACGATAATGGGCATGAGCTTGTCGTCAGGAGGGCACTTAACTCACGGCCACCCCAAGGTAACACTATCAGGAAAGTTTTTTAACTCAATTCAGTATGGGGTGAGTCCTGAAGGTTTTATTGACTACAAAGTGATGAGAGAGATGGCGCACCAACATAAGCCCAAACTTATTATATCCGGAGGCAGCGCATATTCTAGAACAATAGATTTTAAATTAATAGGAGAAATAGCAAAAGAGGTCGGGGCGTATCATATGGCGGACATCTCACATATTGCAGGCCTTGTAGTTGCAAAAACACACCCTTCCCCAACTCCTTTCGCCGACATAATAACCACCACGACACATAAAACATTAAGGGGCCCCCGAGGTGCCTTAATTTTAACTACTGACGCCGGTACTAACAAAGACCCTGAGCTAGCAAGTAAAATTGATAAGGCAATTATCCCCGGCACCCAAGGGGGCCCACATCTAAACAACATTGCGGGTATTGCTGTGGCTTTGGGCGAAGCCCAAAGCCCTCAATTCACCGAATACATTAATCAGGTAGTCCTGAACTCTAAAGCACTCTGCAATGTGTTTATAAAAAAAGGATACACGATAATTTCCGGCGGAACCGATACCCATCTATTATTGCTAGATGTATCTGCAAAGAATATAGATGGGTGGGCCGCAGCTTGGGCCTTAGAGTATGCAGGCGTAATCGTAAACCGCAATATAATTCCTTTTGATACAAAGACCCCATTCTACCCTTCCGGAATAAGGCTAGGCTCACCGGCGCTAACATCCAGGGGCATGAAAGAGGAGCAAATGGAATATGTGGCTACAATAATAGACAAAACACTTAACTATACCGTTAGATCCATGGATACCAACTTCAGCAATAATTCAAAAGGGGAAAATAAAGAAAAGAGAGCCGTGTTTTTGAAAAAATTGAAAACAGATACCTACTTAAAAGAGATTAAGAAAGAAGTTGCAGATTTTGCATCAAGGTTTCCGATCTATCCAACAATAGAGTAAAAGCCTTATTAGGCCTCAGTTAGCTTTCTTCTGACTCATCAACAGCAACATCAGACTCAATCTCAACTAAAGAAGAATCCTGCGTGCTTCGATCTTTCGCATCCTTTTGCAAAGGGTTTTTCCAACTGGCGTACTTGCACTCTGGGTAATTACTGCATCCATAAAAAGAACGGCCCTTGGCTTTTTTCACGATAACCTCCCCATCGCTACAATCGGGGCAATGCATGCCAATTTTTTCCAAGAAAGGCTTTGTTGTTTTACATTTTGGATAATTCGAACAAGCTAAAAATTTGCCAAAACGCCCTTGTTTTAATACAAAAATACCATCTTCGCAAACTGTGCACTTACCATAATCAACAGTCTCTCCGTTCTCGTTTTCCGAAGACGAGCCTTCAATTGGCCTGGCATACTCGCATTCGGGATAACCGGAACAACTTAAAAAAGTGCCAAATTTTCCAAGTTTAATTATCAAAGTCTTTCCGCATTCAGGGCATTTTTCATCAGTTTCTCCCAAATTTGTAATGTCGTGCTTACTTAATGTCTTATCTTTTTCTTCAACCTGTTTTTCAAAAGGTTCGTAAAAGGCTTTAACAACCGGGACCCATTTTTTTTCACCCTCAGCTATTAAATCCAGCTCGTTTTCCATTTCAGCCGTAAAATCATAACCGGCAATATTAGGGAAATTACCAACCAATAAATCAGTAACTACTAATGCAACGGGCTTTGGTTTGTAGTATTTACCCTCTTTTTCAACGTATCCGCGTCTTTGTATCGTACTTAGTGTTGGTGCGTAGGTGGAAGGCCTGCCGATACCCAGTTCTTCCATTTTTTTAATTAAAGTGGCATCAGAATAGCGTGCCGGAGGCTGCGTAAAGTGCTGAGTTGATTCAACAGAAACTAAATCTAAAGCCGAGCCCTCTTTAATATCGGGCAGAGCTACATCATCTCCCGACATCTTCAAACCCAACTTCTCCCCAATCGCCATCCAGCCGGAAAACTTGATTATTGAGCCGGTTGTTTTTAATCCATAATTGTTATTGGTTGTTATTTTAAAAGTTGTTTGATCATAAATAGCCGGCGCCATCTGGCACTCTAGCGCCCTGCGCCAAACTGTTACATAAACTTTTCGTGCATCTTCAGCAATAGTTTTTTTAAGCTTGGAAGGGTGTAAAAATACATCTGTAGGCCTAATGGCTTCGTGTGCCTCTTGGGCATTTTTTGACTTTGTTTTGTAAAAAACGGGATCAGTCGGCAAATACTCTTGTCCATAATTATCTTTAACATACGCCCTAGCACTGGCCACAAATTGAGGAGCTAAATTAAAAGAATCTGTTCTGTGGTACGTTATCAGACCTTGTTCAAAAAGTTTTTGCGCGGCACTCATTGTTCTGGATGCCGTGAAACCGTATAAATTTGACATTGCCTGCTGCAGCGTCGAAGTTCTAAATGGCGGGTTTGCTTGTCTTTTTCGTTCTATTTTATCAACTGCAGAAAGGGTATAAAGTGCTTTTTCAAGGTCATTCTGTGCTTTTTGAGCATCTTTTTGATTATCAATTGTAATTTTTTTATCGTCTTTTTTCTCAAGCTCCGCCTTTATAGAATGCTTTTTTTCTCCTACCCCGAAAGCTAAATTAGAAATTAAAGTCCAATATTCCTCAGGAATAAAAGCTAAACGCTCTCTCTCTTTTTCAACAATTAATCTTACAGCCACGCTCTGAACCCTACCGGCCGAAAGCCCAAAACGTACTTTCTTCCACAATAAAGGCGACAGCTTATAGCCAACCAGCCTATCTAAAACTCTTCTTGCCTGCTGTGCATCAACTAAATTTAGGTTAAGCTCGCTTGGGTGTGTAAAAGCTTCTAATACGGCATCTCGTGTAAGCTCGTGAAAAACCACCCTTTCGTATCTCATAGTCTTGTATTTTTTAACTGAAGTCAGAATCTGCTGTAAATGCCAGGCTATTGCCTCCCCTTCCCTATCAGGGTCTGTTGCCAGCACTACCACATCCGTGTCTGCTAACTTCTTTTTTAAAGCATTAACAACTTTTTGAGCTTTTTCCGGAACCTCATAACTAGGTTCAAAATTATGCTCTACATCAACTGCTAAACCTTTTTTAGGCAAATCCCTGATATGACCCATTGAGGCTTCTATCACATAAGATTTATCTAAAATCTTAGATAAAGTCTTTGCTTTTGTAGGCGATTCTACTATGACAAGTTTAGACATTTCTACCTTTATATAAATGGCCTTTCAAGCACCACTTTATAACAACGCTGAGATTTATTAGATTCTCAGACAAAAATTACTAATTCAACAGATACCTAGAGAAAAATCTCTCGCTCTATTTAAAAAAGAATACATGAAACATAATAATTGTCAAAAAAGCGTTTAAAAAATGCTTTAAACTCAATCAGATGAGCAAAAGTCAAAAATCTTCTATTACATTGAAGAATGTTCTTAAATAAAGGCGGTATTTACGTTGGCCTTGCAGCAGTATAAGCACAGAATCTATTTCAGTATGATAAAATAGACCCATGGCAATTAAGGAAATAGTCAAAGTTAACAAGGAAAAAACACCCGAAGTGCTCTTAAAACAGTGCGCCGCGGTAAGCAACTTTGACACCGAGACCGAGTCGCTTGCTCAGGACTTAATTGACACTTTAAACGCAAAAAATCACCCTGAAGGGGCAGGACTTGCCGCCCCACAAATTGGCGTGCTGAAAAGAATTTGCTTAGTTAAAAAGTATATCTCCGAGTCACAAGAGCTTGAAATAATAATGATAAACCCTGACATTACTTCAAAAAGCTCTACAAAAAAAGTCGATCTTGAGGCGTGTCTTAGCATCCCTAACGTCTATGGCTATGTACAACGTTCAACAAACATTACTGTGTCTTTCTATGATATAAAAGGTCGGAAGCACAAGATTAAGGCTTCCGGCTTTCTGGCAAGAGTAATTCAGCATGAAATTGACCATCTGGATGGAATACTATTTACAACAAAAACTATCGGAAAAGTATACACCGAGGAGGAGGTAGATCATTTAATATGACGAATGAGACTAATTCACTTAATGTCGCTTTTTTTGGCACGTCAGATAAATCAGAACCCATTTTAAAAGCCCTTTATTCTGAGTTTAATCTATGTTTATGTGTGACAAAGTCAGATACAAAGGTAGGAAGAAATAGAGATATTAGGCAAACCGGTGTAAAAAAATGGGCTCTGGGTAAAAATGTGCATTACATTGAGGTAGATAATTTAAAAGATAGGAAAAACATTGACACTGTAAAAAAGTCTCTATTAATGAATAACGTAGATATAGCCATTGTTGCGGATTTCAGCTACATAATACCGCTAGAGATTATACAAGAGGCAAAATATGGCATGATAAATGTACATTTTTCATTACTACCAAAATATAGGGGCGCGAGTCCGGTGCAACAATCATTGCTAAACGGCGACGAGTATACAGGGGTTACATTTATTCTCATGGACGAGGGAATGGACACAGGGGACATACTTACGCAACGCTCCTTCCCAATAGAAAAACTTGATACTACTGCGTCACTGTATGACAAACTATTTATTTTTGCTGCCGACTTGCTCCCGCAAACAATCCAAGATTATGTTAAAAATATAATTTCTCCAAAAGAACAAGATCACGCAAGTGCAACCTACTGCTACTCCCCTACACACCCAAAAAGCACATACATATACAGAGATGATGCGAGAATTAATTGGTCAAAGAATGTCAATATTATAAATAATATGATACGTGCTTATTTTCCATGGCCAGTTTGCTGGAGTACCTTGCAAGACATGAGGCAGGACAGCATTACTCTTACATCTGAGGGAATAATCCTAAACAATGATAAAAATACAACAAATGCGTTTGACACTTTTGATCTAAATGTAAAAAACAATAAGGTTATAAAAATATACGAAGCGGAAATAAATAACTCTAATGTATTAGTGATAAAGAGGATACAGGTCGAAGGGAAAAATATAACAGACTGGAAAAGCTTTCTATCTGGATATTCTTCAAAAAGAATTGGGGGCTAAAACTTACAAGGATAATTTAAGATCGGAAATTTCTATGCCTGGGTATCGGAAACGGCTACAGTCTCTGCGCTACCTGCGGAATCTGCAACATTTTGAGCTAAAAGCTTTTTCTCTTCGTACTTTATTCTCTTTAAACAAGAAGCGCACATTTTTACAAGAACCTTTTGACCATTTATTTCAACTCTTTTATTTCTAATGTTTGGTTTTTGAGTTCTATTTGTTCTTCGAGACACGCGCTTACCTATACCTGTAGATATGAGGTTCCCCTTCAAATAGCCTTTTCCGCAAATTTCACATATAACTGACATAGCTTTGAGATTAAAACACACAGCACTGCTGCTGTCAATGAGCTGAAGGAGCGCTGGTAGTAGAAACTACAAGCCTAAAGCCTTATTTAACTAAAAATGCTTGTACAAAGGTTGAATTTCTATAAACGCAATTGTCACAGACGTATTTTTACCTTGACTTGGCGTTAAAATAACATTAACATTTATGTAATGCCAAAAACACAAAGTAAAACACGTAAAGCATTTGAAGGGCTATCAACAAGAGTATCAAAAATCGTAGGCAGTCCGTATTGGTTCGGGATTTCGCTTTTAATGGTTGTCATCTGGCTTCCCTCTGGGCTCATTATAGGATTTAATGCTATTTGGCACCTTCTCATAAATACGGCCACAACCATTCTAACCTTTTTGATGATGTCTTTACTGCATGCCGCCCAAAGCGACTGGGAAAAGAAAATTGAGATTATAGAAGCTCGCCAAGAAAAACTTCTTAAAATTATGGAAAAAGAAACAGAAGAAGTTATACAAACTTTGCAAACTGATAAACCCTCAAAATGAAATCCTGCCAATAAATCAACATAAATAGAAAAAGTCCGAAATCAACCACCACCGGCCTACACAAGTGGTTTACTATAATTTCTTTACGTTGCAAAGCCCAACATGTTGGTTAAAATACATCTACTAGCTTACACAAGTAGTTTCAAGTAATGAAATTATAAAAAACAAGTAATTCCCCATAAAACTAACATGTGTTAAAATGCAGAGGCACTATGGTTTAAACCATACAGAGGCCAGCGTAGCTCAGTGGCAGAGCAATCCTCTTGTAAGGGATAGGTCGTGAGTTCGACTCTCACCGCTGGCTCCAGATAGAGTTCTGCTCATGCAAAAGTGCTATAGTTCTGTCGCAGGCTACTGCCACAGACTTACTGACTTAACGTGCCGGGATACCGAAGTGGCCAAACGGGGCTGACTGTAAATCAGCTGGCGCAAGCCTACGCAGGTTCAAATCCTGCTCCCGGCACCAAATTAACCTTTTTCGAAGATTAACAACGCTAGAGAATACGACCTATACACAAGCCCACACAAACCTTGCCCGGGCTTGGCCGGCCACAATCCTTACGCACCTCACAACTCGACTATCTTAAGACCCTTACCTTCATCAGAAAAGCCTAAAACTTTACCTAAATTACCTTCGCTTCGACACACCTCTAGTAATTCGGGATGTATTTTTTGGTCCAAAACTAACAGCACTGAATTATTAACCTGATTATAGTTTTTTAACTTGTATAAAATGCTTTTTGACGCCCCAAGATCAATATTGCTAAATGGCTCATCAATAACCATCACGGCTCCTCCAAGCAATACATCAAGAGCCAAAAGAATCCTGCGCCTCTGCCCCTGAGAAACAGGAGGCTCGGATAGTACCGCATCCATAAAATACAGCGAAGCTTCAGGTATAAAAGATCTTAGATGTGTAAAAGTCATATATTCAAAAATTGCCGAAAGTGCAAATATTTTAGATGAGGGGAACCACTCTATTCGGGATCTAAAACACTCTCTTAATTCACGAAGTTCTTGCTTAGATAGCCCAAGAAAATCCTCTTTACAAAATTTAAAATCATAGCCTTCCATCACTTTTAATATCTCGGCTGTCTTAGATCCATAGTAATCCACACTGGAATCAAAAAAGCCTGCCACCTCGGCCTTACTTTTTAATGTTTCCACAAGCTGCGTTAAAAAGAACCTACACTCAAAATCTGATGCCAAATAGGCCCCAATCGCGTTTCTATAGCTAGTATCAATGTTTCTTATACTACTAAAGTGAAGCTCCTTTAATCCGTCGTCCAAATTTTCAAATGTTCTAAAATCACAATCCCCCATACCCAAAAAATCACACTTAAAAGCTTCGTACCTGAGTGTAATAAGCCTGCCAAATATAGATTTTCCTATTCCGGAATCACCTATTAAAAAATGAACTTTATTTTTCTCAAGAAATAGATGGTCTAGATAAACATTTTTCATAGAATCGCCACGGCCTGAAATATAAACTAAAGACTTTATCTCAAGACCTTGGCTTTCATCGATACACTCTTTAGATACGAGATTTAAAGGGATTATCTTTGAAATAATGGTTTGATATATCGTCGTATCTGAGGGGGGTTAATTCGGCCCCTGTCTCAAGAACTGTGTCTAACATGGCATCAAACTCTACCAAACGTTCACGGGACAAATTTACCGCATAGTAGTGACTCACAATGCCAGAATGCCCAAATGTGTTAGAAACAACGAACAGGGCAACAATTATATAATGGCTGAGATCCTGCGAAAGAGCGGGTATAAAAAAGGATAAAACCAACAACATCGGACCTATATAGGCGGTAGCATTGGAAATTAAATTAATTTTGGTAGTGACACGCACCGTATCTTCAAGGGCCTTATTAAGCTCTTTAGGGTATAAATTCAGGTTTGTACGAATTAACAAAGGCCGAGTACCGCTAAAATCAATGTCGAATTTATCCACTAAAGACATGAAGGCTTTCTGCGATGGATAGTATAAAGATCCGAATCTAACGTAAATTGCGAAGGCCCCAAGAAATAACAAAGACATAAGAACAACATTTATCAAAAAAGGCTCCCCAACAAACAAATAGGCGACAAGAAGGACTAGCAACCCTAACACCAAGCCGATAATCGAAGATAGCACCGATACAATATAAAGCAAACTTTTACTGGCGTCAGAGATTTTATTAGCAATATCTTTAGGGCTTGGAAAATTTGCCGACACGGTGGCTAAAGAAACTCTGTAGTCATCCAGTAAAAACGAGATCAAGTTGTCCAAAACTGCACCTATCAAGCGACTATAAGCGTTAGAATAGTAGCCAAAAACAACGGTTCTCAAAAAAAATGCGAGCACAGAGACTGCCACATATAAAAAAAATAGAGGGTACAGAGCAGAGAGTCCCAATAAACGCACTTTGTTTAAAAATACATATAGTAAAAAGGTCATTCCAACCTCAAGAGATTTTATAACTGCAGTGATTATTGAGGTTTGCCCTAGTCGGATTGAAAAATGAGCAATTTTATTTACTAAAAATTTCTCCTCCTCGCTAAAAATAAGTTTTTTTAGCTTTGTTATATGTTTCTGTGTTAAAAACCCTGTTATTAACATTTTACTAGTCTTGCGGTGTCCGCATTTTAGCAAACCGTGAGAAATAATCAAACGACCAAAGACTGCAGCAAATACTATTAGATTGGGTCAAGAACTTCAGTTATGGCTAAAAGGTGTAAAGAGGCCGCCTAATCAACCGCCATCAGCTTACGCAGGCGGCTTACTGTAATTTCTTTGCGCTGCAAAGCCGAGCATCCTAAGTAAACCGCATCTACTAGATAGCACAAGCAGATTAAAGTAACGAGATTATAAAACTACAAACAAAAAGTGGAAAAATATGGGATTAGATTGTATAGTAGTTGACAGCGCCCGCTTAGCTCAGTTGGTTAGAGCGCATCCATGGTAAGGATGAGGTCGGCAGTTCGACTCTGCCAGCGGGCTCCATCTTAAAAAAAAGACTCGATACTTTGAGTTTTTAACACATTTTGGTTCAGTTAGTAGTTTGAGCTAATAAGGCGGGTAAAAATGTAGGGGCGTCGTATAATGGTAGTACAACGGTCTCCAAAACCGTTTGTGAGGGTTCGATTCCTTCCGCCCCTGCCAAGAAGAACGATACGCTGGATCAAGGAATATATCGTCGGGTTTTCGGTAGGCAGCAGCAGGCCTTCCACTCTTAATGATCTCTGTCGATCAGTATCAATATACATCGCCCCAAGTATAAAATTATGCAGACGTCCCTACTTCGTGCATAAAGTAATCCGCAACATAATTAACTAGTCCCTGCCGCGCCTCTTTACAACAAAAAAGCCTCCCCACTACTGTTTAAAACTTTGAACTTTCTTGCGTTTTTCCACATAAACTCAAATAGCTGCTTTTGCATCTCAGCCAACTCTTTATTGTAAATTTCCACACAAAATATCTCCGAATCCTGGTAGCGATAAAGGGTATATACATCATTATAAATGAGGATTTCGAAATTTATGCGCAGTTGTTTTTCCGGAATGTGTCGAATTTCCCAATATTTTTCAACCATTTCGCTAGCTACATTTGTCCAAGAAAGAATTTTTCGCGCATTTGTCAGGGTTCTTATTTTTATCTTCTTCTCAATAAATCTAAGGCGCATATCCTCGGCGTAAGCTTTATCAAAAAAAGCATTCATATCTGTAACTTCTAAAGTAAGAAGGCCGTCTTTGGCTTTTAAAGAATTCCAAGTTATTTGCTTTAATCCCTCTAAGCCTCGATAATACAACACCTTTGACTGTGTACCCACAGAATTTGGCAATAAAGACAAATGATCCTCTATAATCTCCACACTTCTTTTTAGAGAATTTGTTTCGTGCTCTCTTTGTGCAATAAGAGCGTCAATCTGTTCCTTACCGGAAGCCTCATATTTTTGGCCCCGAGCGCCGAGAAGGATTTTTACCATTCCCAGTTTTAGTAAATTGTCCAATATTCGGTACACCCGTGTTCGGGGGATAGCAAGTTTCTTGCTTAACTGTAAGGCGGTACAACTAGAGTTTTCTCTCAAAAACAGGTATAAAGCTGCTTCATCTCTGCTAAGACCCAGAGGTAACAATAAAGATATAAATCTGTCTGTTTTATCGGACATCAGTTTGATGATACACAATTTGCTCACTATAATCCAATACATGTCAACCACAAAAGGAACTATCTACATCTTAATATCTGCGCTATTTTATGCTTCATACGGAGTGTGGTCGCGCTTAATGGGGGCTTCTTTCGGCTCTTTCTCACAAGCCTGGACTAGAGGATTATTTTTATTAGTAGTTGTTCTAGTACTCAATTACAAATTACGATTTCTAAAAAGAATTAGAAGAGAAGACTTACCTTGGTTTATTGTCATTGCGCTCGCCGGGGGTATAAATCAAGCCCCATATTACTTTGGATTTCAACACTTGCAAATCGGCACGGCAACTTTACTTTTTTACGCCTCTCTAGTAATAGGGGGTTACGTTCTTAGTAAAACGTTTTTAAGTGAGAAAATAAGTAAAACCAAACTTTTCAGCCTAGCTTTATCTGTGCTAGGTATGGCTTTAATTTATAAATTCTCCCTTGGTCCGGGACAATTAGTGGCTGCAGGCCTAACATGTATAGCAGGCGCGCTCGGAGCAGCAACTGTGGTTCTTACTAAAAAACTTTCAGGAAATTATTCGGAATTTCAAATAATGCTTGGCTATTTTGCACTCCAAATACTAATAAATACCCCCCTCGCGCTGCTTAATCACGACTCGATACCTTCTTTTACCAACACATCGGTTTGGGCTGCGCAGCTATTTTATGCAATAAGCATGCTCATAGCTAATTTTGCGGCTATTGAAGGTTTTAAATATTTAGAGGGTAGCATAGGAAGTCTGATAGGCCTGGCTGAGATTCTATTCGGAGTTATTTTTGGGTGGCTGTTTTTCTATGAAGTATTTTCTATTTCTACACTTATAGGCGGCACGGTAATTGTTGTAGCAGCTGCTTATCCAAATTTACATACAAAGCAGGTATCGGCATAAAGGAATCGAGGAGAGTATAATGTTACCTAATGTTATTTAAAGGATTAAAAAATCTGGGACCATACGTAGTTCTAGTCTCATGTTTCTTAACAACCGCACTATTCTTAATGTCCAAGAACTCAATCTTAGCTATTGCCGACAAGCCTTTTCTGGCGCTATCGCAATACTTCTCTCTTATTGCTGCGACCTTGCTGTCATGGGCATACGTCTTAAGTACCAGAGCTAGGTTCCTGGAAAAACTTTTTGGCAGCTTGGACAGAATCTATAGAGTGCATCATGTGATCGGCATCACAGCTTTCATTTTGGTCTTGTATCACCCTACTCTTCTTGTTTTGAATGCATGGGGCGGCGACACCTCTCCGCTTCAGTATTTTTTTGTGGGTAAAACCCTAGAGAACAACTTTGGGGTTGTCGCTTTTTACCTACTTATTGCTCTTCTGGCACTAACTTTATATAACAAAATACCCTACCATTTGTGGAAAATAAGCCATCAATTTATGGGGGTGGTGCTCGTTTTTGTAGGCCTACACATTGGAACAATAACAAGCGATGTTTCACGAAACGAGCCTCTTAAAATTTGGATGCTGAGCGTTGTAGCAGTAGGCATAAGTGCCTATATGTATAAACTGATAATTTACAAGAACTTCACCTCGAAGTACAACTATGTAGTCGATGAAATTATTAAAAAAGGTTCAATTTTTGAGCTTATACTAAATCCTAAAAACGAGAATCGACCTATGATTTTTGAGGCAGGGCAATACGTATTCATGAGAACAGCTGATTTTAAAATCGGACCTGAGGAGCACCCCTTCTCTATCTCGTCTCCAACAAACTCAAAGAAAATTAGACTGGCAATTAAGATTTTAGGCGACTATACCGAACAGCTCAGCAAAATACAAAAAGGCGCAAAACTGTACCTGTATGGTCCCTACGGGGATTTTAGCTCCAAAATAAATACAACCCCACGGATAATAGCTATAGCCGGTGGAATAGGCATAACGCCCTTTTTAAGCATACTGGGATCTAATATGACAGATCCCGCTACCAAAATGCATTTGTTTTACTGCACCAATAACGAGACCGATGCTGTATATAAAAACGAACTTATAGCGACAACGAAAGAAACGAGCAATATTGAAATTATTTTTTGGTATTCTAGCATTAAAGGTAAAATTCAAGCCGCAAAAACTCTAGCACCGGAAATGGGAGTTTTCATGCAAGATGCCCGCAAGGACGTAAGGAATACGCTGGTGATGCTCTGTGGGCCAACAGAAATGATGGCATCGCTAGCCAAACAGTTTATAGAATTAGGAGTTCCAAGAAAAAACATAGTTTTTGAGGATTTTGCATTAAAATGAAACTCATAAATAAGATTTTAATAGCTAATGTAGTAATTATTACAATTTTACTCACCGGGGCCATATATACTTACTATCAACCGGACACAGCGCAAAATAAAGAAAAATTACAAAACTTAGCCGAAGTAGAAAATACAAAAACTACTATTGACAACAACCTTACCAAAACTCTTGATACCGGCCAAAAACCAGAAACCCTCTCAAATCTGGAAACCTGCATAATAACCATAAATTCACAAAAATACGACGTGACAAACTTTAAAGACTTACACAGTGGAGGAGACATATTCGAATGTAATACAGATATGACAGCCGTTTTTAATAGTCAGCACGGCAGAGGAATACTAAGACAAATGGAAAAATTCAAAATTAACTAAAAATTTACACTTCAATATATTTTCGGATCAGTGCAGATATTAACCACCACCAGCTGAAGCAGGTGTTTTACTGTAATTTCTTTGCCTTGCAGAGCTCAAGATGTTGGGTAAACTATATCTACTAGCTCGCGTAAGTAGGTTTGAGTAACGAAATTATAAATAAATCAAAAAGATAAGATATCTGACAAAGTCTTAGTTTTATGAAAATTTTTATTTGCAAAAGAGTGCTTCATTTTAAATAAATTTTCACCGGTTGTTTTAAAAAAAACAGTGCCTTCCGATAATAGCACAAACTCGCAAAGCTTTTCATCAAAAGCATTATCACCGACATAAGCAACATCACCCAGAGAATTGCCAAATATACTTTTCATGATATCAATTTTCTCTCCGGAAACATCAATTTTTATCATTTCAAACTCCCCGTGCGTGTTATACAAAAATTTATTTGCATGAATATCTCTTAGTTTTATACCCAACGCAACCAAATCCTCTACTAAATAATAGAACCCAGAACTAATAACATAAACATGAACTTGCCTCCGATGAAGCTCTTCTATGGTCTCTTTAACGTCGTCAAACAGCTTGGGAACAGGAAGGTACTTCTCCAAGTCACCTGTATGGGGATGGCGGCCGGTCATTTTTTTATAAGTACGAGAAAATAAAGACGTCTCTTTTTCTATCAGTTCTTCATAAGAGATATCTTTACTGAGATATTTATTTATTAAAACCAAGACATCTTCGTATACGTTCAAGGCCTGGGCTACATATAAGTAAGGGTTTTCAGTTTTAAACAACGTGCCATCGGCATCTAGAACAACATGTTTGATTTTAGAACCTATTAGTTTTGCCATAGTCTGCTAAAAATATACGCTATAGATAAAACTAGCGCCCACCAACCAAAAAAAGACACTAGCATGCTGGCAGCTATCCTGCTCTGCATCGACGAAGAAAGAAGTTCTGAAGCTTTGCCCTGCTTTTCTTTAATGAGCAAGGCAGGGCTAATTACAAAACTTAAATACACTCCGTTAAGTACAAGCGCCGCTATAAGAAAAAGTTGCATTTTTGCAACCCGGGGCAAAAAAATTGAAGACGAATAAAAAAAAGTTAATCCCAAGGAAAGTAATAAAATGCCTAGCCAGATTAACGGCTTTGTGATTTTATGCGTAGCAATAGTTGCCACAGTCCAATAAGAAGATTTCCTCGCACAGAAACCGTGCAAATCTATAACTGTAACTGCACCTAATCCTACAACTAAACCGGCTATTATTAAAAAGATGCTAATAACCGAAACTAACATCTGCACGTGCCCTCCCTTTCTATAACTAACTATACAGCAATAGCAAAACTAAAGCTTAAAGTATACTTCGCCTGCCATATCCGAAACTGCATAGACAAATTTATGTTCTAACTCAATGCTTTTATGCATTACCTACACCTATAGCTTCAGAAATGTTTTCGTATCCGTCTTTTCTTAACAACTCAACCAGCCCCATATTTATATTTGCTGCAACTGTAGGCCCTTCATAAACAAGCCCCGTCACCAACTGAACCAAGCTTGCACCAAGTTTTATCTTTTCATAAGCATCTTTGGCATTAAAAACACCCCCACAACCTACTATCACAAGATCCTTGCCATATCTTTTATAAACCTCGCCTATTAAATTGTTCGCATTTACTGCAGCGGGCTTACCGCTAAAGTTACCTTTTAAAGAAGAGACTTTTGCGATTTCTTTTTCATCGAGCATCGGATTAGACCTATCTTTAACTAAGTTTGACAATATAACTCCTGATACACCTTTTCCCAAGGCCAAATCTATTAGCGGAAATAGGTCCGCTGCGGAAATTTCATTAGGCAATTTCAGATACATAGGCACTTTTATCTTTAAAGTGCTTAGGGAGCTTAACAAGGCTGACAGGTTAGGACAATTAGTAAAAGGTTCTTTAATTTTTGTGTTTGGACAACTAACATTTAGCTCGAAATAATCAACGTATTCAACGTCGTTAAACATATTGAAGGTGCTGCTATAATCATTAATGGCTTTTTCGGTTGTATCTATTTCAGGCAAATTAGAGCTACCTATACTTATACCTAAAGTAATATTGCTGAGATCTTTTTTAGCTAGTCTGGAAAATATTTTTTCCGCACCTTCAGACTTGAATCCTTTGTTAACTAAAAGCGACTTTGACTTTACCAACCGTCCCAATCTTGGGCCTGTATTACCTTCATAGGGTAAGGCGGTTACTGTTCCAACAGTATTAAAGCCAAACCCTAAAGAAGACATAAAACTCGCCAAATTTCCATCATAATCAAATCCGGCCGCTAATCCAACAGGATTTCGGTATTTTACGCCTAAAATTTCTTGCTCTAGTGCTGAGTTATCATAATTGCACAAATTGCGTATAAAGCCTGCAGCCTTTTTATTGTTGCTTATTTTCTCACCGGTTTCCAAAGCGCGTTCGTGTATTTTTTCCGACGGAGTCAAAAAAAGCAACGGCCTGGCAATATTACGGTAGACAGAACAATATAGACTGTAGGGGTTTAAACTCATTGTTTTAATTTTACGACTAACAGGGGCGATATGCAAAGGGGCAAAAAAGCAAGAAACCAGTAAGCCTAGCTATGACAGGCCTACATTTTTAAATGGTTCATAACAAGATACCTAATAACAAGAGGCCCCATGCTTCCAGGAGAAGGTGCCACAAGGCCCAAATGCCTAATATCCGAATTCAGGTTCAAATCCCCCGCCAATGACCCGTCAGGCGCTCTGGAAGTACCAAAATCAACAACGTTAACCTCATCAGCAAAGTTTTTGCCAGAAAAAAACCTTGCGGAACCTGTGGCCAAAACAACCACATCCTGTACAAATAGATAGTTAGAGAGGTCTTGCGTCTCATTGAAAGCAGTGACTTCAAAACCTTGATTTTGTAAATAGCTTCTTATGGGCTTACCTACAAGATAGCCCTCCCCTACTACTGCGGAGGTCATTTTTTTTGGTGAAATTTGCTTTAGAAATAACTCAAAAGCCCTAACTACAGGGGGCAGCACAGAGTGATCCCCGGCGAAAAAGATCTCTCTCCTAAGATCAGAAAGAAAATCCACATCCTTGGAGGGGGCAATAAAATCTAGATATGAGTTTGGGCAGCTTGCAGGAAGAGGCAGCTGGACAATCACGCTCGAATTTTTAGGATCGTTCACTATTTTCAAATATTCTTCTTTTGGGGGCGTCTCGTCGAACTCATAAACTTTTACCTGAATGCCCATAGAATCGCAATATGCGGTCTTTAAACTTACATACTTTGCCGATGCTTGATTAGAGCCTATTTTTATAATCGCTAAGCGACCCCAATTACCCGTCCCGACCCTAACCTTTATAAGGCTGTCCAATTTAGGCGTATAATCTTTTGCTAAAAATAATTCCATTTGGTATCTAAGTTATAACTATGGGAGATCAAAAGCAAGACCGGCGCAAAAAAAATCCGCAATCGCGGATTTTTTTGGCTTCTAGTCTAATAATTTCGTACCCAACGTGACAGGGCGCTGAAAGTTGCATCTCGATTTCTTAAGGTGGGTTTCTAAAACTGGTTATTATGCCAGTTATCTCGAATCCCAGAAGAGATACTTGCTGAGAAAACTTACTTCTTCAGCGTAAGCGTTCACGTCAGGTGAATGAGATTACTCATTAGTTATAATTTTACTACTCGGAAAACGGTTGTCAAGATACAAAAAAATGCTTTAAAACAACCTAAAAAGGAGCACGCAAAATAAACCCTGTGATAGCGGAAATTATTGGTGAAATTAGCTTTTCTATTGTGTTAGTAAAGAACCCAAACAACAAGATATAAATACCATAAGGCGCAAGCTGAAGCCACTGAATAGACATCTCGTGAGATAAAAAACCGTTTACAACTTTGAATCCGTCTAAAGGATTAATAGGTAAAAGGTTAAAAACTCCAAGCGCTACATTATAGTAAACAAGCAATGTAAAAACGCTTAGAATTAATTGTGGCAGGGCCACAGGAAGCAGCTGCAAAATAAGTCCAAAGACTAAGGCCATTGCAAAATTTGATAACGGACCCGCAACTGCAACAATGGCTATATCACGTTTCGGGTTTTTGAAATTAATGGGGTTAAAAGGTACAGGCTTTCCCCAACCGAAACCAGCAACCAAAAGCAACAGAGTTCCAATCGGGTCAAGATGGGCAGAGGGATTAAGGGTAACTCTACCAAGAAGTCTGGCGGTCGAATCCCCTAACCTGTCCGCAACTGCGGCATGCATATACTCATGCACTGTGAGAGAGAAAACAAGAACTCCGAATAATAGCGCAAACACAAGTGGTTCTGAAAATAATAAACTAATCATATAAATACTATTTTAACAGATTTAATATACATCGCTACCCGAGAATGAAAGTTAACCTAAATAAGACACAGGCCTGACTTAGCTAGTCTTAGAATGAGATCGGCAACCGCGTGCCATGCGCAAACCCAAAATACTTTAAGCTACTTTTGTGCCTTTGCTTTGCACGTGGCAACAAGCATTTGTGAGCATTGGCTATGACCGGCTGTAGTAGTTAAAAAATCAGTCCTTTTTTTTTGGCGTGGAAATGTTAAAATAGTGCAATAAATTACTGCTTGCGAAAAGAGCGTGTAACTGCCTAAGAAATATGAATCCAATAAGATTTTTAAAAGGCTCGTATACAGAGTTTAAAAAAGTGGAATGGCCAAGTCGGAAACAGACCTTGCTATTGACTGCATACGTAATAGGTGTTAGCTTGGTGGTGGCGTTTTTCGTCGCTAGTGCAGATTTAGTTTTTAAAGAATTTATTAAGGTTTTACTATGACAGATAATGGAAATATATATGTAATCTCGGACCACGAGAACCCGATGGCTAAATGGTATGTAGTACATACCTACTCGGGACACGAAAAGAAAGTAGCTATAAATCTAAAGCAAAGAGCAGAATCTCTTGGAGCTTTAGATAAAATACTAAAAGTCCTAATACCTCAACAACAAAAAATAGTGGTATCAGAAGGAAAAAAACGCACGATAGAAGAACGGCTCTACCCCGGATATATCCTAGTACACATGGACATGAACGATAGCACTTGGACAGTAGTTAGGGGAACCCCCGGAGTGACAGGTTTCGTTGGAATGGGCACTAATCCTACTCCCCTACCAGAAAAAGAGGTTCAGGCATTACTAAAGTATATAAAAACAGAGCAGCCCAAATTTGAAGCTAAATTCTCCGAGGGAGACACCATAAAAATAGTTGACGGCCCTTTCTCGGAATTTCTTGGAAAAGTAGAAGAGGTGAGCGAAGATCAGGGCAAATTAAAAGTGTTAGTATCAGTTTTTGGAAGAGAAACACCTCTTGAACTTGACTTTACTCAGGTTAAAAGTATATAAAGGGTAGCTATGGCAGAAAAAAAGAAAAAAGGAAAAAAAATTAAAGGGTACATAAAGTTAAATATTCCGGCAGCCCAAGCAACACCGGCACCTCCAATTGGCCCTGCTTTAGGCCAGCATGGAGTTCCTTTAATGGACTTCTGCAAAGAGTTTAACGCCAGAACAGCATCAATGGCAGGAAATATAATTCCTGTTGTTATTACTGTGTTTGAAGATAAATCTTTTACCTTTATTACCAAGACCCCGGTTACATCAGACTTAATTAAAAAAGCATTAAAAGTTCAAAAGGGAGCAGCAAACAACATTAAAGAGAAAGTGGGAACTTTATCAAAATCTCAGATTGAAGATATTGCCAAAACTAAAATGCCCGATCTTAACACAGACTCTTTGGAAGAAGCTGTAAAAATTATTGAGGGTACTGCCAGATCTATGGGAGTTAAAGTAGAAAATGCCTAAAATACAAAAAAAAGATAGAAAAATATTGAATATAAAAGAGGCCATAGATTTTATAAAAGCTAATTCAAAGGGTAACTTCGACGCAACTATAGAAGTTCATGCAAACCTTGGTATTAACCACAAGAAACAAGAACAAACTGTTAGAACAACAACCGTGCTACCTCACGGGACAGGAAAAACAGTAAAAGTAGCTGTTTTTTCTGATAAAACCGTAAAAGAAGCTGAGTTAAATTTAACGGAACACGACATTGAAAGGCTGGAAAAAGGAGAAATAAAACCCAAAATAGATTTTGATGTACTAATATCAGAGCCAAAATTTATGGCCAAGCTAGCCAAAGCGGCCAAGATTCTTGGCCCGGCAGGCGTGATGCCTAGCCCAAAAGCAGGAACAGTCACCGACGATGTCGAAAAAGCGGTTTCCCAAGTTAAGGGAGGAAAAATTGAAATAAGAAACGAAATAAACGCTCCTATAATACACACAATAATTGGAAAAAGGTCTTTTGATACATCAAAGTTAGTAGAGAACTTTGAAGAGGTCATGAGTACAATAAGAAACCACAGGCCACAAAAAGTAAAACCGGAAGCCTACATAGTATCTGTCTTCATAAGTTCCACAATGGGGCCCTCGGTACAGATTCAGCTATAATATAGCTAAAGCAGGGCCCGTAAGGAGATACTTACTTACCTCATTCTTCGACAAAAATAGCCACTTTGTTATTTTCTGCAACAAGCAAACCCGACTTAAGTTCGTAAACCTGTTCGGCGTTAGTTTTATGGTTCAAAATAACGTAATCTTCCATCAAAGTTATAAAGTTCGCGTGCTGTTCTAATATATCAAACTCCCCCACTCTATTTTTTGAAGTAACAGAAGTCGCCTTTCCTTGATATATAAGTCTTTTTTTAGAAACTATCTGAACCGAAATCATTCTTTATTTTCCTCTTCAGCACTACCGCTATAAGAGGCTATAAATAGAAACTTATCTTCAGTTATCTCATCGTATTGACCTGAGATTATTGCCTTAGTGTCTCTTATTGTGTCTGCCAAAGGAACATAAGCACCCGGGCGTCCTGTTTGCTGAGAAGAGGTAAAGAAGTTCTGTGTAAAGTAGTTCTTCAATTTACGGGCGCGTTTGTAAATTAATTTGTCCTCGAATGATAGCTCGGCCTCTCCAACAAGAGACACGATTCGATCCAAGTCTCCGGCAGTCTTAAGCAGCCGCTGGGCTGATAAAGTCGTGGAGTAATGATCTTCTCCCACAATCTCCGGGCTCAACAGAGATGAGTTAGACTCTAAAATATCTACAGCCGGAAACACACCTTCTGAATAAATATCTCTGGATAGTACTATGGAAGAATCAAGAAATTCAAAAA
The DNA here is from genome assembly GCA_020631855.1 of Candidatus Nomurabacteria bacterium. GTDB lineage: Bacteria > Patescibacteriota > WWE3 > UBA101185 > UBA10185 > JACKGU01. The sequence goes on along the minus strand of JACKGU010000001.1, from coordinate 162,147 downwards.
TGGACTGTACGGCACGATCTAAAATATCGTCGGCAGGAACATACACAGCCTCGATTGTGGTTATAGAGGCGTCTTTTGTTGAAGCAAGGCGTTCATGCAAAGCCGCGAGCTGTGAATATAAAGAAGGCTGATACCCATCTTCCGAAGGAAGTTCATTCAAAAAAAGAGACAATTCGTTCCCGGCCTGAACAAATCTAAAAGCATTATCAATAAAAAACAATACATCTTTTTTCAAGACATCTCTAAAATACTCAGCGTTAGCAACAGCCGCCAAGCCCGATAAGTACCTTACTGCAGGATTATCGGCCATCGTTCCAAAAAGCATAGCAACATTGGACATAATTTCAGTGCGACCTAAGTTATTGAACACTTCATGGCCTTCTCTAATTCGCTCCCCAATACCCGCATATACCGATAGGGTATTTTGCTTGTTTTTCTGAATAATGTTGTGCAAGATTTCATTTAGAAGTATGGTCTTTCCTACACCGGCGCCGCCAAAAAGACCTACCCTTCTACCCTTAACCAGAGGGGTGAATAAATCAACGACTTTAATGCCGGTTTCGATTACTTCACTACTATTAACTACAAAGCTGTAGTTCAAGGGAAGAGAAAAAACATCGGCATATTCAGATACAGAACTGTCAGCTACACCGGACAAAATCTTTTCTTTTTCAGGTTCGGATACTTTACTATCAAAATACACATAATCCCCAAAAAGATTGATTGACTTCCCTAAAGTAAATTTTCCAACCGGCACTTTCAACATCTCACCGGTTACAGTTAATTCCAAAGATCGGTAGATTTTTGTGTGATGTTTTAAACAAATGCATAAAGCTGTTTTTTGATTAATAATTTTACTAACCTGCAACACTACACCCAACTCGGTATTCTCAAGCATAGTATGTATTTTAGGCACCTTTCCCGAAGGAAATATGATTTCAGCAACAAAACCGTTAACCGCACTAACCACGCCCACTAGACTATTTTTTTCTAAATCAATACTTTTCATCTAACCCTCCCATATACCGCTGAAAGTTTATTAAGTTGCTTCTTTGATTCGGCTCGATGTTTCTCAAACATTAGAGAATTATGTAAACTACCAAGCTTCTTTTGAATTCTATCAGAAGATGCGTTTAACCCTATCATCCTAGAGGCGTATTTACTTAAATTAGACTCTTGTATTGCCTGATTAAATAGAAGCTCAAGTATAGAAAATTCAAAATATTTTACAACCTCTAATAAAGACGGCTCAAAAAGATATCGTGTTTCTGGAAGCTTCCGTCTTCGGGAAGTTACTAACGTGTTACTCTTCTCTTTCCGTTCGGCTATTTTTTCATCGGAGGCATTTTTTAAATTCAGGCCTTCTTCTGCTCCCTCTCCTACAACCCGATCTCGAAGAGCATCCCCCGATATCGAGGAACTAACCGGCTCTTGATTTAGAATATTTTCGTATCGACCGTGATGCACAATAATAGCATCATATCTTGAAAGATACTCAAACAAACCTTCAGTTAGATTCTGATCTTTTATAACATCAGGCAAATCAAAATATTTGTAAGTTTTCTTTGTTTTCAGTCTCTCAAAATATAATGCCCCCACTCTTCCAACTATTACTATGTCGGCCTTGGAGCGCATCGCATTTTCTGCAAATTTTTCAAAGGTCTGAGGAATTATTTCACCGTATAAACCTGTATTTGCTGACAATAAGACTATGGCCGTTTTACCGTTTGTTCTTCGTGCGTATGAACTCAGGTCTTTTTTTGATTCATACAAACGAAGCTCTCTCTTGTAAGAAGATTTAACTTTATAAAATACATCTCTTAAACTGTCCAGATACAACCGATTATTCACAACCTCGTTTTTTACGTTCCTCATTCTCAAAGCTGCAATCTCTTCATAAGCATCGACAACCTCTTTAACAAACGACAACGATTTATATGATCTTTCACTTTTTTTCATTATTTTATTCCAAACTTGGCAACTGCACCAATTATATTCCTTATTAATTCATTAAAGTTTTTCGATTCAGCAACTGCTGCCAAAACTATATTTTGAAAATTTTTATCGCTCTCATAAAACTCTTTTATTTCAATAAGTCTCTTTTTAAGAGCATCGTTTCCGGAAATATTGCTTAAATAATTACTCCAAACAAGAACAAGCATTAGCATTTGTAGTTCTAGCGTGTATGATTCCTGGGCGGGCTGTGCAAACAAAATATTCAAACGGTCCCCCATTCCAATAGTAGCTTTTACACCTTCGCTAACTTCGGCTCCAAAATGAATAAAGGCCCCTGTTTTTTTGTGTAACACAAAAAAACTGTTTAATTCTCTATTTATAGCCCACCTCAAAGAATTTTGAGTCTGTCTCCCAACTCGTGTTACTGACAATAGAGGATCCACAGCCGGACGCAAACCTTCGTAAAACCTGCCCCTATCAAAAAAGAGATGTCCGTCAGTCATTGACATAAGGTTTGTCTCAATATAACCGGAAAGTTCATCGTTTGCAGTAGAAACTATTGGAAAGCACGTAATCGATGTGCCGTTGTTAAAATTACCTGCCCTTTCTAAAAGCCTGGCGTGAACGTAAAACATATCTCCCGGATAAGAATCTCTACCCGGAAAAATATTAGCCAGCAAGCTTATCTCTCTGTAGTATTTAGCATGGCTTAACATGTCATCCAGCACCAGAACGACGTTTTTTCCTTCTTTGGAGAGTTTTTCTGCAATACTCATTGCAGCGTAAGGAGTAGAATATATTTTACCTACTGCTGAAGTAGAAAAAGAGGCGACAATTATTGTTTTTTTGAGCAGATCGTTTTTAATCAAAAAATCTTTTACGTACTGAACCTCTGACTTATTTTTTCCTATACAAGCATATATATTAACCGACTCTTTGTCTTTTTGCGCAAGAAGTAGTTGCAATGCAAAAGAGGTTTTACCTGTTTTTCTATCTCCAATTAGTAACTCCCTTTGACCTCGTCCCAGAGGCGTCATCAAATCTATAAGCGTAACCCCAGTAATAAATGGCTCAGAAACAACACTTCGGGTGGATATATCAGAAGCTGAAGTGTAAATTTGCAAATCAACATAATCGCTTTCTAAACTTTTGCTTTTTGTGCTTAATGCAATTTCATCTCCAAACGAGTCAACCATGCTACCAAAAAGGCTTTCTGAATATTTTACGGTCGGCCCGGAGCCGGTCCTAGCGACTCTCTGACCTACGTCCAAATTACGATGCTCATATAAAAGTACGGTTGCCTTTTCTTGATCTACCGCAATAACCTCTCCTAAAGAGCCGTCTTCAAAAACAACCATCTCACTTATAGTACAAGAAGGCAAACCTGCAACTTCAACAATAGGTGTAACAATCTTTTCCACATGACCTATTTCGCCATATTCTTTTAGATAAAAATTATAATTTTTCATGGGCTACAAGACTTGAGCTCTTCCGATAGATCTCTCTTGATAAGATCTTGAGCAAGGGTAAAATCGAAAAACTTGCCCGAAAAATCTATGGAAAAACCTCCTACCACGGCACCATCAACAACTATATCCAATACACAAGCCTCCGGCACAATTTTAGAAACACGGTTATGAATCTCCTGTATAAACTCGGGACGCGGGGCAAATGCTAAAACCAAAGTTACTACACGAAGAGAACCAAGGAACTTTTCAAATTCATCCAATATTTTCGGAATATCCTCGAAGGGAACATTTTCCAAAACTTCCAAAAAAAACGCAGCTGATTGGCTTGAAAACTTAGTTAACAACTTCTGCTTAAACCCTTTTTCATCATTTGGGTTGTAAGAAAGTCTTAAAGAAGAGAGATCAAAAACTATTTGATCTAATGTTTCTTTTGTATAAATAGACGGGATTTTCATACTTTTTTCTTTAGTTGTAACTCTTGAACTAAACGATCAAAATGAGCTTTTACTAACTCCTCATGAATGGTTACAGATATATCTTTACTAATATACTGACTAATTATGGAATATAGGAGAGCATTAACTTTCTCTTCCACCTCCTTTAGACGACTTTCCTTATATAATTCGATTTCTTTTTTAACTTTTTTATATTCTTCGTCAATTTCATTGGATAACTTCTCCTCGGCCAACAAAGTTCGGCTTTCCAGATTTTTTCTAAATTCTTTACCTTCGGCTTTAACCATCTCCTCAACACTAGCACCCATCTCCTCTAATACCTGGGCTCCAACCGCAGATTCCCTCTGCAGTACGGCTTTGTAATTCAACAGCAAAGATTCAGACAGCCCTTCAAACTCTTTTATATGACTTACATAAACCCTATTTAAATTCTGGAAAAGCTCTTCCTGGAGATCTTTATTAACTTTCGTAGCTCCGCGCAATTTCTTTTCGGCGTCAATACTAGCCCTGGCTAAAATTTTTATAGCCCGTCGCTGAGCGTATTCAATAATTTTAGAGGCTTTATCGTAACTTAAACTTTTCTCTAAATCAGACGAACCAAACAGCTCGGCCCTGACTAATAAAAATTTTATAGCCTTGTATATTATTGAAAAGAATAAACAAAGAATAATAATTTCAAAAACAAATAGGATCCAGATATTATTATTTTGTATCAAAGTATAAATGGGCATACTCTTATAATACTAAAATTAAATAAGAAATCGATAAACCTGCTAATATGATTGCTGCGGTCAGTATAAAGTTAAAAACTACGGTAGACCTAATAACGCTACTTGCCAAAGGATTTCTCCCTAAAGCCTCAATGCTGTTAGTTGATGTTTTACCAAACAGCCTCAAACCACCTATAAAAGAAAAAACGGCTATTAAAGAGGCAAGAATATATCTTAAGGTTGTTAAGGGAGTTAAATACGGAACTCTAAAACCATTTTGTAAAAGCTCCATTAAATTTACTTTTAGGGCATCATCGAAATACACAGAGCGGATAGTTACATAAGAATATAAATCGTACACCTCTTCCGTAGATGCGAAATCATGACTTTCTAAGGCGATACCAACCACCTGCCCGCTTGTCTCTGCCTTCTTGCCCACACCCGAAACATCCGAAGATGTTATATAATCTCCCTCTAAAATATTTCCACCCGCACCAGATACTTTTATGAAAGTTTCACCGCTTGTCATGACAAAAATGCTGCTTGATAAAGAATCATCGTTAATCGTAATAACAGAATCGGAAGGTATTACACCTATGACATTACTATCATATTCAGCGCTTGACAACGAATACAAACCGTCTCGAAAGCTAACGATCGATCCCGGATCGGGAAAAGATCCCTGAATACTGCTGTAAGGAACTTCCACTGAAATACCTACCCCATTATCCAAAACTGTTTGCGAGTATATGACACTGTATGTAGAAATAAAATAGATAAGAGATACTATGAAATACTGTAATATAATACGAAATAAGCTACTTTTCGAATTGGATATTAAACTTGAAAAAAAATCAAAGTTTCCGGGCAGAACCTGCATATAAAAAGCATACGCAAACAGGCATCACAAGTCAATAACTTGACCTTTTTGACAGATATAATCATTTGACATCGAACTATTATTTACTTATTATTAGATTGGTTATCAAATTGCTACATAGCGGTATTTGATAAAGTTTTATGTCTGCCCAAAATATTAAAAACACATCAAACAATTCTGAATCAAACAATCTCTTATCTGTTTCGGAGGCTGCTAAAATACTGGGGGTCTCCTCCTCTACCGTAAGAAGGTTAGCAGAACAAGCAATAATCATAGAGAACAGAGATGCTAACGGATACAGGCGTTTTAATGTCAATGACATAATAAATTATAAAAATCACAGACTTAATACGACAAAAAACCCGATCGAAAACCTTGCATATGTTCCCATAAATACAAGGCCCAAAGAAAATCTTAGCGAAAGCAGTGCTAGCAAACCAACAGAATCAACTGCTAAAACAGAAGCTAAAAATATTGTGAAAAAGGTTAAATTTAAACAGGGCCCCTTAAAACGAGCAGTGGCAAAAACACAAAAAAACAATGTATTTAAAAAAGCTATTTTGGCCTCAGTTGTAATAGGTGCTGCTTTGTTGGCAATAACAATTGCAAAAGATTTCAATAATCTAAGCCGCGAAACTCCCGATAAAAATATACAAAGTGCACTATCAATAAAAAAATATATAGCAAACTATAAGCGGGGAGATGAAAAAGGCACTCAAAGAATACAACGACAAGAGGCAGAGGTTTTAGCCGCAAGAGCCAGATCTCCTGAACTCAGATTTACTCTAAATGTACCAACAAACATATTGAGCTCATTAAATATCACCGGCCCGGCAACAGTTGAAGGGGGCGTCTCAACTACAACCATAAACTTTACCGGAGCATCGACAATAAACGGCTTGCTGGCAATAGATGCGGTCTCTAAAAACTCTCTTGAAAACTCGTTGGAACTTACAGGCGACATTATTGGAACTCTAAATGCGAATGCTCTTGCAGACAACATTATAGACGGTAATAATCTGGTGCCAGACTTCACGTACGAAGATAATTTTAATTTAAACGGAACTTTGGCCATAGGAGGCACCTGGAGTATAGGAGGAACAAATGTAAATGCTACCGCCGAAGAACTAAATTTTTTAGAAGGATCTACTGCAGATGAAGGCGGCATAATTTTTGGTTCGGGAAGCGGTTTCATGCAAGACACAGCGTATCTATTTTATAACAGCGCAACACATGCCTTGGGAATAAATACAAATAACCCACAGTCCCCTCTTTCGGTTGGCACAGCATCTCAATTTCAAGTTAATGCCTCAGGGGACATTATTAAAATAAATAATGTTACTTACGCATGGCCAACCACACAAGCCGGGGCCGCCAGCTATGTACTTGCAAATGACGGTAATGGTACTCTGGCCTGGACAACTGTAGGGGCTGCCTCTGTCGGTCCCGACAGCTTAGACTTCACTGAATTTAAAGATGCGATGACCCTCGACGATTCGACAGATATAGCTATTACAGGAGCGAATCAGTTCTCACTTACAAATACAGGAACAGGGGTATCGTTTTTAGTGAACGACTCCGCGGGAGATACTTCACCTTTTGTCATAGACTCAAGCGGTAATGTGGGGATAGGAAAAATTGCCCCTGCGCAAGCGCTAGATTTAGTAGGAGCAATGGTATTGGAAAATACAAGCTCCCCTACTACAGGAGTCATATATAAAGAGTCCGCAAGTTTTATCCACAATTATCACTGGGAAGGTAATACAGGACAAAACACATTTGTAGGGGAGAATAGCGGAAATTTTACTCTAGGACAGGGTTCTCCGGATGCTAGTATTGCGAGCTATAACACCGGGCTGGGCTATAACGCACTGAGTACTTTAACGTATGGTCGCTCAAATACAGCAGTAGGTGCAGGGGCCCTGAGCAATATTGACAGCGGAAACTATAACTCCGCCCTAGGAGCCGCCGCCCTATATTCAAACACTAACGGAAACTATAACTCAGCCTTTGGAAGCTCGGCCCTATATTCAAACACTACCGGTAATGACAATTTAGCCTTTGGCCCCTTTGCTATGTTCAACAACACCACAGGAGTCAGCAACGTGGCTTTAGGTAAACATGCACTAGCTTCCAACACCACAGGGAGTTACAACCTGGTTCTAGGTAACTACGCATTGTATTTTAACACTACGGGAGGAAACAATATTGCTGCAGGCTACAACGCACTATACTTTAACTCTACAGGAAATCGGAACATTGCTGTAGGAGGAAGTGCTCTATATTCAAATACTTCAGGGGCCAATAATATTGCCACAGGAGATCACGCTCTATACTCAAACACCACAGGAAGCTATAACTTTGCTGCGGGATTTTATGCTCTATACTTTAACTCTACAGGAAATTATAATATTGCTACCGGAGACTATGCCTTGGCTAGCAATACTTCAGGTCCTGCTAATATTGCTACCGGATCTTATGCGCTCTACTCGAACACCACAGGAAACTCTAACGTTGCAACGGGTTACAATGCTTTGTACTTTAACTCTACAGGAAGTTTCAACACTGCATTCGGAAATAGTGCTCTATACTCCAACTCTACAGGAAATTATAATATTGCCGCCGGAGCTTTCGCGCTATATTCAAACACAAGCGGCAGCAATAACATTGCAGCCGGTTATCTAGCTTTATTCTCAAACACTACAGGGACAGGTAATATTTCTCTAGGAAATGACTCTTTATCTTCCAATACAACGGGAAGTTATAACTATGCATTTGGTCCCAGCGCGCTCCGAAGAAACACTACGGGGGGAAGCAACGTTGCTGTAGGAAACAATTCTATGTATTACAACACTATTGGAACCGGCAACATTGCCATAGGCGGAACTACTTTATACACCAATACTACAGGCAACTATAACATTGCCTCAGGCATATCCGCCCTATATTTTAACACCACCGGGAGCAATAACATTGCGACAGGAACAAATGCTTTGTTTAGAAATACTGTCGGAACCGACAATATTGCCACCGGTAGAGACGCGCTAATCTTTAATACTTCGGGAAGCTTTAATGTTGCTGTAGGGAGTAGCGCACTGTACTCAAACACTACAGCGAGCTATAACTCTGCATTTGGATATTCTGCTTTGTATTCAAACACTACAGGAAACTCAAATGTTGCAATAGGAAGAAGTGCCTTATACTCAAACACTACCGGAAGCTATAACTCAGCTTTAGGCACTTCTACCTTGTACTCAAACTCCACAGGAGACTATAACCTAGCAGCGGGATATTTCGCTTTATATGAAAACACTAGTGGGAGCTACAACACCGCAGTCGGGCCCTATACGCTAAGACAAAATACAACAGGAAGCTATAACTCTGCATTTGGTACCAATGCGCTTCGTACAAACACTACAGGGAACTATAATGTTGGGGTTGGTTATACGGCTTTAAGGTACAATACTACCGGCAGCGACAACGCAGCCTTAGGTTATCAAGCTTTATTTTCAAACGTTAGTGGGAACGGAAATTCAGCTGTAGGTTCCGGGGCTTTATATACAAACACAGGAGGTAACTACAACTCCTCCTTTGGATCTTACGCTCTATACTCAAACACTACAGGAAGCCAAAACTCAGCGGTTGGATACTTTTCGTTAACAACAAATACGACAGGGATTGACAACACAGCAGTTGGTTACTTCTCTTTGCAAGCAAACACTTCGGGCAGTCAAAACTCGTCCTTTGGAGCTTACGCGCTGTCCTCAAACACTACCGGAAACTATAATATTGCATTCGGATCTGAAGCTTTATATTTAAACACTTACGGATATTATAACGTTGCCCTCGGCCACCAGGCTCTCCGAGCAAACAGCACGGGGGGTCAAAACATAGCTACAGGCTACCGAACTCTTTACTCTAACTTAACCGGACAAAGTAATGCCGGGGTCGGCTTTGAAACTTTATATACAAACTCTACGGGATCAAGCAATAGCGCATTTGGGGAACAAGCTCTATACGAAAATACTACAGGTAGTTACAACACAACATCAGGCGTAGCTTCTTTGTATCACAACACAACAGGGTACTGGAACACCGCTATTGGGGTCTTTGCAGGAACATATTTGGCAGACGGCGCAAGTCCTAATTCAACTAGCATTACATCCTTGTATCTCGGGTCGCAAACTAAGGCATTAGCAGATGGCGGAGAAAATGAGGTAGTAATAGGATTTGGGGCTATCGGAGCCGGAAGCAACAGCGTTGTACTAGGAAACGACAGCATTCTTACTACACTACTAAAGGGGGTCGTTGGAATCGGAACCACTAGCCCTAGCGCCGAATTGCATGTTCTTGGAAGTTTTAAACTGGAAGACAGCTACGGCAAGAGCACCTCTCTCTATACAGAAAGCTTCGGTAGCGGAGATGGATATTTACGTCTTGATGCAGGAGGAACATCAGGTAAGAGTTTTGTGGTTAGAGATATCTATGATGAAGTGTTTCATGTTGGAGTTTCAAACGGCTATAGCTACTTTAGAGATTTCTTAGATGTCGGAGATATTGTATATGCAGGAGGAGGCTTTCATATAGGTAACGCGGTCGATGCTAATCTACTTGATGACTCGTCAAATGGTTCAGGTTCAACTACTATGTATATCGGTAATGCTTCTATTAACGTTACAGCATCAGATAGAAGACTTAAAGATAATATTGAAACATCAAATCTTAATGCACTTGAATTAATTAATCGTTTTGAAGTTGTTGATTTTGATTGGAAAGAAGGAACAAAATGGGCAGATAGAGGAAGAGCAACAGGGCTTATTGCTCAAGATGTATATGAGTATCTACCGCAGGTAGTTGATAAACCTGATGATCCCGCAAACACATGGTCAATTGAATACCACCATCTAGTCCCCTACCTTATTAAAGGTATCCAAGAACAAGAGCAGAAGATCGAGGATCTGCAAGAACAATTAGCACAGCTTGAAGTTGATACGGAAACTCAAACCAATCTAACTCAAACTAATACAATCGAAGTCACACCTGAAGATACCACATACATTGATTCCAAGATTCAAGAGCTTAAAGATACATATGAATCCTTTAAAGGATTCGCAGAAGCTCTTGGACTTACTACTCAAACTCAAGACAGTACTACAACAATGACCCTTGATGCAAACTTCCTAGTTACAGGAGATACAACACTTGGTGGTTTAACAATTACCAAAGATCTTCAAGTTGGAAGCATTAGACTTGAGTCTCTAACAAACGAGCTTAGTGTTATTGGACCTTCATGTTACACCAAAGCAACAGGTAGCCTAAATGAAGAACTATGTGAACTACAAACCATATACTTCCAAAAGAATCTGTCCGGAAACATAGATTTTATGGACGGCGCTATTCTATTTGAAGCAGATGGAACAGTTCGTATTGAGGGAGAGGTTGAAGCTAAAACCATAACAGCGCAAGATTATAAGTATCTCTCAAATAGCGAAACAATAGGACAAAGCGCGATAAAGAGTGGGGAAAGTTCTGTAACAGTAGAGGTGAGGGGCATTAGTAAAGATGCGATAGTATTTATAACCCCAACCACAGACACCAAAGGACAACAACTGTATGTTAGTAAGATTACAGAGAGCGAGAGTTTCAAAGTAAGCATATCAAAGACAATAGACGAAGATTCTTCATTCAACTGGTGGGTATTGAAATCTGAATAGAAAAATGCGACTTGGGGAGCACTGGTAAAATAGGCAATCTCCATGTCAAACTATGAGAAATGGTTTGTTCCTGCGTGTATACTTAGCAATAACTACCAACCAACACCAGCTTACACAGATGGTTTGCTGTAATTTCTTTGCGTTGCAAAGCCCAACATGTTGGATAAAATACATCTACTAGCTTACACAAGTAGTTTTAAGTAACGAAATTATAAAGATGGGGAGATAGTGAAATAAACAATGTCTTCATACTCTCCGGCAACGGTATTTCCGGAAATTGAAGCTTTGAAAGTTATGGTAGAACTATCACCAGAAACCGGCACAGAGTTGGAGGCAAGCTCCTGAGGAGATAGATCCAAGCTGCCTACAAAGTCACCAGCTAAATCGTATTTGGAAGAAATCGTTGCAGTACCTGAGGAGCCCTGAGCTCCGTAACCTTCTGTACCAACTGAAAGAACAGTATCTTGAGAAACTATGACATTACCCACCCCATTGTACAGTCCGGGCTGAACACCGCTGCCCGTACCATTTACCGAGAGAGAATAACCTGACTCCGCGTTTGTAGTAACAGAAAGATCGACAGAAGAGGCCGATTTAATTTCATTTGCACTTAAAACCCCAAATTCCGAAACAGAAGAAGAAACAGACAAACTAATAAAAGGCACCACTGTTTCTACAGCAGAAGATTCCGGGCCATATAAAGTCTCAGTGAAATCACCGTTCAAGGCCTTAACTTTGGCAACATAAGAAGAGGAAGGGCTCAGCCCTAAGATCAGGGTGCCTCCCGATCCTCCCCAACCCGCATAAGTTCTGTAATCCTCAGGGCCTAAAGACAATGCTAGAGTGTTATCGTTTTGTACATAGTATGTGGTACTCCAGGAGTTTGCCGATATCGCAACAGCAAAAAGAGTATCTGTGGGGTTTCCCGAAGGGTCAATGGTAAGTAGTAACCTATCGTAGTATTGACCGGTAGCATTGTCTAGAGTTGGTTCGTAAGGTGTATTAGCCTGTATACGAGGATTATAACCTATATAAGCTTTAAATGAGCTGGCATCAGCAGGGCTTTGAGAGAAAGGGCTTAAATCTGCATTTAACATGAAATTGGGGGTAGAGCCCACACCTCCGGAAGGAGAGACATTTTCACCCTTAATTACAAAACTCGAGCTTGCGGGTACCTGAGCACTAATCGATAAGAAACTACTTAATAAGAAAAAGTATAAAAAAATGAAAACAGATAAAACAATAGCCCGCCTGCTAAAGTTAACGTCCTGAATTACATTTCTATTAGTAATAGCAGTTGTCCTTGATTTTTCATAATTTCCGAGCATATGCTCTATTATAGATTAAACTTGACAAAACAAAAAACAATCTCTAGCATTGTATGTAATTATTACAGGCTAAAAGTTCTAATTTTCTACGTAATAAGAAAGGGCCCATGAACTGCCGAAAAATACTAACAAAAAGGTCTTTAGCTAAAACCATTCCCATCTATTTAATTGCTTATTTAATAAATATAAATATACTAATGCTGATTGTTTTTGGTGGCAAAGTACAGGCGGCAACAAAAATATCCGATGGAACATGGGCACAGTCTGCTTCCCCCGGAACTACTACTGTTGTATTCACCAACACAACAGCTTTATCGAGCGGAGACAAAATTATTCTAACCTTTCCTACTCAAGCAACAATAAATGCTTCCGGAACAAACATAACAGTTACAGGCCAAACTACACCAACCAGATCAAACAACAGCACGGCAAACACAATTACAATAACGCTCGATGCTTCTATATCAGGTTCTACAGCCATAACAGTTGCAATGACTGACGGACTTACATCTTACACTTCAACAACTTATGCTCAACAATCTGTTGCTATAACAACAACCGATTCAACAAATAATTCTCTTGACTATGGTGTAGGAATAAAAACAAATACTAACACTACTACTGTAACTGCTTCCGTGCCTCTTTTTGTAAACCTAGCGGTAAATGACGTCACCATGGATTTAGGGGTTTTGACAACCACAGCCGTGAGCTCAGCCTCCCAAACCTACACAGTAAATTCAAATAACGTTACCGGCGTACAACTTAAAATATCTGCGGATGCAGCGCTAAACGATGGCAGCGGCAATGATATAAACGACGTTGCTGACGGAACTGTGACCGCAGGATCAGAAGAGTACGGAATATCAACAGCCGTATCGGGGCTGACAGCGCAATCTCCATTTGACTCCGGAGACGATGCTGTTCCTACATCTGCCACCAATATTGCTAACAGTACTGCGGCTGTAAACGCGGCCACGCTTACACTAACCTACAAAGCCAGCATTGCCGGTACTACAGTTGCCGGAGAATACGATCAAATAGTCACGGTTACTGTAGCAACTAACAACTAACTGCCGTAAAATGATTTTGATATGAATATTAAAGATATAGCTAAGTCTAAAGATTTTCTGCTCACATGTTTAATCGGTGTGATTATTTCGGCATCTTTTGCCTCAATCGCATATAAAACAGCTAACGCACAGGCTTTAAACATAGAACTGTCCCCTGCTAAGAATAACTTTAATATAGAACAAGGAAAAACCTACGAAAAAAAACTCAGGCTGGGAAACTACTCAGGATCTAAAAAAACTTTATATATTTACGCAAGAGATTTTTTAGTTCTATCTAACGACGGAACACCTACTTTTATAGAAAATCAGGAAGAGGAGGGCTCTAACACATACTCTCTTCGAACCTGGATCACATTTGCGCAAGACGTAGTAGAACTTGAAGATAATGAAACAATAGAAATACCTTATACCATTACTGTTCCGCAAAATGCAACTACAGGAGGGCACTACGCTGCCATATTTGTTCAATCGGAAAAACCTGACGCAAACGAAGGCTCAAGAGTAGGAACAATAGGTAGAGTGGCAAGCTTAATACTAACTACTGTTCCGGGAGAAATTGAAGAAAATGCGTCTATTGTAGATTTTAAAACAAATAAAAAATTTTACTTCGTTGAAAATCCTGAAATAGAATTTTCCACAACTATTAAAAACTCAGGAAATGTTCATATCATACCCACCGGAGCAATATTTATTGAGGGTAACAGGTTCTTTCCTCCAATTAATACCATCTTTAATCAAAGCCAAAGTACAATGCTACCGGAATCACCGGATAGAAGCTTTTCAGAAAAAACAACAATAACGAAAAGGGGCTTAGTTCCGCCAATGGGAAAAATTCAAGCAAATATATTGCTAAAATACGGCACGACCGAAAGGCTTAACACCATGGAAGCAGATACTACTTTTTGGCTAATTCCTTTGAAGTTCCTACTCACAGTACTGCTTGGCGTTCTACTGTCACTATTTATACTTTGGCGCGCGGCGCTATCCTTTAAAAAAGAGAATAAACTTAGCTAATACGAAGTTATTTTTTTAAAGCCAACCAGCCCACACAGGAGGGTTGCTGTAATTTATTTGCGTTGCAAAACCCAACATGTAAGGTAAACTACGTCTACTAGCTTACGCAAGCAGTTTTAAGTAATGAAATTATAAATTAAATACAGCGCACTTCCTCGTTACTACATGAATTTTTTTCTTCTAAATAAGGCGGATACCCCAGAAATATAAGAATATAGTGACTAAAGGAGCTCGGTGAATTATTATTATAGCAATGACATACTGCCTAATATTTCTTATCGCTATGCTTAGACTTTACTGGGCGCACTTAAGTCCGGCTTTTGCCGATACAGTACAGCAAACTACAGTAACGCTTGAGGTTTCAAATGATAACGACCAAGACGGAATGCCCAATACATGGGAAATCTTGTATGGGCTAGACCCCGGGGATGGGGGCGATGCTACACTTGACAATGACAATGACGGATTGCTAAACCTGCAGGAATATGGCTATACAACAAGTCCGATTAATCCCGATACAGATGGCGGGGGCCTAATGGATGGCTTGGAAATAAGTCAGGGCAAAAACCCATTAGACCCATCAGACGACTATGAAGGCGTAAACAAAGGAACAGACAATGATAATAAGAAGCAAGACAACAAGGCCGGCACCGATCCCAGAGCTGACAGCGACGGAGATGGAGTTCCCAACATAAGCGAAAAATATTTTGGCACTAATCCTTACAATATAGACACAGACGGGGACGGATTAAATGACTACGACGAATTATTTATATACTACACAAATCCAAAAAATCGCGATACCGATAACGACGGGCTAGATGATTATGAAGAAATAATAATATATAAAACAAACGCATTTTATAAAGATACCGACAATGACAGGCTAAACGATTTCCGGGAAGTCAAAGTGTATAGCACCAGTCCCCTGCTCCCGGACACTGACGGCGGCGGCATAAGAGATGGAGACGAGATCGAAAATAGCACCAATCCGCTAGATCCGAAAGACGACATAAACATAAGAATCGACGTGGATGTCGAAGGGATACCCTACGAGCTATTCTTTAGAGAAAACGGATATCCAGTCTACACAGTACCTGAGACAGAAATAGGATTTAACCTCATGTTTCCAAAAGAAGTACAGGAATACACGTTGCTTTACGGCACCTCCGACTACTATTCAAAAAATAAAAACATATATTTCAAAATCAAGCCAACAGAAAAATATTCCGAGCTCTTGATTTTGATTAAACTTAAAAACACAAACAAGCCTCAAACAGTGAAAATCCCTATTGTTCTAGATAAACTAGGGCTAATAAAAGTTAAACACGTGGGGCGGTTCGCGAATGCTTTAATAACAGCTAAGGTGGTTAAGGACGGTCCGGTAAAAAACGCCAGACTAAGTTTATACCAATACGATTATGAAAAAGACGTCTGGAATTCTTATACGCCAACTAATTTTTTTGAAGGAACGCCCATACTTACTTCAAAGAACGGTGACTACAGCCTACTATTTGAACAGGGGCTTTATAAAATAGATGTGGGGGTTTCCCCTTTGGTTCATCGGGAGCTGTTCTATGCAACCCAAAAACATATTTTCTATACCAAAGACATTACTTTACATATAAATTACGACCCTATAGTCTGGGCAGTAATCTTTGTCTTCATTTATCTTAACAACTACCTGCTATATAAAAAACTTACAAAATCCAAGCGAAATCTTTGACACTCCATATTCGATTAATATAAACTTATAAATAGTTAATTTAAGAAACTAACTGAAAAAATTTGAACTTAACAACTACTGCCTACAAACGCATAGTACTTGCAACTAAGGGCTTGGCTAAGCCTGTTGCAAGATTTGTGGCTTTACTCTTTATTTTATTACTTATCAATCATCTAAATAATTTTGGGCATAAAGTTTTTGCTGCAATTAACGAGGCCCTAGTTTACCAGGGAAAAATCGTTAACCCTGATGGCACAAATTTAACAAGTTCGGACGCCGCTTGTATTAATACAAGCGGCGCAGATACATGCGACTTTAGAGTCAGCATATATACTTCCTCTTCTGGAGGAACACTTGTGTGGCAAGAAACAAAATCGGATGTCGAGCTTGATGACTTCGGCGACGTATTCACATTAGAACTAGATTGCGGAGGAACTTTCTCAAGCTGTAACCAGAACGGGGGACCTGATTTTACCAGCGGATCTTTATTTATTGAGGTTGAATTTGATCCTAGCGGTAACGGAGACTTTTCAGAAGGAGAAACCTTTTCTCCAAGAAAAACTTTAGCAGCTGTCCCTTACGCATTTAATGCTAAAACGGCTGACCAGCTGGGATCTTTTGCCGGGAGTGATTTTTTGAGATCAAACGCAAACGACACCTATGAGTCCGGAAATACTTTAACTATAGCGGGAGATCTTAATGTAGACGGCGCCTTAAATATTGCAAGCACTAGTGTCACGCTTGACGGTGCCTCAACAACCTTTACTCAAACAACCGGCGCGATAACTTTTAATCCTGCGGGCGGGAGTAACTTCAACATCGGACTTTCCGGAACCGGAGACTTTACAGTAAACACAAATGATTTATATGTTGATTCAAGCACACACCGAGTTGGCATTGGAACCGCAACGCCGGGGGGTACTTTGGAGCTAGCATCAGGGCAACTTTTGCTGCCTGATGGAACCGCAGCGGCCCCGTCATTATCTTTTGGAAATGCAACCGGAATAGGTATGAGACAAAGCGGGTCGGCAATATTCTTTTCAAAATCCGGTGCCGATTTACTAGGCATCAACAATGCCACTGCGGCGTTAGCAATACAAGCCGGCTATGCTCTTGGGTTTAATTCCACAACAGGGCCTAGTGCATTTTTACTTTCCGACGGTGCAAACAACATTTCACTTCGAAACTCTACAAATGCGCAGTCCTTCCGAATCTATAATACCTACTCCTCGGGAACCTCATACGAACGTGGTGATTTTTATTGGAGCTCGAATGTGTTGAGTGTTGGAACTTCAAAAGGCTCCGGCGGTGGGTCGGCCCGAAGCCTTGCCTTACTTACAGATGGAACTCAAAGACTATTTATAGATACTGCCGGCCTTGTAGGTATTAGTACGAATACCCCTAGTGCAGGACTCGATATATCAAACGGTTCAGTTTCACTCTTACTGGGGGCAGATAATTTATATACAACAAGAACAGACGCGACTTCAAAAAATGCCCGACTTGGAATTGCTCACTACAATAACGCTGAAGAACCATTTGCTATTTTTAATGCTGGGTCCGGGACTTCTACAAATGTTATAAATTTTGGCGGAGGCACTTCTTTGTTAAATGCTGCAACAGATATTATCTTTACTACAGCTGCCAATAACACAACAACCTCTGGAACACAAAGAATGGTCATAAATTCTTCGGGCAATGTAGGTATAGGAACAGCCAGTCCCGGCCAGCTACTGGACGTGGCCGGTGATATTGAGTTGGCTAATTATCTCTATTTTGGAAACGGTGCGACTGAATATCTTAGATGGAACGGTTCTGACTTAATTGCTTCTGATGATTTCTTGCCTGCGGCTGATGGTGTGAGTAGTCTTGGTTCATCAAGTTCTCGCTGGACTGAATTATTTGTAAAAGGATCGAGTATTCATATTGGTGATACTGGCAATGAAGCTATCCTGGGATATAACACTACCAGTAATTATCTTGGCTTTGATCCTGACGGCGATACTACAAGTGAGGTAGTAATTTTAGACAACGGCAATGTGGGGATTGGGACAACAAGCCCTAGCTATCCTCTCGAGATTGCAGGAGACAACGGAGGTACTGTTAGATTCTTTTTTGACACCGTAAACGGTAAGGCTACTTCTATTGTTCGAGATTCAAGCACAAGCACATTTAGAGCAACAAGGACAGAGCTGGGTCTTGACGCTTGGAGAAATGATGCTGACAGTTATATAAGAGTTCTAAACTCAGGGGGATATCTTGCAAATATGACAATAACAGGTAAAGTCGGCATCGGGGACACCTCTCCCGCATCAGCATTAACAGTAGGCAATGGAGATCTGTTTCAGGTAAATAGCAGTGGGCAGATAATAGCGGCAGCAGGTATCACGAGTAGCGGAACAATAACGTTTAGTGGATTATCTGATGGGGTAGTGACATCCTCTTCCGGCGTACTAAGTGGAGGTACAATAGGAGCAACAGCAATAACTGCAGATTCTCTTGACTTCACTGAATTTAAAGATGCTATGGCTCTTGACGCAAGTACAGATATCGCAGTAGATGGTAGTGAGGAATTTTCAATAACCAACACAGGTACAGGAAACAGTTTTAGAGTTAACGATGTAGGATCAGACACTACTCCTTTCATTATCGATGCTAGCGGTAATATTGGAATTGGAACAACCTCGGCAACACATGCACTTGAAATTGCAAACCACACTACCGCAACCGGAGGCATTGCTCTAGGGTCTGATACATTTTTATATAGGAACGGCACTGGGCAACTCACGCTAGAAGCTACCTATACAAATATCAACTCGACTTATTTTACTGTCAGCGGAGCTGTTTCTACCTTCGGAACCGCAAGCATAGATGCGGGAACGCAAGTAAAAATTGAATCCCCCACCTCAGCTCGCAAAGGGCTTCTTGTAAAAGGGGCTTCGGGGCAAAGCGTTAACTTGCAAGAGTGGCAGAATAACGGGGGTACAGTACTCGCCAGTATTAGCAAAGATGGGGCAGGCCTATTTACAAAAACTTTAGCTGTACAAAATAGTTCCGCCGTAAACTATTTTTCAGTTGATTCTGATACCGGCATATCTACGTTCAGGGGCAAGTCGGCAATTACTGCCCCTGGATCAGAAATGGTAACCAACGGCGACTTTGCAACATCTTCCGATTGGACATATGGTACAAACTGGGCATGGAATGCTTCAGGATATGCTACCCATACAGCCGGAGCAACGGCCGACCTCAGCCAGGCCATTTCTTTTTCAAACGGATCTGTGTATGTTGTTCAGTTTCAAATAAAAAACATGACTGCGGGTACAGTAAGAGTGAAAGTAAATGGCGCACAATCACCAAATTTAACTACATATGATTCAAATAATAATTTTGCACCGGTTATTACTGCAGGAGCAAGCGGCGGGCTTGTATTTACCCCCTCATCTGATTTCGACGGATCAATAGATAACGTATCTGTAAAACTAGTGACTAAAAACTCTGCAGCGGTGGTGCTGCTTGATGACACAGGAACAATTGTCAACGAACAAAGATCTCTGAACGGTGCCTTTGCTTTTGGAACAAACGCACTGCAATACCTAGGCCTAGCAAGCTCGGGAAATGTTGCCTTGGGTGACAGCGCCCTTAGAAGCGCCGTCTCGACTAGTAGAAATGTAGCTATCGGTTCCGGCTCTCTAGCAAGCATGAGCTATGCGGGCACCGGGTACAATGTTGCTATCGGAGGAGCTTCTCTCTATGCAAACGAAACCGGTGTTCAAAACGTTGCCATAGGGTACGGAACATTGCAGAAAGCAAAATACAGCATCAATAATGTTGCAATTGGTCACTCTGCCCTATATAACCTCGACGGTAGAAACCCTGACGGTAATGCTGGTGGCAACACGGCTATTGGAGCAGCCACACTATCTAACCTCACCGTAGGATATAACAATACCGCAATTGGAATGAACGCAATGCTCTACTCTACAACTGCAATTGCAAATGTAGCAATAGGAAATGGCGCACTTCAAAATAACATTTCTGGAAGTAGCAATAATGTTATAGGAACAAGTAATTTTACCGCAAATACCTCCGGAGGCAGTAATGTCGGGGTGGGAAGCTATGTATTTTTGGGCAATACTACAGAGTCAGGAAACACATCAATAGGAGCAATGTCTGGATCTCGAATTGGCGGAACTAGGAATGCGTTTTTGGGCTATATGGCCGGATATGCGAATTTTACAGTTCGAACCGGCCTTGACTATAACACAATTGTTGGATCAAGAGCCGGCTATTCGTTAAACGGAAGTTCAAACGTATTCTTAGGATATGAAGCAGGATATAACGAGGGAGGTTCAAATACCCTATATATTGCAAACTCAAGCACAACTACTCCTTTAATCTACGGACTATTTTCAGGTGCGGGAGCAGGATTGACAATTCACTCTCAAAACTCAGCCGGCGTGCCTTTGACAGTAAAAGGTATTACGAGCCAGTCTTCGAACCTTCAAGAGTGGAAAGACACCGGCGGGACAGTTTTAAGCGCGGTAGCCGCGAACGGAAGAATAGGTGCAGGAACCTCCGCCCCAGACTACGCACTTGATGTTGCCGGAGATATAGGCTTAGATCAGTACATATATCATAATGGGGACGCTAATACCTACCTATCTTTTACTGATGATCAGCTTGATGTGGTAGCAGGAGGAGCAGCTTTTCTAAGGCTTTCAGAAGGGACCTCAGATATAATGTATGTTAATCCCGCGGCTACGGATATCGATTTCAACATTCGAGGGTCCTCAAACTCGGCTCTTTTTTATGTCAACGCAGGCACAGACCGCGTTGGAATCGGTACAACAACCCCCGGCTCTGAGCTTCATGTTGTCGGAAACCTTGAGCTGGAAGACAGCTACGGCAAGAGCACCTCTCTCTATACAGAAAGCTTCGGTAGCGGAGATGGATATTTACGTCTTGATGCAGGAGGAACATCAGGTAAGAGTTTTGTGGTTAGAGATATCTATGATGAAGTGTTTCATGTTGGAGTTTCAAACGGCTATAGCTACTTTAGAGATTTCTTAGATGTCGGAGATATTGTATATGCAGGAGGAGGCTTTCATATAGGTAACGCGGTCGATGCTAATCTACTTGATGACTCGTCAAATGGTTCAGGTTCAACTACTATGTATATCGGTAATGCTTCTATTAACGTTACAGCATCAGATAGAAGACTTAAAGATAATATTGAAACATCAAATCTTAATGCACTTGAATTAATTAATCGTTTTGAAGTTGTTGATTTTGATTGGAAAGAAGGAACAAAATGGGCAGATAGAGGAAGAGCAACAGGGCTTATTGCTCAAGATGTATATGAGTATCTACCGCAGGTAGTTGATAAACCTGATGATCCCGCAAACACATGGTCAATTGAATACCACCATCTAGTCCCCTACCTTATTAAAGGTATCCAAGAACAAGAGCAGAAGATCGAGGATCTGCAAGAACAATTAGCACAGCTTGAAGTTGATACGGAAACTCAAACCAATCTAACTCAAACTAATACAATCGAAGTCACACCTGAAGATACCACATACATTGATTCCAAGATTCAAGAGCTTAAAGATACATATGAATCCTTTAAAGGATTCGCAGAAGCTCTTGGACTTACTACTCAAACTCAAGACAGTACTACAACAATGACCCTTGATGCAAACTTCCTAGTTACAGGAGATACAACACTTGGTGGTTTAACAATTACCAAAGATCTTCAAGTTGGAAGCATTAGACTTGAGTCTCTAACAAACGAGCTTAGTGTTATTGGACCTTCATGTTACACCAAAGCAACAGGTAGCCTAAATGAAGAACTATGTGAACTACAAACCATATACTTCCAAAAGAATCTGTCCGGAAACATAGATTTTATGGACGGCGCTATTCTATTTGAAGCAGATGGAACAGTTCGTATTGAGGGAGAGGTTGAAGCGGCACAAATCAAAACTTCAGAGCTTGTATTTGATAAAGACAGCGACTATGTCGGCAGTGGGGTCTTGAAAGCCGAAAGTACCGAGGTAAAAATAGAAACAAAATCAATAGATGCCAACTCCAAGGTCATAATAACACCAACTAGCAATACCTATAACGAGGTGCTATACGTATATGAAAAGGCTGAAAAAGAATACTTTATTGTTAAAACCAACAGTCCGGTAACAGAAGATATAGAATTTGATTGGTGGATTATAACCATAAAATAAAGCTACACAGCAATATTTACCATAAAGGGAAACATTCGTTTGACAATCAGACTTAAATAGTAATACCATTAATACATGAATGAAAGACCTGCTAAGCTTTTTGATAAACTAATAACCTCAGTAACTTCTTTTGTGGCATTAATGATGCCACTATTTTTCCTGCCGATAACTTCGGATTATTTCGAGTATAACAAGCAGGCACTATTGATATCCTTTACATTGTTTCTTCTTTTTGTGACAGCTTTTAAAATCCTATACACAAAAAACGTAAACTTTATAAAATCGTCACTTAATCCGGCCATACTTTTCTTCATAGTTGTGTTCGCTTTGGCGTCTTTTTTTTCCATCAGCAAGACTGCCAGCATCTACGGAAACTACGGACGTTGGTTTCCGAGCTTGCTAGGCATACTTGTAACCGCTCTCTGCTACTATGCTCTTGTACTTACTGATATGACAAAACAGGAGGTCGTCCAAACTCTTATTTTCTTACTTATCGGCACCACGATTAGCACCTTAACTGCGCTCTTAGCTTATTTTGATCTGAACGTTCTGACCTCACTAAGAGTTCCTTATGGTACTCAGTTTGCAGGTTCAACTTCAAACAGCGCCATTCTCGCTGCTTTTGCAGTAGTATTTTCAGCCGGCATATATCCCTCAATTAAGTTACTGCCGATTAAACTACTGACAATGCTAACAATAGCTGTTAACCTCGCTCTCCTGGTTTTATTTAATATACTCTCGGCATGGGCATTTCTTGCTGTAGGATCTTTGTTAATTCTCTTAATAACTAGCAGAGCAAAAACAAAAATGGTCTTTAAAGCCGTTCTTCCGGGAACATTAGTGGCAATAGTATTGACAATTGGCATGATGAGCCCAAATACAAAAGAGCTTCTTGCTAAACCCGATTTTCCAAAAGATCTTAAGTCTGATGGAATGTCTTCGTGGGTTGTAGCATCTAAAACCATCACAGACTTCCCTGTTTTAGGTACAGGTCCGGCAACGTACAACTTAAATTACACAAGATACAGGCCCGTTTACATAAACAACACCAACCTTTGGAATATCAGGATGGATAAGCCTTACAATGAAGTGTATAACCTTATGGCGACACTAGGTATAGCCGGGGTGATAGCCTTTATATTTATAGCCCAAAGAACTATTAAGGCAGGGACAGAGTCGATTTTAGCCGCAAATGAGAATACGGAGAAGCTTGTTGCAACTTTAATGATTGCCATGGCCATTACGTATGTTTTTACTTACGCTAATATTTTAAATAGCTTCATGCTAATGCTTTTTACCGCCCTTACGACTATAATGGCAGTAAAAAATAGCGGAGTGATTACCCAAATTATTGAACTCAAGATAGCGGCAATCCAAAAAGCCCCTAAGAATGTGGGCACCAACACAGGGCTACTAAAGAGCTTCCACGTGTTTGCTGCTATACCGGTGCTAGCCGTAGCCTTGCTGGGATCAATTCTATTTTACAGGGCCTATGCTGCAGAATATTACTTCGCAGGTTCTATAAAGGCCTTTGCGCAAGGAGATGGTGTAAAAATGTACCTATATCAGCAGAAGGCCATTTCCTATGCTCCTACAAGAGCAGAATATCGAAATGCTTATGCACAAACCAACATGTTGATAGCTCAAAACATGTCCGCGCAGGAAGAGCCGACCGAGGAAGAAAGCTCCATCATTCAGAATGCGATTACCGAAGCCGTAAACCAGGTAAAAACCAGCACCGAAGTCTTAGACCCTCTTAACGCAAATTCTTGGGAACTAAGAGCAACAATCTTTAAACAACTGCTTAGTGTGGCTAAAGATGCCGATACTTTGACAATTCAGGCTTATGAAAATGCCATCAGGCTGGATCCAAACAGCCCGAGACTAAGGCTGGATTTAGGCAATGTCTACTTTTCTCAAGAAAAATATCTTGAAGCAGCAAATCTTTTTAGACAAGCGGCTAACTTAAAAGGAGATTACGCTAATGCGCACTATAACTTAGCGCAAGCCCTAGAAAAAATTGAAAAATACGACCTAGCAAAAACAGAGTACGAAATTACCAAGAGACTGGTGCAGCCCGATTCCGAAGACTACAATATGGTTGTTGCCGCTATAGAAGCGCTCCCAGAACCACAAGTTGCAGGAACATCAGATGAGAAGCCAACGGTTGAAGAGCTAACAACCCAAGAGCCGGGGCCAAACAACGAAACACAAGTTACTCTTCAAGAGCCTTTGAAGGATCCTGTATTAGATCCCTCCATAGAGCTTGATAAAGTTCCTACGACCGAGACTAACTAAACACAAGCAACAACTATAAATTGCCTGAATGTTGGTCTCACTGTGCGCGATACTTGACACTAAGAAAAAAAATTGTAAACTAATGTAGTACCTAAGACAGCAAGGGCCTTAAAGCTTAATAATCTTGCCGAGGCAAATAAAATTTTATAACAATATTTTTATCACCCTCGTGTAGCATTATTTATAGGCTAAGGATCAACCAGAAATTAATTGAGATTTAAAAGTCTCTTGCAGTTGCAGATTAATTGACTAATAAAGTTTGAAAGAAAGAATTATGCCAAATAACAAAAACAAACAAGCAGTAAAAGACCTGAGTGAAAAAGTAGCTAAAGCAAAATCGATAGTCTTCGTAAACTATCATGGAATAAAAGCTACTGAAATGAGCGACTTACGATCAAAGCTTAGGGCTGTAGACGCATCTTCTTCTGTTGCAAAAAACACGTTGTTGAAGATCGCACTCAAAGAAAACAATCTAACTGACTCTAATCTAGACACAGAACTTAAAGACGGTACCATGACAATATTCGGCTTCGCAGATGCCATTTCAAGCATTAAAACCTTATTCGGCTTTATAAAAACTCAAGAAAATTCTCTTCCGGTAGTAAAATCGGGGTTTGTTGAAGGCAAGTTTTTAACCGCCAACGAACTAACAGAACTAAACTCATTACCTAGCAGAGAAGAGCTTTTAAGCAAGCTGATTTGGGGATTAAAATCCCCTCTTCAAGGCTTTGCCGGAGCAACTTCTGGAGTACAAAGAAAATTTATTTATGCAGTTTCACAACTTGCTTCTAAGAAAGAGGCTTGATTGCAGGTTCTTGGAATTATCCAAAAACCCTATGTGCTAAGGCACGTAATTAAGAATATAGAAATTGTAATTTATTAAGGAGGTGTAGATCTATGTCAGAAGTAACACTAAGTAAAAACGCAGAAAAAGTACTAGAAATGGTAGAACAAATGACCATTGTAGAGCTTAACGAACTCGTAAAAGCTATGGAAGAAAAGTTTGGAATTACTGCAGCGGCACCTATGGTCATGGGCTCAATGCCTGCGGCGGGAGCTGTAGCTGAAGCACCAGGAGATGAACAAACAGAATTTGATGTCATAATTGCAGACGCAGGTTCAAATAAAATTGCTGTAATTAAAGCAGTTCGAGAAGTCAACCAATCATTGGGATTAGTAGAAGCAAAGGAATTAGTAGAGTCAGCTCCTAAAGCATTGTTGGAAGGGGCAAAGAAAGAAGACGCTGAAGCCGCTAAGAAGAAGCTGGAAGAAGCAGGAGCAAAGGTTGAACTTAAATAAACTAGAACTAGAACTTTAGGAATGTTTCCGAGGCACCCCGCAAAGCGGGGTGCCTTCATTATCCAAACCTTTTAAAACTATCCAATAAACCACCACTAGCTGACGCAGGAGGTTTGCTGTAACTTCTTTACGCTGCAAAGCCCAACATGTTGGGTAAACTACACCTACCAGCTTACGCGAGTAGTTTTAAGTAACTAAATTATAAAAACACAAATACCAAACCGTGAGAAAAAAGTGGCTGAGGAAAAATCCAAACGCCCGTAGTCCCCTACTTAAAAGTAGCTATAACATCTCTAAGTTGCGCGGCAGCGTCCTCTGAGGTGGCCTTATCACTCACCCATATTCCGGCGCCTAACTCAAGCGCACCAAAAACTTTAATATGAGGGATAAACCCAATGTGCCAATGGTAAGGTTCATACCTTTCAGTGTGTATCCAAAAATTTCTATCAGGCCTATCAAAAAGATGATTATAAGCTTTAAGAACCTTTTGCAACACATCGGCAAGATCATATAGTTCGGGTTCAGTAGTATAAGCAAAAGTCGGTGTATGCTTTTTCGGCAACAAGCGCATTTCGTAACTCCATCGGCACGCCTCGGGCACATAAACTACAAAATGCTTGGACTCTAAAACTACGCGCTGTTTGTTTACTATTTCTTTTTCCATTTCATGGCACCAATAACACATCACATGCGAATTGTAGTAGTGAAGGGCACTGCTCTTCTCCTGCTCAATAGTTCCAGGAAATCCTTTGGAAGCTACTACCTGAGAATGAGGATGCATTAGGGAGGCTCCTGCCTTTCCTCCGCGATTATTAAATATAATTACTTCTTTTTCTTCAGCGTTGTAAATGCCAAGCCTATTTAAATAAGCCCTTAAAATCTTTACAACTTCGTCTGTACTTAAATCTTCAATATCTTTATCATGATCAGGAGAATGTACTACTACTTCGTGATTCTCCAAAAGCGGAAACTTATTTTCAAACACACGAACGTTCCAATCATCCTCATCCTGATACAAAGTTGCAGGCGTCATAGACTCGTTGCCCTTACAAAAAGGGCAAGGTTTCGGCTTTGGGGCCTCTGCAGAATCTTTCACTATGGAGGAAACGGGAGTCCTAGAAACAGAATCTTTTCTTCCAACCGAACCGGTTTGATCCGGTCTTTTGGCTCTATTGACAGCGATAATCGTAGCATCGCCGGTTAAAGGATCGAAAATAAAATGATTTTGGGGCTTTGCTGTTTGGGCAGAATCTTTCATGCTTAAATAGTACCTCTTACCAAATCTTCATACAACCGTTTATACTCCAAAGCGCTTATCTTCCAGCTAAAATCTGCTAACATGGCGGACTTGATCATCTCGTCCAGTACGGGTCTATTCTTATAAACTTCGGAGGCTCTTATAATTGCTTCGGAGAGAGCTTTCGAAGAATAGTCATCAAAAACAAAACCGTTCTTTCCATCAACCACAGTATCTTTTAGGCCCCCAACATTGTGCACTATCGGCAGCGCACCGTACCACATGGCCATCATCTGAGTCAAACCACAAGGCTCATACTTAGAAGGCACAAAAAAGAAATCGCTGGCAGAATAAATAGCGTTTGCTAACTCAACGTCAAAAGTGATATTAACAGACATATTATGTGACAGTATGTCGGAAAACTTCTTTTCCCACGCCTTGTCCCCTGTTCCTAATAAAATAAACTGTCCCTCTATAGCATCTATTGTCTTAACACTTTCGAAAAGAATGTCTAAACCTTTTTGCCCCGGATCTAATCTAGAGATAAAAGAAAAAAGAGGTGCCTGTTCTTTTAAATCAAGTTTAAACTTCTCCTGCAACATCCTCTTCGTCTCGCTCTTATGCTTTTTGAAATCTTGCGCAGAAAAACTTCTCGGCAGCTGAGTATAATCAATTCCGTTTAATATACCTTTAAATCTATCTTTTCTTCCTAAAAGTACTTGAATAATTTGAGGACTATCTGCAACCTCCTGCTGCTCCATGAGCTCTGACGCATAAGACGGCGACACCGTGTTAACAAAATCACTAGAACCAATACCCTGTAAAAGCATGTTAACATCCCCGTCAGATATGTCCCAATCGACTAAGGGATGCTCACCGGGCGTCAGTCCCATCTCCATGACAATTACAGGATCAAAAACACCCTGATAGCCAAAATTATGAATCGTTAAAAGAGTCTTGGGCCTGTCATGCCCCAATTCTTGCTCCAAAATATGCGTAACAAAACCCGCATGCCAATCATTGCAATGAACGACATTGTACGTATTGTACTGACTTTTAATGTATTCAACCACGCACCTATTAAAAAAAGAGAAAAATTCTACATCGGAATAATTATCTACCGGCAAGTTTGAGTGGGTTATTTTGGGCATTAGAACCCTCAAGTCGCTATTAAGTTTTATGCAATAGAATGGGATAGTATGACTTTTATTGTTATAAGGTACCTGCAGTTCAATCAGTTTAGTCACAACATAATTCTCTAACTTATTTTCAGCATAGTAAGGAAAGATTATATCGACAGCGACCCCCAAACCCGACAGGGCTTTGGGCAATGACGCGGAAAAATCTCCTAAACCACCGAATTTTCTTATTGGAGCAACCTCAGAAGTAACAAATAAAACCTTCATAAAACAATGATAGCAAAAAAGAGAGCTGTTTAATACAAACGAACATTGCCGAATCTATAAATCACCAACACCTTATGCAGGCGGTTTGCTGTAATTTCTTTGCATTGCAAAGCCCAACATGTTGGATAAACCACATCTACTAGCTTGCACAAGTAGTTTCAAGTAACGAAATTATAAACTAATGCTTTGGTGCTTTTTAGGCTTTTTATGCTCTTTCCAGTACAATAAATCTTCCTCGGAAGAAACATAAATAAGGAATTTTTTTATAAAATCAGAAAACTCTGACCAATCATGCTCCAAAAAAGGTTTGACCAGGGTGGTGTTCCACGGATCAGGTCTGAAAGACCACAGCTCATCCACCACATGTAAAACATCTAAGTCATCGTTCATGAGAGAAAGTTTATATATTGCGTCACGCCATTTTATTGCTAACTCGTAGTTTTTTGTTTGTTCTGCCCGAAGCATCTCATACTCCAATTCCAACATAATCTGATTAAACCATTCCGGAGAAGTTCTGAGCAACATTGGGTCCTTTTTTTCACCATGCCCTCTTTCTTCGGGGGTAATTCCAAGATTTTTAGATCTTCCTGTTCTATGCCACCAAAAGACATTTCTCATTATTTCTTGATACAGAGCCTGTGCCTTATGGTACTCCTCACTATCCTTTGTGTGTAGCATTTCCACAACAGAGGTTAAAAGATAAGCCCCCTTCTCTACCATCTCAATACTCCACCAAGGCTTGGCGCTCGCCCACCAAAACTGATCTGAAGAAACAGCATAATCCATTACCTCCCTGGCATAAGAGTAGTTTTCTTCTTTAGAGCTCTTATTCAGTATATCTAAAACATAATCAAGCAACTCCCACTGAGACCTATGAATAGGGTTGTCATTGTCTTTCCATAAACTAAAAGAATTTACATATACTTCACCACTTTCATTTTTCAACCAAAAATCTTGCTCAGTATTGGACCACGTGCAAGAACGGACAGAAATATCCACAGTTTTCTCAGAAAGAGGCCCTTGTGAAACACAATCCTTTAGGGTTGAAGTGTGTATTTCTTCAGATAGTAACAGTCTTTGTAAGTCTTTCACATATCCCACCCTATGGTGTCCAAAAGTTTCTGCATCCATTGCCAAATACCATTTAAAGATCTTTCGGTCAGCAGAAGAAGCAATTACTGAATCTACTGCCCTCTCATCTCGCAGATAACCTGAAAGCAAAGTATTGCTCATCTCCTTATTTCTAATAAATAAAAAGCTGCCGGTAGATTTATGCCTATAAAGTAAATTCGGATTATAAACTTTCTCGTCAACACAAAGTTTCGGACAGGCAAACCATGTGTAACCAAACTCAGAAGACACAACAGAAAGCAACTCCTCGCTTATTGCCAATTCAGGAGAATAAAAGCCAGAAGGTAAATATAAATCCCCTAGAAGCTGTTTATAAAAATCATTATTTAGATTTATTTGTCTTAATATTTCTTTTTCAGGCAACAAAGGTAGAAAAGCATGATACATGGAGGTCGCCGTAAGCTCAATCTGATTAGATATCAATAGCTCTTTCAACCCATCGACAAACTCAGAATAACCATTTTCCAATAACAACTTGGTCAGTGAACCGGAAATATTAAAAATAGCCTTAAGGGAAGGGTTTTCTCTAAATAGGTTTATAAGAGGAAGATAAGACTCCCTGAGCACTCTGTCGATTATATGCTTTTCTTGATCGTAGGGCTGATAAAAATGTAATAATAAAAAAGCCTCAATCATGTCCTCTCTTTTCCTACCCTGCGCCAAACTCATTCTTTTTGCAGCCTATCTTCAACTATCTCCAACAAAGATTTTAGATCTCTAGTATCTTTTATAGTATCTAAATTCATGATACTTCTGTACATGTCAATATAACTTGAAATGATGGATTTATTGAATAAAATAGGAGAATCAAATATTTTCTTACGAGAAGACCACCAAAACTGATCGCTGCTTGAAACTTTAAGAACATTCACTAGAAGAAGATTGAAAAGTACAAGGTTAGTGTCTGTAGAACCGGAATTAAAATTTACCACAGAAGAATCCCATACAGGGTAGACCTCAAATTGTGTTATTTCATTGTATGTCATTCCTTCAAAATGGTTCCACAATGTCCTAAGCGTTTTCCACAGCGCGACCTGCAGCTCATTTTCCTCAGAGCTCCAATAAACATAAGGGTCGGAATTCTGCAAAGATGCGGCCCAAGTACTTTCGCAAACCTCGCCTATCGGCTCAGTTGCAAAGTATGAAATATATTCTGATATTGTGACTATTTCACCTCCTTGGTCCGAGATCAACTCGATTAGGTTCTCGAGCAAAAGTAAACCATTAACGTTGTGATGCCCGAAAGTCTCAGCATCTACTGATACTACAGCATCTCCAGCAATAAAAGGCCCAAGATCCCTAACATCAGAGTTTCTTTTGAAAGCCACGAGATCACTCAAAACTTTATCTCTAGATACAAGCACTAGTTCAGAATCCGCCAATTTGCACAGCTTAGAAGGCACACTACCCCCATCCCAAAAATCTTTAATAGCTGTTGGGTCTACTAATAGCCACTCATAGCCTAACTCTTCTACAAATTGAACTACTTCCTTGTTTACAGCAAGCTCAGGCGCGAAAAATCCCCTAATACCTTTAAACATTGTTGCTGATTCGCCCTCAAAACCTGTCCTCTTACCCAAATAATATCCAAGGGCGTATTCGTTTAGAATGACAGCTTGTTCATTAATTGACTTTGGGGTTTTAGTTAGTAAATTGTGGTAAGCAGCAGATCCAACCAGCTCCACCTTACCACTCTCCGAAAGTACCTTAATGTCAGAGATTATTGAGGAATGTCCGTAACGATCAAGTAATTCCAAAGTACTGAGGGGCATATTTATGGTTAGTTTTAAGTTTTTTTTGTTTTTTACGAGCTTGATTAAAGGGGCGTAAGACTCTGCAACAATCTTCCTAAATACGTGCTCGGACTGAAAAAATGGCTGATAAAAATGTAGTAAAAAAGAATACCTCACGTAACTATTGTATAGTATGAACTCCAGTCTGGGAAGAATAATTCCTATTCTCCTGCCCACAGAATAGGAAGTTAAGCTCCTTCCCAGACTGCAATCCACACCTGATCTCAATGTTCAAATATTACCACAGTGTTATAGGTTTGTCAATTATACAAGGGATTTCTGGTTACTAGAGTTTTTGTCCTAAACTTCTCTGAAAGTTCATACAATTTAACGTACTCTTTGGCACTAAATGTCCAGCTAAAATCTTGTGACATTGCATTAAGCTGTAAACGTCTCCAAAGACCTTTGTTTTTTAACAACTCGACTACCCTAACTAACTGACCATATAAAGAAAATTCGTCAAAGTCATTGAACACAAAGCCCGTTCCCTCGCCTGTTAAAGAATCAAAATTTTCCACAGTTTCTTTCAACCCACCCACATTCCTAACAAGAGGAGCAGCCCCATATCGCATCGCTTCAAGCTGAACAACTCCGCAAGGTTCAAATCTCGAAGGGTACATAATACAATCACATCCGGCAAATAATTTTCTAGGTAGAGTAAAGTTTGGGTAAGGATGAATGCCTACATTCAAAGGAAAGGTGTCTTTCAGCTCCTTAAGCATCGAAGCCAGACCTGAATCTCCACCACCTACTTGAACAAATTGAACATTATAATCTTTTAGCACATGTCCAAAAGTACGGACTATTAAATCCACACCTTTCTGAAAATCAAGGCGCCCAACGAAACCAAAAACCGGAATGTCCTGGTTGACAGGAAGATCGAATTCTTCTTGAAGCGCCAATTTATTCATAGACCTCTTCTCTAAAGTACTCTTGTCATAGTTTTGAAACAAAAGCTTATCTGTTTTTGGATTAAACTCTTCATAGTCAATGCCATTGACAATTCCGAAGAATTTTTCCTTTACCTCTAACAAGAGTCTATCCAGACTCTCGCCATATTCTGGTGTTAGAACCTCTTTTGCATACCCTTTGGACACCGTGTTTACAACATCTGAGTACAATATACCTCGCCTCATAAAGTTTTGTTTTTTTATCCTGTCGCTAAAAAAATCAGCAATAGCGGAACGACCATCATCAAAATCCAACTCAGAAACATTATTATGATCAAGCATGTAACCCTGAATTGAAAGATTATGAATAGTAAAAACAGTAGCAATATCACTCAATAGTGGTTCTTTAGCATATGAGGTTTTTAAATAGTTGGACACAATGCCCGTATGCCAATCGTTCGAATGTATAACATCAGGAACAAAAATACCGGTCTTTATAAACTCCAATGCCCCCCTAGAAAGCAAAGCCCAGCGTATAGAATCATCACTATATGAGTAGACATTAGCTCTTTTTTCATAGTATTCGTTGTTTTCCAGAAAATAAACTGTAACACCGGAAGGACTCACGGCGCTTTTGACATTACATATCAAATAAGGAATTTCTATGTTATCAGTAGGAACCTTAAGGCCCTCATAAACCATCTCGATATTGTATTTTTCTTGGTCGATGAAGCCAAATCTGGGCATAAACAAACGAACATCGTGCCCTAGCCTTACCAACTCCTTGGATAAATAAGAGAGTACATATGAAAAGCCTCCGACCGTAGCATAGGGCGCGACCTCGGCCCCAACCATGAGAACTTTTTGCACCTTGTCGGCTGTTCCGGCTTGAGTTTCTATTATAGTCTCTAAGGCTTTTATTATCGACTTCTTGGAATTTTTCATAATTGCAACAAGTAGATTGTAACACAAAAAAAGCACCTATCCCATAATGACTGCACAAATCGGACTAAAAACGAAAAGGCCCCCGAGAAAACTCGGGGGCCCCGCATTATAACCAAATGAAATTACTTAGAAGCCTACCACCTCGTCTAGCTCATTAGCTAAGTCTATTTCTCCACTATCTATAAGGTCTTTTCTGAGCTGTTGATCGGAAACTACGTTCAAGCCGTGCATCTCTTTACCCTCATCAAAAACTTTATTACTAGAAACTACGTATAAGCATAGCTGGGCATTGCCGGCGTCAGACTCAGTAAGCTCTAAAGACTTTTCAAAAAATTCCAGGTCAGTATCTTTCACATAAGCATGAAGAACTGAGAATGGTCTTATTAATTTATGTAAAGACATGCCGGAATTCATTGTAAAAGCGTAAGGAACGTTTGATTTTCTACTGGCTTTATTTATATATTGTGCTAGCTCTCTTAAGCCACCTACGTCACTTGTATAATACTTCTCAATCTTATCAGCGACCTTCTTTTGCTGCACAGGCACATAATCAACTGGAAGATCACCATCATCCTCGTATTCTTCCTCCACACCTGCCAAACCGTCATCAGAGGTATCTAGCAAAGAGTCCAGCGACTCTTGTTGACGAGCTGTATCATAATATGAATCAGTTACATCTGAAAGCACTTCATCACTTCCATCTTCTAGAGTTTTGTCTTGAGCAGACTTATCCTGAGTATCACTTGCAGGATTTTGCGAATATTTTTGTGCCGCTGCTCTGAATTTAGCCAGCCAATCAATCTCTTCTCCCTGGGCTTGTTCTGAAATAACATCGTCTTCTTCATCTTGGACATCACTAAATAAATCTAAATCATCATCTTCATCGCCCGCAAGCTTATTGTCTTGAGAAGACACATTATTTGCAGAATCAAGATCACGAGAAACAGTATACTTATTAGTAGATTGTTGTTGGTTGCTTTCTGAAGACCCATCATGTTGACTTGGATATAAAAAGTCCATAATGTTCTGTTTTGTAAATCTATGTCTACCTGTTGCTGTTTTTATCTCAGCATCAATCTTACCTTCTTCAAGGTATCGATAAACAGACCTTAGGCTAACGCCTAAAATTTCAGCTACTTCGGTCGAGGTATAAAATCTATCATCTAATTTCATGTCTTTATGGTTGCATAAATTTTTATGACATGTCAACGCCCTATAGTCCGGGTTTGCCAAAGACAGCACAACTTATACTATTCATACAAATTCTAAAGAAAGTTAATTTCAAAAAAATTTGAAGCCAGAGAGAAACGTTTTCATGCTTTTGTATGACTGCTAAAATAATTTGCGGTGCTAGCAATTGTAATACATTTTCGCACTCTTGTTTATTATACACGTTTATTACACTTTGAGACATGTCGCACAGGCTGAAGAGCAAAAAATAGAGAAAATATAAAGTATTCTTTGATTTGTAATAAGCACTTATTTCTTATAAGTTCTTATTAAAAATTTATTTTAAGAATAATCAGCGAGCCTTTTCATTCTCTCTTTTATATATTATTGTATGCCCTTCGATGCTCTAAGATGTTTTTGATTGCCACAACATCTAGGGCTGCTTATTTACTACTAAGAGATCGCTATTGGTTTCTATAGTGTTATATATTTTCCTATTGATACTCATATAATGTTTAGCAGTTTATGTTTATTGCATAATTGTGTATAAAACAATATAAACGTTTAAATGTTCTTACGTGTTATTTAAAACATACATACACTTTAATAAATCATTTAAATGTTTTAAGTTGTTACACTAAACGTCAGGGTTTACTTATGATATTATAAGGCAACTGAACATATAATAGTATATAGTGACATTATCTAAGTTATTCAAGAGTATAAAAAGCATTAAGGAAGATTACTTCTTACATAGGGTGATTAGTACATTTTTAAATGTAGTACTACACTTAATAAGACATTTAAATGAGTTCTGATACGTAAATATATTTTTTTGTTATTTAGAGGTTTATTTTATATATTAAGAAGGTATTTTATTCTTAAGATTTAGACTTATTGTTTTTTAAGGTATTTTAGACATTAATCTAACTAAAGAAGACGCTGAACTGCCCCAGTTGTATTTTTTTATGTTTTTAAGACCTCTTGTTATTAATTCAGTTTTTAAAGGGTCGTTTAATATTATCTCTTGCATGGTGTTATTTATCGAGTGTGTATCATAAGGATTGCAGTGCATGCAGGAATTATCGCTGATTTCGTACATTGAGCTAATATTTGAAGTCAGGACAGGCGTGCCACAAGCCTGTGACTCTAAAATTGTCAACCCAAAACCCTCTTTTAACGATACAAGCGCCGTAACTAAAGCACCGCTGTATAAAGCTCCCAGTTCCTCTTGAGGAACTTTTCCAACATATATAACATCTTTTGCTACTGATACTTTCTCAAGCAACTGTTCTGCGTATTTATTTTTAGGATCATAG
This sequence comes from Candidatus Nomurabacteria bacterium, assembly GCA_020631855.1. Classification (GTDB taxonomy): domain Bacteria; phylum Patescibacteriota; class WWE3; order UBA101185; family UBA10185; genus JACKGU01. The sequence goes on along the minus strand of JACKGU010000001.1, from coordinate 126,095 downwards.
CCTCCGGCCAGAACTAGCTTGAGCTTCGGATACTTCTCAGCAACTAATTCTGACTCTTTTACTTGAGCAAAGGCTTCAATAAGACGATCAAGATTCTTTCTCTTAATCAAGCTTCCAACATATAAAACGTAATCGCAGTTTTCGCTATACTTTTCCTTTATCATCGACACATCTTTTGGCCCGGCCTTAAAAATGCTTTCATCCAGACCTTCGTATATAACCTGCACTTTATCTTCAGGTATTTTAAAAGCGCTGACCATGTCTTTTTTTGTACTTTGAGATACAGCAACAATTTGATCAGATAAAACACAGGTTGCAAAAGTCGGACCATAACGCATCCAACCACCCGAAATATCGTGTATTACTGAAACGAGCTTTGTACCCCTATACCTTCCAAGAGTTGCAACACGAAGTAGCTTCCTCACTGGCCTGTATAGCACAGGCAGGGTCTGCCTTGGAAGCAAAATAACATCCGGGTTGTTTCGTAAAAGTTCCAACAACAAACTAACCTGAGTCCAAGAAATAAAAGTGGGTAAAATCTTTGATTTAGCACTAGGCAATGTGTACTCATCTAAAATATCACCGGGCGCATACAACAAGGTTTGATTTTTTTGATTGTTTTCAAGAATGTTTTTGACAGTATTGTATATGTAGGTAGTAGTTCCTACTCTACCTTCTGTGGCCATCTGATAAGCATCTATAGCTATCTTCATGCAGATAAGTATACAACAAGTTGCTGACAAAATCTTTTAGCGGTAGAATCACTAGATATGAAGGGTAAGCTTTTTCAATCAACTATAACTGGGGCAGTTTTAATAGGCATCACTGCTTTAATATATCTCTACACATCGGGATACAGAATTTCAAAAGAAACATCCAGACCGATAGATTTTAAACAAACCGGCATGATTAATGTGAAATCAATTCCAGACGGCGCAAGCGTATACGTCAATGATGTCTTAAAAGCCGCAACAAACAACAGTATTCCCAGCTTGAATCCGGGAACATATAAACTAAAAATCGTTAAAAGTGGATTTATACCGTGGGAAAAAGACATAGAAGTTTTTCAAGAACTAGTTACGGATATCACCGCAGTACTTGTATCCGGAAGTCCGAGTTTTGAACCTCTAACAAATACCGGAGCCAGATATCCCGTTGTCTCACCTTCACTCTCGAAACTTGCATACTTCACAAACGATCTTAACGCTCCGGGAATCTGGATAATACCTCTGACTCAATCCGGAATTAACCTTTTTAAATCCACGCCTTCAATAGCCATAGAAAATACTGCCAGAACACTTTTTTCTCTAGGAAAATCCATTGAGTGGTCGCCCGATGAAACAGAATTACTGGTTCAAGATGACAAAGATATCTATCATCTTATCGACATAGAAACTAGAACCTCGCAAACAACAGAATCTCCAGACACAATAAGAGAACGCTGGCTTTCGGAACTATTAAAGAAGCGCGAAGACTTTATACAAAAAATCGATATTTCGGACGACTTTGCACAGATGGCAAAATCAATAGACAGCCTCTGGTCACCGGATGGAAAAAAATTTATGTACATACAAGAAAACGGCGATCAGCTTGAGTATAAAACATATAATATGGAAAAACCCTTACCTATAGGCGAGAAAAAAGACACTCTTGTATTTACCATAGATAAAAATTCGCCTCAACCAATAATATCTTGGTACGCCGACAGCTACCATCTCATTCTTGTAGAGAATTACGATCAGGAATCAAAGAGCGGCTCAATTTATTTGGTTAGAATTGACGGAAGCAACAAAACCCTACTTTATAGCGGAAAGCTATATTCAAGCAACGTGTATAGCGCTCCATCAGGAGACAAAATAATAATTTTAACTTCTTTTAAATCGGACGAGGAAGTTAATCTCTACACAATCGGTATAAGATAAAAAAACGAGTTAAAACGAAATTATAAAACACGCAAAGTCTACAGACCCTATCTCTTCTCAATAAGGTTTGCGGTTACTACAAGCCTGTTGATAGTAGTTCCGGGAGGATTGCAGGTTTGCAAAGTTAAAGTGGGTTCAATAACAGGACGTGTAATGGGGTACGTATTCCATCCTGATAATATTTCTTTATTCACAACCTTGTATATGTACTCTTCGTCTTCATAAAAAACGTGCACTAAGTCCCCAACCTCGAGTTTACGCAACAAATTGAAAACAGTAGCAAACTTCCCAAGCTTCCAAAAATCAAGAGAGGAGTGGGCAAATAAATATACATTTCCGGGTTCGACCGAGGGATAGTCTGAAACTGCCGCGTGAGCAATTCCGCTCTTCAAAGACTCGTTATACGCCTCTTCATCAGAAACCGGCACATCGGCCACTATAGGAGCGTTAACACCTATTTTTTCTATAACAATTGAAAAATCTCTATTCACAGGCTCAATAAGGATGGGCTGGCTGGTTAAATATTTTGAAAAAACGCTTCCTTCTCCTGGATTTTCGCCATTAGCCAAACGGGTCTTTACGTTAAGTCTTTCTTTTACGTAATACCATACTTCATCTTTAATAATCGGCCCGGCGCCTAAGGTAAAAAAAATAAGTCCGCAAAGCAGCAAAGACCAAGACGCGACTCTTACCACAAAAGCCTCTCGACCAGATAAAGCCTTCTTGTATACGTAAGTTTTTTTACTGACTTTTGGGTAAAGTTTGAACATCGGTAATCAAAAATTAGATTAACATAATTTGAAACATATAACACGCACGCCCTATTGAGAAAATTTAGCGTGGTGCCCCCGATAGGAATCGAACCTATATTTCACCCTTAGGAGAGGTGTGTTCTGTCCATTGAACTACGAGGGCAGATTTTGTAAACGGCTTAATCTCATATACCGACAATAGCCGCCACAACTTAATACCAAGCAGGTATATTTTAACAGAAAAACACTAAAAATGGGGGCTTTATGATATACTCGAAACTAACAAAAACCCTTGGAGGGGTGCAGGAGTGGTTTATCTGGCCGGTCTTGAAAACCGTGCGTGTGAAAGCACACGAGGGTTCGAATCCCTCCCCCTCCGCCACAAAATATAACTAGGGGGAAAAGAAAGGTTACCGAAAATGACTATTGGTTTCGGAAACGGAGTTTTTTATAAAATAAACACAACCTCCCTTGAAAGATTTTCGGAAGAAATCATGAGTCTTTTTCATAAAGACAGGAGCCTCAATGCTATCGAAATAAATGCTATTGATGAAAGCTTAATTGATTATGTAATAGACACTGATTCAGACTTCTCGGAATACCAATACGTCTCGCTTCACGCACCGGTAAGAAATTACAAAAACGACACGGATTCAAACAGAATTTTACACAAATTAGAAAAAATTCACCACAAGCATAATCTTCAAAACATTGTTTTTCATGCAGACATAATTGATGATTGGGATTGGTTTAACAGCTTCAACAAAATGCCACTATCTGTTGAGAATATGGACAAACGAAAAAATTTCGGCAAATCAATTAAAGATATGGGATCCATTTTAGACAAATACGACTTTAAACTCACGCTGGGCCTACAACACTGTTTTGAAAACGACCCGACCGGAAAACTAGCAGAAGATTTTCAAGAAGTTTTTGAAGGTCGGGTTGTTGAGTATCATTTAAGCGGCTACGACGAGAAAGAAATTCACTACCCGCTTTTCAGGACAAAGCAAGATGAAATAATTAGCTGGATTAAAGATAAGGGGCTGCCTATAATAATTGAAAGTCCCTTTGACGCTATGGGAGAACAGAGCCTGGAGCTAAAATACATTCTTGAAAGAATTTAACGGAATACCCTGTGATGCCCAAGACTTCGAGCGCCGGAAATCCACGATTTTGTAAAACACAAATATAAACAAAGTTCCCTCTGAAGTGATATGCTTGATGCATGAAACAAAACCTTGGACGCCACGATAGACTATTAAGATTTGCATTAGGGGCAGCTCTGCTTGTAATCGCTCTCGCAACCAGAAGTACCTCGGCAGCACTTTGGGGCCTTTTCACTCTTTACGAAGCTTTAGCCGGATGGTGCGTGGTGTATCAACTGCTAGGGCGTAATACCTGCCCGCTTAAAAATAACGCGACCAGGCTGGACTGGGCAAAATATTTCATCTTAGGACTTCAAATCCTAACAACTGCAATAATATTGAATTTACTTGCGTCTTATGTTGGGCTAACTACTTGGTATAACTTTCTACAAAATCCAACAAAAGTACTTTCGTTAGACAACTATGTTTTTCTTTTTGTTGCCTATCCTTTTATTCTGGGTTTATCGACAAAAAATCAACTTATAAAGACCGGATAAAGCTGTTCTTAACCAAATAATTTATGCTATACTCCATGAGAACTTGTAGCTGATTAAGTAACTTACTTAAATTTTATCCAGCTCACACGGCGTCCCGCAAATTAAGGGAAAAAATTTAAATTTGGGAGAATAAAATGATACAACAATCTTTAGTACTAATAAAGCCCGAGGCAGTAAAAAGAGGAATAGTCGGGGAAATATTAAACAGATTCGAAAGAGCCAATCTAAAGATTGTAGGCGCTAAGCTGATTGTACCAACCAGAGAACTGGCCGAAAGACATTACGAAAAAGATGATGAATGGAAGATTAAAATAGGTAAAATAAGGCTTGAAGATGCGGAAAAACACAATTTAGATATTATGGATTTATACGGCACAACTGAGCCAATAGAAATAGGTGCTTTGGTGAATAAAGCTAACCACGACTATTTAGTTTCCGGTCCCGTACTAGCCTTTGTGCTTGAGGGAGTTAACGCGGTTCAGAAGATTAGAGTTTTAGTAGGACCCACATTTGCAAACGAAGCCCCGGCGGGAACAATTAGAGGCGACTATAGTTCGGAATCTTCATACACATCAGTCGTCAGGAAAAGAACAGTTTTCAACATAATCCACGCGTCGGGAAACGAGCCCGAAGCAAAATTTGAGATCTCTCTGTGGTTCAAGCCTGAAGAAATAATCTCATATCGAAGAGTGCATGAAGACTTGTACGGATATTGATTAAAAACGGCGCCAAATAACCCAAAGCCACAATAGACTTAACGAACTTCAAAAATGAGGAAGTGATAAATAGAAAGTAGGCCTATGGGCAAAAGGTTGCTCCTTAGAAAATTATTCTATAACAACATCTTCTACAGTAACCGAGCCTTGAGTATCAATGCTTACGAGCAGTACTCTCGGACTCATAAGTTTATTCGCTTCATCGCCCAAAGCACCAGAAACTACATGAGTTAAAGATTTTCTAACCGGGTCACTGTTTTTACTAAAATTATGCCTATCCCCCGCTATAACAACCTCAACCTGAGAATCTCTAATATAGCCAAGCAGAAGCTGGGCCTGATCATAAACTTCTGGAGTTTTTTCACCTTGAAAAACGCCCATAACGCCAAAAGTGGCGTTTACAATGGGGTGATACAAAGGCTGAGCTAATAAAACTATTTTAGCCCCACGAATGTTATTTTCAAACCAAGCTAAATCTTCTTGGCTTAAGGGAGTGAAATTAGCACTATTATCAAAAAAGACAATCTTCTCGCCTTGAATTGTAATAACTCTGTTTGGACTTTCAAAAACATTTATAAAGTTGCTTAAATCTCCGGTCTGCCCTTGATCATGGTCTCCGGGCAATACATAGCTAGGCACAGAACTTTCGTACAAAACACCTCGGGCCTCATTTAAACTTTCCAGGTCGCCCCAGTCTGTTAAATCCCCTAAATGCGCTATAAAAGACACGCCCTCTTTATCCGCGTAATTTATGGCATTCTCTAAATTTATATTGTCGTCATGAGAATCAGATATAACTAAAAAGCGTAACTTGTTGGATTTCGCTGACACTGAAATGTCAGGGGTTTGATGCACGCCGGTGTCGGATATTCTGGAAACAAATTCTCCTGCTACCTGCCCAACTTCTTCCTGAGATAAACCGATCTTTTCTGTTAATGGCGTTGAGAGAGACGCCAAACGTTCAATATTAATCTCGGAGCCCAATTTCACTGCATACGATATAGCAAAAATGAATCCTCCTAGCACCACACTAGAAACAGTAGTTCTAATTATCCTTTTTACAATTCCCGGTTTAGTGGTTCGTGAGTAAGATCGTCGCCCAAACATTGCTAATATTATACAACACTACATACGATTCGGGGCAGTTATGCCTATCAAAAAAAGGCCTTCGGTTATTACTGCCTTTACAGACTCGGTTATTGCCATTCTTACTTTTTTTTCTTCCTGAGGACTACTCAGTATAGGGAGCTCGTTGTAAAACGTATTGTATTTCTGTGCCAATTCGAAAAGATAGTTACAGAGGTTATTGGGAGCAAATTCATATGCCGCCTCCAAAACAACCGAGGAGAATTTAGCTAACTGAGCCAGAACAGCAACCTCGCGTTCATGTAAAGATGTTGGTAAAGAATAAAAATCAATTTCTTGAAAAGCCCCTTTCTCCAAAATCGAGAATGTTCGGGCATGAGTATATTGAATATAAGGCCCTGAGAATCCGTTTAAGCTAAGAGCGGCATCAAGATCGAAAACAATATCCTGAAAAGTGTTGTATCTGAGCATTTCAAATTTTATAGCCCCGTTCCTAACATCATTAACATTCTTAAAGTCCCCGTATTCCGCCCGTAGCTTGCTATCTACCATCTCTATTAAATCATCTACTTTAATGCCCCAACCTTTACGGCCGCTCATGGCATATTGTGTTTTTCCATCGGAAGTATCAATTCCCATTTTTTCTGCAGTTTTAGGAGACAGGTAAACGAAACCGTAGTTTACATGGGTCATATTTTCGGCCTCAGAAGTATATCCCAAATAACTTAAGGAGGCTCGGACCACATCGATGGCGTAGGTTTGCTTTACATCAATAACATCAATAACGTAATCATTTTTGGAAAAAGACACATCTTTTGAAATATCTGATTCTTCAGACGAAGTGGTCCATAAAATCTTTTTCTGTGTCCCAATATCAAGCTCTCTGTAATAAAAATCCAACCCCAACAAACCATATTTCCACATGTGGTATGCAATGTCCTTGCCCGTATATGTCGGAACTCCATTAGATCTTACAATAACTTTATCTTCTTCAATAACACGGCCCCCACCTAGAGGTTCTTGGACTGAGATTTCTTCCTGATTCTCGCTATCAGAAATTAAAGATCCGGCATCTTCGTTTTTGTCACCGGACATGTTAATCATCCAGCAACCTTTAGAAGGGCCGCTTGTTGCTAAATACACATTAGGGTTTGTTTTAAGCTTCTCAAAAGCACGATTCCATAACCCAAGAGAAACAATATCTTTTTCTCTAATTATGACGTCGTAATCGAAGTCCAATTTTCCAAACGTAACCAGCTGGTCTTTGAGAATTCTATCAGCAAGCTTGGATTGCTCTACTGATATCTCGTCTTTACTATCTTCTAGCCTTTGCATTAAGTGCTCGCGTTTTTTTTGAAGATTTTCATCTTGAACAATCAAACTTTCCATCTTCGCGTAAACATCCCACGCATAGTGGTCGAACTTCTCGTAGTCAGAAGGATTAATATCTTTAAGCTCCATTGTGCCCATAAGAGAGGTGGAAACCTGGACACCCAGATCATCCTCATAATATTGGACATTGACATCATGGCCCATTTTTTCGTACACACGTTCAATAAACTGCCCTATGCAAGCGTTCCGTAAATGTCCAACATGCGCTGCTTTATTTGGATTAACATTTGAGTGCTCAAGAGCAATTTTAAGCGAGATGTTTGGTCTTTTTTGATCTTTGACATTTAAACCTTTAGAAGAAAGTTCTAGCGCATAGTTTAATAAATAAGGAACAGAAAACTTAAAATTTATAAATCCAGGAAAAGCAAAATCGATCTTTTCAAAAATTGGATATACAACGTCGTTAAACGTAAATGTGAATTCTTCATTGTTTAATAGAAAACACAGTTTCTTTGCAATATCCGCCGGACTATGACCGGCCTTTGAAGAAATTTTCAGTGCTACCGTAGAGGCTAAATCCCCCCATTCCTCTTTTTTAGGTTTCTCTAAAACAGCTGTTTCATAATCTATGTCCAACGAGTACTCTCTTTTCACAAGCTCAATAAGCTTAATCGAAATGCTGTGTTGTAGATTTTGCATGGTGTAAGTATAGCAGAACAGAACTACAAGGACAGCCTATTTACTAACACAAAGACCGCCCTAAAACGAAATTTTAAAATTTTGCTTTTATCACAGAGGTAGAGTAATATCTCCTAATATTTCGGTCTGTAGTATTTCACAAAAGTTTTCTGCATATTTCAAAGTAATGCTCGAGGGATGTCCATATGAATTTTTCTCCCCAACACTTATTAAACATTCAGAAGGAGAAAAAATATTAAACAACTGCCTGTTCAGCCCGTTTTCTGCCCCATGGTGTGCAAGTTTTAGTACGGCACTCTGCTTAGAAGACGTGCCGCTGAATCGATTATAATTAAAGGGAATCTCATTCCCCTCATTCTCAAAAAGTATTTCACGTAGCATCAGGCTTTGAGAGTCTTTTTCTAAGTCACCTAGTAGTAAAGCTGGGGTGGCCGCCTTAGAATTGTAAAACAACACTATCGAGACATTATTAATATTATCAACACGTCGAAAATCAAAATTTTCAGGCGGCCACAACACCTCAATCCCCAACAAATTACTTTTAAACTGATTCGAAGTTAAATGAACGGAAGTATTTTCCATAACATGCCGTTCAACTTCATTTTTAAAATCAAAATATAACTTCGAATCATAAATAGCGTTATCAAAAACAATATAATTAGGCGAGCATCTCAACACGTATCTATATAATCCTTGCAAATGATCTGCATGAGGATGTGTAAGCACAACAACATCTATAGGACAAAAATCCATAGAAGGAAAGTCTGAAAGCAATTTGTAGTCAAGATCAAAGCTCGGACCTCCATCAACAAGAACCTTTTCTCCTTTTTCAGTTATTAAAACAAGCGCATCTCCCTGACCTACATCGTAGGCTTTTATAGCTGGCTGAATATTAGAATACAGGCCCAAAAGCTCAATAGACCCTAGAATTAAATAATATAAAGTAGCAATGGCTAAATGTTTAAGCATGATATCCTACATAAACACAAGGTTATGACTAGGCTTTCTCGGAAGAAAAAATTTTTAAACGAGAAAAAAACTTTGGCGCCAGAACCACTAGAAAACACGCAAAGTAATACATAAGTAAAACTCTTAGAGGCATTTTAAAATCTATGTTAGCGTACGGGACGGCGGCAAAAAAATACACACCCCTAATAAAAATATCTAAAAAAACAAAAACAAATGCTGAAATTATTTTAGCCAAAAAGACAAATGGCCAAAAATTGAGGAAATAACTTAAATAAAGCACAGCAAGCAACGCCAATCCGTAAACTGTGGCTAAAGGCACTGTCCAAAGTAATAAAGCATTCGCAACAAAAGAAACAAGACTAATACGTCCGAAAGAAAAAGCTATTAACGGCAAGACCAAAATCTGTGCAGAAACAGTTGCCACCAGATCCTGATAAAATAACCTACCAAGGCGGCTTTTATTTATAAAACTAAGTACCCTTGATACCGCAAAAGAAAAAAACAACAAGCTCAAGGTTGCAAGAAAACTTAATTGAAAACTTAAGCTACATATAAAAGCCGGCTGAACCAACAGCATAGATTCGGCAGATACAAATAAAACCCCTACGATATCATTTTTTCTCCCCAAAAAAGTTCCGTAAGAGGCTATCGTCCCCATTATCCAAGCACGAATAACCGGAGGCTCAAATCCTGATATTACCGCATACACAAATGTGCCTAAGCTCGCAATAATAAAGTTTTTTCTTCTGTACTTCGAGCCAAGAGCTCGGGTGACCATGCCTGAAACCAAAGATATATTGTACCCCGACACTACAATCACATGTATAGTGCCGGTTACGACCACGACGTCGTTAAACCTGGGCACGAGAGATAAATCATTTATACCGAGGGTGCTGCCCAAAAGCAGCTCACTATGTGGACTAGGCAAAGACCTTCGAACTAAGAGCGTTGTTAGTTTTTTAAACAAGTCAACTTTTTCACGAAAAACGAACAGCACTCCCCTAACTCTATAAGCAGTTGTGCTGAAAAAAGATCCCGGAACCGCTATCGGAGTCTCTGAGCTTTCCCTCGAAGATGTAAAAACACGCTCTCTTATACATATAAGGCCGCCCTGAACATCATAAAAATAATGCCCAACTCGAACGAGACACAACAAGAGAAAAGTTAAATGAAACCAATGCTTCTTTAACCAAAACACTAGAAAACCACTAAACTTGAGATCTTGCTTACTACGCTGTCAGATAGATCTGCTTTGGTCTTTAAGTCTTCCAGATTAGCGTAAGGCCTGTTTAAAACTATTCTCCCTGCATATACATCTCCTATACCCGGAAGCTTATCCAGCTCCTCGACGGAAGCTGTATTTACATTTACAAACCGCGGATCGCCGTCATCAGAAGCATCCACAACAGGAGTAACCGAGATCCTTTCATTATTGCTGTTTCGCGAAGAATTATCGATCTGAGGAGTAAAAACAATCTCATCTATAACCACCGTTCCTGAACATTCGGCCTGTATATCAAAATCGAACGGTATGTAAATTTTTTGGTGATCTTTCACGGGCTCGGCCAAGTTTAATTGCTTAGAAACCCAATCAAAAGAAACGTTATCAAGAAAAGGCCCGGCCTGAACAAGAACATCATTCAACCTAGCCCCCTCTTCAAAGCCGTAGAGGCCCGGGTTTGCAACAGCTCCGCCTATGTCGACGTATATCATCTTTGGTCCCTCATTGTCATTATTAGTTCCATCCGAAGCATCATCTGAATAGATATTTTTGCTCTCCGGTGCCGCATTAAACAATAAAAACAATGTAAATAATAGCGCTATCAAAAGCCCGACCATCGCACTGACAACATATGAATTTCTTCTTATATATTCTGTGATGCTGCTCACAAAGAAAATATAACACCTTAAAAAAGCTGTTGTTCGGATCTGTCTACACTAAATAGACTACTCAGAGCAAAGAACATAATTACCGCATAATTATTGCAAAGTTATCAACTATTTAGTTCTGACTTGTGGATAAGCTCTATGCATAATAATTACCGCAGAATAAACGCAACAACAACCAGAGCTTTTCGGTAAACAAAAATTAATTAATTAGACGCGAAGAGATTGAGAAAATATATATCTTATCAACCATCACCGGCTTACACAGGTGTTTTGTTGTAATTTTTTTGCATTGCAAAGCCCAACCTGTTGGGTAAACTACATTTTCTAGCTCACGCAAGTAGTTTTAAGTAACGAAATTATAAAAAAAGGTTTGAAAAATTACTCTTTTGTTAACGCCTCTTCCAAAACTTCTTTGAAAAAAGGTACTTCACGAAGATCTCTAATTAAAGAAACCATTTTTGCTTTATTTAGAGAATAAAAAACCTGTCTTCCTCTTTTTGTGTTTTTTAATAGACCGAGAGAATGTAAAACTCTTAAATGATGGGAGGCTAAGTTTTCTTCTACATTTAGGTCGTCTGCTACTGTACTTACATTTAAAGGGCCTTCGCTGAGCATTTGTAGTATCTTTACTCTATTTTTGTCAGCAAAAGCTTTTGATAATCTTATGAGATTGGCCATAAACAAAATATACAATAACAATTATTGCAATGCAACTGCCTCTTTAAAAGAGATGGCTTCCGCCACATGCTGAACTCTAATCTTTTCATCACTGTCTATATCTGCTAAGGTTCTAGATAAGGCTAAAAACTTGCTGAAGCCTCTCATTGAAAGTGAATTCGATTTTAAAATACTCAATGCGAAAATCTTGGCTTCCAAAGTTATTTTACTTTTCTGGAAAAAGATTTCAGGGGTATATATATTTTTATTGTTTATTTGAGCAGAGTCTGGAAAACTCAATAGTCTGTTTTTTCTGTATTCAACCGCAGAAAATATTTTATTTTTTAACTGTTCAAATTTGTACGAATCTTTTTCTGGGAGGTTCGTGACTAATTTTTTATCTTCAGCCATAACTTTTTCGCTAGAATAATTTTCGGACGTATCCGTAACTTGCTCAGCATAAACAGTCATATCAAACCTATCTAAAAATGCTCCTGAAATTTTGGAATTAAATTGTCTTACCTGAAAAGGCAAGCAGGTACATTTTTTTATTTCGCTACCATAATAACCGCACGGACATAAATTACTTGAGGCGAGCAATATAAACTCAGACGGTACTTTAACCAAGCGCCTATCTTTAATCACATAAAAAGCTTTATCATCTAACACTTCCTTGATGAGATCTGAAACCTTCGAAGAAAATAAATTTAACTCATTCATAATTAAAACCCCATTATGGGCCAGAGAAAGCTCCCCAATACTGCGGCTATTTGACTTTCCGGTTAAACTTGAGACTGAAGTAGTGTGTGAAAGTATCCGGCACGGCGGCATAAGAGTAACCCCAGCACGGTCAGAAGAAGCACTCGACAAATTTTCCAAACCATAAAGAATGGAGGACCTTAGGGCCTCCTTGGGTTCCATTTTAGGTAACAAAAAAACAAGTGAATTAAGTAGTGTAGTTTTACCTGAACCCGGAGGGCCATAAACATATAAACTATGTCTGCCGACAGCCGATATTTCAAGAGCCCGTTTGATCTTCTCATTGCCCAATATAGAATCAAAACTTTTTTCTGCGGTACGATACAAAGAATCTTCTTCGGAATCATAGCAAAGCAGAGATCCAAAAATATCCATCCCCTTTTTTTCTACAGCAGGCGGAAGGGATGCAAAATCTTGGTAACGCGAAAGTGATTCTAAAAACACTCCAAGATCTTCTATAGATTCTACAAAATAAAAGTTTTGAACCGAGTCATGCCTTTTTAACCCAATCTCGCCGGCAACAATTAGAACATGCTCCTCATTAAGGACGTGTTGCATTTTAACCAGGACATCATAGCTACTAGGGATAAAGTGTCCACTAAGGGATACCTCCCCCACCAGCAACAAGCTTCGATTTAGTGTAAGTTTTTTAATGGCTAGCAATATACCCGCAGATATTGCTAAATCAAAATGTGCGCCGGATTTTACTACATTAGAAGGACGTAGATTTACTAAAACCTTCATATTTCTGATTCTTATACCGGCGCTTTCAAAGGCGCACAGGATACGTTTCTTACATTCAACCGCATCTTTGCCTACAAGGCCAACAAGTTCAAAGGAGGGAAAGCCTCGTTTTTTAACAACTACTTCAATCTCAACCCGAACCAGCTCAGAGCCAGAAGCTACAACAGACAAAATTTTATTTGGCATGGTACTTCCCTTTATCTAAGTACACGAGGCCTCGCGCGAGTAGTTCATGCAATACTATGTAAACCGATGATAACTCAAGTCTCAATCCTTTCGATAAAGCATAGGCGTTACTAGGCTTTGTTTGTAAATAGAGGAAAACATCAAGCTGATCCCCCTCTATTTCTACTGGAACATTTTTTGTATTTTCATAAGCAACTTTAAAAAATTTTAGGATGTCTAAAGGGTCGTTAACTGCGTGGGCTCCTTTTTGCAACAGCTCAACAACTCCAGATGAATTAGGAGAATTTATAGACGACGGAATTACAAAAACAGGCTTTTTAATTTTTAGAGCTATATTGGCAGTAGTCATAGTTCCACTGCCCGCATCAGCCTCAATGACTAAAACACACTCGGATATAGATGCTACAAGCTCGTTGCGCTTGATGTACATCCATCGCTGCGGCCTCTCCCCTTCAGAAAAGCGCGATAACAGCAAGCCCCCACCTTTAACAATCGCGTCTCTGAGATACGCAAAATCAGAAGGATAATTAATATCTAAACCACAAGGCAAAATTGCTATGGTCCGACCACCGCTTGAAACAACGAGTTCGTGAGCTTTAATATCTACACCATGCATAAAGCCAGAAACCACAACAAGCCCCGACCGAACAAAAACAGGAATAAATCTTTCCAATACCATGTTCGCATACTTTGTCATCTTTCTGCTGCCTACTATGCTTATGATCTTATTGCCTATTGCCGTATTCAAATCTCCGATGTAATATAGCTTAAAAGGCGGGTTTTTTTGCAAACGTATGCCCTGCGGGTAAAAAGGACTGCCTAAAGTTATAAAGCTGCACATAAAAAAATGATACCAGGCAAAACCACGATTTAGCTTTAAGCGTATATTCAAAATAGACGACACTTTATGTTAGAATATACCAAAACATTCGAGCTAAAAACGACAGCTACTTTAGAAAGCAAGAAAAGATCAACGAGAAGTAGACAATGCAATAAACAAGTAGCCCCTGAATATGTTAACGCACAATAAAGACAATATATGAAAAAGAAAAAAATAACAAAAAATAATAATCTACTATCAGTAGACAAGATAATACAGGCAGCTAAAAAAGAGGGCATTGATTTTGGAAAAACAGACCCATACAACAGGCTAAGATACTACACGAAGATAGGGTGGCTACCCCACATGATAAGAAAAAAGACAGAAAGGGGAGAAATAGCAGGTCACTATCCCCTAGAAGTCGTTGAAACTTTGAAGATTATACAAGATCTTAAAAATTCCGGAGCAACAAACGAACAGATTAACAGTAAATTACATAACACACAAACAAATCAAAACATAAAACAAAGCATCAGAATGCTAACAGTTAAAGATTCGGTTACGTCATATGCATTGCTTGGCTTAATTATTGTCCTTATCATTCTTCAAATAACACAGTTAAAAAAGAAGGACCCTAAAAATGTTATATTATACGCAAATGACGACTTATCCTCTGCAAATCAAAACTATGACTACGCAAATGTAACATCAGGCGTGGCTTATATACCAAGAGGTTCAAAATCAATTACAGTTAAAAACACAAATATAAATGAACTTTCTAAGATATACATAACATTTAACGACGATTACTCCCCCGCTTCTAAGTATTGGGTAAGCAGTAAAACGGCAGGAGAAGGCTTTACTATTGAAACAGACGTTCCGGTTAAAGCGGATTCGGAATTTAATTGGTGGGTGTCTAATTAATACAAGAGGTTTGGTGGACCTGAGGGGACTCGAACCCCTAGCCTCCTCAATGCCATTGAGGCGCGCTAACCAGTTGCGCCACAGGCCCACATACTTTCTTCTACGTACTTTTTCAAGCTAAGAAGCGCAAAGGAAATACTTATCTATTATACACAATTCTCTTATTTGGTAAATCTCTAAGGGTATATCTCTTTGTCTCTTGAATCTTATCAGCTTCAAATACGGTTCTTTTGGGGGCCGAGTCGAGAACGCGCATTAAAGCGTCCTTCAGCAATTCTATCCCTTCGCCCGTCGCCGCTGATATAAAAACCACACTCTCCACGTCCTTAATCGACAAAAGACCCTTCTCTATGGCCGGCTGTGCCTCGAAAACCTCTGTAATGTCACACTTATTCACAACAACTAGTTCAGGCTTACTTGTTAGATCGCTTTCATATTCCGACAGTTCCTGTCGTATAGTCTTATAACAACCTACTGCGTTAGAAGCAACAATCTTAGAAAAATCTTTCCCATCATCATAAGAATCGGGATCAAATACAACGCCATCCAGCGGATCAATTACATGACAAATGACTCTAGTACGTTCAATGTGTCTTAAAAAGTCATCCCCCAGCCCCTTGCCCGAAGAGGCCCCTTCTATTAATCCCGGTATATCAGCTATTATCACATTTTGACCACTTTTTAGCAGGGCTGTGCCTAAATTTGGAGTTAGGGTAGTAAAAGGATAGCTCGCGGTTTTTGCATTTGCATTTGTCAGTTTATTAATAAGTGTGCTTTTTCCTGCATTTGGTTTACCAACTAAACCAATATCTGCAACAAGTTTAACTTCTAACTGAATATCTTTCTCGTCGCCCAAAGTCCCCTTAGTAAACTGAATAGGGGTTCTATTAGTAGAGCTTTTAAAGCGAGTGTTTCCTTTGCCGCCCTTGCCCCCGCGTGCAAGTAAAAAAACCTTTTGGGACTCATCCTCTTGGGCAACCATATCAACCAGTAAAATTTTTCTATCTGGCAATATTTCGTACACTAACGTACCCTCGGGAACTTTAATATATAAATCTTCACCCTTTGCACCCGACATCTGAACACTTCCTCCGGCCTCACCATTTTGACCTTCGTAAGTTGGTTTAGATTTAAAGTCGAGCAATGTAGCCATGTTGTGATCGGTTATTAAATAAACATTCCCCCCGTCACCGCCATCACCACCATCGGGGCCACCCTTCGGGATATATTTCTCTCTTCTAAAAGAGACTTTTCCATCTCCGCCTTTACCGGCTTTAACCTTTATTACAGCTGTATCAATCATAGTTAGGCAATTCTAGCACTCAAATTGCTTTAAGCCTAGAGGAATGAAATACTACGAATCTAGTTTTGTACTATCTTCTTTACTCTACGCTTTTACGCCCTCGTCTGAGAAATGAAGCTCTCTGCATCAGCACAATTAATCAACCACCAGCTTACGCAGCAGGTGGTTTGCAATAGTTTCTTTGCGTTGCAAAGTCAACATGTTGGGTAAACTACATCTACAGCTTACGCAAGTGGTTTTAGTAACAAAATTATAAACTAATAAGTATATTTTAAAGGATCTTGCGACGCGCCGTTGTAGTTAACAGTAAAATGCACGTGAGGTCCGGTAGAACGCCCTGTGCTACCCATCACTCCAATCATTTGCCCCTGCTCTACTCTTTGACCATAACTTACGGAAATGCTGCTCATATGCCCGTACACAGTCTCAAAACCATTACCATGATCTATCCTTACATGCAGTCCTAGGCCGAAGGGATCCCAACCGGCTCTTGTTACTACACCGCCCGCGCAAGCAAAAAGAGCAGGCATGGCCGAGCCTGAAGGAGTAGCTATATCGATTCCATTATGATACCAAGAATAGTATTGGGTAATAATCCTTGGCCCGGTCGGCCACACACACCATTTTCCTGTAGAAGGCGCGGACACAAAATTTCCCGGAGGAGCCGCAGGGCCCGAAGGAGCTGCCGGAATAACCGGCTCGGGAACCTTGGCGCCGGGAATCACGAGCTCTGTACCTAAAGCTAATTTAGACGTATCTAGAATATAGTTAAAATCTGCAATAGCCTGAGGAGCAACATCGTACTTACGGGCAATGCTGTTTAGAGTGTCGCCCGATTTAACGGTGTGAATTAATCCCGAAACCGGAGGAATGATAATTTCCTGACCTGTACGAATTATGGAAGAGTCGGTAAGGCTGTTTACATATTTTAAAGCATCGGTTGAGATTTTAAATTTATTACCGATTGAAGATAAAGTATCCCCCGGCTCAACGATATAAATAAAAGACTCATTCCTTTTACGACTTTCCGGCACTGTTGTAAGAGCTGTATTTGTTTGGGGTATGATATCGGTTGTACTTGATAGATATCCGGAATCCAGTTCCTGGCTCACAACCAAAGTAGAGCTATTTAATATTTTTCCAAGAAAAAACAGGGCTAGCACCACAGACATAACTACACCTGTTGCAATAGGCCTACCAAGCTTACCCTGAGACCATATTAGTTTACGTACCATAAAAGCTTTAAGACTCATAAAAGTAGTGACTGAAAATAGGGCGACTTTGCCGGGTATTTTTAATGTTTTTGTTGTCTTGAGTTTGAAGTACTTGAAAATATAAGAGAAAAAGGAAAAAGTTAAACGAAAAACAGTATTAAGTTTATTTGTACCTTTAGGTACAAAACCTTCAAAACTCAATTGAGAAAACCTCCGAGATTTCGGCCTATTAATAGCGACTGTCCATAATCTGGTGCTCTTAATTTTAGAGCCAAGGTTTTTTTGTTTTCGTTTTAAAAACGGCATGACTTTTTGTGTGCCTATTTTATCAAAAAAAGCACAGTTAAGCACCTTAGCTTGACATTATCAACCACCACCAGCTTGCGCTGGGTGGTTTGCTGCAATCTCTTTGCGTTGCAAAGCCTAACATGTTGGGTAAACTACATCTACTAACTTATGCAGGAATTTTAAGTAGCGAGATTGTAAAGCCGCACGTTAAGCAGATTAATTAGGCCGGCTGGCCTAGCGTCTTCAAGAAATCCTCGTTGGATTTAGACTTTTTGAGCTGCTGTAGAACAAGGTCGGTAGTTTCTTTGTCATCAAGCAAATCTATCATTCTTCTTAACTTATGCACCATCTCCATTGAATTTTTATCGTATAACAAATCTTCCCGCCTTGTACTGCTTGATTTTATATCAATCGCCGGAAAAATTCTTCTCTCGGACAAAGCTCTATCCAACTTTAACTCCATATTTCCGGTCCCTTTAAACTCTTCAAAAATTACGTCATCCATTCTAGAACCGGTATCAACAAGCGCAGTAGCAATAATTGTTAAACTACCGCCCTCTTCTAAATTTCTGGCAGCGCCGAAAAATCTTTTTGCAGGATACAGAGCAGAAGGATCAAAACCACCGGTTAGTGTGCGGCCAGAAGGCTGAACTACCATATTGTAAGCTCTAGCAAGCCTGGTTAAAGAATCCATAAGTATTACAACATCTTTTCCTTTTTCCGCGGTTCTTTTCGCCTTTTCTAGGCAAATCTCTGCTACACGAGTTTGATCAGCAGGATCCTGATCAAAATTACTGGCGTATACTTCCCCATTTACGTTTCTTCTCATATCGGTAACTTCCTCAGGGCGTTCGCCAATAAGAGCTACCATTAATACTACTTCCGGATGGTTTTTTGTAATACCATTCGCTATATCTTGTAATAACCAGGTCTTACCCGCTTTTGGAGGCGCAACAAGCATGGCTCTTTGCCCCTTACCTATAGGGGAAACGAGGTCTATGATTCTTGTCGATAAGATTTCAGGAGCTGTCTCCAGCTTCATCCACTCATCAGGAAAAATGGGGGTTAGTTTAGAAAATCTTGGTCGTTTTTTTGCCTCGGAAGGATCTAACCCATCTACCTTTTCTATTTGCAACAATGATAAATATCTCTCACCTTCTTTTGGTGCACGAGCATAGCCTTCAACCAAATCACCCATTCTTAAACTAAATCTTTTTATCTGCGAAAGGCTAGTATAAACATCTTTCGGCAAGTCGTTATCTCCTGTGTCTGCAATATCCTGCCTAATAACACCGTAATCTGTAAAAAGCTCTAAAACACCCTCGACCTTAATAGTTTCGCCTGTAAAAAACTTGCTATTTCCAGAAGAATTTGTAGTCCCAGAGTTTCCTCCGTTGTTTCCGGAAGAACCTGACGAGTGCCTTCCACGAGACTGGTGGGATTTATTATTCCTAGATTCGGTTGTAATTACCGTTGTTCTAACAGCAGAAACGTCGTCCTGATCAGTCTTTGAGACTGAGGTATTATTTTTCGACTCGGGGTTATTGGACGTCGAGCTATCGGATAAGCTTTTTGCTTCTACGACTGCGGACCCATTTGAGCCGTCCGTGTTAATAGAGCTATCGCTATTTTTTTGCGCAATCTGATCTCTGTCAGAATGAACTTTTTTTGCTGTAGGCATTTTTTATCTAACCTTTCGGAAATTTACAAACAATAGTTATATGCACTCTTAGGTCGGGAGATGACCACTGCCCCGAGTCACCTCCCAACCTAAAAAAACATATCGTCAAACAA
The DNA here is from genome assembly GCA_020631855.1 of Candidatus Nomurabacteria bacterium. Lineage (GTDB taxonomy): Bacteria > Patescibacteriota > WWE3 > UBA101185 > UBA10185 > JACKGU01. The sequence continues at coordinate 106,395 of JACKGU010000001.1, read as the reverse complement.
ACACAAAAAACACTAAACAAATTGCCTAGTCTACAAAAGAAAAGCCAACATACTCCGCTTTAACAACAAGGCGCTTGTTATATGTTCCTTCTGAGGGCACCCATACCCCGCCACAAGTAACAAGTGTTAGCTCAGACTTCCCTGCTGAAGGCTCGTCAAATATTTTTAACCTTTCTGGGTCTTGGATATCAACATAGAAAGTTTCTGACACGACATAATCAAAACGCCGGCCTAACTCGTCAAACACACCTACTGTATCACCTACAGCCACATTTTGCAACCTCCAGAAAGCTGCGGGAGCACCAAAATTATTATCGTAGTGAGCGTTTATAATTGTGTTTCCAAAAGCGCCTAATTTTGCAGATCTGGAATACCATCCACCACTATTCCAATCCACCGGAGTTTCCATAGAGCCGCTCGAAGAAACACCAACTTGTACCAAAGGAATATTTATACCCTGGCTTGAAATCTCAAGCCTTGAGGGGGTCGAAGTTATTGAACCTAAAATACTTTCGAAAACGGAACTGGTTGGTATTTCTTGTTCAGTGCTGTTAGCAGAGACCGGGTTTGTAGAAGAAGTCTCAGAATCAACATCTAGATCTTCGACAACGACGTCTTTCCCATGCCTGGAACTCAAACCAAGTACGTTAGCAGCGAGTAAATCTTGTGAATAAAAAGGCTTCGATGCTGAAACGATATTAGCATCATTCTTATTATACTTACTATATATTACAGCGGCCTCCATACCAACAATAAAATAAAGCAATATTGTGATACGAACTAACCTTCGAAACTGTTTTTTGGAAAATTTTTTTGCCATATGAAGTACTCCTGTAAACCTCGCTATAAGGCCTTAGGAATAAAATAGATTGGTCGCGTAAGGGCGTAACCAAACCCAACCAATCTACTCTATCTCTAAAACCATAAATAGAAGGTGCAGGACAAAAGCTTTTTTATTTGTTACTTGGCAGGAATAAAAATTACAATAAATATAATAAGTTATTAAACTATTGTTAATGATGCATTATACACTATAAGGTAAAAAATGCAAGAGAAAAAAACAAAACTGGTCCCGCCGGTGCGGGGGGGGTTTTAGAGTCGCTTTGCGACCCAAGCACCTCCCGAGAGAAACAGTACGATCGCAAGAGCATACACAAGGCTTGCCTCGAGCGAGAGCTCAGGGACAAAAAATACTAAAAAAACAGCCGACAACAAAACAAGCAACAGTACGAGGGCGTACGCTGCAGTCTTGGTGGCCGAGACCGGGGGGGCCGTGGTGGCCGAGACCGGGGGGGCCGTGGGGGCCGAGACCGGGGGGGCCGTGGGGGCCGGGACGGGGGCGGGGGGCGTCGCAAAGGCAATTACTGCCTCCGCATGAAGTATCGCGTTACGACGCGCTTCTTCTAATGCCAGCTCCCGCGAGTATAGGTCGGCTCACGCCGACCGGACTTCTCTTTGGGCCTTCTCTAGGCCCTCGATGAGGTCTTTTCCTTGGAAAATCATTCTACTACTCTCCTTGGGCACTGTTGTGCCCATTTTTTGCCCCCGGGGGGGGCTGGTTTACTGCAGGCAAGTTGCCAGCATTTTTTTGTGCTTGATTTTAACTCAAGTCCAAAAAAATGCTGGCAACGAAAACTGCTTTTTACGCAGAGTGCGCAGAACCGAAAGGAGTAGAGTAATTTATACAGAACAATGCCGCGTCTCAACCCTAGCCCGAAAACCCATTTTATAGCATTTTAAGGTGCTGTTCAGCTGTTTAATTTAAACTGCTGATTCAGGCAAAAATCAGAAGTTAAACTTTATTATATGTATTTATTGATTATTAGTTGTGTTTATTTATAGAGGTATTCTATAATAAAACGCCTAATCTGTCAATACTATAGGGTTATGATGGCGAAACTAAAACCTCAACGCTAATTGCTAACACACAAATTTTCCCTCTTAGCAACGATGTTAAGTTCTTAATTATACAATACGGGTCGCTTGTTATTCTTATGAAACTGTCCTAGCATAATAATAACTTGCTTCTCCTGTCCTGAAGCATGTAGGTATTATTACCTTGGCCTAACAAGGCTAAACGTAAAAAACGCTCTGTGGTTGTCGCTTCAACGTCGCTCCTTATGGAGCGTTTTTTATTTTCTGCAATAAAACTTGGGTATTCTGCAATTCTAATTTTTGTAGACACAATACCTTAAATTCAATTTACTTAAATTCTAGCCTTTTTGTCTAACAAGTTCGTATAAGGAGATAGCCGCGGAACTGGAAACACTTAAAGATTCGGCCTGTCCGTACATTGGAATTTTTATTTTTATGTCGGCTTTATCTAACCAAAATTTTGATAACCCACCGTGTTCAGCACCAACTACAACAACAGAGCATTTGGTTAAATCGGTGTCGAAGCAACTTAGTTTTGCACCCGGAGACGTGATACATGTTTTAAGATCATTTATCCTACACCAATTTGCCACTTCTACCGAAGTGGTACGAAATATTTTTAAGCAGAATATAGTTCCCAAACTACTGCGGACTGTTTCGGGGTCATATAAATCTGCCCTAACATCACAAAGAAAAACCCCTTTGGCACCAACATTATCAGCAAGTCTTATTAGAGCGCCTAAGTTGTATGGCTGCTCAATGCCTTCAGCAGCAAGATACAAATCTCCAAAGTTAGGGGTATGTTTTACTAACGACGCGTCTCTCTGTTTTACCAAAGCTATAATTCCTGAAGGATTCTTTGCGGCGCTCGTGATTTTCATAAAAACTTCTTGAGATACCTCAGTTAGTTCGCACGGGATCTTTACAAACATATCCAAGGCCTGAAGATCTCCAAACTTTATGTTTAAAATGCTCCGGCAATAAAAAACCTTTGCTATAGTGAAGCCGTTCTGCATAGCAAAAGCAATTGATTGCAATTCTTCCACAGGTACTAGCAACGCCTTGTCTCTATATTTTTTATTTTTGAGTTTTGAAACCTCTTTTATAGTCTTATTTTGAAGACTAGATATAAACATGCGTGTATTATATACCAAAAAGCCGATATTTTTGCTTGAAATCCGCGATAATGCTATTTTATTTTGTCACAAAAAACCATTTTTCCTGCGGCAGTTTGAATGAGCTTTGAAACCTCGACCTCAACAACTGAGCCGACCATATCTGAACTATTTGAAACAACCACCATAGTGCCGTCATCTAAGTAACCTACCCCTTGATCCTTCTCTTTACCTTCCTGAACAATTTTTATGCTTAAGGTATCGCCCGGAATATAGTCCGGTTTAACAGCCTCGACCAGCTCATTAATGTTTAAAACTTTTATATTTTGTACTTCAGCGATCTTTTTAAGATTAAAGTCCAGCGTCATTATCTTTAGTCTGCACTCGCTGGCAGCAGCAACTAGCACGTCATCTACCTTATTTGTCTTATAATTTTGTCTTATAACAGCAACTTTGGTATATTTTTTAAGTTCGTTCAGCGCGTCCAGCCCCCGCCTTCCCTTTTTTCTTTTCATTACATCTTCGCTGTCAGCCAACAATTGTAGCTCAGATATGACGCTTTTATGAACAACTAGAAGACCGGTTATAAAACCGCTCTTCGCTATGTTCAAAATACGCCCATCTATCAAAACCGAAGTATCTAATAAGGTACCTCCTCTAACTTTATCGGCCTCTTTTTGGTTACTTTGCTTATTCTTTTTTTTCTTGGCATTCATGGCCCGATTTTTTCTTGTCATTTCCATTTTTTGGTTATATTGATTCCAAAAATCAGATACTAACTCGAATACTATTTTTGAAACTAGTTGCTCAATCCAACGCCGAAGCTTAAAAAAGTAATCAGGAATTAAAAAAAAGCCAATGAGAGCACCTACGCTCGATATTACAACTTCTGCTAAGAAATTAACCCCAAATAAAGGGTTCTCATTAAAAAAGACCGAATTGGAAAAATTCAAGCAGACAATAAAAAACGCCGAACCTATTGTAAATCTTACAATAAACTTAAGTCCTCTTTTGCCTCTTCTTTTTGTAATTTCACTTAACTTTATTAGCGGGCTCATTTTTTAAACTGTTTCGAAATTAAAACTTTCAGCTGTTTCTCGGAACTCGAAGACAGTGCATTAGTATAGCCCAGCTTTTTTGCTTCCGAAAGTCTTTTCCCTTCGTTAGATACTGCTCTTATTTCACCAAGCAGCCCGATCTCGCCAAAAGCGGCCGTAGATTTAGATAAAGCAAGGCCTTTTACTGCAGACACAATAGCCAAACACACTGCTAAATCAGCTCCGTAATCGTCAATTTTCAACCCGCCCACAACATTTACGTATACATCGTGATTAGAAAGATTTATCCCGCATCTATTCTCCAACACTGCGATTAACACTTGCAACCTATTATTGCTATAACCACTTGAAGTTCTTCTAGGATAGCCGAAAGACGTTTTAGAAGTTAACGCCTGCACCTCAAAAAGCAAGGGGCGGTAGCCCTCCATTACTACGGTTACACAAGAGCCCGGTATGCTATTCCCCACGTTACTCAAAAAAAGCTCAGAGGGATTTAATACTTCCATAAGACCGCCCTCACGCATCTCAAATAAACCGACCTCAGAAACAGGGCCGAACCTGTTTTTTGTAGTCTTTAATACTCTAAACATATGCTGGTTATCGCCTTCGAGATACAACACGGTGTCAACCATGTGCTCCAGAACCTTAGGGCCTGCAACCGTACCTTCTTTTGTAACATGGCCTACAATAATTAACGGAATACCAAGCTCCTTAGACAAAGAGGACAGCATGCCGGCGGATAACCTAACCTGCCCCACAGACCCCGAAACCCCCATCAACTGGGAGCTAGAAAGAGTTTGTATAGAGTCGACTATGATCAGCTTTACAGATTTGTTACCAAGGCACGCGCCACGAACTGACTCAACTATCGTATCAGTGTTGGTTTCGGTCATCACTAATAAGTTATCGGCCGAATAGTCCATTCTCTCGGCTCTTATTTTGACCTGAGAGGGGCTTTCCTCCCCACACACATAAATAACCTCCGACTTGTCCTGTTGGAGTGTTTTAGCCAGCTGTGTGAGCAGAGTGCTTTTACCAATACCGGGCTCTCCGGCTAATAAAATCACCTGGCCTGGAACAAAACCCCCACCTAAAACCCTATCAAATTCTAATATTCCTATCTTGTATCTGTTTAGTTGAGAGGCCTTTACTTGAGAAAGGTAGAAAGGCTTAACAACCCCACCTGAGTTCATTTTCGAACCGCGAGGATTGTTTTGTGCAACAAGACTTTCTTCAAAGGTATTCCATTCACCACACTCGGTGCATTGTCCCATCCATTTTGGACTCTGATATGAACAGCTTTGACAGATGTAAACTGATTTCTGTTTTGCCATAAATTAATTGTACTATACTAAGAAAACTATTAAGTAAAAGCGTCTAGTTAAATAAGTTATCGTGCTCCAGACGAAGGCTACAATACCGTTATAGATCAGATAATGGAGCAAAAAAATAATTTTGGACTGTAATGACGAAAAAAAACCCCAGCTAGCTGCTAATTTTTACGGGTGCTTTTTCTCTGAAAAGTCGAGGTAGCGGTTAACTTTCCTTTATGAGCGCGGATAGATATTTTGATCGGCCTTTTTTTAGTGGCAAGTAATATCTCCGCTACTCTATCAAGTAATTCTTTTTCTACAACACGTCTTAGGGAACGTGCCCCATATTCTTGAGAGTATCCTAGCTCAAGCAAATGCTTCTTTGCAGAGCGATAAACATGCAAAGTAACATCTTGCTCCCTTACCTGCTCATTAACCTTAGTAAGTAGCAAATTAAGTATCTTCATTTGATCATCTTTACTCAGTCGTTTAAAAACCACGATCTCATCAAACCTGTTAATTAACTCGGGCTTTAGTATTTTTTTGAGGTTTTGTTTTAAGTTTTTTTCAACATCACTGTCGCTTGCTGTACTTCCTGAATCTTTAAAGCCTATTTCACGACCATGAAGTATCTCTGTGCCAAGATTGCTTGTTAAAATTATTACGGCCTTATCAAACTCAAAAGTGTTTCCTTTTGCATCAACCAACTCCCCCTCCTCCATGATCTGTAGCAGAATATTTAAAACATCAGGGTGGGCCTTTTCAATCTCATCAAACAAAACAACGCTGTCGGGCTGGGATTCTATTTTTGATGTAAGCTCTCCACCGTCACTGTATCCTACGTACCCCGGGGGTGCTCCAACCAGCCTTGCTACCGTGTGCTTTTCGCTAAAATCACTCATATCCAACCTTATCAGGTGGCTCTTACCGTCATCTTCGAAAGCTTCCCTCGCCAAAACTTTTGCGAGTTCTGTTTTACCTACACCGGTCGGACCAAGAAAAAAGAAGTTTCCAATCGGCCTGTTTCCGGGCCTAAGACCTAAACCCGATCTTATTAGGGCCTTAACTACGCTTTCGACCGCCTGATCCTGACCAATAATTTCTTTTCTCACTTGCTCATAAAGGTTTGATAATTTATCTTTATCTAATAACTCGTGTTCTTTTTTCTTTAAATTCAGTGATCGCAGAGTCTCGTCAACTGCAACATTTGTTACCTCGACCTCTTGCGAAGAAATCATTGATTTTTCATATTTTAAAAGTCTTTTTTCAAGAGAGTCCAGCTTGGTCTGAATTTTGAGAGCCTGCTCATAGGTACCGGCACTAACAGCTTTATCCATTTTCCCATATAAAATAACGGTCTGATCTACAAGATCTTTGTAATCTTTTGGGACTCTGTTTTCGGAAACCAAAACATACGCGCACGACGCGTCTAAAAGATCAACGCCTTTTTGCGGGAAGAAGGTGTCCATCTGCAGGCTTTTTGCACTGTCATAAATATATTTTATGACTTCTGAGGATATCCTTACACCGTGAAAAGTTTCCAGCATTCTGGCTTCATGGGTTAATATTTGAATTGTTTCTTCCTCTGACGGCTCATTAACATCCAAAACGGTAAAACTATCTAAAATAAAGGAGTTGTCTACGGCTAGTTTTTCGTACAACGAGGAGTGCAAAGTTGCAATAAAATTGATGCCTGAATTTTGCAACAGGTCTTTAAACATAGGGTAAATTAAAGGCACGCCCATGCCTGAGCTTGTTGAAATAAAGAGATTTTGGAAATTTTTTATATAAATAATAGCCCTATTTAAACCTTTAAGTTCTTCTTGTAACGCAGAGAGGCTTAGCTCAAGACCTCCCTTATTTAATATGCTTGAAGCAAAAGCCATAAGATCAAATTCATATATTTGATAGCCCGCTAAAAATGTCGGTACTTCAAGAGAGTTGATACTCTCGACCAAAGAGTCGACAAGAGACTGCTTCCCCACCCCATACTCTCCGACAATTAAGGGGTTTGCATTGCTCTTTTTGAGTAAAATGGCAATAAGTTTATCGAGCTCAGCTTTTCTAACCACCTGTTTGGAAGATTTTTTCACGGCGGTTCTGTTTAAGTTAGACCCAAAGGAATTAAGAATGACATTCTCCTTTTTATCGGAAAGCATTTTCATGGCTTTAGGAAAAATATTTGAGCTCTGAAGATGATTTGCAACTGTTTTGAAATCTTTATGTTTGGCTATCTTTAATAATGCTAGAAGTAAGTGCTCAGTACCTACATACAAATGCTCCATTTTTGAGGCCTGGTAGTAAGCTTCTTTGAGTAGAGAGTTTAGGTTAATTGATAAATCTTTATCGATTTTAATTTTTGGAAACTGGCGGGCAATGATACCACCCAAGCCAGATGAGCTGTAGATTGCTTTGTATATTTCTAAGGCGGGGACGTAGTCCCCGCCTTCAGACAATTCTGTAATCAAAGCTTTTGCTCTGTTTGTTAGCCTATCTAATGACATAGTTACTAATTAGAGATGAGCCTGGTGCTTAATGCAAGCTTTTGCTTTTCACCATCAACATTTGTAATTACTGCCTCTACCTCATCGCCCACATTTAGTGGCCCAGCGGCCTCGGAAACATGAATTAAACCATCCAAACCTTTCTCTAAAGTGACGAAAGCACCAAAGGGTACTATTTTGCTAACTACGCCTGTTATCCTTGATCCAATAGGATATCTGTCTTCTACACCATCCCATGGGTTTTTAATTAATCTCTTAACGCTTAGAGCTAATTTTTGAGATTCTTCATCTATACCTAACACTTTTACATGAATCGGAGAACCTACTTTATAATACATGGCCGGGCTGCTAACTTTTTCCCAGGCAATTTCGCTTATATGAACCAGGCCCTCTACGCCTTCTAGGTCTACAAATAAGCCAAAAGGCATAACTCCGGTAACGATACCATCCAGCTCATCACCCTCTTTAATGTTGTCGAGCCGTTCTTTTTTGGCCTCGTCGCTGTAAGCTGCGGTTGCGTCTTTTTCAGATAATACGAGCCTATTTTTTAATCTGTCCTGCTCAATAACTTTAGCCTTTAATGTTTTTCCAGCTAAAACTTTTAGTGATTCTTTGAGCTCAGTCTCGCTCCCGCCTGCTGTTTTAGCAAGGTCGTTTGCAAAATGCACGCGATCAAGATGAGATAGAGGCACGAAACCTCTTAAGCCTAAACAGTCAACAAGCAATCCGCCTTTTGTATACTCCAGAACCTGTACCTCAAGTACAGATTCGGTATCAAAAGCGTCTTCAATTGTTTTCCATTTTTTATCTTTTTCTGCTCTTTTTAACGAGAGCACAATGTAACCTTGATCGTTTTCAGCCTGAACAACCATGGCCAAAACGGTATCCCCTACTTTAAGGCTTTTGTAGGATCTATCAGAGTCTTGTAATTCTTCTCCTGTAATAATACCTTCGGATTTTGCTCCAAGGTCTAATAATACTTCGCTGTGAGTTACACTTACAACAACGCCTTCAACTAACTCTCCGTAAGCGTATTGTTTTAAATTTGCTCCAGCTTTTCCAAGTAATGAGTCCATTACAGGGCTTGGGTTTGAAATTTTTCTTGCTTGTGGCATAAAAATAAATGGGTTTGCATTTTAACTTAATACTTTAGCTCACTAAAACGCATAAAAACGTGAAATTTATCCAGAAGGATAAAAGTTTGCGGGCAATGTCCTGGCGACGACCTATTTTCCCAATTAAATAGTATCTTCGGCGCTGGTGGGCTTAACTTCTCTGTTCGGAATGGGAAGAGGTGTTTCCCCACCGCAAGTATCACCAGGACACTGACCACAAACTAAATTTAGAATACCTACCTAACAGTAGGTACTCTAAAAACTGAACAAAAAACAAATGTAGACAACGCAACATCTTATAAGAAATATAAAAAGTTGCACACACATTAGTACTGCTTAGCTGAATACATTACTGTACTTACACCTGCAGCCTATCAACCTGGTCGTCTCCCAGGAGGTGCGTCCGCTTACGCGGAAGTGTTCTAATCTTGGAGTATGCTTCGTGCTTAGATGCTTTCAGCACTTATCAAGACCGAACGTAGCTACCCAGCGATGCCACTGGCGTGACAACTGGAACACTAGAGGTTCGTCCGCTCCGGTCCTCTCGTACTAGGAGCAGCCCTCCTCAGAACACATGCGCTCGTTGTGGAAAGGGACCGAACTGTCTCACGACGTTCTGAACCCAACTAACGCGCCTTTTTAATGGGCGAACAGCCCAACCCTTGGAACCTGCTTCAGCTCCAGGATAAGACGAGTCGACATCGAGGTGCCAAACCCCGCCGCCGCTGTGAACGCTCGGGCGGGATTAGCCTGTTATCCCCGGGGTAACTTTTATCCGATAAGTTCCAGGCCTACCATGAGGCACTTGGAAGATCACTAAGCCCTACTTTCGTACCTGCTCGACTTGTAGGTCTTGCAGTCAAGCTCCCATATACCTTTACGCTTACATCCCGATTTCCATCCGGGATAAGGGAACCTTTGGGCTCCTGCGTTACTTTTTAGCAGGAAACCGCCCCAGTTAAACTGCCCATCAAGCATTGTCCTCGCACCGGATTCACGGTGCATAGTTAGACTCACAATAATAAAAGAGAGGTGTTTCATTGATGTCTTCGGGTTTTACGCCTCAGACTCCCTCCTACGCTACACAGTTAGTATCGCTTATCAATACCAGACTACAGTAAAGCTCCACGGGGTCTTTCTGTCCAACAACGAGTAACCGGCATCTTCACCGGTAGTTCAATTTCACCGAGTCCGTGATTAAGAGAGTGCTCAAGTCGTTACGCCTTTCGTGCGGGCCGGAACTTACCCGGCAAGGGATTACGCTACCATAGAACAGTTATAGTTACTGCTGCCGTTCACCCGAGCTTCGACCAAAAGCTCACATCGCCTAAACGATGATCACCCCCGGCTTTAACTTACGGGCACTGGGCAGGCGTCGGCCCCTATACCTCCTCTTACGAGTTAAGCAGAGACCTGTGTTTTTGCTAAACAGTCGCTTGAGCCATTTTTGTGCCCCCTACCCATCAATGACAAGTAGGGCATCCTTTTCCCAAAGTTACGGATGTAATTTGCCTAGTTCCTCGACCACGGTTCTCTCGTTCGCCTTAGTATTCTCTACCTGCCTACCTGTGGCGGTTTGCGGTACGGATACCATAAAATCTCCTTAGAAGCTTTTCTTGGAAGCTTAACGCAACCGAATTGACCTTTTTACGGGCCTTCCCGCCGACTCGAATAAACGCCTGTGCGGATTTGCCTACACAGACTGTCTTGTCTTCCGGACCCAAATCCATAATGGGCTCGATCTATCAAACTCCGTCCCTCCATCAGTAATAGCGATTTTATGGCAGTGCAGGAATATTAACCTGCTGTCCATCGATTACGCCTTTCGGCCTCACCTTAGGCCCGACTAACCCTCCGTTGACTGACGTTGCGGAGGAAACCTTAGGCTTCCGGCGGGGTGGGTTTTCACCACCCTCTCGTTACTCATGCCGACATTCTCACTTGATGCCGCTCCAGCCAACCTCACGATCAACCTTCGCAGCTGACATCAATGCTCCCCTACCATCCGCAAAAGCGGATCCGCAGCTTCGGTACTTTGCTTGAGCCCCGTTACATCATCGGCGCAAAACCGTTGAACTAGTGAGCTATTACGCTATCTTTAAAGGGTGGCTGCTTCTAAGCCAACCTCCTAGCTGTCTAAACAGTTCTACTTCCTTTCCCACTAAGCAAAGTTTAGGGACCTTATCTGACGGTCTGGGCTGTTTCCCTCTCGCACCAGGAACTTGCTCCCCAGTGCTGACTCCCAACTAAAACTTGCGCATTCGGAGTTTGGTAAGAATGGGTACACTTTCGCGCCCCAGTTCTTTCCAGTATCTCTACCTCACAAGTCATTTAAAGTTGAGGCTATACCTAAATATATTTCGGGGAGAACCAGCTATAGCCAAGTTCGTTAAGCGTTTCACCTCTAACCACAAGTCATCCGAGCCTTTTGCCGCAGACACCGGTTCGGGCCTCCACTTGTATTTCTACAAGCTTCACCCTGCTCATGGTTAGCTCACTTGGCTTCGGGTCTAATGTTACGTACTAGGCGCCCTATTAAGACTTGGTTTCCCTTTGCCTACACGACTTAGTCGTTTAAGCTTGCACGCAACATTAACTCGCCGGCTCATTCTTCAATAGGCACAACATCACTCAAAAAAGAGCTCTGTCAGCTTGTAAGCATACGGTTTCAGGTTCTATTTCACTCCCCTAACAGGGGTTCTTTTCACCTTTCCCTCACGGTACTATGTACACTATCGGTGTCTTTGTGTATTTAGCCTTAGCTGATGGTCCAGCTATATTCACACAGGATTTCTCGTGTCCCATGCTACTCGGGAGCAACCCAGAAGGTATTTAAGTTTCGGATACAGGGCTATAACCTTCTGTGGCGTGCCTTTCCAGGCAGCTTCTCCTACAAAAATACTTTTTTACTTCTTGTAAATTAAATTACAGGGTTGTCCACACCCCCTTTATACTGAATAAGAAAGCAGAGCCTTCCTGCATAAACAAAGCAAAAAATTGCTTCACCTACACAAGAAAAACTCTTTTTTCTAATTCAGTCCGGGTTTGGGCTTCTTCCTTTTCGCTCGCCGCTACTAAGGAAATACTTATTTAGTTTCTATTCCTCCAGCTACTATGTTGTTTCAGTTCGCTGGGTTACCGTCCAGTACCTATATATTGCTAAAAGCAATATTTTCAGTAAAGAACAATCTCATGTTGCCATGGATTAGGTTTCCCCATTCGGAAATCCCCGGCTGATAACGCTTCTTGACAGCTCACCGAGGCTTAACGCAGTCTAGCACGTCCTTCATCGTCACAAAGACCCAAGGCATCCACCGTATGCATTAGTAACTTTTTATATTTCTAATACTAAGACGTTGTGTTCCGTGTAAACACGGAACTTCAAGAATTAAACTACCCTGCTGTCTTGCGACAACAAAGTACTTGATTCTCATGTTGAACTAACATTGTTTTTCGTTCAGTTTTCAAAGTACCTAGATAAAGATTATCTATATAGTTTGGTGGACCTGACGGGAGTCGAACCCGTGACCTCTACATTGCAAATGTAGCGCTCTGCCAACTAAGCTACAGGCCCATACGCAAACACGTTTGTGCGAAAGCAAAAACATATTATCATATGAACCCGTTTCAGATCCATACACATAAACTATTAATATTATTTGGAATCAGAGCTTCCGTCGGAGATTACAAAAACTGTAACCTACCAAACTTTAAACCCTAAGGTAGAAGTTGGAGTATTTGGTGAGAGTAAGTTAACACGTTGGCTGAGGCGTGTCAACTATGAACCGCCACCAGCCTACGCAGGCGGTTTGCTGTAATTTCTTTACGTTGCAAAGGAAAAAAATTAAAAACCTCAAGTTTGAAAAATATTTTAAACCTTGCTATGATAGGCCAATACTTTCAAATCATGAAAGGTTTGGGGGTCTGTAGCTCAGGCGGTTAGAGCGTTCCTCTGATAAGGGAAAGGTCGATGGTTCGAGTCCATCCAGACCCACCATCCGTTAAACATCAGCAAAATATGAAAAAAAGATTTTTATAACCGGCATTACCGGCTTCATAGGTAAAAGATTAGCACAAAGATTAATAGAACAAGGGTATGAAGTAAGCGGCATGCATAGGATCAATAGCAATATTGACCTCCTTAAAGTCCCGGCCCAGGCAAAGCTTTTTGTCGCAGATCTCAATAATCAAAGATCCATGGAAAACGCCATAAAAGAAGCGAATCCAGAAGTTATAGTTCATTTAGCAGCGCTATCGTCAGGAGGGCTTTCGTTCAATTTTCCTGAGGAATACTTACAAACTAATGAGATAGGAACATTCAAACTCCTATCAGCAATAAAAAACCTAAAGGGCTCTCAAGACATAAATACAGCAAAGCTCGTTTTTGCGGGCTCGATGGAGGTATACGGCTATCAGAACTCAAATGAACCTTTTTCAGAAACACTAGAGCTAGGACCAGCATCATCACCATATGGGCTAAGCAAACAAAACGCAGAAAGAGTAATTGAATATTTTGCACAAGCGATGCCTGACGTCAAAATGGTTATAATGAGAACTGCCAATACCTATGGACGAGAAGGGGCCGGATTTTACCTAATAGAATACATCATCGACTCATTACTAAATAAAAATGATCCTAAAATTAAACAGCCTCTAGATGTGAGAGATTTTATTTTTATCGATGATCACATTGACGCATACGTAAAAGCTATAGAAAAAGACTGCGAAGGAATTTTTAACATCGGGGCAGGCCTGCAATTAAACAACGGGCAGTTACAAGAAACTATATCGAAGCTAATGAAAATCGACAATAAAAAACCCGGACAGCGGCTTCAAAAGCAAAAGCCAACTTCAAATGATAGACCGAAACAGGAATGCTTTCTGAGCGTTAGGTATGAAAAAGCTTCAAAAAATCTAGGATGGTCACCACTAACAACTCTTGACGAAGGTCTTAGAAAAACAATAAAAATGAGGGAGTATTTTTTCAAAACAAAAAACTAAATAGCTTTGCCTACGAAAAACATTACAAAGTATGCAGCCATAAGTAAACAAGAAAGACTTTGTGGTATTCAATTAAGATAATCAAGCACTAGGAGCATCTGGCTCCGCATAAATTAGGCTTACCTTGAAAAAGACCACAAATCTTTTTAGGGAATCAGGAGCCGCATCCGGAGCCCTTGGCCGAAGACCCAGCTCAGCTGATAAAGCTTCATTTGCTCGAAGACCGGACTGAGACACGCCCAAGGGGTTATTAGGGTGTACAAGCCAGCCTTGTTCAGTCAGAGCAGAAACGACTAGGCCCGCCGCCGCATTCATTCTTTGCTCTCTAACAGCATCTGACATATACGTGTCAGGGGTTGTTGGGACGGCTATTTCTTCGAGATTAACAATAATTTCATGTACACCGATACCATCAAGCGCTTGACCTACAAGACCTGCTGCCTCACCTTCTGCAGCTTCTTCCAAGGCTGTTGGATTTTCCGCTACCGCCGATTGGCCAAGTTGGTCGAGAACGGCTGCATGGGCATTAATATCCCCCCCCATCTTCAACTTCAGCCTTTACGTGAAGATTGCTTAATTTCATCTCTAGAGAACCGACAATAACACTAGCTTCTTCAACAGCTTTGTCTGTTATTAGGTTCCGACCACCTTCTCTAAAACCACCTTGCATGCTTCAAGTATACACCATAAAAAAACTTTGTTAATTATCAACCACCGCCAGCTTACGCAGGTGGTTTACTTTAATTTCTTTGCACTGCAAATCCCAAAATGTTGGGTAAATTACATTTACCAGATTACACAAGTAGTTTTAAGTAACGAGATTATAAAAGCATGTTCCTTTAAATCGCTTCTTTCGATGCTTTTACAAAAAGGTTCGCACCGCTATCTCTGTAAATAAAAGTAGTATGGTCTTTAAAGTTCGATATCTATAAGGTAAAAAGAATGATTCACTCGAAGATTTAGGCTCATCTTCAAACCTGTTCTCGTTTGCTGCGAGGTACGTGCAAACTTTTACTGTCTACATCCTAGAACTAATCAGATGTAGAAGGTGCGATATTACAGCGGACTTTCGCAAACACAAATTCATGTATCTTTGACAAGTTTACGCTTTCTATCGTCACGTTTTGTTTCCTTTAGAAAGGAGGTGATCCAGCCGCAGATTCCCCTACGGCTACCTTGTTACGCCTTCACCCTCATCACTAATTCCACCTTGGGCCCTCAATACAAGGGACTTCGGGTGGCCTTAGCTTTGCTGGCGTGACGGGCAGTGTGTGCAAGACCCGAGAACGTATTCACCGCAATATAGCTGACTTGCGATTACTAGCGATTCCGACTTCATGAAGTCGAGTTGCAGACTTCAATCCGAACTGAGGCGCGCTTTAAGGGATTAGCTTCACGTCACCGTGTTGCTGCCCGTTGTACGCGCCATTGTAGCATGCTTCTAGCCCCAGGTATAAAGGCAATACCGACTTGACATCATCCCCACCTTCCTCCGGCTTGCGCCGGCAGTTCCGCTAGAGTGATACAACTAACGGTAGGGGTTGCGCTCGTTAACCCACTTAAGGGTACGCCTCACGGTACGAGCTGACGACAGCCATGCAACACCTGTGCTACACCCTCGAAGGAGCTCTGCTTTCACAGAGTTTGCAGTAGCATGTCAAACCTGGGTAAGGTTTTTCGGTTATCAACGAATTAAAGAGCGTGCTCCACCGCTTGTGCGGGTCCCCGCCAATTCCTTTGAGTTTTAGCCTTGCGACCGTACTCCCCAGGCGGCCTGCTTAACGCGTTAGCTTCGACACCCATACGAAAGACAGGCATCTAGCAGGCATCGTTTACGGCCAGGACTACACGGGTATCTAATCCGTTTCGCTCCCCTGGCTTTCGTCTCTCAGCGTCAGGTAAGTCCCAGATAGCTGACTTCTCCCTTGGTGTTCCCCATGATATCAACGCATTTCACTGCTCCACCATGAGTTCCGCTATCCCCTAACTACCTCCAGTAATGCAGTTTCAATAGCGCTCCTCCAGTTGAGCTGGAGTATTTCACCACTGACTTACAAAACAGCCTACAGAACTCTTTACGCCCAGTAAATCCGGACAACGCTTGCACCCTACGTATGACCGCTGCTGCTGGCACGTAGTTAGCCGGTGCTATTTTCAGAAGTTTACAACCCGAAGGCCTTCATCCTTCACGCGGCGTCACTGCGTCAGGCTTTCGCCCATTGCGCAAGATTCTCGGTTGCTGCCTCCCGTAGGAGTGAGGCCCGTGTCTCAGTGCCCCTCTGCCTGTACATCCTCTCAGACCAGGTACCCGTCATAGGCTTGGTGAGCCATTACCTCACCAACAACCTGATAGGCCGCAGGCTCGTCCCTAACCGATAAATCTTTACTGGCAAACACCGAAGTGCTGACAGACTATCAGATATTAGCAAGGGTTTCCCCAAGTTATCCCTGAGTTAGGGGTAGATACCTACGTATTACTCAGCCGTTCGCCACTAACCACAACGAAGTTTTTCCCCGGCAAGCCGGTTTAAAACAGATGTTGAGGTTCGTTCGACTTGCATACGTTAAACACGCCGCTAGCGTTCGTCCTGAACTAGGATCAAATTCTCAAAAGAAATCATTCTTTTCACCTTAAATTCATCGAACTTTAACTATTTGTTTTTTAAAGTGCGGGTTGGATTTGTGTGGCTTATGCTAACATGAGTCTACTTAAACCACCACATAATTACCCTAAAGCAATATGTGCAGAACCAAACATACCAACTAACCATTATAAAGTCAAATAGTTCGCGCTGTTTTTTTGAGTATTTTTTACTGTGAATAAAGCTATAGTAATGCTGGTTGTTTTCGAGCTCCTTGAGACACCTCTATTCAATTTTTCTGATTTCTACGGACATAGTACTAAACAGATCAGATAAATTCTTTAAGAGCAGGTGCTTCTTCTTAATGGGAGAGCAGGTTATGAGATCTATATGGAGGGCCCTTTTTTCAGGCCACGTATGGACAAGAAGATTTGAAGTTGAAAGTATGTACGTGAAGCTGAATCCCCCTCCCTTAAATCTCGTTAGTTTAGTGTCAACAACGTTTAAGCCATGCCATTTACAAAAAACGCCTATATTCTTCTGCAATGTTTTTTTAGAGGTAACAACGTGCGAAGGAACCTTATATAACTTAAAAACATAATGATCTACGTATGGGAAATCCTCTATCTCGGTATTCTCATAAGTGTAAATCTCTGTACCGGTGTAATCCTCCAGAACTTCCGTTGTTTCTAAAACCTTCAATACAAACAAATCGCTGGAGCTTCCAATTATTTCCGCCCCGTCATATCTGTTAAATGTTGATATTTTTTCCTCTATCAACAAGTTTCTGCTAAGAATAATATCTTGAACTTTAAGCCCTTTTAAAGGGTCGCGCAGGCCGTTACCATAACAAAAAAATATATATGGCCCCGCATATGTAGTAGCTTTTTTGCATAATGTAATGCACTTATCTAGGAACACGGCTACTCCTGGTCTTGTATACGGCGGATCAGTCAGCACTGCGTCAAATCGTGCGACCATGTCTTTTGGAAGATCATCTCTTGCGTCGTATAAAACGGTTTTTATGGAGGTAATTTTTAATTCCTCAGCCTTTTCCTTTATTAGAGACAGAACATCTTTATCTACATCAAAAACGATTATTTCTTCTACAGCCCGGTCCAACAATCCCAATGATATTGAAACCAAATCATCATCCCCCATCAAAGCAATGCTAACACCTTCAGACCCACCGACTTTATTTAGAATCGCTTTTGCCTTAAGTATCGAAGTTTCAGGAGTACAAAAAAACTGGTCAAACTCTCTCTTTGCCACAAATTGCTGCTGCCCTTCCCGTATAGCTTTTATAGCTTCAAGCGCCTGCAACATTAGAGCATCAAAGCTAAAGCTTAAGTAGGTCCAAGAATAGGGTTCCGGATTCATCTCCCCAACAGCCTCCCTGCCGACTTTCGTCAATGCTAGCTCATCAGCAGTTGTTTTTATTAATATTGAAGAAATTGATTCTTTAAATGTTTTTAAAACTTCTTTGGAAAGACCGGTTCGTTGAACCAGCTCATTATTAGAAATAGAGTCTTCGGAGTTTAATAAAAAAAGAAGTCCTTTGACTTGAGCTTTTCTTAGATCGGGGTTGCTAGAGTAAATTTTGGATAGACTTAACATGTTGCCTTGAATTATAAACTTTATAACAAGTAAAAGCAAAAATGATACGAACGGCACCGAGGAAAAAAAGTTAAATATCCCTCTTATCTATAGGCCCAAATGTCTAAAACTATTCATTGTGAGTAAATTTATTACTCCCAAGTAATACTGGCCTATCCTAGACGGCATCAATCTTTTATTATAGAAATCAAATAGTGCCCCTCTTTTTATCAATATTAGCAACTATTGTGGTAAATTACTTTTAAAATAAAATCTACTTATAATATACAATGCAAGTTGGTATTTCCGAATATTTTCTTACTATAATAGAATGAAAAATATAGCAATCTGTGTTATAGCCTTTATGCTACTTAGCCTTAATAATAATTTGCTTGCGTCTGAAAGTTGGGAACAGCTGGATCCCAAAATCAAAAACATTATCAACACCCCCTACGGATTAATAGCGGGAGAGTTCGACGATAGAATATGGCTTAATCCATATAATGGAATTTACGTAAGTCACGACCTAGGAAACACATGGATAAAAACAAACGGACTTGAAGGGAGAGGGGTTACCACAATGTCTTTCGATGGAATAAACACAATTTACGCCACTACCGCGTTCGAAATTGACGGAACCGGCGGGATCTTTGCATCTTCTGACGGCGGGTACACGTGGCAACATCTATCAGACGTTTTTCCTTTTTCAGGCGGGATTATAAAGGCAAAAGAAAATCTAATTATTGTGGGCAAGAGGTACAACGGGGCATATTTTTCTTTTGATAAAGGGCAAAACTGGGAACGACCAATGCCGGACGAAACTAACACAAAGACAATTTTCTCCATCAGCATGATAGGAGAAAAAATCTATATTTCTATGGCCAGCAATAATTATTTTTCAGCCGACAACGGCCATACATGGGAAGAGATAATTGGCCTTAGGAATAGAAGAATATCGAGTTTCGCAGAATATGAAAACAGGACTTATGCTGGTGATGACTATTTGGGGCTACGATACTTAGTATCAGGCACAGACGTGTGGAGCTACGACAGCTTTTTTGACGGATATGCGGTCAAAGACATGATTGTAATAAATGAGAATCTCTACGTTGCTGTAAACGATATCTACGGAAACGCGTTTGTCTTTAAGAAAAGTGGTGTTGACGAAGGCTGGGAGAGCACTTCAGGGAATACTATAACAAAGGTTGATAAACTAACGCACGTGTACTCAGCGCCACAGCTCCTGCTAGGGACACACTACCAACAGGGCTTAAAAAAATATAAAATAGAGCAGAACGACTATAATAGTAAATTTCTATCCCTGCCTTTCGAAATACAAAATACCGAAGATATTCCTCTTGATCTTATAACATCGTATTTTGATCATGAATACCCTTTTCTGGGGTATGGTTTCTACGAGGAGCCGTTATCCAGACAAGATACGATTCTGAACTTTATGGGTATAAGGGACAAGCAGCCCTTTGAGTACTACTCCGGGCACAACGGCATTGATTTTAAACTTGCTTTTGGAACACCGATTAAAGCACCTGCTGAAGGTAATGCGACCTACTATTTCTGCAACAGCTGTGGGCACACAATAAAAATAGACCACTTAAACGGATATCAAACGATCTTCATGCACTTACAAGGCGAGGGTCTGTTTACAAGTTCCAGCTCCCCTATCCATGTAAATGAGGGCGAAGTTATTGGTTACGTAGGGCTGAGCGGAAAAACCACCGGCCCACATTTGCATTTAGCCGTACTCAAAGATAAAAATAATAACAACAGTTTTGCAGACGATATTCCCGACGGCTTTATTGATCCTTTTTCTTGGTGGGCGGATTACATACAAGATCCGTGGCCTAATTTTTCTTGGCAAGACGTACTGGGAGCACATAAAGGAACTGTGAGTCCGTATCTATGGAAGGAAGATTTCTCTCCCAGCACAAAATTTACAAACAACGCCGAAGTACAAGTAAGCTACTATAACCGATCATTAGAACTGCCCCAAAACGCTACAAAGTCCGGAGTAACAATTCGGCTAAGCCCTCTAGGGCCTGTAGGCAGAACTCCGGAAAACCTTTATCCCGTACCTAAAACCGGAACAGTTATTGATATTATTGATACCTTAGGTAAAAAAATTTACGAGATTACTGCGCCCGCAACCATTACCATTCAGCTAAACGGTGTGGATTTAGCTAACTATAATGCTGACACAATGGCTATCTACCACTTCAACGCCGAAGAACAGATATGGGAAATATTAGATTCGGTCTTTGATCCTATAAACAAAATCATCACAGCACATACTTCTTCGTTTTCGGCTTTTTCTGTTCTTGCCGAAAAATATGACATACAAGCCCCAAGATCGATTGCAATGCTTAGCACAAACCCACTTAATGGCTGGTTTGTTGGACCGACAAACTTTACTGTCACAACAAATGAAGTTGCCGATAAAATATATTATAAAATTGGAGGCGAGGTGGAATGGAAAGAGTATACAGGGTCTTCTGTGAGTCTTGAGGTACCCGGTTCTTATGCAATACAAACAATGGCCGTAGACTTTGAAGGTAATTACGAAACGCCACAAGAAGTGTATATAAGATACAACCCAAATAGAAAACCCACACACACAAACAAGGCTTTGGGAACAAGTTTTAGCATCGCAAACTACTAAAACAAGCCGGCATAAAACCCAGGGGGCGATTATCTTTGAGTAAAACCAATAATACCGCCGCCCAAAACCTTGTTACCTGAATAAAAAACGGCGCTTTGTCCCGGAGCCACACCAAAAATAGGGTCCTCTAATGTTACAAGAAGTGAATTTTCCATTTTATGCTCTGTGGTTGTGCCCGAAGCACCGGATTTCGAGGAGGAACTTATAACCCGGCAATCGTGCATCTCTCCAAGATGGCGCACCCTAACATCACATTTTAAGGGAAAGGCCGGCACGCTTCCAACCCAAGACAAATCTTCCACACTAAATATAGAAACGTTTGCTTGTGCGGCGTAGCCCACTATCAACTCGTTTTTTTCAACATTTTTTCCAACTACATACAAGGGCAGCCCAACATACCTGTTTATCCTAAAACCGTGGCGTTGTCCAACGGTGTAAAATTCAATTCCGTCATGCTCCCCTATTATTTCCCCCTGTTCATCTACTACCAAGCCTTTATGAAAACTAATTCTTTTGTGTAAAAACTCTTTAATATCTACCTCACCGATAAAACAAATTCCCATGCTATCGGGCTTGTCGTAGGTTTGCAAATTAAGTTTTTTTGCAATTGACCTAACTTGTTCTTTTTTTAAATTTTCCAAAGGAAACATAACTTTTTTCAAATGCTCTTGTTTTAAGGTATACAAAAAATATGATTGATCTTTAGAAGCGTCTGATCCCTGTAGCAGATACAACTCTGCACTGCCAGTAGAGGTTGTTGAAGTTGCTTTGGCAACCTCGGGCACCGAACTCACTCCGGCGTAGTGACCGGTTGCAATGAAATCGAATCCTTCAGCCAACGCCCAATCCAAAAACATGCCGAATTTTATTTCTTTATTACACATAACATCAGGGTTCGGTGTACGGCCTTTTGAATATTCTTGATAAAAGTTTTCAATAACCTTATTTTTGTAGTCTGAGATAAAATCTAGAGTAACAAAAGGAATTCCAAGCTTGGTTGCAACAGCAACAGCATCTGCACGGTCCTCGTCAGCACGACAGCCGTCAGCCTTGGCCTCCCAACAGCGTATAAAAACTCCGGTGACATCAAAACCTTGTTCTACCAGCAAATGCGCGGCTACTGAAGAGTCTACGCCTCCGCTCATGCCAACAGCCACTTTATATTTTTTTCCAGTAGGGTTTGTTCTCAAAACACTCATGATCGAAATAATACCAAATAAAAACGTATTTACGTAGAAAAAACAATTTAGGAAAAGTTGACTCTGTAGTCTAAAAATTACTGAGAGTGTAAAAATCTCTTATATTCTACAAGTAGCAGCTTCCAACTGCCGACTCCATGGCACGTAAAATGTCTTGAATAATTTTAGACGCTTCTTTGTAAGACAGGCGCCTGAAGTTATGGGGAAAATAGTGAAAAACCTCATTACGTCCTTCACGCCATGTTTCCCAAAGTTGCTGCACTATATCGTTTCCATTACCTGTTTTAGAACACAGCTTATTAAAAACATTTCCTTTTTCTTTCATAAAATGGGGGTTTAAAATACGCCCAATTCGTATCTCATCCCCGTAATACTCATCTTCACGAATTAGATCTAAATCAAGAAATAACCTCTTTAAAAATCCTTCGTATGCTTTTGAGAACGGAAACACTAAGTAGGAAAAGTCCGAAAGGTTCTCTTGATGCTCTTGAGCATGAGCCAAGATTTTTTCCCCGTCTTCAATGAGACCTTTTATTTCGCTTGGCAGATATTGCCAAAGGGCAGATTTGCGATTCACTAGATCCATACATTAATAGTGTATCAGAAATTTTTTTGAATATCATGATGTATAATTATTAGGCCATGTTTCACACACTCACGCTTCAAGAATTACTACAAAAATTAAACACTTCTATAGAAAGCGGCTTAAGGCCCGAAGAGATAGAAAAGAGGCTTGCTGAATTTGGTCCCAACTCATTACCGGAACCTAAAAAAATCTCGACTTTCCAAAAAATTCTATCTCAATTTTCTGACGTACTAGTGTTGGTTTTAATAGCCGCCGCCATAGTCTCATTTGCAATCGGCGAACATATTGATGCCGTAGTTATCACAACTATCGTACTCATTAATGCTTTTATGGGATACATTCAAGAAGCGCGGGCTGAAAAAGCTATAGAGGCCTTGAAAAAAATGACTACGGACTACGCTAAAGTCATAATCAACGGTGAACTTACAAGCGTATTGGTGGAAAGGCTTGTTCCCGGAGACATAATAATCCTGGAAAGCGGCGACAGGGTTCCTGCAGACGCAAGACTAATAGAAGTCGCAAACTTACAAATTTCCGAGGCGGTTCTAACAGGAGAATCTAACCCAGTAAACAAACATATAAACCCAATTCTCCAGGAAGACCTCGCCCTTGGTGACAGAAAAAACATGGTATATAAAAACACAACTGTCGTTTTTGGCCGTGGAAAGGCCGTGGTTACAGGAACGGGCAAAGATACTGAGATAGGAAAAATATCAATGCTGTTGAGTGAAAGCGACAAAGAAGATACCCCTCTTAGCAAAGAGCTTGCCGTGGTAGGAAAAAGGTTAAGCTCTCTTGCAGGCCTAATCATATTAGTTATTTTTACTTTTGCTTTTTTATCACACGAACTGGACATTAAAGATTCTTTTTTAACTGCAATAAGCTTGGCTGTTGCGGCAATCCCGGAGGGATTGCCGGCAATTGTAACCGTAATCTTGGCTACAGGAGTTTCACAATTAGCAAAAAGCAAAGCAATAGTTAGAAGGCTTCAAGCTGTTGAAACTCTAGGATCCACAAGCTACATTCTTACTGACAAAACAGGAACTCTAACCCAAAACAAAATGTCAGCAACAAATGTTGCAACACTTAACGAAAACTATACAATAACGCAAATAAGAAACGACGGTTTCACCTTTTTAGACAGCAAAAAAGATCCGGTATCCCCTAACCAGCAAGAAGATCTTAAGCTAATTCTATTAAATTCAATTCTGTGTAATGACGCTGAAGCTTCTTCGGGCACTAGCAACGACAGCAATTCATACATTGGAGATCCTACCGAAACCGCTCTTATAGAACTTGGGATCCGAGCCGGATTGAACATTAAAGAAACCAGAAAATCCTATAACAGGTTGTATGAAATTCCTTTTTCTTCAGAAACAAAAAGAATGGTGGTCGTAACTTCGGATCCAGAAAACAGCGACGAGGCATATGTCTTCGCTAAAGGCGCGCCGGAAATAATACAAGAAATGGTGCCCACAGAAAACGAAATTATAGAAAATATAAATAATAATTATGCCGCAAAGGGCCTAAGAAGCCTTGGACTGGCTTACAAAAAAATAAGCAGGCACGACCTGGCGCAAGTTTTGGAAGGAAACAAAGATGACCTTTCGCTCATAGACGACCTAGAGTTCATCGGCATTGTTGCACAAAAAGATCCCCTACGTCCTGAAGTTAAAGACGCATTGAACATGGCTTTGGCCGCAGGTATAAAAACAATAGTTCTGACAGGAGACCACAAGCTAACCGCTACAACAATAGCCAAAGAACTCGGCCTTATCAGAAACGATGACGAAGTGATGGACGGCCCCGATCTCGCAAAACTTGACGATCAAGAAATAATCAACGCATTGAAAACAGTTAAAGTTTTCTCCAGGGTTTCCCCGGAACAAAAACTACGAATAGTTCAAGTAATAAAGGGCATGGGAAACATTACTGCGGTTACAGGAGACGGGGTTAACGACGCGCCAGCCATAAAGGCTGCCGACATAGGAATTTCAATGGGTATCTCCGGCACGGATGTGTCGAAAGAAGTCTCTGATATGGTATTGCAAGACGACAATTACGCAACAATAGTTAAAGCAATAAAAGAAGGCAGGGTTATATACGACAACTTAATTAAATTTATATCTTATTTGATCTCTTGCAACATGTCCGAGATATTTGTTGTGGGTCTTGCGATGGTAGCTAAACTTCCACTACCTATGCTGCCGATTCAGATTCTCTGGATTAATTTAATAACGGACGGCCTGCCGGCACTTGCGCTAGGCATGGAACCGGGAGAAAAAGATATTATGCTAAGACAGCCTAGAAAACAAGGCAACCTACTGACTAAAAAAAGATGGGTTCGGATGACTATACAAGGAGCTTCAATGACTGTCGGCGTATTCGGAGTATTTCTATTTGCGTTAAGAATTTCTCCCGAGGCTGCGCAAAGCGCAGCCTTCACGGCACTTGCAATGTCTCAACTTTTTCACGCATTCAACAGCAGATCTGAGCACCATTCTATATTTTCCAGAACTGTTCCCAGAAACAACTTTTTAATCGCCACCTTTGTTTTATCGGTTTTTTTGCAATTAATGACGCTATATTCCTGGCTGGGCAACACTTACCTAAAGACAACCCCAATACCTATAAGTTTATTTATACTAGCATTGCTATCGGCGACCATACCGGTAGTCGTAACAGAGATTTATAAACTATTACAAAATAGAGCAAAGGCCTAAACACAAAAAACTAAGGCATAGAAATCGGGCTGTAAAATAAACAAGTTTGATTCTCACACCAATATTCAGATACAATCTAGTAATGGATTTATTTTTCTTCCTCTCTCTAGTCTTAGGCGCATCGGTAATGCTAATAAAATCAGTGTCGTGGTTTACGGAATCTTCAGCCAAAATAGCACACCACTTAAAAATTTCCGAATACACCATAAGCTTTTTCTTGATAGCAATAGGAACCTCTTTACCTGAAGCATTTGTAGCAATTAGATCAGGCCTAGCACAAGATTCAATTTTATCATTTGGAACCTCAATGGGATCAAATATAGCCCTGGTGACGCTAGTAATAGCTTTGCCGGTATTATTAACAGGATCAATAAGCACTCGTTATATTATTGCTTCCAGAGATATGTACATTGCGTCGTTTTTGGCACTATTACCTTTTATTTTATCTCTTGACGGCGTTATCGGAAGATACGACGCCATAACCTTATTTGCAGGATACCTACTCTACTCTATAGCTATTCTAAAACGAGCGAGAGGGGTCGAGAGTTTAATAGATAAAATCGAAGAAATAAATCTATTAAAAGAGGCTTTCTTATTTATTTTTTCTCTCGCGCTACTGCTCGCGGCCAGCAATATTATTGTTATAAGCGCAATAAACATAAGCGAAACTCTAAACATAAGCCTTGGCTTTGTAGGATTAACAATTACAGCACTTGGAACATCTTTACCAGAAATATCTTTTACCATCGCAGCTGTAAAAAAAGGTCAGACGGAAGAAATAATGGGAGATATTATAGGAAGCGTAGTTGCAAACTCTACCTTAGTCTTAGGACTTGCTGCAATCTTCTATCCTATTAAAATCGACGGGATAAACATGGGAGCAATAACAACCTTTTTTGTTGTTCTTTCCTTTTTGATGTTTATGAGGCTGGCACGTACTCAACAAAAAGTGACAAAAAAAGAGGCTATAGTTCTTCTGGGAATTTACACAACATTTATTTTTAGTGAATTAATTATAAGACTTTAATCAACGCCGGATCCGTAAAAAACCAAAAAACATTAAAATACGCAGAAAAATTTGATTTTTTAATTTGAATCGGAGAAATGGGCTGACTGAATATAGGTACTTGAAATATTTTCTAACGGAGCAACAACTACTTCTACGTTCCTTGTTCCGTCGCTTATTTCAACTGCTTTTGAAAAAGGAATACTGCCAAGACTTACAACTCTATAATTTATCGGATCAGAATGCCAAGACGGTCGAACATAAAACTTGATGTAAGAATAGTTGCTCCAATCATCTTGGGCGGATACAACTACTTCGTGCAAATCGCTGACACCCCCACTTACCAAGCCCATTCTTGTTCCGGCAGTTAAATTTGAAACGCATGAATCATAATCCTTACAAAGGTATTCAACCAAATCCCATGTGCCAGACTTTGAACTTATCTGAACGCCAAAACCGGGTTCTGTTGTTGCTTTGGTATTAGCTCCTTTAACTGTTTCTGCGGCTTGCTGATTAATAAAAAAATAGTAAACGGGTATTGAAACCAGTGAAAAAACAAAAATTAAGATCAGAGGGACAGAATAACCCTTTTGTGAATTCATAGAATTATATTAACCTAATAAAACACAAACATGCAACAACTTGTTGAATATTTTATGCAAATCAACCACCACCAGCCCATGCAGGTGGCAAACTGTAATTTCTTTGCGCTGCAAAGATCAACATATTGGGTAAACTACAGCTACTAGCTTAATTAAGTAGTTTTAAGTAACGAAATTATAAATTCAAACGGATCCCTCAAAAGCTTGGTAATTTTAAGACAACCTTTATGTGGCGCGATCAATAAATAAATTGTAATATCTACATATGCAGATCGGACAAAAAGATGAAAAATTCAGCAATGTTGAAGGCACCCCATCACAAAAAACACAGGCAGCAAAGGCCCCAAAAATTGCTTTTGTTCATGAATATTTAGTGCAGTATGGCGGAGCTCAAAAGACTCTAGAGGCTATGCTCGAAGTATTTCCCAACTCCCCTATCTATACAGGCCTTTACGACAAAAAAAGCATGTCATCTTTTTTGAACAACCAAACAATTCACAGTACACAAAATAAACTTTTGTCTAAATTTCAAAAATATCTTACCTTTCTGATGCCGCTTGTATTTGAGGGGATGGATTTACAAGATTTCGACATAATAATTTCAGACGGGACAGCTTGGCCTAAAGGAGTTCTAACTAACACACACCAGCTTCACATAAGTTATATTCACACGCCGCCGAGATTTCTTTATGGATACTCGGTTGAAAGCCAAAAAAGAGATAAATGGTACTTTAAACCAATACTTAAAGTTGTCGATAACATTCTAAGGGTCTGGGATTACAATGCGGCCCAAAGACCCGACTTTTTACTAACAAATTCATTTGAAACTTTAGCGAGAATAAAAAAATTTTATGGACGAGAGGCTAAGGTTATTTACCCTCCAGTGGAGCTGTCCTATAACAACCCCGAAACAAGTTCGGAAGAAAAAATTATAGCAGAAGAGCAGGAACAAAATACCTCAAAGAACTATTACATTATGCTGGGCCGCTTGTCTGCATACAAGAATTTTGATGTTGTCATAAAAGCTTTCAACAAAAACGGTAAAAACCTTGTAATACTGGGCACAGGCTACGAAGAAAACTATCTTAGAAGCATCGCAAAAACAAATATAACATTCATCGGGCGGGCCACAGACAAGCAAAAATCTTATTATCTTGAAAACTGTAAGGGCCTTATAAACGCTGTCCAGGACGAAGACTTCGGCATCGTTCCAATAGAGGCAATGGCTTACGGAAAGCCCGTTCTTGCACATAGGTCGGGCGGGCACCTTGAAACAATCGTGGAAGGCCTATCTGGCATGTTTTTTGAATCACTTGAAGTAGGAGACCTAATAAAGTCGATAGAGAGTTTTGATAAAAGCATAGAAGAGGGACTTTTTGACGCCGGTTCAATTAAAAAAAGTGTACAGAAGTTCGACAAAGAAATATTCAAGAAAGACCTAAAAGACTTTGTTCTTTCTAAATGGGAGGAAAAACTAAATGCCGGAGCTACCAGAAGTTCACACCATAGTTCAAGGAATCAATAAAAGTTTACTTGGCTATAAAATACTCGAAGTAAGAGACATTAAGAAAAAGTACAACCTCCTATCTCAGGAAGACATTGACTCAAAAGTAATAAATGCAACTATAGTATCTGCGGAAAGACTTGCAAAACAAATTGTTCTAAACCTTGATAATCAACATAGCCTGAGCTTCCATCTTGCGATGACAGGAAAACTACTACTCAGAGAGCCCGGGCACCCCCAAGACAAAGCGGAAAGGCTCGTTCTCAACCTCATATATCAAAATGGGGCCCGCGAGCTCAGATTCTGCGACACACGGTTGTTCGGGAAAGTAAAAATACTCCATAGCCAAGAGATAGAAAAAAGTAAAAATAATTTCGGGCTCGATCCCACAACAAAAGAATTTAACAGTAAAAATTTTTACAACGTCATTAAATCAAAAAATACAAGTATAAAAAATCTGCTTATGGATCAGAGAAAAATTGCAGGACTCGGGAATATATATGCCACAGACGCTTTATGGTTGGCAAACATAAACCCCACAACTCACACATCGCAAATAACCAAAGAACAGGCCTCGAAACTACTAGACAGCGTTATCAGCGTTTTAAATGAGGGCATCGCCCACAGAGGCATATCTATGAGAGACTATGTAGACCTGTATGGTGAAAAAGGCTCCCATCAGAACCACTTTAAGGTATACCAGCAATCGCACTGCAGTAGGTGCCAGTGCGAGATACAAACGGTAAGAATAAACGGCCGGGCTACGTATTTTTGCCCTTTATGCCAGCCCCACAAAGACAAAACGCTGAACAAAAAAATTTCGGTAAACTAATTTATAAAACACACAATGTTAATTACAAAAATAAAGCTTACTAACTACAGAAACCACGAATTGCTAGAACTTAAATTCAACGGCCAGTCATTTATTATAAAAGGACCAAACGGAATAGGTAAAAGCAATATTCTCGAGGCAATACACCTTGTTTCAACAACTAAATCATTAAGAACTAAATACGACAGAGACCTCATTAATCATAATGCTGACGTAGCACACATAGAAATAGTAGTAAAAGATCAGGGCAGCAAACCACAACTTGCCTTTGAGGAGGAACTTATGCTTTCTATTCAAAAAAGCCAGACCTACCCAAACGCATCAAAAAAAGTTGTTAAAATAAATAAAGTACCAAAAGCACTAAGAGACTTCTCCGGAAAAATAAAAAGCGTGCTTTTCACACCAGATGATCTCGACATACTTTCCGGGCCTCCGTCAGATAGAAGAAAATACATAGACGCCATAATGTTTCAATCTAATGAATCCTATAAGTCCGCCCATTTAAAATATACAAAGGCCATCAGGCATAGAAATAAGATCCTAGAAAAAATAGCCAAAACAGGGCATGGACATAACTTGCTTCCCGTTTGGAACGAAATTATTTTGCTAAACGGAGAAATAATACAAAAAAATCGCAGAGAACTATTTGAAATTCTTGGAAAAAAAGCCCAAGTCTACCTAGAAGAACTTGACCCTCAAAACTCAAGATTAAAAATCAACTATCTGGAAAATCACATATCTGAGAAACGGCTTGAAGAATATTCACAAAAAGAGATATACACTCGATCAACACTTGTAGGGCCCCACCGAGACGACTTCGAGGTTGATTATAACAACTACAACAGCGCTTTTTTTAGCTCCCGAGGACAACAAAGAACAATAATGCTAGCCATAAAAATGGCTGAAATGGACCACATAGCACAAGCTACAGGAATTAGACCAATACTGCTATTAGACGATATATTTTCGGAACTTGATCCTAAACACAAAGAGGCAGTAATGAACATTACCAATCTTCAACAGACAATAATTACTACTGCAATAGATTCGAAAAACGGACTAGAGATAGGGGCCCTTTAAAACCAACCGCCACCGGCTTACGCAAGTGTTTTACTGTAATTTCTTTAAGCTACAAAGCCCAACATGTCGAGTAAACTACACCGACTAGCTTACGCAAGTAGTTTTGAATTATAAAGCCCTTGCCTAACCCACTGAAGATGCCTCTACAGAGATGTAAAATATATGTTATTTTAACTTTGCGGTAAATATGCGAGAATTATTTAGTGTTCTCTCCTGAATATACAATTACATCGGATATACTAAAAAACGTCTCGGGAATAGAGTATGCGAAGGCTATTATTGAAAACACACCTTTGCTAAGCAACTGGGAGAATCAGCTGATCGTAGACGCAAAAACAAGAACTATATCCTACGCAATACAAAAGGACGGAACAAACATCAATCCGGAAGACATAAAAAAACTAATAACAAACTTACCTACTAAGGTTCCGCACATAGCCGAGAGATACCTCTCAACCTTGGAATTATCTCACGACTATGCATCAACAAAAGAACTAACTGAGGAGGATATTGCTGACTTATACAAGGCCTTAACCGGAACATCAAAATATAGAAATACCCCATCTCAAAAAGGAGTGCCTGCAGATGAAATTTTAGCTCAAATGGTTGAGCTGGTAGACTGGCTGCAAAGTGTAGAAGCCCTGCAAACACACCCTATGTTGCTGGCTTACATAGTTAAACTAAACATTGAAATAATACAACCTTTTGAAAAACATAATTCTCTACTTGCCGATCTAATTTCAGACGTACTGCTGGAATCTCACGGGTACAACATTAAAGGATATTTCTGCCCACAAGAGTATGAATACAAAACATATCTCGATTATCAAGAGCTTATTGATGATGCCCGCAAGTCTTATGACTTAACACAGTGGCTTGAATATACAACCGATATTGCTCATCGAGAGCTTTCTACAGTGGCGGATAAAATTAAAATGCTTGCAAAAGATGCTAAAATCGCGAAAGCGGCCGGAAGAGCAAAGTTGTCACAGCGACACGAACGTATAATCAGCTATCTTCAGGACTACGTATTAATTCAGAACAAGGACTTTCCTGCCCTTTTTCCTGATCTGTCGGAAGATACGATTTTAAGAGATTTGAAAAAGTTAATAGATATGGGCATTGTAGTTAAATTAGGCAGTACAAAATCTTCGCGCTACGAACTCTCAAATTAACTATAGGATAAGTCCGATTTCTATAGTATAATAGGAAGATGCAGTTTGGAGACTATTCTAAGTATCTACAAAGGCTCGAAAACACCTCGGCTAGACTGGAAATTACAAGCATCCTGGCCGAAATGATCGAGATTCTTGAACCTGAAGAAATAAAACAAGCAGTTTACCTTTCACTTGGCTACCTTGATGCGCCGTTTAAAAGCATAAAATTTAACATGGCCGAAAAACTGGCGCTAAGAGCAATCTCTATAGCCTACAACATAGCTGAAACAGATGTAGAAAATCTCTATAACGATTTGGGGGACCTTGGTCTGGCTGCAGAAAAACTGTCACTAAAACACCAGGGACAAGAGCCTATCAAAAAACAGACGGTAGTTGAGGTTTACAACGCTTTGCTTAAAATTGCCAATGCCTCAGGAACAGGCTCTCAGGACAAAAAAATTATTACAACAGCAGAATTGCTAAAATCGACAGACTCGGTTTCCGCAAAATTTATAATAAGAATCATTCTTGGTACTAACAGGCTAGGTTTTACTGAACTAACTATTCTGGACGCGTTAGCAAAAGTTCTTGGCAAAAACAAAAAATTTGGAAAAAGTATAGAAGAAAAATATAACACACACCCCGATATAGGATATGTAACCTACCTCATAAAAACAAAGGGCGAGAAAGGTCTAAGAGAACTGGATATTGAAATCGGCATCCCGATACTGGCACAAAAATGCCAGAGACTTTCGGGCGTCGAAGAGATATTGGAAAAAATGGGAGAGGTATACGCAGAGTACAAGTTTGACGGGACCAGAGTACAGCTTCATATGGACAGAAGCGTCCTTAATACAGCTCGAAAAAGCTTGTTTGAAGAACTTAAAGAGGACAAAGGTTTTTTAATTAAAACGTACACACGGAACTTAGAAGAAACAACACACCAATATCCGGAGATCGTAACTGCGGCAAACAAACAAATAAAAGCCGAAAGTGCTATATTGGATGGTGAAGCGATAGGGTATGACAGAGAAACCGGCGAGTTCCTACCCTTTCAACAAACAATTCAAAGAAAAAGAAAGCACAATATAAGTGAACTTGCTCAAGAAATACCTTTAAAATACTTTGTGTTTGACATCTTATATCTAAACGGCGAGTCTTTACTTAACAAAACTCTAGCTGAGCGCAAAAAAATTTTAGGCGGTGTAATAAAAAGCAACGACAACACAACAGATACAATTGTAGTTGTCAACTACCAAACATTTTCTGAGGCCAAAAAACTAAGTGCCTTTTTTGAAAAAGTAAGGGAGAAGAAGCTTGAGGGCATAATTGCAAAAAATCCTATGGCCCCTTATCAAGCAGGGGCAAGATCTTATACATGGGTGAAATTTAAGGTTGCAGACGATACGCTACTGGACGACACTATAGATGTAGTTATTCTTGGCTATTACCTCGGCAGAGGAATACGCAACGAGTTTGGCATAGGAGGTTTTTTAGCAGGAATCTTCGATAGCGCGACCCAAACATATAAATCAATTACAAAAGTTGGTACAGGTCTAAAAGATGAAGAATTAAAGTTTTTAAAATCCCAAGCAGACAAAATTATGGTGAAAGGCGCGCCGAAAGAAGTTGAAGTTCCAAAAGGCTTAGCGCCGGATGTCTGGACAAAACCACAGCTTGTAGTTGAAATATCAGGAGATGAAATAACAAAATCCCCTTCTCACTCTTCAGGCTTCGCTATGAGATTTCCCAGACTAATAGGTTTTAGGGTGGATAAGAATGTTAGGGACATCACAACACTAAAAGAAATAGAAGATTTATACAAACTAACAACGGGAAGGAGGCCGGAGAAAGATGCCAGACAATGAAGCAATAACTATCTCTAGGACCCCAAATGAAGAAATAATTACTAGGAGAGAGTTTATTCCCAGACTCGGAGCTTCCCTCGCTGCTACTTTTTTTGATCTTAGGAAAAAAAGGGACGGTCTTCTTCATTTTCCTATCACAAGGGACGAGCCTACACTAGAACCTATCAGAACAGACATCGAGATCCTTGGCAATAGTTACCCTAAAAGAGATGGGCCGGAAGATGCTCATAAGGACACGCTTACAGGAATGTTGCACGATAGAGTAGTGGAAAAAACCTGCAGCATACTTCCACCTCTCTATGTGCCCTGGGCGTCAGCTATACTTGGATTTGTTCCGAAAGCTGTTGTTAAAGAAGCAGTATATGAAGTGGGAAGTTTCGGAGACCCTATACTAACCGCAATTTTAACTATAGGGGCGGCCACCCACGAAATACTTTACAAAGCTCCCAGTAAAACCTTGTATGACCTCACAGGAGCTAATATGCTAGGGAGGCACGGCCTTGAAGGAGTGATACTGCCTGTTCTCAAAAGGGGGGATCGCAGCAACGGGTTGAATGGGGGGATTAAACCACCCATGTTTCCACCTAACTGGCTACCCGCCATCGGCATCACTAGAGGGGCTGTACAGGGTGAAATCTCAATATTAAGAGAGGAGTTAGGGCCTCTTGCAACTAATATAATCGAAGGTTTAATGCCCAGAAATCCTTCTCTTGGATTTCCACCTGCGCCCGAGACTCACCAAATAAGCACGGGGAAAGAGATCGATGTTCAAGATATTAACATATTAATAAATCTCATGTGGGCACTGCTCGCAGAACCGCGGATGCGCAGGAAAGCACAAGACCCGAAAGGGCCTTTGCAACAAGGGCGGCTGGAAGAAGCTGTTCAAATACTAGCACTTTACAACGTCAGCACCACAATATGGGCTTTACGTGCAGGCCTGGCCTACGCAACCAGGGTAAAAACAAACGATGATCCCCTAGTGACTATTCTTTCGGCGCTCGCCTATTCCCTGGAGGCGATATCTCTTGAAAACAGTGCAGTTCGTGCCTAGAAATACAATGCAAACACTAGCAGACATATTAAAAAATAAAAAAGCCAACCGAGATCACAGAAACTCATATGAATTTCAGGCTTTCGGCAACAGGCTTGCTGAAGAGTTGGGAGACATAAAACATCGGGCGTTGTATATAAAATTAGCAAAAACAGAAGATCGCAACCTGCTATTACAAGCTCTGGATCACATAAAGGCCTCGCCCAACGCTACAACAAAAGGCCGCCTATTTATGTGGAAGGTGAAACAGTTAAAAGCAGCCTCGGCCGAGAAAGAGCAAGCCACAGAAAAAAAGCCGCATCCAAAGAAGAATGAAAAAGAAACAAACTAAAGCCGCGCAAGTTCTCTTTTTTGTTAAGTTCGTTGCAAATACCACGCACAACTACTAAAATAAAAATTAATGATAAGGCACATTTTTAATTTCTATAAAATACATTTTTTGATCTCTCTCACAATAGCAATAATAATAATTACAAAATCCTCTGTCGCAAATCCCCTAGCCTTTGTGGCAGTTATAGCCTCAAGCATAATGGGCGGAATAATTTTTGAAGCGGACTACCTGGCCTTTGCATACTTTTTAGATAAAGAGTCAATTTTCTCTCAAACCTTACGGGGCTATCTCAAAGATAAAGATTTCAAAAACGCCTTAACCTACACTCAATTTCACAAAAACGAGGTTACCGATAAACCTTTAAACAGTGCCCTTTTCCAGTTCGCGCTTACTGTGTTAGGCGGCCTTATTGCATTTTCATCCTCATTGCTTTTTGTTAAAGCTCTAGTCTTTTCGGCCCTTGCCGTAAGTATTTATAAGGCTATACAGATTTACTTCGACAACAACCTTTCCAGCTGGTTCTGGATACTCAAGGAGCAACCAAAAAGAAATGGGTTTTTTATTTATATTGGAACTCTTACTATTTTGCTAGTTTATTTCTTATACCTAATCTAAATCATGTACGGTTTTTTCATAACCGGTGCCATTTTAATATACGCTCTACTTACGGAGCGTGCACTTGGTAAGAAAAAACTTGATGTAAACATATTTTGGGGAGGTTTATTTTATGCTATTGTGTGGGGAATTGTAGGCGCAAGACTTTACCATGTACTTGATTTCCGATCGTATTACTACTCTAACCCGACCCAGGCTTTGGAGATTTGGAAAGGAGGAATGGGCATTTATGGCGCGATATTAGGTACTCTTTTGAGCACGACAGCGTACTTAGCAATTAAAAAACAGCCCGTTCGTCTTTGGCTTGACGCATGCGCCATAAATGCCCCCTTAGGACAAGCCATAGGCAGGCTCGGAAATGTTTATAATCAAGAACTTCTACCATATGCCTATTTTGAAATTGCGGGAAATATCATAATTTGGCTATTTATTTTAGCAATAAACAATTTATTTGATAAAAAAACAACACACTATAAAAGTGGGGCCATTTTTTTAATATACATTTTTATGTACTCAACGCAAAGGCTGGTATTAGAGAGTACAAGGAGTGTTCATTGGGTAGAATGGGGCCTTAATGTAGGCGTAGCTGTAAGCTTTTTACTTGCAATGGTTTCACTTATTACCATTGTTTTTTTATATAAAAAACCCGGAATTAAAATATAGTATACTTAAACAATGCTCTATATAACCTCTGACCATGGCGGTTACGAACTTAAAACAAAACTAATAAATCTTTTTAAAAAAGCCGGTGTTAAAATTACTGACTTAGGGCCGTCTGAGTTTTTAGAAGACGATGACTATCCAAAATATGCAAAAAAGCTTGCCGAAAAAATGAGTCAAAACACCGAGTACTCTCGAGGCATCATTTTGTGCAGAAACGGGGTCGGAGTCAGCATGGCCATGAACAGATTCGAGCATATTCGATGCGCCTTATCGTGGTCACCAAAACACGCTAAAAGCTCCAGAAAAGATGACAATACAAATGTCTTAGCTTTGCCTGCCGACTACGTATCCTACAGCGAAGCAAAAAACATAATAGGGGCATGGCTGAACACTTCTTTTTCAAAACAAGAGCGCCACGTTAGAAGGCTTTCAGAACTGGAGGATATACTAAAATGAAAATCTACCCAACTATCTTAGAACAGTCGATAGAAAAAGTTCTGAATAACATTGAAGGGCTTGGGGGCACTGCTAAGCATATTCAGATCGATATGTGCGACGGGACTTTAGTAGAAGGTAAAACTTTTGTAGACCCGAGTCCCCTCTTTGATTTAAATTTTGAACAAAACTTAACTTTAGAACTAGATTTAATGGTGGCCGTTCCTGAAAAATATATTTTTCAGAACGGCCACATCTCAAAAATATACGTTTTGTCAAAAGCAATAAAAAGTAAGGCCCACTTCAAAATGCTCGAGCAACTATGTGCAGAAAATAGAATCGATCTCGGAATCTCATTTTCCCTAGACACATCAGATAGAGAAATGGCTGTCTTTTCTTCCTATACAAACAACGTACAGTTTTTAACCGTAGTGCCGGGAGGACAAGGCAGAAAATTTGAGCCGGAAGCTTTTAAAAATGCTCTGAAATTTGCTAAAAAAAACCCAGACCACCTACTTCAACTAGACGGGGGTATAAACACAAAAACTTTAAAGGAGTACTTTAGTTACTCTGTTATCAGATCGATAAACTCGGTCGTTGCCGGTTCCGCAATATTTGCAAAAAATAGACCCGATGAGGCATACTTAGAATTACAAAAAGTTATAAAAAACATAATGAGTGAAAAAAAAGTTCAACAGAAAAAAAGCTCCGAAAAACTAGTACCTATAGAATATTCCGGAGTAATAAAATCTGCGGGGTTCTTTGGCGGAGCAGCACTAACTGAGAAAGATCAAGCCTATAAAGAGGCTTTTGCCGTGGCTAAACTTCTAGCAGAAAACGGCATTGCGGTTATAAACGGGGGCGGACCCGGTATTATGAAGGCGGCCACCAAAGGAACACACGCAGGGGGCAAAGAAGTACTGGTGGTTACCTACAGCCCAAGCTACAAGCATAAAAACTATGAAGGCACCGATCCCGAAAACGACTTTGATTTCGAAATTACAACGAAGGATTATTTCGATCGTACAAAAATAATGTTGCAAAACACAGACCTGCACATCGTATTCATTGGAGGGACAGGAACACTGAGCGAACTCGGCATGAGTTGGGCCAACTCTCGAATACACGAGGGGCACCATAAACCAATAATCTTATATGGAAATTTCTGGGAAGAAATAATTGCCGCTCTTGAAAAATACCTTCTTTTGCGCGAAGGTGAGGCCGACCTTGTGAAAATTTGCACGAGCCCTGAAGAAGTTCTTGATTTTATAAAAAAATATAACAACGAACACTTGAATTAAACCGTAATAAATTAGATACTATACTTAATGCCCCAATACTCGCCTGCAAACAACAAGTTTCAATACTGTACCGATAAAGAAATATGCACAATTGAAAAAAAAGCCGTGGAGCTTAGGGAATCAGTTGTAGAAATGCTAGTAGAGGCAGGTTCGGGACACATAGCCGGAGCTCTTGGAACTGCAGACATTTTCGCAGTGCTGTACCATAAAATACTTAACATTGATCCTAAAGACCCTCACCATGAAAACAGAGACAGGTTCATTCTTTCAAACGGGCACATATGCCCTGTCTGGTATGCGGTTTTAGCTCAAGTAGGATTTTTTCACAAAAACAAACTAAAAACACTAAGGAAGCTTGATTCGGGTCTTCAAGGCCATCCGCGCAAAAACTCTGTACCGGGCATTGAAAACTCGAGCGGTTCTCTAGGGCAAGGACTATCCCAAGCTATAGGACTTGCCCTTGGCGCGAAACTCTCAGAACTATCATACAGAGTGTACTGCATGCTAGGAGATGGCGAAATGCAGGAAGGGCAAGTCTGGGAAGCCCTGATGTACGCCGGAAATAAGAGGTTGAATAACCTTACGTGTATAATAGATAGAAACAATATTCAAATCAGCGGTTACACGGAGAATGTTATGCCGCTAGAATCTTTGAGGGAAAAGTTGGAAGCCTTCAATTGGCACGTCCTAGAGGTAGACGGACATAACGTAGAGGAACTAGTAAACTCCTTTAATATGGCTAAGGCAGTCTTTGAAAGGCCGACCGCTATTGTTGCGCATACAATCCCCGGCAAAGGGGCCGATTTTATGGAGTATAAATTTGAATGGCACGGAAAAGTACCTAGCGCAAAAGAGGCAAAAAAAGCTCTTAACGCCCTTAGATCCTTGGAAGGCCGCATAAAGTGTTACGACGATGAATAAAAACAATCAAACAAAATTAAATATAAACTTACTTCCCCTGTTCTTAATTCTAGTATTAATCTTAGGTGCCGGATATTTTCTTTTAGGGGATGAAATAAAATTACCTAAACTTCGAAAAGACCCAACTGAAGTTACTAGGTTGGAAGGCTACCCGACATTTATATACAACCAAGAAGACATGGAAAAACAGCGACTTGTTATAAACTCCAGAGAACAATTGAACGAGTTTCTCAATACTATAGACTCAACGGGACTGCTAACGATTAAAGAAGAGATCGACTTCGATAAAGAAATGGTTATTGCTGTAGCAAGTTCAACGAACCCCACTTTAGGCTATAAAATAAAAATTAAAAAAGTTATCGAAGATCAAGAAAAAGGCGTATATACAGTTTCAATAATTGAAACCGAGCCCGGCGAAAGCTGCAACGAAGAGCCCGAAAAAAACATTGCGGTTGATATTGTTAGAATAACAAAAACCGATAAAGATATTGAGTTCGAAAGAGCCAAGGAAACAAAGGAATGCAACTAAAGCCTGCCCTTGCTGTAAACACAAACTTGCTTCTAAACGATCGGATGCACGGACTTAACCCGAGCCTAAAATCCACGAAGAAGGCTTTCGGAGAAAGCCTTCTTGCATTAGGAAAAGAAGACGAAAATGTTGTGGTGCTATGTGCGGACCTTAATAGTTCTACGAAAACCGACGACTTCGCGAAAAATTTTCCAGACAGATTTTTTCAGGTCGGAATAGCAGAACAGAACATGGCAGGTATTGCGGCCGGACTTGCGGCATGCGGAAAGAAAGTTTTTATAACCTCCTTTGCCGCCTTTTCGCCCATGAGAAACTTGGATCAAATTAGAGTTTCAATTTGCTTCTCTGATCTTCCTGTAATAATGGTAGGTGCTTATGCGGGGCTGTCCCCCTCCGCCGACGGAGCTACAGCCCAAGAACTTGAGGACATAGCTATTATGAGAACCCTTCCTAATACCGTAGTGCTTAGTCCTGTAGACTATGAACAAACAAAAAAAGCTACAGAAGCCAGCGTGACCTTGAGCAAGCCAGTGTACATGAGACTTTGCAGAGAAGATACTCCTGAAATAACAACAGCCTCAACTCCTTTTGACGTAAAAAAGGCACAAACCCTTATTGAAGGCGACGATCTGACAATAGTATGCACCGGACCAATATGCCACGAAGCAATAATTGCTACAAAAAAACTTACCGAAAACGGCATAAAACCCGAAGTTATAAATGTGCACACAATAAAACCTTTTGACAAAACTCTGCTTCTGCAATCTGCAACAAAAACAAGACTAGTCATAACTGTAGAAGAACACCAACAATCAGGCGGCCTTGGCGGTGCGGTGGCTGAAATTCTTAGCGAGGAAATGCCCACGAAAGTCTTACGCATAGGAACAAGGGACACATTTGGAGAATCAGGAACTTACGCACAGCTGAAAAATAAATACGGAGTTGATAGTGAAGCTATATACAGCCTGGCAGTAAATAATATAAATAAAAAATAAAATACTACATACGTAAGTCTGTATTCTCTTCTCTACTGTCGCAAACCCGCACCTTCATCTGCGAAATGAGGCTAGCAGTCTTACCGCAATAAATATTGAGCGTATTAGTGTTTATGATATTATTATCTCAATGTTTAATGTCTTCAATAACCTAACCACAGAGCAAGGCATAATGCATACTGCGGAATTTTTTTCACTTTTGTTTGTTTTTTCGATAACCTACCACGCAATACATAATATAAAAGGCACAATAAAGCCTCCCACTAAAGCACTGATCTCTATGTTTTTTGGTACAGTTGCCTACGGAATTGCAAAAATTATTATCGGGCTTTTTTTTGGAACATATTAATCTATGGCTTACGATGTATTAGTAATCGGAGACAGCTCTATCGATCAATATCTTGAACTTGAATCAGTTGAAATACATGAAGATCTGAAGATGAAACAGCCTGAAATATGTTTTGTTCATGGTAGCAAAGTTCCGGTCAAAACTTTTGCCTCTACTCTTGCAGGAAACGCATGCCACGTTGCCGTAGGTCTCCAAAGGCTAAATATTAATACCGCCATTTATACTGAACTTGGCGAGGATCAAAACGGTTCTAGGTTCATAGAAAAATACAAAAGTTACGGTATAAACACACACCTTTGCAGACAAAACAAAGGGGTAGACACTAACGTGCATACGATTATTTGGGGCAAAGGCGACCGCACGATATTTTCATACCACTACCCATATAAATACGAGGTCGAATTTACAAAATTGCCACAAATATCTTGGGTTTTTTATACATCTTTAGCTGACGGGTTTGAGACATTTCAAGCTGACTT
This sequence comes from Candidatus Nomurabacteria bacterium, assembly GCA_020631855.1. Taxonomy (GTDB): domain Bacteria; phylum Patescibacteriota; class WWE3; order UBA101185; family UBA10185; genus JACKGU01. Next base: position 65,330 of record JACKGU010000001.1, on the reverse strand, counting down.
GGTGAAATACCTAAACGCAAACCCTTCCATAGGACTTGCCTTTAATCCCGGCACGTATCACATGCGCGCAGGAACAGGAAAATTGCTAAACGTCTTAAAACGCACAGATATATTGTTTGTAAATAGAGAGGAAGCGTATGCAATAATCGGTCTCCCAACCGGGCTTTCAGCGGCACAAACAGAACTACACGAAAAATTGCAAAAACTGGGGCCCAAAAAAACAGTTATTACTAACGGAAAACACGGCTCCAGCGCTTCTGATGGAGAATCTTACGAGGAAATGCCCATAATTAAGGTTGCAGAACCTATTGTAGACAAAACAGGTGCCGGGGACGCCTTTGCGGCGGCTTTTATGGCGGCGATATACTATAAAAAAAGTCTTAAGGAAGCTTTACTTTGGGGAACTAAAAATTCTGCCAGCATAGTAAAATGTGTAGGATGTATCGACGGCCTCCTGACTAAAAAAGAGATAACCTCATAAACAGCGCCCTCACAAATAGAATATTTATGAAAAAAATTAATAATGCTACACTTAAAGTATGAAACTGCTCATCACAAGAGAAATCCCCGATGCCGGAATTAAAATTTTAGAACAATACCCTTCTATAGAGATAGACTACAGGAAAGGCCCCCCTCTTTCAGAAGAGGCGTTGCTTAAGGCGGTTGTAGGGGTCGACGCAATACTACCAGTAATTCCCGATAAGATAACACAAAAAATTATTGAGGCGGCCGGACAAAACTTAAAAATAATCGCGCACTATGCCGTGGGTTATGACAACATAGACATTGAAACTGCAACAAAAAACAAAGTTTATGTATCAAACACTCCGGGCGATCTAACTGAATCAGTGGCCGAGTTTACACTAGGGCTAATCTATGCTCTAAGCAAAAACATTGTAACGGCCGATAAATTTGTACGAAACGGTAACTACCAATTCTGGGACCCAATGCTTTTCCTAGGCCCTACATTAAGAAATAAGGTTTTGGGGATTATAGGCATGGGAAGAATCGGCCAACACCTGGCGAGGCTCGCCCACGGCGGTCTAAAAATGAAGATCTTGTACTCCGATCCAAAAGAACACATTGATATAGAAAAAGAATGTGACGCAAAAAAAGTTGAGCTTGAGGAATTATTAACGAACTCTGATTTTGTTTCATTAAACTGCCCCCTTATAGAAAGCACGCGCCACTTAATAAATCAGAAGGAGCTTGAGCTCATGAAACCCACCGCCTATTTAATAAATACTGCGAGAGGACCGATAGTAAATGAGGCCGCCTTATACGAGGCTCTAAAAAATAATACAATAGAAGGTGCGGCTCTAGATGTCTTTGAAGACGAACCAAGTCTTTATAACGGACTAACCAGCCTCAATAACATAATTCTAACCCCACACATAGCAAGCGCAACAAGAGAAGCAAGAATTCAGATGGCCAGAATGGCTGCACAAAACATAATAGACGTACTAATAAAAGGAACTGCCCCCACCAACCTAGTTAACATGGAACTCGCAGACAAAATCGGCAAGATAGCTTGAATTTATGTAAAAAATTAAAGGATTTTGCCAAATATCCAAAAAAATAGTATAAAGAGTTATATGCCTAATACGGGAACATATGGCCAGGAGGGCCGCAAAAGGTGGGAGAGAGCTAGAGGAGGCAGCAACCTTGCAGGTGCTGCACAAGAAGAGATGCATACTGCAAAACTTGCAGGAGAAGAACAACGAAAGGTGTTAGCGGAGCTCTCGTCAGAGCTCTTCTCTGCTATAGCTTCACAAACAGGAGCCGCTAAAATGTCTGAGTCAGAAAGGATACAATACTTAAAACCTGCAGACGAGATCGGCACATTGCCCATAACAATAGTTTTGGTCAAACATACAATAGGTGATGGGAGGGAAATCACGGCCGTAGGATATGTTAAAACTCCTACAAACACAGGTTTAGGAAGACAAGCCGAACTTCAACCAGATCTAAGTATCGCAATAGTCCGTGGCGACCACGAAACGCCACTACCAATTTATGGGCTATTTCCCGAGCAAGTTAATAATACTTCTAATGCCCTAGATAGGGAGGTTTGTGCCAGAGCAAAGTTTAGAGGAAGCAAATTAGTACTGACGGAAGAGGGGGTACAAATTGCTATAGATGTTTTACGGGGTACGCCTCAACATTGAAAAGCATAAAGACTTACCACAGTATTAAATACAAAGAAGCAAGAGCTACGCTCATTAAGATAAACCTCTTCTGCAACATAAATAGCCCTTGTAATAAAGATCGAATGTCGCTATTATTACTAAACAGAAAAAGTTAGTTAAAAGTTTAGGAGAGTTTCTTATGACAGACAGCAAAAATTCGTACCAGGCAAGTTCGGCCGGTACCCCAAACAATTATTTAGTAATGACATTAATGGGCCTTCTTGTTATAGCCTCTTTTGTAATAGGGATGCTTTGGACAAAAACAAAAACCCCTAGCGCACCACAAGGCCAGCAAGCGGCCGCTGTTGACGACAAAACGATTCGAAGTGTTTTGGAATTAAATGATTCTGATCACGTAAGGGGAAAAGCAGATAGTGATTTAGTTTTAATAGAGTATTCCGATTTCTCTTGTCCCTACTGCCAGTCATACCATCCAAACGTAAAGGCTGCAATAGAGCAGGCAGGGGACGTGGCTTATGTATACAGGCACTTCCCTTTACCTTCAATCCATCCTAATGCGCAAAAACAAGCCGAAGCTTCTGAATGCGCAGCCAAAATTGGGGGGAACGAAGCGTTCTGGAAATATGCCGACGCTATATTTAGTACAAAATCAGGAACTCAAGAGCAGCTCATCACTTTAGCTTTAGAACAAGGCTTAGATGAAGGATCTTTCACATCCTGCCTAACTTCAGGGGAAACTGCAAAAAAAGTTAGCAGCGATCAAGAAAACGGTCTAAAAATCGGTATCAGGGGAACTCCTTCTTCTTTTGTAATTAATACAAAAACGGGAGACTTCGAGCAAATAGGTGGCGCAGCTTCGACCGAAACTGTTCTGCAAGCTATTGAGAAGGTTCGATAATTTCATTTTAGTTGAGTTTTATTGAGGGGCGGGCTTTAAAAGCCCGCCCCTCACTTTTTCCATAACAAAATACAAAACCAAATCTACTTTTTTAAGCCTCAGCGAACCTGTATAATGTTTAAGATGGGTATATTAAAAGACTTCATAGTTAGAAACAAGCCGATTTTTGCAATAGGCGCAATTACAGCACTTGTTTTCTTATTAATTATCGCCGTTGGAGAAGAACAAAACAGCTCCCCTTCACAACTTCCAATATTAAAAAAAGTTACGGAATCAATATCCGACAAGCTTGACAGTACAAACGGGGCAAATCCGCAAGACCAAAACTACCAGCAAAACACCTCCACAAGAGAATCAACCACGTACGTAGAGTCTAAAAACGAAGCTAAAAGGCTAACAGACTTAGCCCTGGAGCAAGAGGCGGCCGAAATGGAAAGACTTAAAAAATTTGAGGAAACATCTCAAATGACCCCGGCACAAGTGGATGCAAAATACGGGGCATTAATAATAACATACACGCAAGAGGGCTTTACACCAAAACAAACCAACGGATACATAAACCAGCTAGTTATTTGGAACAACGATAGCAACAAACCGGTTATTATACGGCAGATAACCCCCTCTATGGAGGCCTTTAATGAACCGGTAATTATACCGGTCGGAGGAAGGTTTGAAATGCGTCTAACAAACACAGGCCCTTGGGCATATATAGAAGATGCCACCAATTTAGGAGGCATTATTATGGTACAAAACGCCATTTTTATTAATTAGGTACGGTTCAGTGGCGAAATTAGTTTTCCAAAAAAGCTGACGGGCAAATATCTTTTAATACGCATTTTTCGCACTCGGGCTTTCTCGCCTTACAGACATGCCTTCCGTGTAATACAAACGCTCCAGATATACCTCGCCAATATTTTTTATCGAATAAAGACATAAGTTCCTGCTCAATTTTAACTGCGTTTTTTTCATTGGAAAGCCCCAATCTCGAAGATATTCTTGTCACATGAGTATCTACAACAATTCCCTCAGTAATATCCCAAAGCTCCTGTAAGATCACGTTTGCGGTTTTTCTTGCTACACCGGGAAGAAGTAACAACTCGTCCATAGTCCGCGGTAAATGGCCCCCAAACTTGTCTCGTACAATAACGGAAGCCTTTATAATACGGCTGGCCTTTCCCAAATGAAAATTTACTCCTCGTATATCTCTCTGTAATGTCGGCAAACTGGCTATAGCAAAATCATCCCAAGTGAGATATTTTTTAAATAAGGCTGCGGTGATCTCGTTTACTTTTTTGTCAGTTGTTTGGGCCGACAGCATAACAGCAATCGCAAGCTGCATCTCATTTGCATACACTAGCTCGGTTTTTGGCTTGGGGTATAGCTTTTTCATCGCCTCCGCAACTTCGGCCGCGTGCTGACGTAGGTCCTTCTTTATTCCTTTGTTAATATTTTTCATATTCGCACTTTCTATAAAAACTTTATCAACCATCACCTGCTCAAGCAAATGATTTGCTGTAATTTCTTTACGTTGCAAAGCCCAACATGCTGGGTAAACTACATCTACTAGCTTAGACAAGTAGTTTCAAGTAACGAAATTGTAAATTTTCGAATTCCCGACTAAAATAAGCTTTTCTGCATAATTCTAGAAGAACTCCCCAACCCATCATTAAAATCTCGACTTCCTTCGTGCCCGATTCTCTTTAGTAAACTTTTGAAATTATATTTTTGTAAAAGTTGCGTTAAAGTTTGCTTGTCATATCCCTGGTAAATTGTCTCTTTCAAATTAAATTCTATAGGAGCATCCGTAATAATACGAGCTAATCTTTTACTCATAATCGCTTGTTCGTAAGACTCCAGTAGCTTATTTCTTAGTGATTCAGGAGTTACAAAATCAATGTTTTTGTACAGCTCCTCTACAGATTTGTATTTCTCAATAAGAGTTTTTGCGGTTTTTTCTCCAACCCCATAAACTCCTGGGATATTGTCGCTTGGGTCACCTCTTAAACCCTTAAAATCGACTAAGAGGCTTGGCTCAAAACCTAACCGCGCGGTCACCTCTTTAGGCCCTAACCATTCCGGAACCCCCTTAGTGGCGGGAAGAACTACTAACACATTTTTCCTAACCAGCTGCCATAAATCCCTATCATTTGAAGCGATTATAGTTTCCGAATTAGAGTCCGCCGACATTTTCGTAGAAATAGTGCCTATAACATCATCTGCCTCATAGCCATCGGCAGATATTTGGGAAATACCGAAGCTTGATAGTACATCAAAAACCAAAGGTATTTGTTCAGACAGCTCGTCATCTATAGGCCTTCTATGCGCTTTGTAGCCACTGAATTCCTCTAGTCTAAATGTCGGCTTGCGGCTATCAACCGCAGCAACAACATAATCAGGAGTTACGGCATCAAAAATGTTAAGTAACATCGAAGTAACGCCATAAACTGCGTTTATTGGGTGCCCGTCTTGAGATGTTAGGGTTTTTGGAAGTGCGTGATATGCCCTATGAATAAAATTAAACGTGTCAATCAACAATATCTTTTTCATATTTATACCAAGCCTTAAAACAGAACATAAAAAAAGATAAATAAAAAATCTTTTCCTTATGCAACCTTATACAGTGTGTAAGATTCCTATCCCTGTGCTTTCTCCATTAAAGCCCTGAACTCTTCGCCATCAAGAGTTTCCTTTTCAAGCAAGGCTTGGGCGACAGTTTCAAGACCTTTTGCGTTTTGTTTTAGTATGCTTAAAGCCTTGGTGTAGGAAGAATCAATAATTCTTCTAATCTCATCATCGATTTTAGTAGCTGTACTGTCACTGTAGTGTGGCATCTCGCCCATTTGTTTCGCAAGCCAAAATTTCCCGCCTGCACCATCAAAGGAAACAGGGCCCAGATCGCTCATGCCAAATTCGGTAACCATGCGGCGGGCGAGCTCAGTCGCTCGCTCTATGTCGCTTGCAGCTCCTGTGGAAATCTCTGAAAAAATATATTCTTCTGCAGCTCGCCCGCCCATCATCATCTGCAACATCGACAGCAAACGAGTCTGTGTCTCGTTGGTGCGATCCTTTTCCGGCGGCAACGAAGTATGCCCAAGAGAACCGCCTCTAGGAACTATAGTGACGCGCTCAACAGAATCTAGCTGACCCGCATGATATGCCACAACAGCGTGCCCGGCTTCATGGTAAGCCGTGAGCCTTTTTTCATTCTCGTCTTGCAACCTCCTTCTTTCAGGACCCATTGTGACCTTCAAAGATGCCTCATCGATATGGTTCATTGTAATATCTACAGCAGAATCACGAGCAGCAAGTATAGCGGCCTCGTTTAGCATGTTTTCTAAATCGGCACCACTAAAACCAACTGTTTTTTTGGCTATTTTGGCAAAATCGACATCGCTGTTAAGGGGCTTTCCTGCAGCGTGTATTTTAAGTATAGCCTCACGATCTTTTAAGTCGGGCAAATTCAAGCTAATGCGCCTATCAAAACGGCCGGCTCGAATCAATGCCGGATCTAGCATATCCGGTCTGTTTGTCGCAGCTAAAACTATCACATTAACTCTCGGATCAAACCCGTCCATCTCTATTAATATCTGGTTTAACGTCTGCTCTCTTTCATCGTGCCCGCCTCCAATGCCCATGCCGCGCTGACGACCTATTGCATCAATTTCGTCAATAAAAATAAGGCTGGGTTGAGATTCCTTTGCCATGGCAAATAGATCTCTAACCCTTGACGAACCTACCCCAACCAACATTTCCATAAATTCGCTTCCCGCAACACTGAAAAATGGCACGTTGGCTTCTCCGGCTATAGCCTTTGCGAGCAAAGTCTTTCCTACTCCGGCAGGACCTACTAACAAAACTCCTCTGGGAATCCTGGCACCAAGCTGGGAGTATTTTTTTGGATTTTTCAAAAAATCTACAATCTCGACCATTTCGCTTTTTGCCTCGTCTATGCCTGCAACATCATTAAAGGTTATCTTTGAGCTTTCTTTAACAAAAAGCTTAGCCTTGGACCTTCCAAACGAAAACATGTCGCTACTTGCCCCGCGCATAGATCTAAATATGATATACAAAATAACCAACGGGATTCCTATAGATAAAAGCAAAGATAGCACGCTTTCCAAGGGAAACTTCTGCTCAATATTGATCGAGCCAGCGACTTTTGAAGCAGGAATGCTCTCAGAGCTTAATACCTCGAAAATGCTAGTTCCTGCTTCTTTCTTTGAGGTTACTGTGGTACCGTCCTTTAACAATATTGTTAGGTCGCTGTCTTTTACCGTAATATCTTGAACTTGATCTTCATTAACAAGGCGCAGCACTTCGTTAAAAGGTATCGATTCCGGGGCAGGGCCAATTAAACCAAGTCCGTCTAAAATAAAAACCCCAATAATAAAGACAAAAAGATACAAATAAATGTTACTTAGAAGGCTTCTTAGGTCTTTCGGGGCCTGCTTTTTTACAGGCCCGGATTTGCCGCTTTTGATCCGCCCTTTAATGTTCTTTCCTGGTTGAATTTTCTGCCCCTTGCTGGAGCTATTTTGGCTTTTCTTTTTTGTTATTAACATAGTTTTTCGATCTACTCTAAACCAGTCTTATATCTACTATAAAATTATTTTGGGTCTCCCAATAATACTGGTTTAAATAAGCAGCTAGGTGATTATATCACAGCGAATTTAGCAGATGCATTTTATCTTTAGTCTCTTCTAAAGTCTCTCTAACTACCTCTCTGGTTCGTGCAGTTCCTTGAATCAATATATCCTTAACATCTTCTCTCCGCTCATCGTAATATTTATACCTGTCGCGAATTGGCCCCAAAAAAGTGTTAAGTGCATTAAAAAGTTTAGTTTTCACCTCAACGTCACCAACCTGACCTTTTACATATCTATCTTTAAGATCTAGAATTTCGTCTTTATTGGGGTTAAAAGCATCGTGGTAAATAAAAACTGGATTTCCTTCTACCCTTCCCGGATCGCTTGCATGAATGCGTGCAGGGTCAGTGAACATGTTCATTATTTTACTCTTCAAATCTTCTTCGGAATCGTTTAAAAATACACAATTATTAAGAGATTTTCCCATCTTAGGATTACCATCAGTACCAACAAGCTTGCCGACCCTACCGATTAATGCCTTGGGCACCGGGAAAACTTCTCCATACATCGAGTTAAATCTGCTAACAACTTCGAGCGCCTGCTCTACGTGGGGTTTCTGGTCAATGCCCACGGGAACCAAATCGGCTTTTACACCTATTATGTCTGCCACCTGAAGCAGTGGGAAAAAAATAAAGCCAAGAGAATAACTGTCGCCAAGACTTTTCATCTTGATTTCGTCCTTTATTGTCGGGTTACGCAAGGCCCTGTTATGGCTCACTAGCATCGAGAAAAAAGTTGCGAGCTCGTATATCTCGGGTATCCCCGATTCAACAAAAAAGGTTGTGCTTTCGGGATTTAAACCAACAGCAAGGTTAGCAATAGTGATGTCGATCGTAGCTTTAGCGATATAAACAGGATCGTCTATATATTTTGGGTATGCAAACGCATGAGTATCAGCCAAAATGATAAAAGTCTCATATTCGTGCTGTAATTTAACTCGGTTCTCTAAAGTGCCTATATAATGCCCGAGATGAAGCCTCCCGGTCGGCGTATCTCCGGTTAAAATTCTTTTCTTGTGCTTCTTCGTATCAAAAACTCCTGACATAAGGTTATTATACAGCAAAAATCTTTCTTACGGCCAACACAGAAATGGAATGGGAAAGAACGAAAAATGCTCGCGACATAAAAAGTTGGTGCCAACGGCTGGAATCGAACCAGCGACCTGGCGCGTATGAAACGCCCGCTCTAACCGACTGAGCTACGTTGGCGAAACTATTTTACCGTGCTCACCTCTATGCTGCGGTAAGGCCTTAAATAAAGTCCCGTGCAAACAAATTAAGCATGAGCGTGGGCAACGTCAATGAGTATAGCAAATCAGGAATATTTTTAAAAGTCGGACTGTGGGACTATAGAGCCGTCGGGCATAAAAGGTCTAAGAGTGTACTTTGGTGGCGGGGCCCGGATTTGCACCGGGACCTTCAGATTATGAGCCTGACGAGGTACTATTCCTCCACCCCGCTACGTACGGGAGTATATTATCAAACACACAAACTAATGTCAAAAAGACAATGCAAATAGAATTATTTTAAAAGATCCACCCATTGTTCAAAATTACCTTTTGAACCAACAAGCTCGTTATCGACGGCCCTATTCTGGCGAAAAACCCGACGTTGCGATCCTCCTCTATCTGTACCTTGTGATAGCGGAAGATCTCCCGGCTCCGAAGAATTTACATTCTCCGTGTACACATAAACCCTCTCTCCGGGGCGTAACATGTTTAATTTGTTACGGGCCTCCTCCTCAATGTAGGAGTCCGTTTTCTGGTACTCTAATAGTTTCTTCAGAGAGTCTCTTTCGTCCCTCAGGCCTATAACCTCATTTTCAAGATTTTGGGACCTGGAAGAGCCTTTTGAAGACTCTAGGCCGGATTTAAGAAAGCCTACCGACAGTATTAACAGTAGGATCGAGGTAAAAATGTACTTAATCTTATTTATCATGGGCAAAGGTATTATACCTAAATGCCAAAAAAGCTACAATTGACATTATGCACAGTTGTATGTAAAATGCCCTATAGGTATTATGAAATTGCTGCTCAGAAGACGAATAAAAAATGACTAAACTAAAAGAGGTGCATGCAGAATTCATAAATAAACTCAAAGAAGACGGCAAAGCCTCATCCACTATAATCGCCTATAACAAAGACATTGAGCAGTTAGTAGAAAGTTTTACGGGCCTGGGCGTAAACTCTCCGGAAAAAGCCGAACTACAGCATCTTGTGCAGTTTGTATCCGGCCTATCCGATATAGGACTTACACCTAAAACCATCTCACGAAAAATAAATGCTACCAAAACTTTCTTTAAGTACCTAACAGAGAAAGGCCACATACCCGCAGATGTTTCAGAAGGCCTAAAACACCCAAAAATTGAAACTAAACCGCCGAGAATTCTCTCAAAAATGGAGTACAGGGCTCTTAGGGATACAGCACGTAAAGACGTGCGAACATTTACAATGATAGAAGTTCTATTACAAACAGGAATATCGATATCTGAAATTTCGCTCATGAAAATAGACCACATCAATTTTGATAAACAAGAACTATACGTGCCGGCTCGAGAGAGCAAGGGCGGCCGAACCATACCGCTTAATTCAGCTGTCATAGAAGCTTTAAAAACCTACATCGAAAAACATAGGAAAACAATCAAAGCCGATGCCCCGCATGTATTTATAACAAAAACAGGCAACAAAATACTTGTAAGAAATATTCGCTCAACTATTGACCGTTATTTTGATTTGTCTGGTATTATAGATGCACGAGTAAATAATTTGAGGCACACCTTTATTGCCCACCATCTTTCTCAAGGCGTTAGCCTACAAACAGTCTCTAAAATAGTAGGACATAAAAGAATATCAACAACTGAAAAATATCTTGACTACATAGAAAAAGAAACAGAGAAAGAAAAAGCTGAATTAGGTGTACTGTAGTAAATAAGGGAGGGCGTGCAGTATGTTTGGAAGTGTTTTTCGTGGTAGGGATGCTGAGGTGGGTAGTGCTGTAGAACTTTTGATGGGCAGGCCCTTTTCGAAAACAATCTTGGGTATTGAAAATGAAATGCGGAAACGCAAGGAAGCAAAAAGCGACGCAAGAAATCCTAAAGCTGGTGCGGAGGAAGAGGAACTCTTTTTTCTAGATGCGTTAGAAGTTGTTATTGCACGTACGCTGGCAGCTCATACCGAAAACGATGGACGCACAGCCGCAGAGATACTGGTAATTCCTCCCTTTGCCTCCCTATATAGGCTTGCGAATATTCTAGAGCAGGGCCATGATTTTAGGGTAGAAATCACAGATGACCAGAATCTCCTCCAAAAGGCTTATAACGAATTCCTAATAGCTAAACATGCTCTAGAAAAAAGAGAAGATCCCGTGAAAGCATTAAATAACAGACAAGCAACTCCGGGAGGGGCTGCTGTTAAAATCAACTCTTTGAGAACGTGGCGAAACTAATCCGGCTCGACTATAAAACCCCAACTTTAGAAACTATTTTTTATAAGGGGGGGGGTGGTTTTATCTTTCTATTTCCTGGGCTGCTTGCCCGCCCCGAGATCCGCGTAAGAATCCCCCAGACCTACTTCTCCCGTCACCTGACCGAAACGATGAAAAGTTGGGCAATTGATAAAATTCAACAGCACAGCCTGCCCCACTCTCTGCTAACTCCAAAGCGACCAGTCTTGTAAAATCTTTATCTCTATTGTTGTTACCAACATATATAAGGTGCTTTAAGTCTCCTTGGCATGATGTTTCTGCCCAAGAAACAAAATTAGAAACAGCCTCGGGAGACTCTTTATAAAGTCCTCCCAAACCAAGCACACTAGTAGCAATAGAGGCCGGGAATGTTAGAAAGCTCCAAGGCCTACTTTCGTAACCGAAAACCTCAATGCCCAAAAACCTAAGGGCCGGAAGAGCTAGTGTGTAACCTCTTAGTCCCGCTACAACGTGCGACACTTGGTGACCGGTAGAAGGTTGATTAGTTACTACAGCTATAGGAACTTCACGGCGCGTAAGTTGCTTGAGAAGATAATAGACCTCGGGCCGTATACGGCCTGGATGCCCTGATAGGCCATCCTCAAAAGATTGCCTTAGAGTTTCATCCAAATCAAATCCCACAGCAAAACCTTGCGCGCAGCCCGCATCCGAAACAACCTTTATTAGAGCATTAAGAGCCTCATGAATCGTGATAAAACGTCTCGTCGTAAAAAGTTCTTTTTTTAGGACCTCACTTGTCATAAAATACCTAAGTGGAGCAGTTAAAAATGGTAAGGGCTTTATAGATTTTAAAGCCGCCTTAATTTTTATACTTAGCAGCAGGAATAATTACTATATTATATAAAAGAAATATCTAACAATTAATCGGGCCCTATAGTATTTTGTGCATAAAAAAAACGGGGCTAACTAATCTTTCCTAGATTATATAATAGATGGAGGAGGTGTCAAGGGACCCAAGCTACCCCCAACCTATAGCCATAGTGGTAGGGGGAGGGACGGTATCTATGTTTAAGACCGCGCGGGAGCAGACAACCTTAATTCCTCAATCTTAGGGGTGACAATCCAAGCAGATGACATTCCAAAGCCTTTTTTATTAATTTTAAAAGGCTTTATCGGAACAACATCGGTCAAAAAAATTATAATACAGTAACGTTTCTTTACTAAACCTCTTCCCCATTCAAACAAAGCCTCTTGGGCAAAACTCGGCGCAATCTTATGGCCGTATTTAATTATGATTTCCTTTATTAAATCGGGTCCAAGATTTTCAAAAAACAAAACGTTGCTTATTTTACCTCGAGCCGAAACCGGATATCCAGATTCCTTAAAATAAATTGTCTCTCCGGGTTTAACTTTTCCCCAAGGCACTGATTTATGAACATACCATCGAGATTCGATTGTTTTTTTTCCTGATAAAATTTCGCCCAGGAGATTATCGCCTTTTTTAATATTGGACTTACGAAGGATCGCTAAATGTTCCACAATATCGTTATTATAATTTAATATTGCCAGATCCAAAAGTCATCCGTCAAAATGAGGTTATTGTAAAGAATCCTAAAACAAGCAGTATTATACCCGCAAAAAGATGCAGAATTCGTAAATTTTTCTGCCGTAACGTCTCTAGTTTGGCAGGATCCATACCTCTATAGACAGCCAAGGTTATAAGAATCATAGGCGAAACAAAAATTATGTTGTATAAAGCCAGGTAGGCCAAGGCCTGCGGCTTAGCCGAAGAATTAGCCAATAAACCTAAAATTACAATGTACGGGCCGCTAGTGCAAGGCAGCAAAAAAAGACTAACTATAAAACCGGTAAAAAGGGCGCCCACCGGGCTTGTTACAGAATTTATGAGTTTTTTCATTCGAGGTCTCCAAGACAAAGGAACCTCAATTAAAAACACCTTTCCGTACCAAAAAAAGTCTTTAATGTTAAATAAACCCAAGACAATGGCGACTATACCAATTACCCTAACCAGAAGCTTCCCAATGTTGCCATAACTTAGAGCAGTGTAAGCTCCAATCCCCATCAAAAGGTAAGACACGAAAATGGCTAAAGAGAAAGCTAGGCCCGATTTTAAGGCTTCTTTTGCAGATCCTCTCGCTAATACCGTCGTCATCAGTATGAGCAAGACTGCAAAGGCACAAGGATTTATGGCGTCAACAATGGCGGCACCTGCGACAGCTATAACAGTAAGATTAGGGAGAGCAGCTGTATTTTCAGTCTTTTTTATATTCTCGATTTCTTTATTTAAGTTATTTTGGCTATTTTTTAAGTTCTCAGCAGCACTTTCAAAACTCTCGATTATAATCTTGTCTCCTACCAGCACCTCAGAACCTACAACCACAGTAGGCACACCTATCTGATCAGTAGGATACCCGAGCTCGCTTAGAACTGAGATTAACAAACGAGCATTTTCTTTATTTCCATAAATTTCCTTTTTGTCTATTTGGTATTTTGAATAAATGTTGTTGTCCGTAAAGTATTCTTCAACAACTTCGCAATGAGGACACCCCTGACCGTAGAAAAAATAGATTTTATCCCCACTATAGCTAGCCCCAACAGCAAACATGCCCGAAGCGACTGATCCTAAGAGCACAAAAATGAAAAGCAGAAATTTTAGTGAAAATTGCCTCATGTGGTCTAATTATAGACCGTAAAAGAGGTTTAGGAAATATTGGCCCTGAAATAAAGAGAAAGATTAGGCTATAATGCCCAGGTCGAAATGCGGTAAAAGGGGAGTTTTTTGAAAACACTACTCATGCAACATAAGTACGTACCCATTGCAGTCGTAAAAAGAAAATTCTAGCTTGCCATAGCTTGTGCTGTAGAGCTCTTGGATGATTTTTACTTTGTTTTTAAGGTCATCAAATAGTTCGACTATATCTTTGACGCGTATGTATAGAGCAAAAGTTCCACCCATTTTTTCTTTTGCGAAGTCGGGTATATCCTGCAAGAATTTTTCTCTAGTATAAAGCATTAACTCTGCTTTGTTGTTTCTAATAATAGCGAAAAACGGATCTTCTTCAGGAAAAGACATTTTGACTTCGAAATCAAGAACATCTTTATAGAAATCTAGCGTTTTTTTCATGTCCTCTACCAAGAGCTCGGTTGTGATATTTGATGCTTCCACAGAACTATTATAACAAAGGGGTAATGGTCGGGGTAGCAGGATTCGAACCTGCGGCCTCTCGCACCCCATGCGAACGCGCTACCAAGCTGCGCTATACCCCGACAAATGTACGTACATTTTACCACTTTATGGAATCAACCACCATCAGCTTACGCAGGTGATTTGCTATAATTTCTTTAAGTTGCAAAGCCCAACATGGTGGGTAAACTGCATCTACTAGCTAACGCAAATAGTTTTAAGTAACGAAATTATAAACCTTTCAGAGAGTTATAGCACTAAAAGCCCTACTTAAGCAAAAATAGGCAAAAAACTAAGACAAAAGTGCATTTATAATGGTGTAAGCACTAAAACCGCCGTAGAACAAAAAAGCTACGATCATTGCAGCAACTCTTAAAGCAGAGGGTTTTAGCTCCTTTTCAAGCAAAGTAATATTTAACCATAAAGTTAAACCTACATGCACAAACATCGCAAAAGCGTTTAGAACTGCCGCCGTAATAAGAAGCTGTAACGGCTCAGTGAAGCCTAACAAGAAAATTATAATACCCGCGCCTATTTGCAACCACAACACCGAGTAATAAGTTTTTGTTACAAAACGGCTTGAAATACCAGACTTCTCGTCTTTAATAATTGATAGATTTTCAGTCAAAATCCTGCTTGTAGCGTCCAAAACCGTCAACTGGGTTCCAAATAATGTAGCCCCTGCAACTATTAAAAAGAACGTACCTGCAAACGGGAACAACCTTCTACCTATCTCAGCACTCTCATAAATTACAAAGCTAATGTCGCTCGCCCGAAGGCCTAGAGAATGGGTTGTCACATAGGACAAAAGGGCCAATAAAAGTATTGTGACCGATCCTGTTAGCCAAAAAACAACAAGGTGCTCAATATTTACAGAACGCCACCATTTTTTAAAATTAGGCAGACTTGTATCATCTACAATAAAAGTAGAGCCCGTTAGATCGATTTTCTCGCTTGATCCTGAGAGTAGATTTCTTATTTTGCCGGCATAGCGCCCCATACCATAGCCTTTATCCTTAACATAAAAAGATTGCGCAAGATTCAAGTTCCCTCCAGCACCTGCATAAGCCAATGCGGCCAAAAAAGATGCTATAGGTATCCCAATAGGTAAAAAAGAATACCCAATGCCTATTCCGACCATGCCCTTTGCTAGGCTTATAAAATCGGACCTCTGAGCCAGAACAATAGACAAAAGAAATATAGAAGGCACCCCGACCGCAATAAGAACTTTCTGCATTCTCTCAACAGTTTTATAAAGCACAGAACCAAAAGACAATATTAGCCCCATTAAAAGCAAAAAAGCTATTGCCAAATACTGAGTTTGCTCCACACCAAGCAAATGACCAAAAAGCTTTGCAGAAGACGCGGCTATTCCCGGCCAAATCCAAGGCAAAAAGGTGGAAATCAAAAACCAATAAGGCAGGAGCTTCATTTTTCGAGCAAAGCCAACAAAAACGCTCTCCCCGCGAACAAGAGCATAACGTTCAATCTCCATATTCATAAAAAATTGAAGAGTAATTCCAACCAAAGCGCCCCAAATAATCCCAAGGCCGTATTTCGAGCTTAAAAAAGGCCAGAGTATAATTTCCCCACTGCCCAAACCTAAACCAAGAATTATAAAGCTAGGGCCTATCAATGACTTTAGAGGAGGGGCTTTTGGCAGTGTATTAGTTTTTATTTTTTTCAAAGGCATTATGGTAATTGTAACAAAAGATCAAGTGTAAAAACAGGACGACTTTGGCCAAAAGCCAGTCTTTTACTCCATGTAGACTCGTATTTCTTTAGATCTTCTCTAGAGTTCTGCCTTACACATTCAACCTTAAAACCGTTTTTAATATATCTCGGAATAATTTTTTCGTATAAAGAGTTTAAACTGATATCTTCAAGGCCTAAACGACGCATTTCTGAAGGTTCGGCCTCAGGGGCATACCCAAAAACAATCGTAAGGAACAATCGACCATTTCGGGCAACATTTGAAATAACAGGAATCAACAATTCCTCTGGAAAAACCACATTTTGAAGAAGGCTTCCCCACGGGAATAGTATAGATATTGAGTTAATCCTGTGTTCGAGTTCTACCGGAATGTTATCTAAAGAACCTACAACAAAAAGGCAGTTGCTTAGCTTGGCTTTTTTGGATTTTTTCGAATACTCCTCAAGCTGTTTTGAAACAGGCTCAAGAGCAATAAACAAAGTGTTGCTCTTTTTTTCTTCGGCTACCGATAACATAGCCTCTTTATAAACATACCTTCCATCCCCGGCTCCAATATCCAAATGCACACGCGAAAAACCTTCTATGTAAGTCAGGGATTGTTCGACGGTAAATTCTTCTATTTTATTTCCTTTGACAACTTTCACTAAAAAGATTATAGATTAAGCACATGAATCAGGCAAAAATGCCAGCAACAAGTAACATATATCCTATTTGGCAGCCCCAAGGCAACTCAACCCATATAATAGCTAAGCACGTCTCTGACATGCTTGGAGTTAAAACATCTCATACCGGAACCCTGGATCCAATGGCAGAAGGGGTGATTATTGTACTAGCCGACAAAGAGAGGCTAAAAAAATACGAGCATGCCAAGTGGACAAAAAAATACACGTTTCAAATACTTTTCGGCATAGAAACAGATACCGGGGACGCGTTAGGGCTTTTTGATTCTCAGAGTGCGGAGGTTTGTGAGGAGGGGCCTGCCTTTGGCAGCACCACGCTTGAGAGTTTTATAGGAAAATATATACAAGAAGTGCCAATATACAGCGCAATTAAGCATAAAGGCAGGCCCCTGCATCAACACGCAAAACTTCGAACACAACCTACCACTCTGCCTAAAAGATCGGGAGAGATCCTCGCCTTAAAACACATTAGAACCGAGCTTAAAAATATTGAAGCGCTGCAACAAAACATAGAAGCAAGGATCTCAAACGTTTCGGGCGATTTTAGACAAGAAAAAATAATACAAAACTGGCAAAAATTTTTTTCTATAAGAGACGGCCTAAAGAAAACCGCAATCGCAGAATTCCAGGTAGAAATGACAAAAGGCCTATATGTCAGGTCTCTAGCGCAAGATATTTGTCGATATTTAGGGACTCCAGGCCTAACACTGTCGATAGTAAGAACTCACAACGGCAAGTACACCAAAAACAACTCTTACACTCTAAGCGACCTGTTCGGCGACAAAATTACAAATTACAACTTCAAATCTTCCACAAACATAAAAACCTAATCAAAAAAATTTAGGACATTTTATAAGGTTTTGGCCAAGACTGAACGGCTAAAGGCCTCTCTTTCTCAGCAGTAAGATTTTGCCAGATTTCTTCTGTTACAAAAGGCATAAAAGGGTGTAAGACTTTCAGGCACTCTAAATAAACGCTTCGCAAAACACTTAACGCCACATCTTTGTCAAGCCTTCCTTTAGCGTCTTCCAAATAGTCCGAAGCGAGATCTTTCCACATAAACTGATAAATAGAGTTGGCCGCATCCGCAAATCTATACTTCTTGAGACTGGAGTCTACATACTTCAACATAGCATCGAACCCAACAAGTATCTCTATGTCTTTAGGCTGTAAAAGCGATTTAAGTTCGTCTATTGAGTAAATGGTTAGTTCTTTACCTTCTTCCTGATTATAGTTGTCCTCGAGCACTCCCATGAATCTTGCCATATTCCAAATTTTATTTGCAAAGTTTCTAAAGGCTAGTATTTTATCTTGAGGAAAATTAAAATCACGCCCCATAGCGGTACCTAAAATTAAACCCATTCTCAAAGCATCCGCTCCGTATTGTTCAATGTAGTCGCTTGGTATTATATGGTTGCCTAAGCTTTTGCTCATTTTTCTACCATCTATAGCACGAACATGTCCATGTAAATACACATCAGCAAAAGGCGGTTTGCCGGTTAAATATATACCAAACATTACCATTCTAGAAATCCAGCGCGTCACAATTTCCCAGCCTGTCTCAAGGACACTTGTGGGGTAAAAATATTTGAAATCCTCGGAATCAGGGTATTTTAAGGTTATTAACGGCCACTGACCACTACTAAACCAGGTATCAAACGTATCGGTTTCCGGAACATAGTTCTCACCCGGACTCTCTTGGGAAATTACATACTCAGAGTTCTTTGGGGCCCTTAGGGTTTGTAAACCCGACAATACTTCCTTCAAAGTGTATGACCCTAGAATTTCACTCAAAGTCCCCGACACAGCCTGCCCGCCTGAATCCAAAAAAGTTACTGAAATATTGGGGTTTTTGGAACTGTCGTACCATACAGGCACTCTTATGCCCCACACAACCTGCCTGGATATTGCCCAATCGTGCATATTTTCTAACCAGCGCACATAAGTGAGCTGGCGCCATTTTGGATAAATCTTCATTTCACCATTTTTAATCGACTCTAAAGCTGCATTTCGCAGCCCATCAACCTTTACAAACCAGTTGGGTAAAACCAGATTCTCTATATAATCTCCACTTCGATAATCTACAGGAACCATATGTTTATACGACTCGTCGATTTTTTCGATTCTTTCTAAGTCTTTAAGCTGCTCTACGGCCGACTTTCGTGCCTTTTTAATAGTCATTCCTTTTTGCGGCCCCTGGGTTATTAATCCCTGAAGATCGATGATATTAATAATTGGCAGATCTTGAGCCAGCGCGACCTGAAAATCATCTTTATCGTGTGCGGGAGTAAGCTTAACAATACCCGTACCAAAAGCGGGATCAACAAAAGAACCCTCAATAATTTCCATTTCATGTCCGGTTATAGGGTTTAAAGCCTTACAGCCGATTAAATGGCTGTGATTTTCATCCTTGGGATTAACGGCTATATGGGTGTCAATAAAGATTGTTTCGGGTCTTACAGTAGCAATCACGATTTCCTGCTCACCTTTTGGAGAAGGCGAATTATCAGATAGCCTATATCTTATATAGTACAGTGGGTCGGACACTTCTTTATAACTGGTTTCCGCGTCCGAAAAAGTAGTCCCCCACTTAAAAGAGTAGTTAACAACATAGTCTCCCCGATATATGAGGCCATCAGCGTGCATCTTTTCAAAAGTGTCACAAACCAACTTTAACGAGAACGGATCTAAAGTAAAGGTATATCGACTCCAGTCAACACTCGCCCCCATTTGCCTGATTTGATTCTCAATAAGAGATTTGTTTTCGTGTACAAAGTCCCAAATATTGTTGTAGAGAGTCTGCCTGTCAAAATCCAGCCTGGATTTGCCCTGTTTTGCCAACTTACGCTCGTAAGTAGTTTGAGTCTCAAATCCTGCGTGATCGGTTCCCGGCAACCAAAGCACTTCGTAGCCCATAAGCCTTTTCCAACGAATTAGCAAATCCTCTATCGCTATCATCAGAACGTTACCGGTATGCATTTCTCCACTTGCGTTGGGCGGAGGTAAAATTATGCAGTAAGGTTTCTTTTTAGGATCAACTTTTGCCTTAAAAAGTTCTTTTTCCTCCCACATCCGATAAATTTTTGCTTCTACATCTTTGTGATTATATTTTTTTTCCATATTTCGTGTTTTCTAATTATATACTTACCTGCCTTTCACAAACAAAAAAACCTCCGGATTTCTCCAGAGGCTCCATAAAGGAAGGTACCAGCCTTATAATACTTGCTACAGCTATAACGGGCGTGCCCGGCGGATTCTATTTTCGTCTTGCAAAGGCCAGTGCCTACTACTAAATGATTTCTTTCCACAGCTTGTTTGGTGACATTAATCCAAACTTATAACGCTTTTTATGTTGTTTCTAACTTTCAGCTCGCACTATACTAAGGGAACCGAAAGAGGCGAAGGCCTCGGCCTTCGCCTCTACTTTTACCAAATAAAAATCCTCAAGTCAATTAAAGCTTAAGGTCTTGTAGCGCGTCGTCAGCATTTTGATCCGCGTCAATCTCTTTCATTAAAGAATCTAGACCTTCAAGATCTTCGTTTTTAACCCCCTCAGGAGTTCCTTCTTCTTCCTGCGGAAGAGGGGCTAGTGGTTTAGTATCCTCTACCATGACATCAGCTTTATCTTCGACTACAACCATTGAGGACCCATCGTCAACATCGGTGCGTTTCATTATAACAAAGCCCAAAACAGCTACTGCAAGTACTGCTACCGCAGCTAATAATATTATCAATGCGTTACCTTTTTTGTCTAAATTCATGCTTATTCTTCCTCCATTGAACTTGATTGTCTTATTTCCTTAGTTATCTGAGCCCTAAGTTTAAGAAGCAAAGGCCTGAGTTCATCGGCATAATAAGCCCTTATTCTTGCTCTCTCTTCTCGAGCGACTCTAAACTGCTCCTGTGCCTTGGTCAAATATTCTCTGAACATGCCGTCTGAATTCCCACACTCATATTTTTTGGTCATACGAAGAGCTTCCATTCCATCAACGTAAGCATTGCTGTATTGGAGAACCATGCCGTCCCAAGTTTTTATCATAACTCTAAGCTCAGTAACGTCTATACCGTAAGACTCTATAACAGAGGCCATCTTATCAAGACGCTCTTTCATATTTTTATACTTCATCATGTGTGCTGTTGGATTTTCGTCGAAAGCTTTAAGTTTTCTATCAACTCGCGCAGTTGCTTCCTCGCACATACTGGAAAGTTTTTCTTCTCTGTTCTCCTGCTTTGAGTCTCTATCTTCTTCACCCAGCATCATTTTGTCCTCTCTTTCCTGCTGTATCCTGTCTTTAATAGCGTCTTCATTCATCTCGTTGTCTTTGCCGCCTACCTCACCTAGATAGCCTTCATAAGATTTTTCTTTTCTCTCTCCGCCATACATGCTGTCATCTTTTTCATTTGAGGAATTGTAACTCACCAATTGAGCTGAAACAGAAAGTGCCGGAGATAGAGCCAAGAGTGATAAAACAAATAAACTAGAAACTATGAGGGGAGCAGTAAATTTCTTATTCATATAAATAAAGTTTAAATAATTGTGGCCTGGTTGTCAATCTGAACCCACGAAACAAGCCATTCAATACAACTCATATGGGTTCATCTTGGAAGTCTCTTATTGTATAGTTAGTATATGCAACTATTTATTGATTCTGCCGACCCTATAGAAATAGAAAATGCTTATAGATTAGGGCTAATTTCCGGAGTTACAACAAACCCTTCTCTTGCGGCTAAATCATCGCAAGACTACCCTAAAGATATTGAAAAAATACTTAGACTAATACACGGACCAGTAAGCATAGAGACAGTAGCAACTACCTATGAAGGCATGGTTGCTGAAGGAACAGCACTCTCAAGACTTAACAAGCACGTAGTAGTAAAAATTCCTTGCGTATCAGAAGGTTTTATGGCAGCAAAAAAGCTAAGCTCTCACAATATAGCCGTAAACATGACCCTCTGTTTTACCTTAAATCAAGCTCTTCTGGCGGCAAACGCCGGGGTCTTATTCGTTTCTCCTTTTCTCGGACGATTAAATGAAATAGAAAGAAACTCCGGTTTTGAGCTACTGAAGAAAATTAAACAGGCTTACTCTAACTACAACATAAAAACAAAAATATTAGCAGCAAGCATACGGCAGGCAGAAGATATAGAAACCGCAGCCCTTATAGGGGCCGATATATGCACCGTTCCATACAACATACTTATAGGACTAAGTGCGCACCCTTTAACAAAAAAAGGCCTCGATAAATTTTTAACGGATTGGAAAGGATCTGGGCTCTCACTGCCCGTATAACATGTTTAGAAAGACACGTATAGGATATATAGGTCTGGGTAGAATGGGCTATAACATGGTGCTTAGACTACTTGAGAAAAAATACGAAGTTGTAGTCTACAATAAAACCTCGGATAAAACTCTAAAAGCCACCGAGGCCGGGGCCCTGCCCTCGCTTTCGATTACCGAAATGGTAGGCAGACTTAAGCCCCCTAGAACCATTTGGTTAATGGTTCCCTATACTGCCGTAGACGAGGTCCTGAACGAGCTGGCACCCCTTCTTTCTAAAAAAGATGTTGTGATAGATGGCGGTAATTCTTTTTATAAAAACACTGTAAAAAGATACGAGAATCTAAAAGAACGCGGCATTGCTTATATTGACGCAGGGGTAAGCGGCGGCCCCTCCGGAGCTAGAAACGGAACCTCAATTATGGTTGGTGGCGACGCAAAGGTTGTAAAAAAACTCGAAAGGCTATTCAAAGACCTAAGTGTAAGAGATGGGTACGTATATTTAGGAAACTCCGGAGCTGGGCATTTTGTTAAAATGGTACATAACGGCATTGAGTATGGCATGATGCAGGCCATAGCTGAAGGCTTTGATGTACTTAAACACGCACCTTATACCTTACAACTGCGTGAGGTAATGTTGGCTTATAAAAACGGCTCGGTAATTTCATCTAGGCTTATGGATTGGCTGGACGAGGCTTTCAGAAAATACGGCGAAAATCTCGACGCAATAACCGGCTCCGCCTCACATTCAGGAGAAGGTAAATGGACAGCCGAAACAGCCAAAGACATGGGTCTATCGACCCCGGCTTTGCAGGAAGCAATTAAAGTAAGAGAAAAGAGCCAATCTAATCCTAGCTATCAAGGTAAATTAATTTCAGCCATGCGTGGAGAGTTTGGCCAGCACCCTGTTTTTCAAGAAAATAATAAGTTAGAATAATTATATATGTATATTTCTATCGATCTTGGCGGCACAAATACTAGAATAGCAACCTCCTTAAACCTAACTGATATAAAAGAGGTGCACAAGTTCAAAACAGAGGATAATTTTTTACGTCAAAAATATCAGATAAACGACACGATCGAGCAATTCGTAAAATCTATAAACAAAAAGGTTGAAGGTGTTGCAATTGGTGTACCCGGAACGCTGGATCTTAAAAAAAGAAAATTCGGCAAAATCATGAATTTCCCCCCGCTGTCGGGAAGGCATTTCGACGACCTTATAGACGAAAGGTTTGTTGCTGACCAGAAAAAAATATTCGCCATGAATGATGCTGCATTAGCAGGTTTAGGCGAAGCCTACGCGGGAGCAGGCAAAGCCTACGAAACAATTGCCTACATAACACTAAGCACTAGCGTTGGAGGAGCAAGAATTGCACACAAAAAAATAGACAATTCTCAACTGTATTTCGAGCCCGGCCAGCATATCATAAACCCAAACGGAAATTCCCTGATTTACTGTACCGAAAAAGGCTGCTTTGCGGCCTATGCTTCGGGCACGGCCTTTAAACAAAGCTTTGGCATTTCTCCAGAAAAATGCGCCGACCCAAAAATCTGGAGTAGCTATGCCCGTCATCTAAGCATAGGCCTCTACAACATTCTGTGTTTTTGGGCACCTGAAGCAATAATACTTGGGGGCGGGGTTTCTAAAATGTTCAAGCACTTTCACAAACCTCTTCAAGAATATTTAGCCGAAATGCAACCTTTTTCAATGCCCGACATCAAACAAGCAGAGCTTTTAGACGATGCCGGGATAATAGGCGGCTTTCAATATCTGAAGGGGTGTTTAAACTTGTAGCTAGATGCTCCTAAGCAAGAGCCCTATTTGCTACTGCTTTGTGCTTATGTTACCTTTCCAACAAAGCCCAAAAGAGCCTTGCCGAATAACTCACTAGAAAGCCTATTAGCAGGATCGGGGCCCAAGGCCTGCACCAAGAGATCTTTGAAAGGTAGCGGAAAGCCATCGCCAAGAACCCTCACAGTATCCTGACCAATAAAAAAGCGCTCCTGCCCCCGAGCATCAACTGCACTGTGACCATGTTTATTATCAAGAGCTTCTTTTATAGTTGCATGCGGAACAATTAAACAGAGCAACAAAGCTGCCATTTGGTAGGTTAAAATGGGGCAGGCTTCCAAAGACCTTTCTCCACCTGCACTATACTTTAATAGTTCTGGAGGGGCTATGAAAGCGTTAACCCCCACCCCAAGCCCAGGAGAAAGTGGTACAAACTTGTCCGCCCCCATCCCTCCAACCCCGGAATCGCGCCTCAATACTGTCCCCAGACCCCAGTCTACTACCACAAGGCGCTTCGGTAATCTACTTCTAGGCCCCGTAGCACCTAACATAACGTTACCCGGTTTTATATCCGTGTTTATTACCCCGCAAACAGCATAAACAGCAGCAAGGCCTTTTAACAATTCTGCTACGAGAGTTATTACTTCGCGCACAGCAAGGCTCGGCGGAATAGGAACGCATCTTTCAAGAAAAGCAAGTCCCTCAGCATATTTATTTGGTGGTTTTGGGACTCCGTATCTTGCAATGGGTGAGATCCATGGGACAGGGGGTACTGCCAAATTATGCAGGCCGCTACTCCACCTGGAATGAATGTCGTCTATTAGCCAGAATTCAGCGCTTAGATCTGCGGCATACCTTGCCCCTGCCTTTTCGGGCTTAACCAATACTAGGTCCAGACCAGGGCCTACTTCTATTAAACGTTTTCGGCCTCCTGAGAACCCCTGTTCTGGGCTTGAGGGATCTGATCTATTACTATGCATGCTTGTTTATTTACTGTTCAACTAAACGGGTGGGATTGCTAAATTATAACAAATAAACACTATTATTGATAAAGTCTTTTGGGGGTAATAAATTTGATTCATGAAAAAGACCACCACCTCTTTGAATGATGTTATAATGTACCCATGCTAAAAACTTTATATTGCTCGTTCTTAGAAAAACCAAAAAACATGGGTTTCGAGGGAGAAGATCGAGACGAACACATACTATACTTGTTTAGAAAAAGCTTTTTAACTAACGCAGGCTGGATTACCGCGACAATAATAATGCTTACGGTCCCGTTCTTGGCAAACAGCGTGCTAATATCATTGAACTCAAAAAACGCCGGATTAATACCTGTGCAGTTTATTTTAGTACTAAATATTTTCTGGTTTCTTTTTACATTTGGTTTTGCACTAACAAGCTTTGTCAACTGGTTCTTCAATATCTACTTAATAAGCAATAAGAGGATGGTAGATATGGATTTCGTTGGCATTTTACATAAAAATATCTCAGAAGCACCTTTAACAAGCGTCGAAGATACCACCTCAAATGTTTCAGGTGCTTTGCGTACTGTATTTAACATAGGCTCAGTGTATATTCAAACCGCAGCAGAACGAAGAGAATTTGAGTTCATAGACGTAGCAGATCCCGCAAAGGTTAGAGACCTTATATCAGACTTGGTTACTGAAAAAAAGGAGGCTAAAGATGTTCATTGACAGCGCCTCAACTGCGAATATCATAAGTAGCTTTTTTACACCTGAAGGTTTTGTTAATCTTCTACAAATGTTAGTATTATTTTTAGAATTTGTTTATTTACTTATTGCCTTCTTAATAACAAGACAAATAAGCTTAATGAACAAGAGTTTCAAAACGGAGGCTGCCCTGCTTTTTACAATTGCCGGATACATAAACTTTCTTGGAACAGCGGCACTTCTCATTCTTTCAGTGGCAACTTTGTAAATAACAAAATATGCATAAAGAGCTAACAGCAAAAGTACAAAATATTACCCCAAAAATACCTGCGGAAACAAAAGTTTTGTCGGGAGCAATGATAATAACCCCCGACGACGACCTAACCTTAAAGCGAAAAGGTATTATATATGCAGTTTACAGCCTAAACTCAAATCACCAATATGAAGCCGGCCTAACGCATAAAATCGTAAACGATGTATTACACGATTCGTATTTCCAATCTGACAACGCATCTCCTGTTCAAGCAATTGAGAAGGCCATTTTAAAATTGCGTGACAATTTACTTACACTAATAGACTCTTCAGCCACTTCGGCAACCCAAACCGACTTTAGCATTGCAACTACTGTTTTGTGGGGCAACACCCTTTACTTGGTAACATACGGGAATGCTGAAATATTTTTAATGAGGAAGGGCGCAATAAAACCTGTAAACTCGGCGAAAGAAGGTAAATTCTCTATCGCTTCAGGTGTTGTAAAAGACAACGACATAATCATACTCGCAACCGCCTCATTTATAGCTAAATATCCGCCTGAAAAATTAATTCAAGTATCTAGTATTCCGGCCGACGATTTGGGTTTGGATGAGGCAAGCTTGATGCTGAAGTTTATTATAAAAAAAGAGCTTGATGAAAAAGACATGCTGCAAATACAATCTCAAGAAGAAGACACGGCCTCTGAAAGCCTAAAAAATGCTCTCGGAGGAGACAGCCTAGGATCAAAGATGGTACAGGGTATAAAAACCTTGCTTGGAAAAACCGGGTCTTTGAAAACAAAGGGCTCTAGAAATTTAAGAAGTCTGGAAAACAGAGCGGCTATAAAGATGGAAACACCACAAATAAAAGATTTAGACGATCGGTCAGAAGAAAATTCAGAACCCCCGCAAGTAGAAAGCATAATGTCCCTACACGAACTATCCTCAATAAGTAAATCGGCCTCCCTCGATAGTCAAAAAGAAACAAACCCGCTAGAACTAAAAGAAAGTTCAAAGAACAGCGTGGGCCTCTCTTTAAGCGTAAATTCAAACACGCTCGTAGATAGAGTCAAACAATTCAAAAAAAAGCATGTTATCTTAACTGTCTCGGCGTTAGTACTTATCCTCATAGTTGCCGGGCTGATTTCAGTATACGGCTCGTTACAACAAGCGAAACAGCTACAAAACAACAACACGACCGGCTCTATGCCCGACAAATCTAAGGAAAGTGACGAAGAAAATGACGATCTTTCCGAAGACAAAAGCCAAGCTTCCGAAGAAGAGGATGCGATCAACAAAACAATTAGAGTTAAACAGAATGTTTTTTATGACTTGAAAATAGCAGACGAAAGCGCAGATCCTACAAGCATTATACTTACAAAGCTGGATATTATCGCTAACGATCGTGAAAACAACAGGCTTTTTGTCTCAGACATCAACGTGCCGAAATTTGAACTTATTTCTTTAAGTTCCGTACCTGCGAAAATTTTATTACCTTTTGACGGAGATATTGCACTTGTAGATTCCGAGGGGCTCAAAACTTACGACCCTGCAACAAAAAGTGTAGATAAAAACTACGAAAACGCTTCTTTGTCGAAGGCAAGAGCTATAAACACGTATCTTGATTTTATCTACACAGTAGAGAGTAGTAAAATAGTGAAATATACTCTGGAAGGAACGCAGTTTGAGCCCTCCGACTGGACGCAATCAAATGAACTAATCAATTCCGTTTCTATAGGAATTAATTTTAGTATCTATGTTCTAACAAACAATCAGGAACAAGGTTCGGTGCTTAAATTTACAGCGGGGAGACAAGACGAGTTTTCTCTTACTGCCCCTGTAATAACTTTAAAGAACCCTAAGCAAATAGTTGCGCGCCCCGATCTTAAATACGTTTACATTGCCGACAGCGGAAATAACAGAATAGTAATTGCCGACGATGACGGTACCGTTATTGCCCAACTTAGGCTGGTTGATGAGGAAAAATGGGGCGACATTCGCGCAATAGAAGTCAGCTCAAACGACACCAAGCTTTATGTTCTGAATGAGACTAAAATTTACGAGGTAAACCTAAACGAAACTCTTGAAGGCTATATACCACAAACACAGATCGAAGGCCCGGGGTCTCTTCCCTCACCTATAGAATAACCGGCTCCTCTTGCTGCTCATGCAGAAAATAATTTTGGCTAATGTTCTTTACGCCAATGTTATTATATACACATGCAACTAGCTAAAAATAAAAAAGGAATGAGGGACTACGAGCTGCTGGAAAACTTTATTGCAGGAGTAGTACTTACGGGCTACGAAGTTAAAGCTTTGAGAGACAAACAAGTAAATTTTGAGGGCTCGCACATAACCATATTAGATGGAGAAGCCTATGCTATGTCAATCACAATAGGCAGATACCAACACCAGAGTCAAAAAGACACTGATCCGTCAAGGCCGCGTAAATTACTGCTCAATAAGAAAGAGCTGCTAAAATTACAAAAAGAACTCAGTCAAAAGGGCAAAACTGCTATACCTACGGCTTTTATATTACGCAATAATATGGTAAAATTGGAAATAGCAATAGTAAGAGGTTTGAAAAAACACGAAAAAAAATCTGTTGAAAAAGACAAACAGATGAAAAAAGAGCTGGAGAGATACAAAAAAGGCATACTTCAACCTACTATCGCTTAATGTGATTCCAGAAAAACTATCTAGAACGTTATTAAATAAAGCCGTTCTTTTGGTAGCTTCAGAAATATTCTGCGGAATCACTAATCATATCTAACGGGGATGCCAGGATTTGATTGGAAGTGTCAGGCTATTTAAGCAAGCTGCGTTGGCGGATCGCATGAAACCGTCAAAAAATAAATGCAGAAGATAATTCAATTGCATATGCTGGTGTAGGAGCTTACGCCCCTGCAATGGCATTAGTCTAAGTTTTAAACTAAGACAGGTTCACTTATATTTACCCGGAAATGTAAGTTGAATCTAATAGAACCGGGTTGCGGTAGATATTAAGCAGTCGTTATGTTTACCAAGCACAAAAGTGTAAAGCCGAAAGGTTAGACTAACAAAAGGACAAACGCGGTATGCCAAAACCGTACCTTTTTGAAAGAATTTGGCGAAGCTTGTAATAACTTGGGTAGTTCGATCTTTCAAGACGGGGGTTCGATTCCCCCCATCTCCACCAAACTGGAATTTCCAGTTTTTAATGCATCCGAAAGATGGAAGCGCAATTTTTTTTCTGATTAGCAATCCAGTTTCGAGACAACAGCTAGCTCCTTCTGGGAGTATCTATTCTCAACCGTTGCCTGAACAAAATACATGGCGTGGCCTGGGGCCGAATTTAGAACAGTAAAAGCCCAACATATTGGGTAAACTACACCAACTAACTTACGTAGGTAGTTTTAAATAACGAAACTATAAAAAGCGGAAAGAGATTTTCTTTTTAATTTAACTCCCGGAGAAGATTTTATATCTTCTTCGTCAGAACCGTTTTAAGAATTAAGACCAACACTAAAAATAGTGCGGTAAGTGCCCCTGCCTGAACAACCCTATTTGAGAAAAACCCCCTATCAGAAGTTAATTCAAAATATACTTCACTCTCGCTTCCAAAAGAAGCGCGATCAACAATGCCCATAACATCCCCTAAAGGAGTTTTGGCACTAACTGTATAGACAGATTTAGGAACATTTGGAAACACGGCCTTGCCGTTATTGTCTGCATTTACACTAATATTCAGCTCTTTTATTGTAACTAGGGCATCGGGCACTAGATTACCTTTTCTATCTTTTACATATACCACCAGATCATACAGAGGCTCATCAACAACTATCTGCATGCTCTCGTCCAACGCCTTATCGCCGCCCTGATCATCAGATTCATTTGGATCGCTCTTAAAGCTATTTTCGTAATCAAACGATTGAATTCGAGTAAAAGTTACGTCTGTGTCGTCAGAAATATTAGATGAAACTGTATTCTCCGAGTCATTGTTGTTTCTATCCTTATCGTCTTTATCTTGAGACGTACTCTCATTAGTGGTGTATGAGGTTAAATACTCAGTACCTGCGTTATTTTGAGCATCGTAGTTCACAATCATAATATTATATTTTGTATCGGTAGATAAATTAGATAAGTCGGCTTGGTGGTTTAAGCTTAGTGTTGAAATTATTGTACTATTTGTATAGCCTCCGCTTGCTTTGCCCCACCACACTTTAGCGGTGCTAAGCTCATCAGTAGTCCACGACATCACTATATGGCTCTTCGACACATCTCCGGTCACAGCACCAACAATTTCGGGGCCTGTCGAGTCTATTATGTACGCAATATCTCCCGAATTGGCCGTGGCATAGGGAGAAATCTCTAAGCTTGGGTCAATTGCCCTAACTCTCCAATAATATGCGGCGTCAACGAGAGTTTGTCCTGAGCTTCCGATAGTATAACTGCCCCCTCCCTCGGCCTGGCCCACAACAAAAGATTGCGGACCTTGTGAAAGAGCTTCAGAAGTATAATCTACGAGAACAGAGCTGAAATCGGATGTATCATCTATTTGAATCTGATACTGCAGGTCATCAACAACGTCCGGATCGGACAACGTGAAACTTAACGCCGGAGTTGAATCTGTACCATAACTGCCGTCTACATAAGAGGCAGGGCCTAGATTAGAGGGAATGTTTGGTTCCGCATTTAATATTACTGTAAAGTCCGCTTCTGATTCCAAGTTTGCGCCATAACTTTGCCATGATGTGCAATTTGAGTTAGAATCGCAAAAACGTACCTGCCAATGATAGGAGGCTAAATCTGATAAACCTGTGACGGCCACTTGCCCGCCAACTACTGAGTCAGCATAAACAAAAGGGTCTCCCGTATGGGTAGCGGTATTAGTAAAGTCATCACCAACTTCACGAATTTCAACCTCAGGCGTCAATGTTTCTGAAGCACTACCATGATTCATGCTAACTTCAAGAACGACCGAAGTTTCATTTAATGATGCGGCGGTAGCAATTGGAGTTACGCCGTCAGCGTAATATTGAGCAACGCCTGAGAAATAAGGAAGGCCATATTGATAAAAGGTTCCGGCTCCGGGCACAGCATAGCTAACCACCCCGCCCCCATAAGCGTAAGTACCTGAAGAAAAATCATCGTGAGCAACATAAATCGCTATTCTGCCGCCACCTCCGCCCCCTGCACCTGCGTCTACTGCATCAGCACCGCGAGCAGTGATGTTCCCGGATCCTGACAAAGTTCCGTACACATTCAACCAGACGGAGCCCCCGGCTCCGCTTCCTGAAGCACGGCCTACTATAATAGTCAGCTCACCCATAACGCCGTCGAAGTTTATGTCTCCATCAATAGTAGCATCCTCGCGAGTAGTAATCTTTACAGCGCCGCCCCCGGGGCCTCCTGAAGGCACGCTACTTGAATAACGCCCCACTCCGCCGCCACTTCCCGGAGTAACGGGCTCCTGGTTGTCTCCATAAGCCGAGCCGCCAACCCTGCTCGAAGAACTCGAGCCCGCTCCGCCGTGACCGCCCCCTGCACCATAGCTTGTGCTGCCTGAAATGCCCTGCCCTCCTCCAGGACCATAACCATTTTCATGTGTTGTAAAAATACCGCCCTGATAACCTAGCCCTTCTCCAGAAATACTACTACCTGCTGCAACTATAAGATTTTGGATGTCGAACTCCCAACCATAGCTTCCTGAATCTGCGGCAGTATTACTAATTTGCAATTTTAAAGAAGAATTATCAGATATCTCTATGTTTTGAACTTCAGGAAACCAGTTTTCAAAAGAATTAACGGAATCAGGAATCCATCTTTGAGTATCTCTAATGTACATGGTTGCCGACGTGCTGTCCACAACTACAACCGAGCCATTTTCACCAGTAGTTCCGACTAATCCGGGGGAAGCCTCATAAACGCCTGTATAGGCTGAGGTTCCGTATTCAACCAAGACTCTCCCGCCACCGCCGTTACCAGCGTTCGCTTTGCCCCCGCTACCACCGTTAGCAGAAATATCTCCTCCGCCTGAAAGTTGGCCCCCAATAGAAAGCCAGATCGATCCTCCGGAACCTCCTCCAGAGCCATATAATGTATCGGACGTCTGGGTACCGGCAAGTCCATCAGCGGAAATCTCTCCCTCCAACACCAAATCTCCCGACAGAACAATGGAAAAAGCTCCTCCGCCCGCCCCTCCTGAAGGCACGTTGCCTCCGGACCTTCCAACACCGCCGCCACTACCTAACAATAGGGGGTCGGCGGGCTTTCCATATTGATTTCCGCCGGGGCGAGTATAAAGACCAGAGGAATCTCCTCCGTCGCCGCCATAAGCTCCTCCGCCACCACTGCTGCCTTTACCAGAGTTCCCGTAACCCCCGCCGGGCCCATAGCCGGACTCATATGAAACAAAAACCCCGCCTGCATAACCCAAACCATCAGAATGTACTCTGCCCCCGGCTTCAACTGTTAAGCTGTCGGCCATCAATGTAACTCCGATGTCGTCGTCTTCGTAGTCTGTATCACCGTCTTCGTAGGGCTCCAACGCTAAAGACCCGCCATTTTCAACTACAACGGCCAGACCACTACAATCAATAGTGCCATCTCCTGCTACTGCAGAGAAAGTCTCCGATCCTGAAATGGTTATAGTGCCGTCCACATTTCCGTCATCGCTGTCAGCTAAAGGACAGGCCAGAGATGCGCTAGAATTAGGAATTTCCTTCTTAAATAGCAAGAAAGAAAAAACACAACAGCCAAAAAAAGCTGAGGTGGTTATTATTCGTTTATAGTTTTTAAATGACTTGGGCACAATCAATCTCTTATAAGTTGCAACTATTGTTCTAAGTATGACATAAAAAAAGGATATTCAAAAACGAGCCGCCTTGAAAACTACAAAAGCGGCTTTTTATGACAGAGAAACTTATTATCAACCACCACCAGCTTACGCAGGTGGCTTGCTGTAATTTCTTTACGTTGCAAAGACCAACATACTGGGCAAACTACATCTACTATCTTGCGTAAATAGTATTAAGTAACGAAATTATCAACCACCACCAGCTTACGCAAGTAGTTTGCTGTAATTTCTTTAAGTTGCAAAGCCCAGCATGTTGGGCAAACTACATCTACTATCTTGCGTAAATAGTATTAAGTAACGAAATTATAAAAAACGAGTTCTGGGGGCAAAAATATCCCACAAAGCTAAACATAACCCCTCTTCTGCAATTCAAAAGCTTTTTTATACACACCGTCTTCTAAAAGCATCAGCTCATTGTGAGAACCGTCTTCTAGGATTTTGCCCTTTTCTAAAACAAGAATTCGGTCGGCATTACGAACAGTTGAAAATCTGTGGGATATAGTTATTACTGTTTTATTCTGCGAAAAAGTATAAATATTTTCAAAAATCTCAAATTCAGCCTTAGCATCAATTGCACTAGTAGGCTCATCTAGTATAAGGATTGGGGCGTCTTTAAAAAAAGTTCTTGCTACAGCAATTTTTTGTTTCTGGCCAGCTGAGGGAATAATGCCTTTCTCAAAAACGGTACTTAAAACCTGATCATACCCGTACTCATAGTTTTTAATGAAGCTGTGAGCACCCGACTTTTTCGCTGCCTCAACTACCGCATCTATATCGTCCATTCTCGAAGGATCTCCTGTTGCAATATTCGTTTTTGCATCAAAATGATAAAAATTAAATTCCTGAAACAAGGCGCCAATTTTTGAGTACCAGTTCTCCAAACTCAAATCTTTTAATGGAATATTGTCTATTAAGATTTCTCCTCCTGTTACATCGTAGATTCGCATGAGTAGCTTGACTATGGTGGTTTTTCCCGCTCCGTTTACACCAACCAAAGCAACTTTCTCACCGGGTTTAATAATCAAATTAAAGTCAACGAGAACCTTGTTATCTTCTGTAGAAGTTGGGTAAAAAAAGTCTACATTTCTAAACTCTATACGCGGAGGAATTTTGTTATCTGCAAGGCACCTCTCGCCCGGAACAATCTTATTTTCAAGATCAAAAACTTTAAAAACCCCATCAACAAAAAGGCTACTACGGTAAATACTTGAAAAAGTACTCAAAAGACGTGCTAAACCGCCAGAAAAAATACCTATCATACTAATATAAAAGGTGAATTCCCCCAACGTTATTTCTTTAGAGATTACTGAATTAACGAGAATAAGGTACGTATAAAGCCCAAAAAAGAATAATAAAACACTTGATGCAACTTGATATTTAGTCCTTTTAATTTCGTTTTCTGTTTGCTTCTCTTCAAATGAAGAATACAGGCCATAAACCCTTTCAAGCAGAAATTCTCTAAGTTTGTTTACTCTAACCTCTAGCAGCTGCTGGGCATCTATTAGATACCATCTTGATTTGTAATAGTCCCTTCTGACTGCCCCTTCTGCACCCCAAATACCGTAACTTTTCCTACCAAAAGCTACATCAATAATGGCCGCAGGCAGAACCGCCACCAAGGCAAATAAAATAATGGAAGGTTTATAGCTTGCCAATATAACAACGCTAGACAGCAAACCTATAATTGGGTAGGAAAACCCTACTATGTTAGCGGATAAGTTCAGTGCTCGGTTAACATTTTCATCTGAGGTGTTTAAAAGATTGTGAGTTTCATTGTTTTCGAAATGGGCCACATCTAAGATAGACGCTTTCCTTATGAAATCGAAGTTAATCTTTTGACCCAGCACAAAGAACCATTTCAAATTAAGAATGCCCTCGACAATGTCTAACAGGCTTTTGATAACACGGACCGAGACTAGGCTTAAAATTAACAATAACAGGGCTGTGCTTACCCTAACAACATTTTCGGATTGTAAATAACCTGTAAGCTGGTCAATGATACGACTCTCGACCCAAGATATAACAATGGGCACCGTGGCCAATAAAATTGTAATAAAGGAATATATAAAATATAACTTTTTATTTGTTTGCCAAGAATACTTTATGAACCTTTTCACCGTACGAAATACTAGCAACGTTTCTTCGCGAAACCTTGTTGTTAAGATGTTGCTAAAAATTTTGTTTTTGTCGTATTTGCTAAACATAATCTGGCTGTGCTTTTGAGTCCACCTGTTGCCTTTTACTGTTTACTGTTGTGCGGAAAGAAAAAAGGCAACAATAAAAGTATACAGCTATTAATTATTATTGAAAACATATTAATAGGCGTTTTATCAACCACCGCCAGCTTACGCAGGTGGCTTGCTGTAATTTCTTTCCGCCGCAAAGCCCAACATGTTGTGTAAACTACAGCTACTAGCTTAATTAAGTAGTTTTAAGTAACGAAATTATAAGATTCGCGCTTAATATTTAGCCAGAATATATAGTGAAAAGCTTCGTTTAAAACCACGGGGGCCTCGACTGCTGAATACTCTAGATACATGGCTACCCAAAATAGACAACCACCTTATACAGGCCGAGGCGAGGTGCTAGGATATGTGTACTATAAGGTACAAAGCACACACGCTATAGGGTGTCGTACTATACCCGACCTTTAGTGACGGGGTTTATTAAATTGTGGATAACTTATGGAAAATCTTTACAACCTAATTTTTCCGAAAAGCTGCGTGCTCTGCAAAACAAGGCACGCTGTACTAAAAAAGGTATATGGGCCTAAGTTTGTGCTAAAAGATGCTATAGCCAAGTCCGAAAACGCCTTATTATGTAGCGACTGCCTAGCCTGGTTCAAAGTCTTAAATAACTCGAACTGTATTGTGTGCGACAAGCCTACTATCGATGGCAAAACACATAAATTATGCGCTTCCGAGTATTCTCCGGAAGCCACGTTAGGAATTTACGAATACGCAGGTTTCGTCAGGCTCTGTATTAAAGAAGCAAAATTCGGTTCAAAACATTTCGAGATATTAAAGGAAATCAGCACTAATGCGGCTAATAATCTCCTACAGTCGGGGGTTAGAGATCTCTTTGAGTATAACAGTGCTCCAATAATAGTTCCGGTACCGCCCTCAAAGTCTAAACTCAAAAAAAGAGGCTTTAATCAAGCGGAACTAATTGCAGAAATTTTTGCGAAGCATTTCAAACTTGAAATAAATTCAGGCTTGCTAAAAAGAAACATAGATACGTACCATCAATATGGCCTAACGAGAAGAAACAGATACAAAAATGTGCAAGAT
The DNA here is from genome assembly GCA_020631855.1 of Candidatus Nomurabacteria bacterium. Lineage (GTDB taxonomy): Bacteria > Patescibacteriota > WWE3 > UBA101185 > UBA10185 > JACKGU01. Next base: position 29,493 of record JACKGU010000001.1, on the reverse strand, counting down.
GCCTTTAGTGCTAAGGCTGACTCTAGAGGCAAGGAAATAATACTTGTAGACGACATTTGGACAACAGGAGCCACATTATTGGAAACGGCGAAAGCAATGAAAAAATCGGGCGCGACAAAGGTTTACTGCTTGGCTCTATCAAAGAAACCATTGAAAATAAGGGCAAAAAGACATACTATTTACAGTAATGGTAGGGTTTATTTATCACGTAATCAGAACAGCAAGGCCACGACAATGGCTTAAAAACTTAAGTCTTTTTGCCGCACCTGTTTTTGCAGGCACACTCTTTGAAACTAATGTTTTTGCTAACACTGTCAAAGGTGTGGTGGTTTTTTGTATACTTTCCTCTGGCATCTATTTTTTTAATGACCTTATGGACGCCCCAAAAGACCGCCTACACCCTATTAAAAGAAACAGGGCCATTGCCTCAGGAAAAATATCTGCCAAACAAGCTCAAATAATAATATTTATTCTTCTAGGAGGGTCGGTGTTGGGGGGATATTTCTTTGTCGGCACGTATTTTACATTGGCAGTAATTTTTTATATCGCAATACAGGTTGCCTATTCTATCAAGATAAGAAATATTATAATCTTGGAAGCTCTTTTTGTAGCAGGAGGGTTCATAATAAGAGTTTTTGCAGGAGGTTTTGCGGCCGAAAGCTCGGTGTCTTCGTGGCTAATTCTTACAACAACTGGCCTTTCGCTTCTCCTGGCGTTTGGAAAAAGAAGATCTGAAAAAACCATACTTCTTAAACATTTAGACACAAAAGACCAAATTAAAACTCGCGACACCCTAAGGCACTACCCCGACAACCTCTTAAATAGCATGATCTCGATGTCCTCTACATTCTGCATAATTACCTACGCTCTATTTGCTTTTCAAATATCTCCGGAAACGAACGACGCTGCAATAACTAAAGTTCTACCATCAATAATCAGCTCGCCAAAATGGATGATGCTCACTATACCTATTGTTATTTACGGCGTCGCTAGGTATCTGTACGTCATTTATGAAAAGGAGGAGGGAGAATCTCCCGCAAGAGTACTCATGTCCGATAAACCGCTGTTCGCTTCTGTAATAACATGGGGCGTGGCTACTTTGTTTGTGATCTACCTTCTACCTTCAATACTCATATATTTCTCAACCCTATAAAAATATCTAGGATTATATACAAAAATTATTTTTGTGAACTGAGAAAAACATTTTTAAAAAATACTTCTCTGAACATTAGTTGCTTGGAATATTTTGAAGGTCAAGAACGCTACCACCCCGCGGGCGGCTAAGCTTCAGGTATTCTATATAGGCCTCGACGAGCTTCTGCTCCTCAAGAGTTAGGTCAGTTAATAGAGGGTCACTCTGGGCACCTAGAACCGCCACAGAGGGAGAGGCCGGCTCTATAACGGGCTGCTGGGAGAGAATGTCGTCCTGCGATTTAGTGTTTGAAGCAACAGAAGAGAAACTAGAATTTTGATAAGCAAACAAGCCAATTGCCGAAATGGGCATTGCGAGAAGACCTAAAAACATAGCTATTAAGAGGCCGTCAGTTAGTCCCCTCAGTAAGTGCTTTGATTTGAAGCCTTGGTACTCATCCACGCTAAACCTCCATTTCCAAAACATACTCATCTAAAGAATCTGCTTGTTCCTCTTTAGAATCTTTTGTATATTCAAGCTCATTTTCAATGTCAAATACAAGAAGGACAGTTGCGACAATGGACATAATAAAAGCAACCACGAAAATCCAACTATAAAGCATTCCGGTAAAAACCATTGCTATAATGACAACAGTTAGCAAATATAAATACGACAGCCACACCGCCCCCTGAGAATAAAGATCAAAAGACGCTTGAATGAAGGAATCCAGCCTGAGAGTAAATAACCTTGCAGCTAAAACAGGATTAATGTGTGTGTCATGAAAAATAAATGACTTCAACATGATGTAGAGTAAGCCAACAAAAACACAAACTAGCATAAATAGCATGGAATAAGAGTTTATCCTTACATAATCGGAAACTTCTAAGAAAGTGAATCCTTTGTTGGTAAGCTCATAAGGAACATTGAATATTGCAGAAAGTAGCAACATTGAGGTAACACGAGACACCAACAGTAATATTGCGGGAACTATAGCTTGGTCGACTAATCTGATTAAAATCTTTGAAAACATAAGGCAGAACTTACTCCTTACATAGTATAATACAGCTGTGTCGACTACTTCGTCAATTAAACTTATTATTTTACTCCTGCCTATAATTTTAGGGTTGCCGGGTCAAGAAACATACGAGTTCTCAAAATTTATTTTCACGTTAATAGCTGTTAGCCTAGCTTTTATGGCACAAAAGCAGAACAATCGCTCAAGTGCCGACAGATTGTCATATAAATCAGGGTTTTCCGAGACCGATGCTCTAGTAATAGGAAATTTTATTCTCTTAGCGCTATCTACTCTAGCTTCAACCTATTTTCTTGGATCTTTAATTGGCTACTACACACGCTACGGGGATTCTTTTTTATTTCAAATTATTTTGCTTGCTACTTACCTTCTTATTAGAAAAATTGACACTAAAAAATCGCAAGAATTGATAGAAACCATCGCCTTCTCGACTCTATCAGTAAGTATTTTTGCTTTGGTGCAATATATCTCTACCCAAACTTTTAGAATTGGAGGAACCTTTGGACAGCCTAATTGGCTCGGATCGTATTTAGCAACCACAATACTGCTAAACCTAGCACTATTGATACAAACAAATAAAGAGCAAATAAAAGGACGCGTTTTTTGGTATAACTTAAACGCCATCCTTGGATTCTCAGTCATTGTTTTAACCTACTCTTTGTCCGCGCTTGCGGGCTTGTTTATAGGTCTTTTAGTGTTAATATTTTTCGGCGCGAAGCTAGGTAGCTCGAGGAAAAATATCCATAAAACAACAAACATAATAATAGCAAAGTGTAAGAAGCTTAGAATCACTTTAATATTTTTCTTTGTATTCTCCACGGTCTGTGCGGCCCCTTTAGCAAAAAGGGTCCACGACGTATTTGAAGACATAAAAACAAGCTTTTCGGGAACTAACTACGCTTTGCAAAACCCACAGTACAGCAACAGAGCTACAAACAACATTAAAAGTAACGCGCCAGACACTTTTCCGAACACAAACCAAAGATTCTATTCCGATCCTGCTTTTATAAGAGGGCAGGTGTGGCTCGGGACAATCCAGCTTGCAACATCAAGTCCGGCTCGATTTATTTTAGGATACGGTCCTGAAACGTTTCCGTTTGTTTTTCAAAACTTTAGGCCCCCAGCATTGAATTTTTCGTCCGAATGGGACTACATCATAAACAAACCGCATAACTACTATCTGGAAATGTTGGCAGAGCAAGGTATTTTAGGTCTTATCGGCTACATATTGCTGGTATCTTATTTATATAGAAGAAAAGATGAAATACTGTCACCTGCTCTTTCGACTATAGTTATAACAAACTTTTTTGGCTGGCCGAGTATAGCTCTTTCATTTATTTTTATTGTTATCGTTGGAATTTACGCTTTAAAAGAGACGAGAGAAGGAGAAGATGAACTAAATAACTACGGCAAGCTTCTTATGAAGTTCGAGCAAAAAACACAGAACAGCAGAGAAACGCTAGCAAGAATAAAGTCATTAAATAGAATATTAAATGGCCCGGTGCACAAACTGAGCAAGCTTTGTACACTTGGAATTTTTGTACTCATAATAGTGTTTGCTTTAAGATATGCAGCCGCAGAATACTTTTATAGTAAAGCCAGAAACGCGATATTAAACGGCTCGGTGTCTGCGTCAAACGAAAACATAGACGTTGCTCTCAGATTGTGGAAATATGAGCCAAATTACTATCTACAGAAAGCTAAAGCCTTAACGCTTCAAACACTAGACACTAAACCTAATATGCACGCGCAGCTTAAAAAACAAGCAATCGCCAACATTGAAAAAGGCATTAAAATAAACCCGAACAATCTCGCTACAAAAAGAGACGCGTTGGGCCTTTATTATTTCTTGGCCATTAATGATCTAGCCATGCCGTCAAGCAAAGATAATATCGATAATGCAACTATTGGGGATTTTTTAGATTATTCAGAGAAACTTCAAACAGACTACCCCACAGACCTGGGAGTTCAAATACAAGCAGCAAAATATCAAAATCTACTGGGGCTGGAGGAAAAATTTAAAGAAAGCCTTGTGCGAATTGAAACTCTTAGGCCTGATATTTTACAGTGGAATTCCGACCTACTTAAATAGAAGCTTATATCAGCCGCCGCCAGCTTACGCAAATGGTTTGCTGTAATTTATTTGCGCCGCGAAGCCCAACATGTTGAGTAAACCACATCTACTGGCTTATGCAAGGTAGTTTAGTAAAAAAATTATAAGGGTTTAATCTATAGAAACATAGGTTGCAGAAACCCATCCCGCAACATTTGCATCAACTCTAATTTTTACCCAATCTCCCTGAATATCAAGAACCTCAAACGCTTCTCCGACATTTACCTTAGCTATCTCTTCACCAGACAAACCCGGAGCATTTCTAACCCTAAGCCAGCCCAAGCCAGTATCAAGGATTGTCGCCTGTCCCCCTATGCCTGTTTGGGGCGTCCCGACCGTTCCAGCATTTTCAGTTCCAGGGATTTCTTTATTTTCAGCTTCAGTAAGAACCGGGCCTGTGCCTAATTTTTCAACTGATGATTTTGCTTTCTCTGTGAGCTGGGATGCTTCAGTTTCAGAAACATTTTTACTGTGGAGATACGCACCCTTTTGATCCGAGGACAATCCGGCCACTTGATCGGCCGAAAGAGTCGTGCCATCAGTGCCGTATACTATCCCCTCAGCGTCAATAAAATAAGTGAACAACGGCTCTTTTGTCAGCCCTAAGTCTTTAATATTAACCCCTCTAGTAGTTGTCCAGTAATTAATGGCTTTTATCCAGCTTGAGATATCAGATAAAACTCTGGGGTCATTTGAGGTTACATCGTAAATATTGTCGTAACCTTCTATAGTGCCTACTTCAGAAGGTACGGCATTTGGGAATAAAATAACGTTAAAGTTAGTCGTGTGAGTTTCAAGAACCTCAGCTCGAAGAACACGGTCCTCGTATCCAGCCATTGCAACCTTAATCTCGTAGCCTCCGGCACTTAACTTAGCCGAATTGTAAGGCGTGCTTCCCACCAGAGTGCCGTCTATATAAACATCTGCCCCCGAGGGCTCAGATATCACACTCAAAGAACTGTCTGCAGACTTTTTAGCAAACCAGACACTGGCGCCTGAGGAAAACAGACTGGAAGAACCTAGCTCTTTGATGACTACAGCGGCCGCCCCCGGAACAAAATCGATGTTTGTTTTATACGACATGCCATCGCCCGACTGCAGCATTACTTCGTGACTGCCGGCTTCAAGCTGATAATTCTCAATAGGAGATTTTCCAATAGATACTCCGTCCAGAAAAACCTCTGCCTCGCCGTTTTCTACTTTCAATTCAAGGGCTGCAGGTATCTTAGATTTAGAAATATTTTTAACAAAAACAAGCCCAAAATATGCCAAAGCAACAAAACCAAAAGAAATTAAAATGTACAGGATAATAGTGTAGAATGGCTTTGATGTTTTTCTCTCTTTTGTTGGTACTAAAGTTGAAATTGACATAATATATACATAGGAAAGATAGCACGCACGTGCTAAAATAGCAACTAGCATTGACACAAAAATTCGTGGCCTGGTAGCCAAGTGGTAAGGCAAGGGTCTGCAAAACCCTCATCGCGGGTTCGATTCCCGCCCAGGCCTCCAAAGAAACATGACTTCAAAAGAAATACTGGAAAAGTATATACAATTTTATAAAGACCGCGGGCACGAGCTAATCCCAAACGTTTCTATTGTGCCGGAAAATGACCCTACACTCCTGTATGTGAACTCGGGAATGTTTCCGCTTGTTCCCTACTTATCGGGGCAGAGCCACCCCATGGGAAAAAGACTTACAAATGTTCAAAGGTGTTTAAGGTTCTTTGAAGATATTGAGAATATTGGGCACACAAATAGACATACAACTCTATTTCATATGGTAGGTAACTGGAGTTTAGGGGATTATTTTAAACAAGAGCAATTACCGTGGGCGTACGAGTTTTTAATTGAGGTTTTAGGCCTGGATCCAAATAAAATATACGCCACAGTTTTTAAGGGCGACGAAGACGCTCCAAAGGACACTGAGGCGGTTGAAATACTTAAAAGAATATTTGAAAAATACGGCATTGAAGCAAAAGAGGATGAGAGAATTTTTGCGTATGGTAAAAAAGACAATTGGTGGCAAAGAGGAGAAGCAGTAGGCGAACTTGGAGGTCCGGACAGCGAAATTTTTTACTACATAGGACGGGAGGGTACGGGATTTGGATTGAGCCCGCATGAAAACGAAGATGAGTTCTTGGAAATCGGCAATAGTGTTTTTATGCAATATAAAAAAGCCGAAGATAGTTGGGTCGAATTACCGCAAAAAAATGTTGATTTTGGCGGCGGCCTTGAAAGACTGGCCCTTGTAGCTCAAGAAAAAAACGATATTTTTGAAACCGATAATTTTTGGCCAATAATTAGTGAGCTTGAGAGAATAACCGGAAAACCATACAAGCTGGACAACAATACTACTATCGCCATGAGGAAAATTGCCGATCACATGAGAGCAGCCACCATACTAATGATGGACGGAGTTCTGCCATCTAATAAAGATCAAGGGTATATACTAAGAAGACTAATAAGACTAATGGTTCGCGCCGGAAGATTCTTAGATATTGACCAAGATATCTCATCCAAACTTCTTTCCCCAACTATCAACATGCTTAGTTGGATATACCCGGAACTTCCAAAAATAGAGGGGGAGGCATTAAAAATTCTGCGTGACGAAGAAACAAAATTTAGAAAAACCCTGCATAAAGGATCGAAAGAAGCCGAAAAAGAACTTTCAGGCATAGGGGGCACAACCACAACACAACATTTGGCAGAAATTAGTTTTGCCCTATATCAGTCAGTGGGCTATCCGCAAGAAATCTTTATTGAAGATGCCAAAGAAAAAGGCGTGAATCTGGATCAAAAGGACTTTGAAGAAGAGTTCAAACGAATTCAGCAAGAACACCAAGCTTTGTCGAGAGTCGGCGCAGAGAAGAAATTTAAAGGGGGCTTAGCAGAACACACTGAACAAATTACTAAATACCACACTGCCACTCACCTACTGCACTGGGCGCTGAGACAAACTCTTGGGCCACAGATTACCCAACAGGGCAGTAATATAACAAACGAGCGTTTAAGATTTGATTTCTCGCACAACCAGAAGTTATCTGAAAAAGAACTTAAGGCTGTTGAAGAGCTAGTGAATAAAAAGATAGAAGAGGCTATAAAGGTTCAGTATGAGATTATGCCCAAGGAAACTGCACAAAAAACCGGAGCACTGCATTTTTTTGGAGAAAAATACGGAGACATGGTAAAAGTTTACTTTATAGGGGATTCGCTTGAAAGTGCTTTTAGTAGAGAGTTTTGCGGCGGCCCGCATGTACAAAACACAAAAGAAATCGGTCGAATAGAAATATACAAACAAGAAAAGATTGGCGGAGATAAAATAAGAATTTACGCTAAATAAAAAAGCATTCTAAAACTTGACACTCACAAGCATAGAGTGCTATAAATTTTCTGCTATACGCGAGGAGTATTAAATTTCACAAGCGAGATTTTGCAATGACATTGCAAAATCTCTTATATCAAAGCTTTATAAAATTAAAAAATAAAGCCACGATAAAACAGGAGGTTAGAATGGCCGATACTAAAATAAAGCCAATGTTCGACTATATATTAATTGAACCCTTAGAGGAAGAGACTACAACTCCCTCAGGTATTGTTATTCCTGACACAGCAAAAGAAAAGCCACAAAAAGGCAGAGTTATAGCAGCAGGAGCAGGAAAAAGAGGAGAAAACGGAGATCTAATAAAAATGGAGGTCGAAGTTGGAGCTATAGTAATGTACAAGAAATGGGGCGGTACTGAAGTAAAAGTAAACGGTAAAGAACATCTCCTAGTAAAGCAGGATGACGTTCTCGCCGTGGTCGAGTAATAAAAAGTTAAAAGAGTATATAAATTAGGAGGACAATATGTCAGCAAAACAAATAATTTACGGGAATGATGCCCGAACAAAACTAAAGGCAGGAGTAGATGCTTTGGCGCAAGCTGTAGCTACAACTCTTGGCCCAAAAGGTAGAAACGTAGCGTTGGATAAAAGCTGGGGGTCCCCTCAGGTTGTTCACGATGGAGTAACAGTAGCAAAAGAGATAGAACTTCAGGACAAGTTTGAAAATATGGGAGCCCAATTAGTAAAAGAGGCTTCTTCAAAAACAAACGACATAGCGGGAGATGGCACTACAACAGCTACAGTAATTGCTCAAGCTTTAGTTGAAGAAGGTATTAGAAATGTTTCTGCAGGCGCAAATCCAATGATTCTGAGAAAAGGCCTTGAAAAGGCTACAGATGTTGTAGTTAAAGAAATAGCCTCTTTAGCAAAGAAAATAACAACAAAAGAAGAAAAAGCCCAGGTTGCAACAATCTCAGCACAAAGTTCTGAGATAGGAAACTTAATTGCCGACGCAATGGATAAAGTTGGAGACAACGGTGTTATCACAGTTGAAGAATCAAAAGGATTCGAAATGGAGCTAGATCACAAAGAAGGAATGCAGTTTGATAAAGGCTATGCATCTCCATATTTTGTTACTGATACAGATAAGATGACCGCTGAAATAAACGATGCGTATCTTCTTGTTACTGATGCAAAAGTTTCAAGTATGCAAGACTTGCTACCAATGCTTGAGAACTTTGTAAAAGTTTCGAAAAATCTGGTTATAATCGCAGATGATATCGACGGAGAAGCTTTAGCAACTTTAGTCGTAAACAAAATTAGAGGCACCTTTAACGCACTTGCTGTCAAAGCCCCCGGATTTGGTGACAGAAGAAAAGCAATGCTTGAGGATATTGCTGCTTTAACCGGAGCCACAATGATTAGCCAAGATATGGGAAGAAAGCTGGATTCAGTAACAGTCGAGGATTTGGGAAGAGCAGAAAGAGTATTTGCAACAAAAGATGAAACCACAATAGTCGGCGGTACAGGAAACGAAGTAGCTATAAAAGAAAGGGTCCAGCAGATAGAAAGCCAAATAAAAAATACCACTTCTGACTACGACAAAGAAAAACTACAAGAGAGATTAGCTAAACTAACCGGAGGCGTGGCTGTTATTAAAGTTGGCGCGGCTTCAGAAACCGAACTTAAAGAAAAGAAATTACGCGTTGAAGATGCCGTAAATGCAACCAAAGCAGCAATAGAGGAAGGGATTGTTCCCGGAGGCGGAGTAACCTTGCTTAAGATTAGAAAAGCTTTATTAGATATGAAGCTTGAAGAAGATGAGGAAGTCGGAGCAAAAACTTTATATAACGCTCTTGAAAAACCGGTAAGGCTTATTGTTTCAAACGCAGGAGTTGATGCAGGACGAATAATAGGTGAGATTGAAAGGCTTGCAACCGAGAAGAAAAATTCAAACATGGGATTTAACGTAATGACAATGAAGTACGTCGATATGATAGAAGAAGGAATAACGGATCCTGCAAAAGTAACGAGAAGCGCAATTCAAAATGCCGTATCTGTTGCAACCATGATTCTAACTACTGAGTGCTTAGTAACAGATGCTCCACAAGAAAAAGACGAGAACTCGAGCGCCGGTGGAATGGGCGGAATGGGTGGAATGCCGGGAATGATGTAGATCATTTCCGTTTAACCCGCGGACAATGCCAGCGACCTTACCGCTGGAAAATGAGGATGCTGCGGACTTATGTCCGCAGCATCTTTTTTAATACCACACACATGTGCTTTCATCTGTGAACTGAGAATTGAAGTCTTATCGCAGTAAATAAAAAATGCTAATATGTTTGTAGCGTAACCGGCCCAAAAGCACCTCCAAAAGGAGGTGCTTCTTTTTTATACACAACCTTTAGAAAAAGCAATGAAGGCATAAAAAACAACTAAAAAAGGTTTTACAACAAAATCAAGGGCTGCGAGCTAAATCTACAGCCTCTCGTTACTAATAAAGACGTGCTCGTTCGATTGTAAGTTAAAAACTGAAGTTCTGTTGCATAAATAGGTTTGAGTAACGAAATTATCAACTATCACCAGCTTACGCAGGTGGCTTGCTGTAATTTCTTTGCCTTGCAGAGCTCAACATGTTGGGTAAACTACATCTACTATCTTGCGTAGGTAGGTTTGAGTAACGAAATTATAAATTAATTAATTTTTTTCAAATTCATTAATAATTTTTGAGGTGTGGTCGTGTTTGTTAAAATGCAAGAGCCGGTCTTGTATTATTTCCGAGGTTATTTTTTGTTTCATATACCTAAGCTGGACCATTTTTACAAAATCTTCCAGTAAATCTACTAGCTTGCTGCCAGGCTTATAAATGGATTTGTAGGTCTTTTCCGAGGCGTAACAAAAAGTGCAGAAAAAACCTTTTATCCAGGAATTTGCATCCAAAAATTTAAAATACGTATTATCGCGATTTATTAAAGGCCTTAACAAAATAATCTCATGTCCAACATAGATATTTTGTCTCTCTGTGGGCCAAGTTAGAGCACCTTCATCTAAAAAAATGTTTGGGCAGATTTTGTTTGCGGAATTCTTATCTGTCCTATAGGACCGCAGAGTCTTTAATAATAAAACAACGAACAAACGGGTGAGCCACAAGCGTTTTTTTTCTGTGACTATAAATAAATCTACATCATCGTTTTTTTTGGCACTGTATGCAGCAACAGATCCAGAAACGGCGAGCAGCTTGATCCAGCCTATATGTGACAAGACTTTAACAACTGGGCCTAAACTATTTAAATATTCTTGAGCGTAGTTTGCCCTGTGCCCCCACTTGAATGGTTTTTTTGTCTGAATATAGTAATTTCCCGTAGTTGTGCGATTTATGTACTTGCTCTGTTTTAACTTCTTTAACACCTTGTTAAAGTTTTCCAGCGTAAATTCTTTCTGCTGGCTCTCATTTATAGGATGTAATAAAAATAGTGAATTCCAGAGCTGATAATATGTAAGGCTAGCATTAAAAACAGCTCTATATTTTAACTCGTTTATGATCGCCTGTTCAAGCGCGGTTGCGTTTCTTGGTAGTCTGTAAGACATAAGCAAAAGCTAATAACTTTTCCGAACTTCTGACGACAAATACTCGTCAATCGCCTCGTTCACCAAAGAATCGGCACCGCTGTTTTGAGATCTCGGGACATGAGTGAAAATTACTGTAGAAAACTTCTTTACTAGAGTGGCTGCTTTGTCATGTAAAATTTTTATGTGAGGGGTTTTAACTTTATAAACTCCTGTGAGCTGTTTTACTACTAGCTCGCTGTCTAATCTGCAGACAATATTTTTATACCCATGTTTAATAGCCTCTTCCAAACCTAAAATCAGGGCTAAATACTCAGCCTCATTGTTAGTGCAAATTCCCAAATATTTTTTTCTTGTGTGCTTAACAGCGTCGTTTTCAAAAATAACTATTCCTGCGGCCCCATGCCCCGGATTACCCCTAGCTCCCCCATCTGTATTCAAAAATACTTGCATAGGCTTATTGTAACATCATGTAAAAAGAATTCCATTTAGAATACATGTAAAAGGTGGTTAATTTTTAGAAAAAAATATTTCCTACAGTGCCAAGCATGGCTTAGCAACAGATGAAACAATTCTGTAATTATGATCAGTTTGCGTGTAAAACCTATTCGGCCTAACATAGAAGATAAAAGTTGAAAGCCTTTTCTGCCCATGTTACACTTGTAATGTACCCACAGTTATAAAGATAACAATAATGAACAGAATCAAAATAATATTCTTTTATACCTTTGTTGCAGGAGTAATCTGGGCAGTGTCTGCAGTGGGTATCCCTATCGACAACGATGTTTTAACGAGAGCATTTGTGAAAACTGCGCATGCAGAAGGAACACATGAACCAACGAACTACGAATTTTTAATGGATTCTTTCTCCTCTGAAGTTGCCAACTGCGGTAGCATGGCTTTGAATAGTATAGTAAACGCCACGGTAACAATAAACCCTAAAATACCTGCTTCTACAGACCCATCAGGCTATTACTCTTTTGTCCATGTAGACACGGTACGTTTTAACTTGCATGTGTACGATCAGAACGGTGTAAGAATAGGGGTATCGAACGAGATTGAATGGCCAGCGGATAGTTCAGGTTATGTATTCCAATGCCAAGAGGACGGCGCGATTTCTGGCCCGGGCTGTGAGCCATCAAGTTCAACTCGGCTTTTTGGTACAGGAGTAGAAATATCTGACCCCGCCACTAGCCAAGTGATTGTTCAAGTAAACCTCGTTGAAGTAGCAGGAAACTACAATTGGGTTTCCAATGACAGCAACGTTGTTGAGGCGGCAAGGTTTTCGATAAACCTTAGTCAGCCTTTCAGCGCTCCAACAACATGTTACCTTGCATCTACTGCACCTGCATGCGACGCAACTTTCATTGCAAACCACAATGGGCGTGACCTGTGCGGACCAGTCAAAGTTGCCTGCACTACTGGGGAATACTGCGGGTACACAGGTGTTCCTCCTAGACCTGGATGCGTCTTGGACGTCGATGGAGATGGAAACGGATTTACTGATATATGCGGGATACCGACAGGTATCTTACCCTCGGGCGAATGTACATATGACCCAGCGTACATAAATACATGCGGTTATGGTGGCTGCGCAGCAAATGAAACTTGCAACACCAGCGGTCAATGCGTTCGGAACATTACCTGCATACCCGCCCCGCCAAGAAGAGAATACACAGGGCCTTTGATAAACTTTGAAACTTTGCTGACATCTCTTATGTCACTTATGATTCCTGCGGCTCTTGGTTTTTTCAGCTTGCCGATGATACTAATAAATGGATATAAAACCATGACCAGCCAAGGAGATCCCGCAAAAGTAAAAGACGCTAGAGAGGGCTTTGTAGCTGCTGTTCTTGGAACTATAGCGCTGCTTGGATTTATAGTAATAATCAGGCTAGCAATTCAGTCTCTTTTGGGGTTAACAATTTAAGAACCGCTAAGACACGAGCAGGCTTCCAGTCTGCAGTAAAGAACGTCAAAGAATAAATGTGAGGTTCTAAGTTTTGTACCAATAGATCCCCTATACCGTTGCTAAGTGTGCGCGGACTTCTTTAGAATTCGTGCAGCAGCTGGTAACACTGGCGGCACTAATCTAACAGCAAAAAAAAATAACGCATATGCGCCTGTCGACCTAAGCCTGAACTATAGTTCAAAAAACTCTTCTCAAGTTATGCTACTCTCTTTGTAGGTCATAAAGCCTGCTTCTTAAAGAAATATATCCGGGAGCTCTAAGATTAAAGACGGTTTTAAAAACATCACCGGAGATTGTGACGTTGCCTTTGTCAGTACTAAATTTAACTTGTGTTGTCACACCGTTATTTCCAACAGTAACATCTACGCTATTTATCTTGCTATACTTGGTGCCGTAGTCATCGGCCTTACTTGCCATTTGATCTAATGAGTAAGGGTTTCCTCCCCAACAACCTGTTGTTACAGGGGATATTCTATCTCTGTCGCTGTTGCTGCCTTTGTCCCAAACTACCCACGAATTTAGTATATCGGCCATTTCTTTCTCGGTTAACCATGGATGCGACCTTCCGCATGTACTAGAATCAAATCTATAATTCTGAGAATACCAGGCCCAGTAAAACCAAGGAGATTTGGCCTTTTTTTCATAGGCCCCTCCCGGCCAACTGCCGGAAGTGTCCCATCCTCCGGGTTCAACGTAACCTCCGGAGGTTGATGCGTACATAGCGGTAGTATCGCCGTCAATAATTTTCTTCTTTGTGTCATCAACGGCCTCTTTCCAGCGAGACGGAACGTTGTCAGCCTTACTTTTTAAAAATACTTGGCAGCTTTGCGTAGTACAAATACACTGCCCGCTTTTCCAATATCTATAAGCATAGGTTCTTGCGGCTATTGCCTGGGCTTTTAGGGCATCTTCCGGCCAATCGCTGGGCATTTCGGCCAAGCCGTATAAATAGTATTGAAAATCTAAATCACCGTAGCCTTGAACACAGATTTTGCTTGGAAAATCATCCTTCTCTTTTACGTCTTGTTTGTAATAAAACTTAATAATATCTTTATAATCTTGGCCCGCTTCAGCTCTTCCTTTCGCTCCGTACTGACTCATGCCTTTATAGTGGGTGTAAGCACCATAGCTAAACGCACCAAAGGCGGGGCTAAAAGGAGGTTCCGGCACCTTCCAGCTTGGAGAATCATAGTCTCCTACTGTCCCGTTGTCTCCTCCCGCCTTTAAATTTAATATTTCCTGTTGTTTTGCAGAAATATCCGACAGTTTCTGACTGTAAGATTTTTCTTTATCGCTTAACTCGCTGTACTGTCCCTCGGCGCTTGCTTTCTCTGATGAAAGGCTATTTTTTAAAACCAACAAATTAGATTGCGCTGACTCAAGCTCAAGCTTCAAATCTTCTGCCTCTTTTTTATCGCGCTCAAAATTTTGAATCTCGGTCTGAAGAACCTTAATGGTCCTTATAGCATCTGAGTTCAAGGATTTTTCAAAAATATAATTAAGCGTTGCATATTGAAACCCGGTAAGATTTTCAGAAACAGCCGCGGTACCAAAAATTAATTCAAAATCAGTGGTTGAGAGGTTGCCTTTTTTAGCGAAAGTACGCAACATGCCGTTACGCAACTCGATTTTTTTTGCCATCTGCAGATTTTTATCTTCTAAAGTCTGGTTTATCTGATTCAACACGCTGTTCATCGCAGCAATTTCATTCTGCAATTCAACAATTTCTTCATTTTTTACAGTCAGCGCAGAGGACAAGTCGCTAATCTTTTTTGATACGCTATCTTTCTGCTCTCGTACATCCTGCAGCTTCTTTTCAGTTGATTCGTACTCTTTTGCGTAACACTTCTCTCTGTCATCTAAATCTTCAATGTTTTTGCAGGAGTCGGCGAAGGCGCTATAAGACAAAACGGTAGTTAGAAGTAAAAAAGGCAACAATATTAAAAATAACTTTCGAGCATGAATGGCAGGACGTTGCATATCAACTATTATAGCATTTATAGGTCTGGGGGCTCTTTAGTTTCTACTTAAGGTTAGGCGAGGTTGTGCAAACTAAGACTACCCTATCTAAAATACTTTACCGCTATGCTACAAAGCGCAAGAAATCTTCTAGGTTGGTTCGGAACTGGCTATCAAAAACTATACCTTTCCAACTATCCGACGGCCGGACGATGTTTACAACAACAACATCAGCGCTGTTAAAAATAGCCGACTGTAGCTCTCTCTTATCCATTCCTCCTGCCGCGCCGGCCTTAAGATCCCACTTACCTTTCAACATTGAGATGTCTTTGTACTGCAAGATTTTCCCAAAAGAATTCTCTTCATCTCTCCCACGATGGATGTAAACCATTTCGGGAACCACATTCGCTTTCCACAAAGTCTTAAGGGGCTTTTCGTTAGAAATCATATCAACAATTGAGGTTATATTCAGTTTTGTACAGCTATCGACAAATATTTTTAAAGTTTCAACAGATGAATTGCCCAGAACAGTAACACTAGTTGCACCGGCTTGTTTGGCCATGAGCACTTCTTCATGAGCGCCATCGGCTATCTTCATGTCAGCACAGATCTCTCCTGACCACAGCGAGCGCATTTTGGATATAACTTTTATTCCTTCGTACTTTATTAGCGGTGTTCCAGCTTCCAAAATAATGTTTGGGTTTTTTGGAATATAGCGAATTACCTTAGCAAAATCGTTGAAGGTATAATTAAAAGCTATCTGGATCTTACCTCTATTCATCTAATAACTATTTTCGTGGATTTAACACCTCGAAAAACGAATTGGGTATAGTCATTATTATCTTCTCAGAAGGATCTGCTGAAATTTCCTTTAGAGTTTGCAGTGTTCGAAGCTCCAAAGCACCTTTTGCTCCCGATAAAACCTGCGCGGCTTCAGCCAACTGCACTGCGGCTTCTTTCTCTCCCTGAGCTTTAATGATTCTAGCTTTTTTATCCCTTTCGGCCTCGGCTTGTTGAGCCATAGCTCTTTTCATATCTGCAGGAATCTCAATATTTTGCATCTCAATTGCCGATATATCCACACCCCACTGTTCGGCTGCCGTGTCAACAATACCCTTTATATGTTCTGCGATTTCTGCTCTTTTTGTAAGTACCTCGTCTAAAGTAATGCTGCCTATAACGTCCCTTAGGGCTGTCTGAGCTTTGGCCGATATTTGACTTTGATAGTTTTGAACTTTAAATATAGCTGTCGAAGGATTTAAAACCTTAAAGCGTACTATCCCATCTACCATGCAGGAAACATTATCTTTGGTTATAGCCTCCTGAGTAGGAATGTCCATAACCTGCTCTCTTATGTCGACCTTTATAACTTGTTCGAGGGGAAAAAGTACAAAATTTAAGCCGGGGTTAAGTGTTCTGTTATATTTCCCCAAAAAAAGAACTACGCCGTGATAACCTTCGGGTATAACTTTTAAAAAAGGGACTATAAGTATTACCAATATAACAAGCAGTGCTAAAAAGAACGACATGATAATTTTTGTCTTGTATAGGGTGCCCCCTGTACCAGCGCTAAGACTACTCCATCAGAGCTGCTTTGCTTTTTGTAACTTTGTAATTTAGCAAAAGGCAACTATGAAAAATATTTACTGCTTATATAGTAACACAAACGATCTCCAGCAAACCATACCACAAGCCATATATAACAAGTGTTAATAATACATATCCTGCAAGTATTAAGTTGATTTCTAAATACAATACTAACAATCCAGTTCATCTGATATAATATTACAGTTAGTAAAATGTTACTTTTCAGGTTTTTTTATAAAGGAGGTGCAGTAAATGTTAGTAGAAAAAATGTTAAAGACAGCTCATGCACAAACTAGCGTTCCTGTTACTGTCGTTGACCCGTTTTCAGGATCACCAATAGCAACCGCGGGTACTCTGGCGGCTATATTTGGCGTTGTCATGAACTTAGTTATAGGAGTCGGCATTGCTCTAACAGTTATCTTCTTGGGCATTGCGGGTATAGAACATATCACAGCAAAAGGGGATACAAAAAAAGCGGCCTCTGCTAGAACGGCTCTTACAAACGCACTTATAGGATTTTTGATAGTAGTCGGCGCGATCACAATAAAGATAATCGCACAGAATGTTGTAGGAATAAGTGGTACAAACAGCGGTATAAGCGGAATCACCCCATTCTAATGTTTGAGCTAGGGGTTAAACTGGCACAGCCCTGCCAAGAAAGGCAGGGCCGTGTTGGTGTGTGAAAAATATGTTTTATTATTTACAAAAAATAAACGGCAGTGCCTCGGGACTAACCGGATCCAATTTCAACTCGATAGGTGACGTTCTGGGACTTATACTGAATGTTATGATCGGGGTAGGAATATCTCTATCAATAATTTTCATTGGATTTTCCGGCATAAGGGTTATCACTAGTCTTGCGGACCCAAAAAAATACGCGACCGCAATGAAATCTTTTTATTATTCTTTGCTAGGTCTTTTGCTAACCTTTGCCGTTTTACTTATAAGAATAATACTGCTAAATATTGTTGGAATAGGAGGAGATCTACAAAATGCAACGCCAACTTTTTAAAAAAATAGTCATTTTTGGTTCTCTATTAACAATGCTGCTGATTGCTCCTCAAAGAACATACGCAGTAACAGGGGTTGCCGGGCTTGGTTGCGACCAACTAACCTCTGTTGATGCGCCGGAGTTCACTCAACTTATGTGCCCAATAATTAGAGTCGTTTATATACTTCTTTACGCATCCGGGGCAGTTTTTTCAATGATGGTTATTATTACAGCTTATAAGTACATTACTGCTCAAGGAGATCCGAAAGGCATAATGGGGGCAAATCTCTCGGGAACTCAGGCTGTAATAGGGTTTTTAATGATAATAGGATCGTTTGTTGTACTACGCCTTATAATGAATGTTACAGGCCTGCAAGCAAGCATGAATTTTTTTGACGATGTAATTGCCGGAATATGCGGAATATTTACCGATACAAACGGCAATCTTATCATAAGAGGGCTCCCGGGCTGTCAGTAATAGCCTGGGATCTTTTCAACCGCACTAAATAGAATCATACACAACCTTAAACTTTAGT
The DNA here is from genome assembly GCA_020631855.1 of Candidatus Nomurabacteria bacterium. Taxonomy (GTDB): domain Bacteria; phylum Patescibacteriota; class WWE3; order UBA101185; family UBA10185; genus JACKGU01. The sequence goes on along the minus strand of JACKGU010000001.1, from coordinate 11,279 downwards.
TTCTTTAAAGAAAGGTTGCGGTATTCTATAACCTCACGACGACACGACGCACATTGCGTCAGGAATTTTTAGATTAAAAAGGAAAGACTATGCTTGCGGGATCAGGAGGTGTGTTTAAAAACACATAAGGATAGTTTAAATAAACCTTCTTTCCGGAGTCGTCCAACGCGTGCAAGAAGTCAATAGTATAGGTCACGTTGGGAGCCCAGCCCTGGCCTTTGGGTACAATGGTCAAGATAGATGGATTTTCGTCGCTATAGGAAATTGTATATCCTATGTAAGGATTAATTTTTATAACCAAGGATCCTTTTTTTATTGGCGCAGAAAGAGTGACTGAGATGACTTCAAAATTGCTCGGCGAAGAAACCTTGGCCCCATCAGGAGGAAATATTTTTAATATTTTTACATCTTGCTGTTTTGTATTGTAGACAGGCTCAACACTAGGTCTTTGTGTTGAAAGATTTGCTACTAGATTATCTACAATGATGAGAAAAACAATCGTAGCAACCCCTCCTGCGACCCAGATCGTTATTTTGTGTCTATAGTAAAAAGCCTTTATTTTTTCTATCATAGCAACCTTTCTTTTGTTAAATTAACTTACCTGCAAAACGCCGGAGACCCGGTTGAAGGATCGTCTAATGCCATAACCGTTACTGCCCCTCCAGTCACCTCTGCATACTCAACATGTATATGAGAGTTGTCACTTCCTGAAACCTGCCAATTATACATATCTGCAATAAAATCTCCTGTATCAACAGATGTTGCAGACACTATATTCACTACATGAAGAAGGGTTAATCTGTATGTAGTTCCCCCCTGGGTAGTAGTTAAAAAGACGGCATCTCCCGCGCCTGTAAGTGTGGGGTACGGGGTTAGGTTCCAAGTCACAGAGTTGCCGTTAATGGGAGGCGCAAAGACCGACCCGCAATTCGGGGCTGTATAATAGTCCACAGCATACCCATACAATGGGGATTCTGTGGTAGTGCCGTCACCTCTGCAATAAAAACTGCCAGGGATTGAGCCGCTATCTGTGATTCGCGTGGGCCCAATTCCGTCAGTAATGAGCATCGGTAGTGTAAAAGAACACTTTTGGCCCGATCCTATTACTTTTTTCGCAACAAGCCAGTCCCAATAACTATTTGAGCCGTGCCCAGAATCAGCGCCTATGTTTAAAGAACCATTCATAACACTGTAATTGCCATCTTTAAAAATACACGTGTTACCAGTGGTTTTAGAAATACCACACTCATAGGTACTCCCGGTTCCTGAACCGCAGCCAGAACCAAAACAGCCTCCTGTTAAAGGAGTGCTCTGTCCGACCGCGGCCTGACTTGTTGGAGGAGTCGAGGAATTAAATACAGTATTAATCATGGCTGCAAATAAAAACATCAGCAAAAGGGGTATAGCTAAAAGGTAAACTATTATTTTAGTTGTGTTATCAACAAACTTGCTATAAGATTTTGTAAAGTAAGATATGTCCAAGTGAATAATGGCCTTAGTGAGGCCTTCTAACATATCCAATCCTTTTCTAATTAAAATCGTTAGTAACTTATCCGCAAATTTCCCTAGCATGGCCCCTAAAGGCCCGAGCCAGGCAAAAAAACCCGACACTGCCCCGCCGCCAAACTTTCCAAAAAGCTTTGCAAGACCGCTCTTGATGAAGGCGGCTACATTAGATTTAAGCGCATAAGTTCCACCCAACAATAATCCTAGTAAAGCGTTCTGGCCACCAAAAATAAGTCTGGTAATTGGAAATTTGTTTAATATGTTTGTTTGTAAAATGTTAAGTTTTAAGGCTATTTTCTGAAGCGGCCCCATTAACTTAACAGCGAGCTTGCCTCTGGTATCATTGCTTAAGTTAAACTTATGCAGCTCTTGAAAAACAACGAACTCGAGACCTAGACCTTGATCTAGCATGTCTATCGATATCCCGAGGTACTTAGCGAGCTTTGCATCTACATATTGTTTGAAAACAATAAATTTTCCCAAAAAATCGTCAAGATCAGCACCGTCTTTAAATAAAGTAGGCAAAAGATTCTTATATTTTGGGTCCCTTAATAAAAAGTCCGTAAGTGCGGACTTTGTGTTGGCTATGTTAATGCTACCGTCGGCAAGATAATGAAATCTAAAGTTGGTAAGCATGCCTTTAACCATGTCGTCAATGTCAGAAATGTTTGCCGACCCCGCATTGCTGATTAGCCATTTAGACATGGCTAGGGCGCCGTTCATGTGGGCACCTCCGGTCAAATTAAGTTTTACTATATCTCCAAAGAAACCTGTGGCTTCAACTTTTACTTTGTTTACAAATAAAAATCCAAGAACGCCCCCTCCGTCCGAGTTCTCAAGCAAATCTTTGTAAAATCTCCTAATTCCAAAAAGGGTTGTCGTAGTCTTTTCTATCGAGCTCTCGTCAATAACAAGCCCGAAATACTGGACTTTGTCTAAAACTCTTCCTACCCAATAACTTGGGAAAACATAAGGAAAAGTATTTTTTACACGCATCCAAACAAAAGTATCGGTTAGCTTTCCTCCCTCAAGAAGCTGGAGCACGTCCTCCGCCCAGTTCTCGTTTCGTATTTTTTCCGCCTCATTAAATAAAACTCCTAATCCAAGGCTTCTTTGAAGTAAGCCGGAATTTATAATACCCGGACCTTGCGGCCTTAGGTGATCTTCATACATCTGCCTGTAAAGTTTTCTTAAAGGGGCGCGCTGAAGATGATCTCCTCCGGCAATAGGGGCAGTTAGACCTACTGCAGTGATTCTTTTAGACGCAGTCGCGAGTGCGCGGGCCGAGTTAACAGAAGGGTTAGCTTGGAAAGCCGTGACTAAAGGCGCCACCCGTGAGTCAAGCTGTTTAAAGTTTCTCTCGAAGGATTTAACTATACCTTTGTATTTATCCGGATCGCGAAGATATTCAGGGCTTAACTTAAAATTTTCCAGAGCTGTTCTGGCCTTTGCAGCCTCGGCAGAATAATTTGTAAAACGAGCCATAAAAGCAGGGTCTGCTGCCAAAGCCTGCCGCTGCGATCTTCCCACTGCCATATACTGGTCAAGCGCGGCAGAAATACCCAAACTCTTAGCGGGGTTGGCATTAGATAAAAACTCATTAAAGCCGTACATCGACTTTGCCAGCTCTTGCTGAGAGTGAAGAGATAATATTTGCGAAACATAAGTATCGCGCACAGCGGCGGGCTGTCCCGCAAATCTTGTATCTATCAGAGCCCTTACTTTATCCGAATAGTCTGTAACTCCTGGGGCTAAGCTTAAACCTTCAATATCGACATCAATTTCGGATAATATTGCACCAACACCCGATGAGATCAAACCATCCATCCCGCCTTCTCTTTTCGAAGTTCCGCTAGAAGAGCTTTGTAAAAAAGAGATATAACTTTGAACAACGTCCGAGTAAGGATCCGAGACTTTATCAGCACTTATGGTTACATCTGCGCCTGAGGCGTCTTTTACAGTAATTGACTTCCGTTCCGTTTTCGTTACATAGCCAACTATTTTTAACGGGTTAGGGTCTCCTGCCGCTACCGCCGCTTGCATTTCTCTATTTCTCCCGGCTCTTGCAGAATCTCTAAGAGCGGCCGATGAAATTGCAGACTCATCTATTTTATGCTGCAAATCAGCTAGTCTATCGGAGATATCACTTATTATGTACCTTCTCGAAGCCCCAGAACTTGTTCTAGTATAGGGCTTTGAGTTCCCGTAAACAGACTGAGCGACCTTCATCATTGTAGTAGTACGGAAATCGTCCGGGTCATAGGCAGCCTTTACCCAACTGCTAAGTGTTTTCTTCAACTGCTTGACAGGGTCATCTTTCCAATCTAGCGGGTTGAGGCTTATTTTTATACCAAAAGACCCTTGCATGTCTTGAAGGGCTTCAGGGGGCAGTAAAGCAAGATCGGCCGCTGAAACAGAGCTGTCTTTTATCTGCACCGCTAAAGAGGAGAGGAAATCATTCTTTATTTTTTCCTTAACATATCTCGGCACGTCTATGTCTTGCAGAGCTTGGTCCAGCAAACCGGTATTTAACAGACTATCAAGTGCTTTTTGGGGATCTGCGCCCTGCAGTATGTTCTTGGGTTTTATTTGAGTCGGTTTGTCGTCAGGATGATAACCAACATAAAATGGGTTCGAACTTGCCATTAGTTTATTCTATAATGAAATTGCTTTTCTTAAAATAAACTTGTATTATTTTACTAACACTATGGCTCAGTTTACAAACACAAAAAATTTTAAACTTCTCTCTTTTTTACTTACTTTAACTGTTCTTTTCGGAACAGTCGCATCAAGGTCAATATATGCGGCTAACTGTGACCCCGAACTTGACACATTTGAAAACGTAGGTAAAAGCTCTGCAATAGATATTAGAATGCCCACGGTAGGGAGCATGTATGCTGCAGGCTTAACAGGAGCCTCAAGCATAGCTTTTAACGGAAACGCTACCCAGGTCACACAGTGCGGCGGATACGCTCTAAGCGAATACTCAGCTCAAGGGGTTGATCTTCAAATGGATGCTGAGGACTGTCAACCCCAAGACCCTACATACTGCGAAGGTTTGGGAAACAACTTCTCTGAACCAACCACAAGCAATGGGGGAGATTTTGATGCTAGAGGCAAAGGAAGCCTCCTTGGATTAGCAAATGCCTTTCAAGAGGCGAACACTGAACCCATGCCAGTTAACATGGCATACTTCATACAAAGAGAAACGGAGGGCATACCTTTGATCAGTCCGGTATTTGCTCAACAAACGGGACTTCAATACACATCGCCTTGGCTAGATATAGTGTACGAGTTTTGGGCAATGTCACGAAACGTTGCATTCGGGGTACTCGCCATCGTTTCAATAGTAGTTGGGGTTATGATAATAAATAGGAAAAAAGTTAGCGCACAAGTTGCGGTTACGGTTCAATATGCACTACCAAGATTAATACTTGCAATTGTTCTAATATACTTTAGCTACCCAATAGGTGCAGCAATTGCAAACCTGGCCTATGTTGCCAAATACTCGGTTGTTGGGGTTATTAGAGACATAGCGCAAACAACAAGCGCAAATACCTTAACGGCAAATGGAGTTGTGGCTGCTGCCAACATAGGATTTGGCCTCGAGATCTTTATCCTTGCAATGCTTATATTTCAGGCATTTATCCCAGCCGCAGGGGTAGCATTCATTGTTCTCTTCACGATATTAATCATGATTGTAATCTTATACCTTATTGTGCAAGTAAAGCTGTTCATTTTCTATATAAAAATGTTGATAGAGGTTATAAAAGCCCCTCTTATTTTTGTTTTTGGCGCGATTCCTGGAAATGAAAAAGCGACTGTTGGATGGTTTAAAACAATGGCAGGATATGCACTGGGAATACTTGCCGGGCAAGCAACCATAGCAATAACTAGGGTAGCATCAATAACTATTATGGGAACATCCAGCACGGGCCTTATTCCTATGCCATATTTTACTAAGGGTGCCCTAACCCTAATTATATACCTAGTAGGCTATAATTACGCACGCAAAGCTCCGGATAAAGTAAAGGCATTGGTTGCAGGAGACGATAAGAAGAGGTAGATTAATATACCAATTTTCAAAGGCACCAAAACACTTTTTCTAAATTCTAATGTTTGCAGAATTTGCAAACAAAAAAGGTTGTTGTAAAAACACCAACCGCGCAACCTGTGTAACTTGTTTTTCCGCTACACCTACAATACAATAAATACACATAAACTATGCCTTTAAACGACACGCAAACAACAAACAAGCAACACGCGCTTCCACAAAACATAATGGATGTGGAATTTAAGATTATTGGTGACCTAACGATGAGGCAATTCATGTACCTTGCGTTGTCAGGCGGAATTGCCTACGGCGTATTCGCTTTTGTAAACTCTATATTTAAATGGCCTATTATACTTTTTTTAGTACTGTTTGGGCTAAGTTTGGCTTTTTTACCTATTGAAGATAGAGGGCTGGATCAGTGGGTTGTAAATTTTATTAAGTCTATATATTTACCAAACCAGAGAATCTGGAAAAAAACACCCGAGATTCCGGCAGCGTTTACTTTTGAAAATTTGAACGTTGTAAGACAAGAGCTAATAACGCTTTCCCCTACTACAAGCAGGAGAAAACTGGAGGAATTTCTTACCGCCCAAGACTCGGCCCCAAACAACGATCCGTTGGATTTTCAAGAACATGTGTATATAAACAAGGTAGCAGCAGCTTTTGCCGGAACTCCTGTTTCAAAGGCCAACCCCTATACTCCAGGAGGAAATGTTCAAAAAAGAATGGGGCCGGGCATACAAACTGCGGCTACTGCACCTATAGCACCAGCAGCTCACGCTAAAGTAATAGATGACGCTGGTTTTCAAAAATCTCACAGTCCGTCCGAAGAAAAAAGACTGGACAGTAACCAATACAGTGCGGCTGTTCCCGGAAACATAGCCGGGGCCCCAGGCGCGGGGTCTTTAAGCTTTGGATCAGCACCGAAAACTATTGAGGGAAGTGGGGGTCAGGCGCCGGCAGGCGCCGGCGCCTCACAAACAACACAAGCAGCAACGGCAGAACCAAAACATCTTATTCCTGAAGCTCAGTTTGACAACGCATACAACCCATCTGAAAAGCCACAGTTTCTCACCACCTCGTATTTTGAACCCGCGCCAATCACGCCCGACAGACATTCGGGCAGAGCCTTTACAAACCTAGTACCCAGCAAAGGCGAGATAGTGTTACCAATAAAAGGCGAAAAAACCCTAAGGACCTCAGAAGAAATGGAAATTGATGAAGAACTGCAAAATAAAACAAAGCAGCTTAACGCTCTTTTAGAACAAATAAAGCGAGATGCAAAATATAAAAATATTGTAGCAGCGAAACCTGTAGAAAAAGAGATACCCCTAACATCAAATGTCCAAGGCAGCTTACAAATGAACCATTCCGCGCTCGAAGAAAAAAGCTCTTTCCCGAGTAATCACGAAGCAAACAACGCAAGCACTATCAATACAACCAGCACGAATACAGGGTACAGCGCACAATTCGGTCCGGATGACGAAATAATCACAACAACACAAAGTCCTTTTGGAATGCCCGTCGACAATACTCAACCCGTAATCCAAATAGGGCAAGATATAAAAAATCTTCTAGCTAAACTACAGAGAGAAAATAAGGAGCTGAGCATACAAATAGAAAGGCTAAAACAGGACATTGCAAACTCAAAAGGAGACAACGATAAAGCAGAAAAAATTACAACTATACAAAAGCTGGAAAAAGAAAAAGAAGCAACAGAAAAAAATTACTCACAGATTAAGGAAAAATACACAGAGCTAACTGAAAAGTCTTTTGTTAAAAAAGCTATTGAGGAAGACAGAGAAAGAACCGAGAAAGTGATTCACGGCGAAACCCCTGAATTTATTGAAAGCGGGATTTCCAACACTATACCTAACATAATTAGTGGCAAAGTGGTTGACCAAAATAACCGAGCATTAGAGAATATAGTGTTGATAATTAAAAACCACGCCCAAGAACCCGTAAGAGCACTAAAAACAAACCCTCTTGGAGAGTTTGCAATAACCACGCCTTTGCTAAACGGTACTTATACTATCGAAACTGACAAGTCTAAACGAACTAACCTCAGCTTTGATATAATTAAAGTAGAGGTCGCAGGAAAGATAATACCACCTATTCTGATAAAGGGCAGATAAAAATTGAAAGGTAGAGTTTCGCATAAATGCGAAATAAAAAAAAGTACATCATATGTCAGACATTAAAGCGACAACTCAAGAACATTTAGATATAGAGACAATAAAAGACGATTTCGTGGTTTTAAAAAACGGAAGTGTATGCTCTGTGTTACAAACAACCGCTGTTAACTTCGACCTTCTATCGGAAATCGAGCAAGATGCGATGATCTCTGCTTTCTCCATGCTATTAAACTCCTTCTCCTTCCCGATTCAAATAGTAATAAGATCAAAAAGGCTGGATATTACAAAGTATCTCGAAAGTTTGGAGAGAAACGAGGAAAAAGTCTCCGATCCTCTACTTAAATCTCAAGCAATACAGTATAGGCAGTTTGTACAAGAAGTTATCGAAAAAAACGATGTTTTAGATAAAAAATTTTATGTTGTTATTCCTACCGGCGGAATAGTTGATCTTAAAAAAGGAACTAATCCTTTTGAGTGGTTTTTTGTGCTTTTCGGATTTCATTCAAAAAGAGCCCCTGTGAATGTAGATAAAGCTCTAACCAAAGCAAAAACAGAACTGACCCCAAAAGTTGCCCATGTGATTTCAGAATTTAACAGAATAGGAGTAAAGGCTACGGTAATGACAACCCAAGAGCTGGTAGAGCTTTATTTTGATATTTACAATCCGAGCACAATACACGGACAAAGAATAAGAACAAACATAGAAGATTATAAAACAGCGATCGTTAATCCTGCTATTATAGAAGAATAATATGCCAAAATTAATGTTATTCAAAAAAAAGAATAAAAAACAAAATAAAGCTCAGGCGGAAGATGTGCAACAAGTACAAGACCAAGAGAACCCCGCAACACGGCTAGCAGACGGTATGATAAATGTAAAAGATATAATTGCCCCGCCTGCGTTAGAGGTTGATTTCAGCAGCATAAAAATCGGTAACAAATACTATAGAACTCTTTTCGTATCAGGATATCCTAGGTTTGTAGGAGCCAACTGGATGTCTCCGGTAATTAACTTTGAACACTCCTTGGATATCTCTATGTTCTACTACCCTGTTGAATCTAAAGGGGTTTTAGACGATCTTCGAAGGAAAATAACTGAAATGGAAGCCACCGTAATGACTAACAAGGAAAAAGGCAGGCTTAACGATCCAGGAGTCGAAATAGCTCTACAAGACGCTAAAGGACTACAAGAACAACTAGTAAAAGGGGCAGAAAAATTTTTTCAATTTTCTTTTTATATAACCATACCGGCAGACAGCCTAGACGAACTGAATAACATTACAAAAAGACTTGAGGCCACTTTAGGCTCATTGCTACTAATTTCCAAAACAGCCTCTCTACAAATGGAAGAGGCTTTTCAGTCAACTGTGCCTATTGCCTTAGACAAACTGATGATAACCAGAAACATGGATACTACAAGCTTAGCCACAACCTTTCCTTTCACATCTTCAGATCTAACATCCGACGAAGGCATAATGTATGGAATAAACAGACACAACGGGTCCTTGGTAATCTTTGATAGGTTTTCGCTAGAAAATGCTAACAGCGTTGTTTTTGCAAAATCAGGCGCAGGTAAATCTTATTTTGTAAAACTTGAAGCTTTAAGATTAATGATATTTGGGGCCGAAGTTATGATCATAGACCCCGAAGAAGAATACAGAATGCTTTCTGACGCTGTAGGGGGAAACTACATTAGCTTCTCTTCAAGCTCGCCTTCTAAGATAAACCCTTTTGACTTGGCAGGAGTTTCTACAGGAGGAGAAAACGAATTGGGTCAAAAAATACTTTCTTTGCACACTTTATTTAAACTAATGCTAGGCACAGTGTCGCCCATAGAGGAGGCTCTTTTGGACAGGGCCCTTATGGAAACGTATCGAATTAAAGGCATAACGACTGACCCCGCAACACAAAGAGATAAAGAACCTCCTATTATGGAAGATCTTTATAAGGTCCTGATGGGTGCTGCAGAGCCCGAAGCCCGAGGAATGGCAGACAGACTAGAAAAATATATTAAAGGCTCACTTGTAGGTATTTTTGACTCTCAATCGACTGTAAATTTAAACAGCAAGCTTACGGTTTTCTCAACCAGAAATCTTGAAGACGTGCTAAGACCTATTGCCTACTACATAATTTTAGACTTTGTATGGACAAGGATAAAAAAGGACTTAAAGAAAAGAATACTTATTGTGGAAGAAGCGTGGTCATTACTTCAAAATGAGGACAGCGCGCGGTTCATTTATGGAGTGGCCAAACGTGCAAGAAAATACTACCTTGGACTGACAACCATATCGCAAGACGTTGAGGACTTTTTAAATTCAGAGTATGGAAGAGCCATCGTTACAAACTCATCTATTCAAATATTATTAAAACAACACCCGGCAGCCATAGATAAAGTAGCAGAAACTTTCTACCTTTCTGAAGGAGAAAAAAGACTACTTTTATCCGCCGACAAGGGCGAGGGTTTATTTTTTGCAGGCGCAAATCACGTTGCTATAAAAATAAAGGCTTCGACAGCAGAAAACGCTTTAATAACTACCAACCCTGAAGAAATTCTGAGAATGAGAAGAGAGGCTGAGGCTGAAGCGGGAATAACTACAAAGACTCAAATGCCTCAGATGAACCGATCTGTAGAACTTAAAGCATCGAGCGATCAAAGTAGCTTTGTTAGTAAAGATGCGGCCACCGAATATGAAAACACACTTAACCCCATTCAAGAAAGTGAAGCGGGCGAAGGATTAAACCTAGAAAATATCGAAACTGATATAAACAATGAGCCGGCAGACGAGAATCTGCCAGACCCCAGTGCTCCACCCGCACAGTTTTAAATAACTGCACATCAACCATAAATGCCTGCATGTGTTATTAATATTAAAGTTTTGTTTAAAACGTTGAGACTTAGCTGTTTAGCTGCAAAGGAACCATTACATAAATGAATTCAGAGTCTTCGTCAGACCTCAAAACACAGGCAGAGTCAGGGCCAGTAGCAACAAGTGTAAGTTTTTCGTATTTAATATTATTTAAAAAGTCTAATAAATACTTGAAGTTAAAAAATAGTTCTATTGACTCTCCTTGAATCTCAGCCGGAATACTAGTGTCATTGTGCCCAAACTCAGCCTCCGCAGAAGACACACTTAACAACGAGGTTTCCGGATCAACTGCAATTTTTAGCGCACCGGACGAACCGCCTTTTACAAAAACGCTTGTGAGCTTAACCGCCTCAAGTAAATCGGACGAAGCGAAGTTTGCGGTTACTACTCCGGCTTGAGGAATGGCCGCCTTATAGTCAGGAAAAGAGCTTTCGAGGAGTCTTGTTGATATGACAGTATCTCCGGATTCGAAAATACATAAACTTTCGTCCTCATCTACGTATACCTTTATATTCTCTTCTGAGGAAGCGAATGTTCTCGCAACCTCAACAAGAGTTTTCGCAGGTATAACAACACTGAACTCTCGTGACTCTTTTGCTAAAACCGGTTCGAGGGAAACAATTCTTTCGCTTAACCTGTATCCGTCGGTCGAAACTAAAGTTAACTTGCCGTCTGAGTAACTCATCATTATTCCTGTGAATACGGGGCGAGAGTCGT